>CAZAUQ010000008.1:0-59297 GCA_964488495.1 uncultured Bacteroidales bacterium
TAACATGAAAACAACAACCTCTCTTTTGATTCTTAGTCTGCTGCTTTGCTTTGGTGTGTATGGACAGAAAGCAACTAATGAAGTGATCAATACCATACTGAATGGTTATTCGGTCAGGGCATACACCTCGGAACCGGTCTCGGATCAGGATATCGAATTGATTCTCGATTGCGGGATGAAAGCTCCCAGCGCCAGAAACACTCAAGGCTGGAAATTTACTGTAATCAAAAACCAGGACCTGGTTGGGAAAATCGTGCGTAATGCGACTCCGGGCAATGTGGTCATTATTATTTCCGGACCCGAATCGGACGAGCGGGGGATGAGTGTGAATTTCGACTGCGCTTTGGCCACCGAAAATATGTTTATTGCGGCTCAGGGCCTGAGCCTGGGTGCACGCATATATACCGGACCCATTGGAGAGGTCAATGCCAGAAAGCAGGATTTTCAGATTCCCGAAGGCTACAGGGCGGTTGCGGCTTTGAGGATTGGGCATGTGGATAAGAGTGTGGATGCGGTGTCGGCGGCTTCGTCGCGGAAGGAGAAGGCGGGGCTGGTGAATGTGGTGGAGTGAGTTGGGGTGTTGCGCTCACTTCATTTATATTTTTGGACTGCGTCCAAGAAGATAAACTCGCTCGGCAAAGCTCTTGAATATTAATATACCCTATCTTTTTGGACTACGTCCAAGAATATAGCTGCGCTCGGCAATAGCAAAATAAATTTTGCTATTGCTCTCGCTTAAGCTATATTTGTTCCCCAAAAAAAAGGATGAAAATATTGTTGTTGGGTTCCGGGGGGCGGGAGCACGCGCTGGCCTGGAAACTTGCCCAAAGTCCCAAAACAGAGCGTTTGTTTATTGCGCCGGGCAATGCCGGTACTTCCGGTGTGGGGATCAATGTGCCTCTTGCTCTGGATGATTTCGCGGCCATCAGGGATTTTGCACTCAAAGAACAGATCGATATGTTGGTGGTCGGGCCGGAGGATCCTCTGGTAAAGGGCATCAGCGATTATTTTGCCTCCGATCCGCTAACGGCCGGTATTCCGGTTATAGGCCCTTCCAAAAGCGGGGCGCGTCTGGAGGGCAGCAAAGATTTTTCCAAAGCCTTTATGCTGAGGCATAACATTCCCACTGCCGGTTATTTGAGTGTGACGGCAGAGAATGTGCAGGCAGGGCTGGATTTTATGAAAACACTCCGGCCTCCCTATGTGCTCAAGGCCGATGGCCTGGCGGCCGGCAAGGGTGTTTTGATTATTCAGGATATCGACGAGGCTCAAAAAGAATTGAGCGCCATGTTGGACGGTAAGTTCGGGGCAGCCAGCAAGACGGTGGTCATCGAAGAATTTCTGAGCGGTATAGAATGCTCAGTTTTTGTCATTACCGATGGCCGTCAATACAAGATTTTACCCGAAGCCAAAGATTACAAGAGAATAGGCGAGGGCGACACAGGCCTGAATACCGGAGGCATGGGCTCCGTTTCGCCCGTGCCTTTTGCCGACAAGGTTTTTATGCAAAAAGTGGAGGAAAGGATTATTCGTCCCACCATCCGGGGTTTGCAAAAGGAAAACATCGATTACAAAGGCTTTATCTTTTTCGGATTGATCAAGGTCGGTCAAGAGCCTTATGTGATTGAATACAATGTTCGCATGGGCGATCCCGAAACTGAAACCGTCATGCTCAGGATTAAATCTGATTTGGTCGATTTGCTGGAGGGTGTGGCTCAGGGCAATCTCGATGAGAAAAAACTGGAATTTGATCCCCGTACCGCTGTTGCCGTGATGCTGGTTTCGGGAGGTTACCCCGGAGCCTACGAAAAAGGCAAAGAAATTACCGGCCTCGATAAGGTCAGCGGGAGCCTGGTTTTTCATGCCGGAACCAAAGCGCGGGACGGAAAGATTCTTAGCTCCGGTGGCAGGGTACTGGCCGTCAGTTCCTATGGCAAAAACATTGCAGAGGCTTTGTCGCTTTCGTTCGAAAACGCCCGCAAAATTCATTTCGAAGCTTGTTATTTTCGTTCCGATATCGGCTTCGATTTATAAAGTGCAAACCAGCCGCAAATTCCTTCGTTTGCATCTTCCTTTTACGTTTTGAATATGAGCAGAAGTAATTACATTCAGCACCTTTCGCGTACCAATTTCCTTTGGGTAGTCGGTCTGCTGCTTTATGTGCTGGGAGTTGTCTTTAGTGCCGTACTGCATACACTTGAGAGTGCAGAACTGTATTCGGAGGAGGTGCTGAGTCCGTTTTGGAAACTATTCAGCGATTTTTTACCGGGCCAGTGGCTGCCGGTCTTGTTGCAATTCCTTTTGTTGGTAGCCAATGCGATCCTGTTTCAGTTTATTGTTCGCAAATACGAATTGCTGCGCACCCTGGGCGTGCTGACTTTTTTTATCTACTGTTTTATTGCAGCGGCCTGTGTGCCTTTGCATCAATTGATACCGGGTTCTTTTGCTTCCTTATTTATAGGTTTGGCCTACATCAGTGTTTTTGAGAGTTACCGCAAAGAAAATTGTAATACTCAGGTCTACAATGCTTCTTTTTTGATTGTGCTGGCGTCTTTGTTCCTTCCAACTCTGCTTTTTTTGCTTCCCCTGTTTTGGCTGATTTTTAATATAGTCAATACCATGAGTTTCAAACGATGGCTGGTGTCGCTTATGGGGGCTTTGACCGTATTTTGGTTGCTGGGGGGAGTTTTGTTTCTGAGCGGCAACCTGGAGTTGATTCCGGCATTTTTCAAAGCATGTTTACAACACGGCTGGGTGTTTTCTGAAGAAGTAGCACCCATAAGCATCGTCTTTTTCTGTATGCTTTTCTTGCTGATTTTACTGGCTGTTGTCAACTATTTAAGCCAGGTTTATTCCGAAAAGATCAGTGTACGTTCGGCTCTTTCGTTTTTGATGGTTTCTCTGTTGGCCTTTTTTGCTTCTCTGTTTATTTTTCCGGCATATAAAGCCGATTATTTTTTATTAAGCATAGGACCTGCTTCGGTCATGTTGTCTCATTACTACGGAGCAGAAGTGAACAAATTGAGCCGTCTGGCTCTGTATGCTTTTCTTTTGACGTCAGCGGGCTATTATTTGTCTTTTTTCTTCTGATCATTCTCTTTTGGTTCGATTGTTTTTTTCTGATAGCTCTCTGATAACTCACTGAGTAGGGATAAATTATTTTTTGGTGGCTCTGATGATTTCGCGTTTTCCCGGTGGCCCTTGCAGTCTTTCCACGCTGAAACCCGCTCGTTGCAGCCTTCTTCGAATCTCGCCTTTGGCGCAATAACTGACCAGAATACCCCCTGTTTCCATGTGCTCATACATGGTGGCAAAGAGTTTTTCTTCCCATAATCCGGCTTGTTTCTCGGGCGAAAAAGCATCCCAGTATACCAGGTCGTAATGCCCTGCAGGTTCAAACAAAGCGAAATCTCCCCGAAATTTGGTAAATTTTGTATGTAAAGCCCTGTCGGTATGTCTAATATCCCATTCTGTATCGTGAATGAAGCGGAGAACGGCAGCAGCCTTTTCCTGCTCCAAAAACAAAGCGGGATAGTTGAGGGCCTGAACCAGGTCAGGAGACAGCGGATTTGCCTCAATGCAATCGTAGGTCAAATCCAGTTGCAGCTTCCCGGCTTCCAGCATGGTCAGCAGGGCGTTGAGGCCGGTTCCCAGGCCCAGTTCAAAAACCTTCAGGGGCAGAGCTGATGCAAGAGCTGTTTCTGAATCCTGTGTGACTTCCGTAGTCTGAGTGACGACTGCAGTTTGAACGGCTCCCCTATTTTGAGTGCTTCCCTTAGTCCGGGTAGCATCCGGACTCTGAGAGCTGAGCTTAGCCTGCATTCCGGCTGTCATGCGGCGAACAGCCTCCATCAGTCCGGCCTGGATAAAGATATGCCGCGATTCCTGCAGTGCGCCGAAAGTGGAATGATAATGCTCCTGTACCCTGCCTGAGTACAGGGTGTGAGAGCCATCAGCGGTCAGACGAACTTCGCAGTACTTATCGGAAATAAATTCGTTTTGTTGTTTCATGTTCAACCCGCTATTGTCGATGGCAGGCCTGTAGCGTCTTGCAGTCGCCGGGCAATTTGTTGCAGTTCGCTCAGGGGTATTTTTTCGAGGCTTTGCACCGGGGTTTCTCTGTCGATGGTGTAGATCATCACCGACAGGGGCTTGATTTTGCGCAGGGCTTCGATCCAGGCAGCGATTTCTTCTTCGCTGGTATTATCGATGGCGTTGCCCAGATATGTTCCGCGAACAAAGAGAGTCTGCACGATCAGTTTCCCTTCGAAGAGCTGCATAAATTCAATTTGCTGTTGAATGGAATAATTCTTTTTTACCGGACGATTGAGCAGTTGCACTGTTGATTCCAAAGCGGAATCCAGTTTCAGAATATTGTTGTCTACCTTTGACAGAGCAGCCCGGATTTCGGCTTTGTCTATCCGGCCGGAATTGGATAAGACACTGATTTTGGCCTTTGGTACCCAACGGTCGCGCAAGCTGATAACGCCGTCGATGATTTCCGGAAAGTGCGGATGTAAGGTGGGCTCTCCGTTGCCGGCAAAAGTAAGTACATCGGGGATCACACCCTCGGCCAGCAGTGCCTGAAGTTTGGCATCGAGGGCGGCTATCACCTGGTCGGCTTGCGGGAGAGTGCTTCGGCCTTTCATGTTGCCCAGTCCGCATTCGCAATACAGGCAGTCGAAATTGCAGAATTTTCTGTTCAGAGGTAAAAGGTTTATGCCCAGGGAAATGCCCAACCGGCGGCTCTTGACCGGGCCGAATATTACATCTTGAAACAGTATGGAGGACATGAGGTTTAGGGGATAAAGGGATAAGTGTGTCCCAGTTCGTTTTTGTTCGGATAGTCGATGGTATAATGCAAACCTCGGCTCTCTTTGCGCATCTGAGCCTGTTTGATTACCAGATACCCGGTATTGATGATGTTCCTTAGTTCGCAAATTTCTTTGGAAACAACCGAACGTATAAAGAGCCTTTCGGTTTCCTGGTAAAGTATTTCCAGGCGGTCCAATGCTCGTTTCAATCGCAGGTTGGAGCGAACGATGCCCACATAGGAGCTCATGATTTGCCCCACTTCTTTGGCGCTTTGGGTGATCAGGATCATTTCTTCGGGCAGACGTGTTCCTTCGTCGTTCCACAGAGGAATTCTTTCTTCGATGCTGATGTTTTTCAGACGACCCAGAGCGTGTTTGGCAGCCGAATCGGCGTATACGATGGCTTCGATCAGCGAATTGGAAGCCAGCCGGTTTGCTCCGTGCAGGCCGGTCCGGGCGCATTCGCCTGAGGCATACAGGCGGTCAATACTCGATTCGGCGTTTTTGTCCACCTCTATGCCGCCGCATAAGTAATGGGCTGCAGGAGCTACGGGAATATAATCTTTGGTTATGTCAACGCCTATCGAGAGACATTTCTTGTAAATATTGGGAAAATGCTTTTTGGTTTCTGACGCCTCTTTGTGAGTGACATCCAGGTAAACAAAATCGGTGCCCCGGGTCTTCATTTCGGTGTCAATGGCGCGGGCAACGATATCGCGGGGAGCCAGTGAACCTCTGACATCGTATTTTTGCATGAATTCATCTCCGTTGCGCGTACGCAAAACAGCACCGTAACCCCGCATGGCTTCCGTAATTAAAAAAGAGGGCCTTTCGCCCGGATGATAAAGGGCGGTAGGGTGAAACTGTACAAATTCCATGTCTTTAACCTGCCCTTTTGCCCGGTAAACCATGGCAATTCCGTCGCCGGTGGCAATGACCGGATTGGTGGTGGTTTGATAGATATTTCCAATTCCACCGGTGGCCATCATGGTGATTTTGGCCAGAAAAGTGTGTATGGCTCTGGTGCGTTGGTTCAGGACATAGGCTCCGTAACACTCAATGTGCTCTGATTGCCTGGTTATGGTTGCTCCCAGATGATGTTGGGTCAGAATCTCAATGGCAAAATGATGATCAAAAACCTGAATGTTGGGATGCTGCTGAATGCGGCGGATCAGGCTGCGTTGAATTTCGGCTCCGGTGGCATCCTGATGGTGCAGAATGCGGTTTTCGGAATGGCCTCCTTCGCGGTGAAGATCGTAATGTCCGCTCTGATCTTTGTCAAAGTCCACTCCCCAGTGGATGAGTTCGGCCACCTGGGCAGGGGCTTCCTGTACTACCTTTTCTACCACCGTTTTGTCGCATAGCCCGTCTCCGCAAATCAGGGTGTCTTCGATGTGTTTTTGAAAATTATCGGTAGCCGGATTGGTAACAGAAGCGATGCCACCCTGCGCGTAAAAAGTATTGGCTTCTTCCAAAGCCGATTTGCAGCAGATGGCCACGCTGCCTTTGTCGGCCACCTTCAGGGCAAAACTCATTCCGGCCAGGCCGGAGCCAATTACCAAAAAATCAAATTTGCGTACCATAGTAATAATGCTGTTTGTTGCTCAAAAACCCGAAACGACTTATTTATCGCAGGTAATTGAGCCACAAAAGTAAGCTTTTTTTTATCAAATCTTTAGTACCTTTGCAGCGTTTTTTAGACTAGCATAATGGAGTACAATTTCAGCGCCATCGAAAAGAAATGGCAGGAGGAGTGGATACAACGCCAAACGTATAAGGTCTGCGAAGATCAATCTAAACCCAACTATTATGTACTGGACATGTTCCCTTATCCTTCGGGAGCAGGTTTGCACGTGGGCCATCCCCTGGGTTATATTGCCTCCGATATAGTGGCCAGATACAAACGATTGCAGGGATACAACGTATTGCATCCTATGGGTTACGACGCTTACGGCCTGCCTGCTGAACAGTATGCCATTCAGACCGGCCAGCATCCGGCCATCACTACAGCCAAAAACATTCAACGTTACAGAGAACAACTCGATAAAATCGGTTTTTGTTTCGATTGGGACCGGGAAGTCAGAACCTGCGATCCTAAGTATTATAAATGGACTCAATGGGCTTTTATACAAATGTTTAAGAGCTATTACAATTCAGAACTCGATAAAGCCCGGCCGATTGAGGAATTGATTTCCCTGTTTGAGTTGCGTGGCAATAAAGATATTCCTGCTCACGGAGGCGAAGAGCTGCCTGCTTTTACGGCTACTCAGTGGAAAAGCTTTGATGCCGTTAAACAACAAGAGGTGCTGATGCATTATCGCATCGCTTACCTTGGCGACAGCATGGTTAACTGGTGTCCTGCTCTGGGCACGGTGTTGGCCAACGACGAGGTGAGCGAAGGCTTGTCTTTGCGGGGAGGCTATCCGGTGGAGCAAAAACTGATGCGTCAGTGGTGTCTCCGCATTTCGGCCTATGCCGAACGTTTGTTGCAGGGTCTGGACAAAATCGACTGGACCGATTCGCTCAAAGAAACCCAGCGCAATTGGTTAGGCCGTTCCGAAGGGGCTGAAATGACCTTCAGGCTCAAAGATTCTGATCATACTATTCCCATTTTTACTACCCGTGCCGACACTATTTTCGGGGTGACTTTCATGGTACTGGCTCCCGAAAGCGACTTGGTGGAAAGTCTCACAAAACCTGAATGTAAGGAAAAGGTCGATGCTTATCTTCAAAAAGTGAAGAAACGCACCGAGCGGGAACGCATAGCCGACCGTCGCGTGACCGGTGTGTTTACCGGCAGTTACGCCGTTAATCCCTTATCGGGGACCGAAATCCCTGTCTGGGTGAGCGACTACGTACTGGCAGGCTACGGCACAGGCGCCATTATGGCTGTTCCGGCACACGACAGCCGGGACTATGCTTTTGCCAGACATTTCAATCTGCCCATCATCCCTTTGATTGAGGGTTGCGATGTTTCGGAGGAAAGCTTCGATGCCAAAGAAGGCATTATGATGAATTCCGGCTTTTTAAACGGACTGAGCGTGCCTAAAGCTATTGAAAGTACCAAAGCTTATCTCACCGAACACAAGTTGGGCCGGATCAAAGTGAATTACCGGCTCCGCGACGCCATATTCAGCCGTCAGCGCTATTGGGGAGAACCTTTCCCGGTCTACTACAAAGACGGTTTACCTCAAATGCTCGACGAAAACTCTTTGCCCCTGGAATTGCCCGAAGTGGATAATTTCCTGCCCACCGAAAAAGGCGAGCCTCCGCTGGGCCATGCCAAAAACTGGAAAACCAAAGAGGGCTACCCCTTGGAATTGAACACTATGCCCGGTTTTGCCGGTTCTTCGGCCTATTACCTGCGTTATATGGATCCCCACAACGATCAGGCCCTGGTTTCGGGAGCAGCCAATGCTTACTGGAAGCAGGTCGATTTGTACGTAGGCGGCACGGAGCACGCCACCGGCCACTTGGTTTACAGCCGTTTCTGGAATAAATTCCTCTACGACCTGGGAGTAGTATGCGAGGATGAACCTTTTAAAAAACTGGTGAATCAGGGTATGATTCAGGGCCGTTCCAATTTTGTGTACAGAATCAAAGACAGCAATACTTTTGTTTCCTGCAATCTCAGGGACAAGTACGAATACACCACCATTCACGTGGATGTAAACATTGTTAGCAATGATATTCTCGATTTGGAGCGCTTCCGCAGCTGGAGCCCCGAATATAAAAAGGCGGAATTTATACTGGAAGACGGTAAATACATCTGCGGCTGGGCCGTCGAAAAAATGTCCAAGTCGATGTACAATGTAGTCAATCCCGATCAGATCGTCGAAAAATACGGAGCCGATACCCTGAGGTTGTACGAAATGTTCCTGGGTCCTCTGGAACAATCCAAACCCTGGGATACCAATGGTATTGACGGAGTGCACCGCTTTTTGAAAAAAATCTGGAATCTTTGTGCTTCGGGAGATGAATTCAGTTTCAGTGCTGCAGCCCCCGACAAACAGGAGCTTAAATCGCTGCATAAATTGATTAAGAAACTCAATTGGGACATTGAGCACTTTTCCTTCAATACGGCAGTCAGTGCTTTTATGATTTGTGTAAATGAATTGTCGGCAATGAAATGCAATAAAAGGGAGGTCATTAAACCTCTGATTATTCTTTTGGCTCCTTTTGCTCCGCATTTCAGCGAAGAAATCTGGCAGGCCCTCGGTGAACAAGGCTCTGTTTGCGATGCTGCCTGGCCCGAATTGAACGAAGACTTTTTGGTTGAGGATCAGGTGACGTATGCCGTTTCTTTCAACGGGAAAACCCGTTTTATGCTGGAAATTTCGGCGGAGGCCGACAGAGAGAAAGTGCAGGCAATAGTATTGGCACACGAAAACAGTCAAAAATGGCTCGAAGGTAAAACACCCAAAAAGATCATTGTTGTCCCGGGAAAAATCGTCAATATTGTTGTTTAACTACCAGCTTGTTTTTCTAATCACTTGCATCCCGATGCTTTTTTGTGTATCGGGATGTTTTTTTTCAAAAAATAGTGTACTATTGTAGTTGATTTGTGTGTTTGATCGAAGAGAGCTTTTATATTTTAGAGAGTATTTATCAATATGTTTGGTTAATCATTAATGCTATACTTTTATGAAAAACACCCTTTTTTTACTCCTCTGCTTTTGCAGCGTTTATGCTTTTGGCCTCAATATAGTGCCAAATGGTGATTTTGAGGAATGGCAAACAGAATATTGTGATTATCCTCTTCATTATCCCTATGGATCGAATGAATACCGATTTTTTTCGCAAATCTTGCCACCCAATGCTACTAAAACCAACGATGCCTGGCACGGCAATTACGCCATCAGGCTGGAAACCGATTCTGCAGCCGAAGGTAGCGGATATGCCTATTATCTGAATACTTATCCGGGTGAAGGTAGTCCGCAGGACTGGAAAGGCGGTTTAGCCCTCACCGAAATGCCTTCCGGCATCAGCGGATACTACAAGTATTCCTGTGAAATGCCCGATTCAGGAGTCATCATTGTGACGTTCAGGAAAGACGGGCAGTATTTGGAGAGCTATTATTTTTATCTGACCCAAACGCTAAATGAGTATCAGGCATTCAATTTCAGCTTTGATCCCCTGCCTGAAGTGACTCCCGATTCCATGTGCCTGGGCTTTGCCTCAAGCGATGTAATGACTGAAAGCTTTTGCTTTGGCAGCGTATTGTATCTGGATTATATTCAATTGACGGGTTTGAGTGTACAGCCGGCTCAACTCAATGGCGATTTTGAAGAATGGACTTCCGTTCATTATAAAAGACCTAACATCTGGGAAATTACGGGAGCCTATCAGCCCGGAGATTATTTAAGCGATGATGCTTATTCGGGTCAGTATGCCCTTAGGTTGCAGAGTTTCGCCTCTTACGACTACGACAGTCAACAGGCTTATGCCAGTGGCCGAGCAGCCAGTCTTGGAATATGGAACGATGACAAGCGGCTCTGGGAAGGGGGCATGCCCTTGTACGGCCAGGAAGATACGCTGGTGTTTTATTATAAATACATGCCGACAAAACCGAATGATACCGCATTGATAGACTTGAATTTTTATAAGGGCGAAATACATGTTCAAACGATTTCGCATCTTTTTGAAATTGCAGCAGAATACACAGAAGTGAAAATCCCGTTTAACAAAACAACTATGTGGACAGAGCCCAACAGACTGGTAATTGTAGCTCATTCAGGCTCCTGGTACAATAACGATGCAAGTTTAGCGGGTTCGACATTATTGCTTGATAACTTTATTTTGTTAGACGGTTCCGGTGACCCTGGTGACCCTGGTGACCCTGGTGACCCCGGTGATCCTGGTGATCCTGGTGACCCCGGTGACCCCGGTGACCCCGGTAATAAGCCCATCACCAATGCTACTGTTTTCCCCAACGGCGATTTTGAAGCCTGGGACAGCATCGGTTACGAATACCCGGAAAATTATCCCTATACCGCCAACATGTTCCGCATTTCCCAGGAACCTTTTGTACCAAATGTCGTCAAAAGCACTTTAGCCCAAAGTGGTAATTATGCCTTGCGTTTGTTTAGTGATGATTTACAGGAAACGGTTAATTTCGGCTTTATCATGAACACCAATCCAGGTGAGGGCGATCCCTCAACCTGGCACGGAGGCTTTGCTATGACGGAAGCGCCCACCGGTGTTTCCGGATATTATATGTATAATCAATCGGAACTCGATTCTGCTATGCTGATCATTATGTTCCAAAAAGACGGGCAATTGTTGCAGGAGTATTATTTTTATTTGAAACTGGATACTCCCATGAGTTATGGTTATAAGCCCTTTGATTTTGATTTTGAACCACCGTTGGCACAGGTGCCTGATTCAATGATTTTTGGTATACTTTCCACCGCTAATTTGTCTAATGAATCAAGTCCTGCAGGCTGTGAATTGTATATCGATAATATCAGCCTGAAGGGTTTAAGTACTCAGCCTGCCGAATTTAACGGTGACTTTGAGTATTGGCAAACAAGCAGCCTCTTTTTACCAATGGAATGGGAAAAACAAAGTATGGATTATGAGCGTTTTGACCGGTCTACAGATGCCTTCCAGGGAAACTATGCTCTTGAACTAAAAACTGTACTTGGAGAGGACGACGGTATGCAGGTGGCAAAACCGGGTCAGATTTCCAATGGCTATTGGGATAATGAATGTCAATGCCAACGGGGCGGAATGCCTTTTGAAAACACCAGGGACACCCTGACTTTTTACTATAAATATCATGCTGCCAACGATTCAGCAAACGCTATCGTCCGACTTAATTTTAAAAGACAGGGAGAATATGTTTGGTACGAAGAAGTCAAACTGGAGCCTTCGGACGTCTACGTACAAAAGAATATCATTATAGAAATGTATAAATATTATGCTATTCCTCCCGACACAGTCTTAATTGAAATTATGTCTTCGAATTGGGAGGACAGAGATCTGTCTTTTGTGGGCAGTCATCTTTGGATCGATAATATACATTTCCGTTCGGAGTTTTATGTGCCGCCGGTGAAAGATCCCACCGATCCCAATCCTGAAATCCCCAACGGAGGCTTTGAATACTGGGAAACCAAGATTGTTGATCATCTTATCAATTATCCATATAACAGCAATGTCCTATACAGTGTCATATCGAATTACGATTCGAGTCTGGAACCCTCTGTTACAAAAACCACCGACGTTGTACAGGGCAACTGGGCATTGAGGTTGATGAGCTGGAGCTTTTCTGATCAGACAATGCCCGGTTATGTGGTAAATGCAGATCCGGGAGAAGAATCACCTGATCAATGGCACGGGGGATTTCCCATTAATGAAGCACCGACGGGTATCAGCCTGCATTACAAATATTTCCCTCGGGGCAGTGATACGGCTATTGTGATGGTGGCTTTCAGTAAAGAAGGTCAGAATATGGGTACTTATATCTATCCTTTGACGGCCGCTTCGAACTATATTCTGTTCGACACCATTCTGGATCCTCCGTTGGCTCAGGTCCCCGATTCATTTATTCTTGGCTTTATTTCGAGTAATGTGATGACAGAGACTTATGTGGAAGGTTCGGAATTATTTATAGATAAGGTTGCTTTCAGCGGTGTTACTACTCAACCTGCCGACATGAACGGCGATTTCGAAAATTGGCTGGAAGAAAGCATCGAAAAACCACTTTCCTGGAGTTCGCCTCTGGGAATGCAGGCGGGTTCAAAGACCACCGATGCTTTTGCGGGATCTTATGCCGTCCAGGTGCAGACGCAGTTGGTTGAAGAGGATGAGGAACCATCCTGCACTCCCGGTACACTGATTTCAGGATCCTGGAGTATTATGAACTCAACCGGTGGCATGCCCATTTGGAATCTGACAGACACGCTGTTCTTTTATTACAAATACCAGCCTGCAAATCCCCTGGATTCAGCAATTTTCAGTGTGATATTCCTTTCGGGCATCAGTATGGTGGATGTTCGTAACCAATATTTGGCAGCTACCGATACCTACACTCTGGTCGAGATTCCATTTAGTCCGGACGAAATGCTGACCAACTCTTTTTGGATAGAACCGGACAATTTAATTATAGTTGCTCAATCATCTCTTCCCGATAATACAGATACTAGCTTTGCCGGTGCTGTGTTAACCCTGGACGAGGTTCATCTGAAAACCAGAGGCTGGACCATAGACCTTCCCATGGAAGCATTGAAGCAGCCGACGGTCGGTTTGTATCCCAATCCTACTACCGGCAGAGTGGTTATAGCGGACCCGGAGGGGCAATACAAGCAAATCGCTGTGTATAGTTTAACCGGCCAACTGATCATCAATCAGGCCAAAGCAGCAGACCAAAACTTCTCAGAGCTTGATTTAAGCGGACAGCCCGAAGGGGTTTACCTGATTAAATTGAGTTCCGATGAGGATAAAGTCCTGTTGAAGTTGATGCTCAGAGATGAATAAGTGGTATTTATAATACAACGGTGGGCCAGCCTTGTTCATCCCAGCTGATTTCACGTATCAGCAGAACAGAGCGGCCGTTGCGTTCCATGTCGTAGCCGTGAAAGAAAAGGTAATCTTTGCCTTCGAATCCGGCTACGGCATTGTGCCCTACACCGGGGAAGCGTTCGTTGCCTTTCAGTACCAGACTGCCGGCGCCTTTGGTCATCACATTGCCTTGCCGATCGACGTAGGGGCCGGTCACTTTTCGGGAACGGCCCACCACTATGTTGTAGGTACTTTGGGCACCGCGACAGCACATATCGAACGATACAAACAAATAATAAAAGCTGCCCTTGCGATAGATAAAGGGAGCTTCCACAGCGCCTCCTCCCGGCTCTACGTCCACATCGTTGATGGTGCGCGGCCTGCGGGAAAGAGGATACCATTCCTGAGGCTCAGCCAAAGCGCAAAGACTGCTGTCGAGCCTGACCAGTTTGATGCCCTCCCAAAAGGAGCCGAAGCTCATCCATCCGGTGCCGTCTTCATCTATTATAATGTTTGGATCGATGGCGTTCCACATGTCGCGGTTGGGAATGGATCGTAGCACCATACCCTGATCTTCCCATTTAAAATCTGGAGAATCAGGGTTAAGCGTCTTATTGGTGGCAACGCCAATACAGGAATTGTTTTTGCCGAAAGTAGATACCGAATAATACAGATAATACAGTTCGTTATGTTTTATGATATCGGGTGCCCAGGTGTGGCCCCTGTAACCCGGCACAGCGTCGACAGCCCAGGCGGGAGCTTCCGGAAAAACAGGTTTTTCCCGCTTCCAGTTGACTCTGTCTGTCGAAGAAAGAACCGAGATGCCAAAGCCGGTACAAAATAAATAATAGGTAGCTCCTTCTTTGATTACTACAGGATCGTGAACAGAGGGTTCGGGGCCGGGTTCGGGGTTGAAACGATTGTCCTGGGCAACAAGCCGGACTGTTAAACTCAGGAATAAGCTGAGGCATGCAACAACTAATGTGCTTCTCATAATTAGTATAGGGTATAAAGAATCAGCATAAAAACAAACACTATCAACAAGGCTCAAAAATAGCTATTTCCGGCTTAAATGAAAACCAGGAAATAAAAATGTACGCATATTCTTGCAAGACATAAAAAGCTGATGTATTTTTGTCGCGTCTTATGTGGAAGGATTTGGACGCTTGCAACCACGTGAAAAAATGCTAAAGAATCATGTTCTTTTTTGCAATCTCCCCTCACTTCCAAGACTTAATTATGTGTCACAGGCCCCTGATCCTGAGGATTCAGTGTATTTACGGGCTTTAAAACAAATAGAACGATGGGATATTTATTTACTTCAGAATCGGTGTCCGAAGGACACCCCGACAAAGTGGCCGATCAAATTTCGGATGCTTTGGTTGATGCCTTTCTGGCTTACGACGAAAACTCCAAAACAGCTTGTGAAACCTTGGTAACAACCGGTCAGGTGGTTTTGGCCGGCGAAGTGAAGTCGAACATTTATGTCGATGTACAAGAGGTTGCCAGGCAGGTTATTAATGCGATTGGTTATACCAAAAGCGAATACAAGTTCGACGGAGACTCCTGTGGGGTGTTTTCTTCCATACACGAACAATCGGACGACATCAACCGTGGTGTTGACGGTGTAGCCAAAACCGACCCGATGAATCAGGGCGCCGGCGATCAGGGTATGATGTTTGGATATGCCTGCAAGGATACCGACAATTACATGCCCTTGCCTTTGGAACTTTCACATCGTCTGCTCAAAGAGCTGGCAGCTATCCGCCGCAAAGGGGAAGTAATGACTTACCTGCGTCCCGATTCCAAATCGCAGGTTACTATTGAATACAACGATAAAGGAAAGCCCGAACGGATTCATACCATCGTAATTTCTACCCAGCACGACGAATTTATTAAGGCCGGCAATGGACTTAGCCAGGAACAGGCCGATGTAGAAATGTTAAGTGTAATCCGTAAGGATGTTCAGAAATACCTGCTTCCAGGAGTTTTTAACGCTGATCCGAGCCTTAAAGGCTTGCTCGACGATAAGCTTATTCTGCACGTAAATCCAACCGGCAAGTTTGTGATTGGAGGCCCTCACGGCGATAGTGGTTTGACCGGCCGGAAAATAATTGTTGATACTTACGGCGGCAAAGGAGCCCACGGAGGTGGCGCTTTCTCAGGTAAGGATCCTTCGAAAGTAGACCGTTCGGCCGCTTATGCTGCCAGACACATCGCCAAAAACCTGGTGGCTGCCGGGGTGGCTGACGAAATTTTGATCCAGATCTCTTACGCTATTGGAGTAGCCCGTCCTGTAAATATTTTTGTCGATACTTACGGCAAGTCCCGGTTGAAAATAAGTGATGGAGAAATTGCCCAAAAAGTAGCCCAACTCTTTGATTTGCGTCCCAAAGCCATAGAGCAACGCTTAAAGCTTCGTAAGCCTATTTATTCCGAAACAGCTTCTTACGGGCACTTTGGAAGAGAACCCCAGACTTTGTTCAAACACTTCTCCTCACGCTACGAAGGAGAGAAAGAAATAGAAGTTGAACTCTTTACCTGGGAAAAACTGGATTATGTAGAGCAGGTAAAAAAAGCCTTTGGTTTATAACATTCCCTGTTCAACCATCACCGCTATCCTTTCGATGAGACGGTCGGTCTGGTCATCGGCAGGTTTGTAATCGGTTTTAAGGTCTGCAGTGAATAGTTTGGCAACACCCTGCCAGAAATTGGCCGCAAAATAACCCATATAGGCTGCGATGATATCGTAAGGCGATGAATCGCATTCACGTACGATGAGCTTTAGCAGGATCTTTCCCTGACTATAGCTCATCTTGCGTAGTGTGGGTTCATAGTCTTTTATTAGATCGCGTTGCATTTGTTTCAGGTGTTTCTCCCGGGCTTTGTCGTTCGGGAGCGTTTCCATGTATTCCGCAGTTTCGATAAGTGTGCTTGAGACGATTCCGGCCAGGGGGAGGCAAAGTTTTACGTCGCGTACCAGTCGCCAGTAATAGCGCTCCTCGCGTTTATTTTTGAAAACCATACCCGGATAGACATACACCGGATTCAGATTGACCAACAGTATAGTATCTCCGCTTTCTACCCGTGCAGGGACTAACTGCGGAGGCTGGACAGGGATTTGCCTGTTTATGCCTTCGTCAATCTGTGCCCGGCTGTTTATGCTCAACAAAAGGAATAGCGTAAACAAAAGATAGCGCATACAATTCGTTTCTGGTATGCAAAAATACCTCTTTAAAGCCAAGTGGCAAATAAATACTCATTATTGAACTCATAGGATTTATTTAATAACAAATATGTGTTATATAATAAAATAATATACATTACATTTGAGTCAATTAATTTTGACTGTCATGTATGTTGCCAATATTATAAATCACCGGTCAGAGCCTCTGAAAAAGCCTTTTGCCAAGAGAAGGAGATTATATGAGATACTGCTGTGTTGTTCTTTGATAATACCTGTGTTGCATCAAAGCGCGGAGCTCAGTGCACAAACAGTTTCTGCCCGCGAATGGTACGGGGACGCCAAAAGTATGGCTATGGGCGATGCCATGCTTATTTCGCAATTGCTTTTATCAGAGCCTGCCTATCAAAAACAACAAGACAAAATACTGAGTGTTCAGCGTGCTCTGGCAGCTTATTATTTGCCTTTTGCCCGGACTTCGCTGGCGGTTACCGGTCTTATGTTTCAGTTAAGATCTCCACTGGCCGATTTGCAGTTGAATCTGGGGCGTTCGGGCACAGCTGATTTCAACGAGAATCTAATCAGTCTGGGCTGTGCACGCTCATTAACGGAAGCACTCAGCGGTGGTGTCCGTCTGGGGATGTATCGTTTGACCGGTAGTCAGCTCCCTGGTGGAACAGCCCTGCTGACAGAATGTTTTGTGTATTACCTCATCAATACGCAATGGAGGCTGGGGGCATATATGTTCAATCCCATAGCGGCCAAAGTCTCGGGTATACCTTTGATTCAAAGCTATCACCTGGCCTGTGCTTACCGTCCAGATCCCAGGCTTGATTTTGTGTTGGAAATGGAAAAGCCCCAAAGACAGGATCTCCTTGTACATTTAGGAATGGAGGCGGCCATTTTGAAATGCCTGCAATGCAGGCTGGGCCTGAATTATCCGCTTATGCAGCCATCGATGGGTCTGGCCTGTTCCTGGAAGAAATTCAGCCTCGAGGCCGCCTGTCGTTTGCATAAACAATTGCCTGCATCTTATGCTTTTTCGCTGTATTATACGCCTTAATGGACTGCTCTTGTTTATAGTTGTTATTTCTACAGCTCTTTATGCGCAGGAATCCACTGATGAATCTGAAATTCCGGAGAATCTTCTGACAGATTGGATAAATCAAAACCCCGAAGCTGATCCCGAAGCACTGGCCCAGGAATGGTTGGAATTGTTGGAACAGCCCGTAAATCTGAACGATGCCGCCAAAGAACAATTGGAATCTTTGCCATTTTTGAGTCCGGAACAAAAAGAAAAACTGGCCTATTATTTGTATCGTCATAAACCTTTGCACTCTCTGTCGGAGCTGTTGTTGTGTGAGGGTATGGATGAATTGAGCCTTAGGCGTATCCGCCCTTTTTTATATATTGGGGCAGCTGCTCAAACTCCCGAAAAGATCGATTTCAAAAAGTTCCTGAGCTGTGGAAAACACGAAATCAGGATGTACACAGCTTCGGGTTTTCAACAAAGGCTGGGGCTGGAAAATGCCGGAGATTCCGCCTTGAAAGCTGAAGGAAAAGCTTACCTTGGATTGCCCTTTTCGGGAGTTTGCAAATACCAGTACAGTTATGGCCGTCAATTGCAGTACGGCCTGGTAATGGAACATGATTTGGGTGAAAGACCCGTCGATTTTCTGTCTTTTCATATCGCAGTCCACCAACTGGCAAAGATAAATACGCTCGTATTGGGAGATTATCGTCTTAAATTGGGCCGGGGTTTGCTGCTCTCTTCGGGTTTCAGTTCGGGAAAGATCACATCTGTCGCTGCACTTGCTTCTGCACCCAAAATGCTGAGCAGACATTTCTCCTGTTCCGAAAGTGCTTTTTTCCGAGGGGCCGCTATCGATTTTTCTGTGTCGGAACATATAAAAATACTGGCTTTTGCCTCCGGTCGTACACTGGATGCCGTGGTTGAGGAGGGCAGTTTCAGTACTGTCAGCAACGACGGCTTGCACCGCACATTGAAGGAACTCAGTTATAAAAACACTTTAAAGCAATACTGTACCGGGGCACGCATCGGTTTTAATCACAGTTTTTTTCAATTCGGAGCTAATGTGCTTTATTATAGATTCAGTGCATTTTGTAATCCGGACCTCAAACCTTACTCTCTGGATTATTTCAGAGGCAGGGAAAACAGGAATTTTTCACTGGATTATCGTTTTCGCGCAGGTACTGCATTGTTCAGCGGCGAGTGTGCTTTTGATGATAAATTCCATTCGGCCAATTTCCATCAGTTGCAATACCAGCCTCATCCCTTATTGAATATGGTTCATTCTTTTAGATATTACAGCCCGGCTTACCAGGCATATTTCGCGGCGGCGTTTTCGGAAAACACGAGGGTATGCAACGAAATTGGCTGGTTTTCAGGTATGGAATATCGTTTGTTTGAGCATATTAAAATGGATGCATATCTGGATTTTTTTGTCTTTCCCTGGTTGAAATACGGAGTAAATGCCCCTTCGTCCGGTCATGATGTCGGCCTGGAACTCAGCTCCTACACTATGAATAATTTTGAATGGAGTCTGCGTTACAGAGAAAAAACAAAAACAGAAAACCGGACAATTGAAGGAAGAAAAGGCATAATTCCCTGTGCCGACAATACAAAAAGGCAGCTGCGTTTGCAATTAAGAGCAAGCTTCGGAGGATGGAGTTTTAAAACCAAAGCGGAGCTTAATCAGTTAAAGGTTGTTGGGTCTGAAACATCCATGGGTGAGTTGTTTTCGCAGGAGTGTCGTTTTGAAACCAGAGATGAACGGTTCAGCGTGTCTTTGCAGTACGCTATGTTTGATACCGAAAGTTATGAAAACAGAATCTATTTTTACGAGCACGATCTGCCGGGAGTTTTTTCTATCCCTGCCTACAGCGGTACGGGCAGTGCTTATGTGTTGTATTGTAAACTGAAGCCGGTCCGTAATTTTCAATGTTGGATGCGACTCAGGCATAGGGCTTATTCGGACCGGGACGAAGTGGGGAGTTTGTTGGATGTTGTCCGGGGGTCTTGTTCAACAGAGTTTCGCATGGGTATTATGTTCCGTTTTTCTGCCAAAAACAGCTCAAACAGTCAGAATCAGCCATAGTACAAGCCTGAATTTTGAATTGTTTTTCTATCTTTGTCGCTTATTGATACGATAATTTTATCTTTGTCCCGAAATCAACATAATCTGTTCGGGTTGCCCGAAACTCCTTTCTATAATAACAACATGAAAAATTTCAAGCTATTAAACAACGTTTTCGGTTGGTTCGCTTTTTTGGTGGCTGCTGTAACGTATTTGCTGACCATTGAGCCTACGACCAGTTTCTGGGATTGCGGTGAATTCATTTCATCGGCCTATAAGTTTGATGTGGGACATCCTCCCGGAGCACCGTTTTTTATGCTGACAGGCCGCTTTTTTGCCAATTTTGCCAGTGGGCCTGAACAGGTAGCCTCTATGTTAAATACTATGTCGGCTTTGTTCAGTGCACTGACAATTTTGTTTTTGTTCTGGACTATCACTCATTTGGCCAGAAAAGTGGTTGTAAAGGATAAGAACAATATGAAACCGGCAGAAATGATTACAGTGTTGGCTGCCGGTTTGATAGGTGCCCTGGCCTATACTTTTTCGGATACTTTTTGGTTCTCGGCTGTAGAGGGAGAGGTCTACGCCTATTCTTCCTTTTTTACGGCTGTAGTCTTTTGGTCCATACTCAAATGGGAAGAAGATGCCGATAATCCGCATTCCCTGCGTTGGATTATTTTCATTTCCTATCTGATGGGGCTTTCCATCGGGGTGCATTTGCTTAATTTATTGTGTATTCCTGCCCTGGTCCTGGTGTTTTATTTCAGAAAAAACCAGAAATCCAATTTCAAAGGAGCCGCTTTGGCTCTTTTGGGTTCTTTTGTGCTGATTGCCATCGTGCTTTACGGCGTGGTTCCGGGCTTTGTGAATATGGCCGGCTGGGCAGATCTCTTGTTTGTCAATGTTATGGGCTTTGGCTTCAATTCCGGGGCTGTGGTATATATAATAGTGATGATTGCCGTCCTGTGTTGGGGATTAGTGGAAAGCTATCGCGGCAAGAATGAATTCAGGATGAAACTGGCATTTGCCTTGAATATCATATTGTCCGGTATTCCGTTTTTCGGCAACAGCCCCTGGATATGGATTTTACTATGCGGATTGACTCTCCTGATTGTTTTTATGTGGAAAAAACTCGACGGCAAGCTTATCAATACTTCTTTGTTGGCGCTGATGGTGATGCTTATCGGTTATTTCAGCTACGGGGTTATTGTGATTCGTTCAAATGCGCAGCCTCCTATGGATCAAAATTCTCCCGACAACATGTTTACCCTGGAGCGCTATCTTAACCGCGAGCAGTATGGCGAAACTCCTCTGATCTACGGGCAAACCTTTGTTTCAGACATAGAATGGAAAAGACAGGGAAATATATGTGTCCCCCAATACAAAAAGAAGGGCCCTGTATGGAGCAAACAGATTAAAACTTCATCCGACGAAAAAGACCGTTACATCATTTCCGGCTACAACGAACGCCCGGTCATGGCTGATGAGCTGAACATGTTCTTTCCGCGTATGCACAGCAACAAACCTGAACATATTCTGATGTACAAGGATTGGACCAATTTCAAAGGCACTCCTGTCAAATACAATAAATGCGGTCAGATTGAAACTGTTTACAAGCCGACTATGGCCGAAAACCTGCGCTTCTTCTTTTCGTATCAGGTGAATTTCATGTACTGGCGTTATTTTATGTGGAATTTCTCGGGTCGTCAAAACGACATTCAGGGTCTGGGCGAAGCCAATAACGGAAACTGGATTACAGGCATCAATTTTATAGACAAATACCTGGTGGGCGATCAGAGCAATCTTCCACCGGAACTGGCCGACAATAAGGGGCACAACCGTTATTATATGTTACCCCTGCTTTTGGGAATTCTGGGGCTTTTGTATCAGGCTTATGCCGGGAAAAAAGGCTTACAGGGATTCTGGATTACCTTGCTTCTCTTTTTAATGACCGGCCTGGCCATAGTGTTGTATTTGAATCAACCTCCTCTGCAGCCTCGCGAACGGGATTATGCTTATGCCGGTTCGTTTTATGCCTTTTGTATATGGATAGGTTTAGGTGTACCGGCTTTGGTGAATATCCTGCGCAAAGCCCTGAAACCCGTTCCGGCAGCTTTGGCAGCCGGAGTGCTCGGTTTGGGTGTTCCTGTGCTCATGGCCAGCGAAAACTGGGATGATCACGATCGTTCCGATCGCTATACAGCCCGTGACTTTGCCTACAATTACCTGATTGGATGTGATGAAAACAGCATCATTTACACCAACGGTGATAACGATACTTTCCCCTTATGGTACTTGCAGGAAGTAGAAGGTATACGAACCGATGTAAGGGTATGTAATCTGAGCTATTTGCAAACAGATTGGTATTACGACCAAATGCTGAGGCCCTATTACGAGTCGGATGCTTTTCCGATGAGCTGGCATAAATCGAAATACAGCAACGGCAAACGCGATATTGCCCGTATCATTCCCCGTACCCAGGATACTATCAGTCTGCCCTTCGCCATGAACTTTCTGGCCAGCGACGAACCGAGCACCAAACGGGTACAGGGGTATGGAGATAATGTAGATCACATTCCTGCCAACAAGCTCTATTTGGATGTTGATGCAGACAAAGTGCTTAAAAACGGCTACCTGGAGCCCAAATATGCTGAGAATATCGTACCACGTATGTTCATCGATTTTACGGGCAAAAACTATTTAGGTAAACACGAGATTATGACACTGAAGCTGCTCGAGGAAAACAATTGGGAAAGATCCATGTATTATGCAGTTACCGTGGATCCTGCCCAAATGACCATGCTGCAACGATATTTTCTGCAAGAAGGACTCATTTATAAAATTGCACCTTTGGAAGGCAACAAGGCAGTAAATACCGATAAAATGTACGACAACATGGTGAATAAATACCATTGGGGAGGCATTAAGGAGAATCCGAATATTTACCTGGACGAAAACAACCTGAGAATGTGTCGCACTCACAGGCAACACTTTGGTTTTCTGATCAAGGCTCTTTATAACGAAGGCAAGTACGATATGGCCTTACAGGCTATAGATAAATGTCTGGAGGAACTTCCTGTTGATCTGGTCCCTGTCAACTTTATTGACGGAGGCATGGCGGGTATGCTTGAAATTGCGGAAGTCTTGTATCAGCTGGGAGAAAAAAAGCGGTCAATTGCCATTGCAGATGAGGGAATGAATAGTTGTATTCAGAATCTGAATTGGTTCTTTAATTTAAGGGATCCGCTTTTGCGGGCTTCAGGAAGATCTGTCAACAATCAACTTTATGTGTTGCAGGAACTCAGGAATTTTTACCAGCGTGCTGCTGCTGAAGCCGCTGCCATAGAAAATCCTTCCGAAGACGATATTGCCTTTATGGAATCCTTTAATAAGGTTACCCAATACTTTAATAACCAGGTTTATCAGCAATATCAGCGGCTCAGATAATATGCTGTTTACGGGATTAAGTCGTTGTCTGCATTGGATACCGGGGATTACCTGGCGCAAATCTGCTTCCAAACAAACGATTTACCTCAGTTTTGACGACGGTCCGATACCCGGTGTAACACCCTGGGTATTGGACACGCTCGATCGCTATGGTATCAAAGCTACTTTCTTTTGCGTAGGCGAGAACGTTGCCCGCTATCCAGACATATTTGAACAAATCAAAACCAAAGGGCATCAAACGGGCAATCATTCTTACAACCACCTGAGAGCTTTCAAAACAGATCTTAACAGCTATTTGGCTAATGTTGAAAAAGCCGACAAGCTGATAGGGAGTAGTTTGTTTCGTCCTCCTCACGGTGAATTGACTTATGCTCAGTACAAAGCGCTCAGAAAAAAATATGAATTGGTGCAATGGGATGTCATCTCCCGCGATTACAATGCCAAATTAAGCCCCGAAGAGGTATTCGATATTGTACGTAAAGGGGTCAGAAAGGGTTCTATTCTTGTTTTTCACGACTCGCTCAAAGCTGAAAAAAATATGAAGGCGGCTTTGCCCGGGTTCATTGAGTTTTGCCTGGCACAAGGTTATGTATTTGATGTGCTTTGACGTTTTTCTTGTTTTTTTGAGCGACGGTTTCGGTGTTTTCGATTGTATTTTAATACTTCTCTGACACACTGGTCTTTATCAAAAGAGCGTGCTTCTGCGTATTCTTCTGCAATCCGGCTAAGCATTTCCTGGTTTAGACAAAGTCTTTCGAAATTTTTACAGCCTTTTTTAAGGCCAACCTCTCCGAAACGCATGCGATTCAGGTCTATAACCTGAAGAAGCACTTCGTGTTTGTTTATTTCATACAACAGATTCCCCGAAGAGTAGTCTTTGTGTAAAATACCCAGGTCGTGCAGTTTAGCCGTAAAAACAGCGATTCCCCTTACCAGCTTGTCGACTTCTTCTGCCGGAGTTTCGGTACAAAGATCATAAAGATGATTACGGAAGGTCGATTTCAGACTGATGAAATAACTCTTGTATAAGATCAGGCCTTTTTTTATTTCAATATAGGCCAGGGGCTGAGGTGTATTGATGCCGTAGCTCCTGAGTTTCAGGGCGTATTTATAGGCTCTTTTGGCTTTGGATGCCCTAAGGTTTCCGTATATAATTCTATTGATAAACAAGGGATTACCATAGGATTTTACCACAAGATCCATGCCCTGAACGCAATAACTCTTAATAGTATTTCTGGCTTGAAACAATAAATCTCCCGATGTTTCAAATTGTTCGGGCAGAGAGGATATGAACGGATGCAGCTTCTCGTACTCTTTGTGGAGAACTATTTTTCTGTATTCCAATATGTTATTTACAGAATTAAAAAATTTGGAGTAAGTCCTGTTGTAATGCAGTTTTCCTTTGAGTTCTCTTTTGAAAAAATCCGCATGGCGCTGATTCAGGATATCGATGATTTGTCTCTTTTGTTTCCTGTCGGTCATTCTTTTGGAGCTGGCTCTGTAGCGATAATAATAACCGGTGATGTTAAGGCGTGCCACTTCTCCGCCATTTTTAAGCATGGAAATCCAGAAATCCCAATCTTCACGCCCGGGAATATAAGTGCAAAAACCGCCGCAGGCAGCCCAGTCACTTTTTCGAAACATGGCGCAGACGCTGAGTATGTTTTTTCTAGCCAGCAAAGCGGGAGAATAATCAGGCAGTAACCATTCTCCGGTTTTATCGCCAAAAAATTCAGCCCTGGCGGTGACGACCTTCACTGAGGTTTGCTTTTTTAACACTTCGGCGGCTTTTTCTAAATAATCCTTATGTATGAGGTCGTCTGCGTCAACAGGCAGGATGTATTCTCCACGCGCCAGTTCGATGGCAGCGTTTCTGGCTGCAGATACCCCGGCATTAGCCTGAGTTTCTACCCTGATGTTGGGGTATTTTGCCGCATATTCGCCGGCTATCTGCAACGACTTGTCTATAGAGCCGTCGTCCATAATAATCAGCTCAAAAGGGGAATAGCCCGATTTCAGGACAGATTCGATGCATTCCGCCAGATAAGCTTCCATATTGTAAACAGGGACTATTACAGAGATCAAAGGCTTTTCCATAGTCTTGTCGTAAAACAAACAGCTTGTTAAATTTTGTCGCGCTGCTTAAGAATTTTCAGGAAGTAATACTTCCAGGGCTGGGAATATTTCAATTGTTTCCAGGGCCTGCTGCTGTGTGGCCGATGTAGAACCGGCAGCCCGGTCATCAGGTAATTGCTGAAACCAAGCTTTAGCGATTTATGTGAAATAAAGACATCGAACCAGGATTTGTCCGGATCAAGTAGTTCAAAATCGTAGGCTGATAAAAGACTGTTGCTTAGAATGGAGCAACAAAAACTCAGTCGTTTACGGGTTTTGATGGTTGAAGAAGGGTAGGAGGAGGCATAAAGATACGGGAAATTAATGGCTTCACTTTCATCAACCGTAACAGCGGCCAACACTCCGGGATTGTGCAGACTGTGAACGGCAGCATGCATTTTCTGTATGGTGTCCGGTTTAACGCAGACGTCCGATTCTATGATCATCAGATCGGCACCTGCTTCAAGAGCTTTTTTTTGAGCAAGTTGCAATACAAGCCGGTAATTGGGTGAGGGTTTTGTAGTCAAATCTTCCAAATGTACCAATCCGAAACCGAGTTCCAGAGCTAATTGTTCGAGGAGTTTTTTGTTGTCGGCCGTACTGAAATCATTGTAAACAGTGTAGGAACAGGAAAGGGGCAAGTCCGATCCCATTATGGCTCTGATGCTTCCGGCAGTAGTTTCGTAGGAGTCTTTGACCGGAGTGATGATGTGCAAAGGTCTAGGCATGCTGTTTGAAAGACATGTTGATTTTTTCGGCTATCGCCCTCATCTCTTCTGATGTCGGATTGAGTTTGGGCTTAGAAAAAAGCATATCTGTCTCTTTGTTTATGGGAATCAGGTGGATGTGTGCATGAGGGACTTCCATGCCCACCACGGCCATTCCAATACGTTTGCAGGGTATGGCGGATTTGAGCGCCAGTGCTATTTTTTTGGCAAAGACCATCATGGCTGCCAGGTCCTGATCGTCAATATCGAACAGGTAGTCTGTTTCTTTTTTGGGTATCACCAGTGTATGTCCCGGCATCAGGGGATGTATATCCAGAAAGGCAAAAAAATGTTCGTCTTCTGCAATTTTGTAAGAGGGAATTTCGCCCGCTGCGATTTTGCTGAAAATACTGGCCATTACTGTATTATTTTGCGTGTTCAATTCTTTTGATCCTGTAGGTCATAATGCCTGCGGGTACTATAATATCGACGACTTCTCCTTCTTTCTTACCGAAAAGGCCCTGGGCAATGGGGGAGCTGACCGAAATTTTCTTTTCCCTGAGATTGGCTTCGTTATCAGGAACAATGGTATACTGAATTTCCTGATTTGTTTTCAGATTGAGAAGATGAACACTGGTGAGAATTTGCACTGTTTCGGTACTGATTTTGCTTTCGTCCAGAATACGGGCATTACGGATTAATTCTTTAAGGTTGGCAATTTTCATTTCCAACATTCCCTGAGCATCTTTGGCTGCGTCGTATTCGGCATTTTCAGAAAGATCGCCTTTATCGCGTGCTTCTGCTATTTGCTTTGCGATGTAGGGCCGTTCTACTGTTTCCAGGTGCTCCAGTTCTTCTTTCAATTTATTCAGACCATTTTCGGTCATGTAATTTGTTGCCATATTCGAAACCTAAACTTTCAAAGGGATTAAACAAAAAGAATCCCGGCAAACAGCCGGAACTCCTCTCAAAATGAGGTTCAAAGATATGTAATTCTATGAGATATAAAAAATTTTCAGCCCTGTTTTAAAACATAGCCGGATAAAAAAAGGCTTTTTTGTTTATCTGAATCTTTTGATTTAAAGCAGCTTTTGTATGGCTTCGTCCAAATTCGGTATAGTTTCATCTCTGCCAACCAGATTACCCTGCTTGTCAATCAGAAAATAGCTGGGTAAGTTACTGACATTATACATAGATAGATAGGTAGAGTTGAGCAGGTTCTTGTCGCGAACACAGATCCAGGGCAAATTCAAGGCACCGGTTTTCCAGAAATGTTCGTCCGGATCGAGCGACACCTGGTAGATTTCAAAACCGTAGATTTCGTATCTTTTGTACAACTCTCTCATTTCAATGGTACGAGCGGCCGAATATTCTGTTTGAAACGCAGTGAAGTCCAGCAATATTACCTTACCTTCGAGGCTAGACAAGGGTATATTTTGACCAAAAACATTGGGCAGGTTAATTTCGAAAAACCTAAGAGCGTCAATTTCAATAACTGGAATGTCTTCGGGTGTAGTGCGCTGTTTACGAATGCTACTCATGCCCTGCATGGTCAGATTGACGAGTTGTCTGGTTCTCTCTGTATGGGGAAAGTGTACATTCCAGGCAGTGGCAACGGCCGCAAAACAACGATTGTCTTTGTCGGAAAAGGGGTCGAAAATCAGTAATTTATGAATGCGCTGGAATAGAGCAAAGTAGGCTACAGGCGAAGCCGGATTGGAAAAAATATACTGTTGGGCCTGTTGTTTATGTTCATCGATGCAATTCAACACCAGATTGATGTAAGCTTCTTCTTCCAGTTCTTTTTTGTTGAAAAGGCTTTGGATGGAGTCGTATTGTCTCCGTGTATTGCTTTGCATTAAAGCAAGTTCCTGCATCTGAATACAATAGTCGGATCCGCTCAGCCGGTAGGCTGTCGAAAAATCCTCTGCTGAAGCTTCGATGTTGATGTGAACTGCCGAATCAACGGCCAGAAAGATGCGTTGCCGATCAAGGCGAAGACGATAAAAATCAGGGGATTCGGGCAGAGGGGCTTTGAATTTGAAATCACCCTGCTCATCCAATACTACAGAGTCAATTATAGAAGTGTTGCTTAGGCCAAAAAATTCAAAATACAAAATCTTGTTTTCTGCATTTTGAACATTGCCTTCCACAATAAAGCTTGTATTGTCGGAACAAGCCTGTAACAAGATAAGCAGACCTGTTATATAAAATAAATTTCTCATTTACTATGATTAATAAAAGTAAAGGGCAAAAGTATAAAAAAAATGAATACTCCAACAGTTTGTTTTTATAGTTCCTTGTTCTCTGAAAGTAAGCTATGCAGCTTTTTTATGCCCTCAGAGGCAGGTAATTTGAGATGGATTATACCCGGAAATCTGCATAAAGAAAGTTCTTCGGGATCTATTACGTAGGAAGGGCTCCGTCGGGGGACAAGATGCAATAAACCGGCAGCAGGATATACCACCAAAGAGCTGCCTATAACGGCAAAATAGTCTGCTTGTCTGACCAAATCCATGGCCGGATCTATCATCGTCACCATTTCGTGAAACCATACAATATGCGGACGCAGCTGATCTCCATAGGGTGTGCAATCTCCTATACGAACTTCGTATTCTTCGGGTTTAAGCTCCACTACATACTCTGAATGTACTTCTCCTCTCACTTTGGTCAATTCACCGTGCAAATGCAAGACTTTGCTGCTGCCGGCCCTTTCGTGCAGGTTGTCTATATTTTGAGTGATTATTTGCACCTCAAACGATTTTTCCATGGCAGCCAGTTCATAATGTCCGGCGTTAGGTTCAACCTCCAGCAGTTGTTTGCGACGTTGGTTGTAAAATTGGGTTACCAGCTCCGGATTGGCTTTCCAGGCTTCGGGAGTTGCCACCATTTCTATCGGATATTCCTCCCATAAACCGCCGGATCCCCGAAAAGTTTTAATGCCGCTTTCAGCACTCATGCCTGCACCGGTCAAAACCACCAGTTTTTTCATAGTTCTGAATGTGAAAACCGGGCAAAAACACTCAAAGGCAAGCAACGGCCGGCCTGGTCATTGATGGCGAGTTCACCCGATTCTATGTTTTGTGCATAAGGGAAATATTCCCTGAGTAAATTGTGTGCTATGGATGAGGAAAAGCCCATTGAGTACAAATTGAGAATGAGAAAGGCTCTTTTGGGGTCGAGCAGCTCTCTGCAAGCTTCCATCAGGGGAACGATTCCTTCTTCCAGCACCCATTTTTCTCCTTCGGGCCCTCTGCCGTAGGCAGGTGGATCAAGAATGATACCCTGATATTTTTTGCCTCTTCTGGCTTCTCTGCGAATATATTTCAGGGCATCTTCCACTATCCATCGAATATTATCCAGGCCGCTGGCCTCCATGTTTTCTTTGGCCCAGCTGATCACCTGTTTTACTGAGTCAAGGTGGCTGACGTCGGCCCCGCAGGCTTTGGCGGCCAGGGAAGCCCCGCCGGTGTAAGCGAACAGATTCAGCACCGAGGCCGGCTGCTGCTTCTGCTCATCCTCTTGCTGTTGCTTCTTTTGCAGAAGGCTGTCGTAAATATAATTCCAGTTTGAGGCTTGTTCCGGGAACAATCCTACATGCTTGAATGCTGTCATTCCCAAGCGAAAACGAAGCTTTAATTTTTTGTATTCGTAGTTGATAAACCATTGGCCCGGCATGCCGGGTTTACACAGCCATTCTCCTCTTTCGCTGTTTTCGGCCAGGTTTTCACTTCTTTGATTCTTATTACCTGAAGTTCTTACAAAACTGGCCTCAGGCAGGGATGACCATTCTTTCTCGGTCATTTTTTTCGGCCAGATGGCTTGTGGCTCAGGCCGCCGCAGAATATAGGGACCAAAGCGTTCCAATTTTTCGAATTCTCCGGTATCTATCAATTCATATTCCTGCCAATGTTCTTTGGTCCTGGTTGTTTGCATAGTCTGTAAAATAAATCAACACAAATGTAACAAATATCGCGTATATTTGAACTTTTAATTCCCCTAACTTATGTGGCATGGAACGAATAAGCAGCCTTCAAAATCCTAAGATAAAGCAATTGTTGCGCTTGCAGGCCAAAGCCAGAGAGCGCAGGGAACAGGCTTTGGTATTGGTCGAAGGAGCCCGTGAGATTCAACTTGCTCTGAGCAAGGGATATCGCCCGGAACAACTTTTTATTTGTCCCGAACTCTTTGCTCATAGCGACTATGCCGGGCTGGCAGGGGAATTGCCGGACGTGATCAAAACCGAACTCTCTTTGCCTGTCTTCGAAAAGTTGGCTTACAGGGAAGGTTCCGATGGCTTGCTGGCCACTCTCAGGCCCAAATCTCATTTGCTGGACGAGTTGGTTTTATCGGCACATCCTTTAATCATAGTGCTGGAAGCCGTCGAAAAACCGGGTAACCTGGGTGCCATCTTACGTACGGCCGATGCTGCCGCTGTGGACGCTGTTATCGTTTGCGATCCTTTGTGTGACCTGTACAATCCCAATGTGGTACGATCCAGTATAGGTTGTCTGTTTACGGTGCAGACCGCTGTTTGCAGCTCGCAACAGGCTCTTGATTGGATGAAACTCCACAAAATTAAAATTCTGGCTGCGGAATTGCAGGCATCGCAATGGTATCACAAGACAGATATGCGTGACAGCACAGCTATTGTAATGGGAACTGAAGCCGACGGACTGAGTCCCTTCTGGCTTAATAATGCCGATGAACGCATCAAAATCCCCATGCGGGGATACATAGATTCTCTGAATGTGTCAGTTTCTACGGCTGTACTATGTTTTGAAGCTATGCGTCAGAGGGAATTCAGGTGAACTTGTTGAACATGTATCGAAGAATGGGTAAAAACCGAAGCCATTTCCTGGAATTTTTCTTCGGCTTCGGTAGTCAGGTAACGACAACTCCCGCCTTTGGAGCATAGTTCTTCAATTTCCGGATGACGTTGCAGGTAATCGCTCAAACTCTCAGCTACCAGTTTGCCTTGAGTTACGATACGCACTCCGGGCGGAGAATGCCTGCGTATTTGATTGATCAGCAGGGGATAATGAGTACAGGCCAGCACCAGGGTGTCGATAAGCGGATCGCGTCCGAAAAGCCGGTCCAGATGCTTCTTTACGAAATAGGAGGCTCCGGGGCTGTCGTATTCTCCGTATTCGACCAGCGGTACCCAGATCGGGCAGGCTTCTGACTCCAGCTGAATGTCGGGGAACAATTTGTGGATTTCGATGGGATAAGAACCCGATTGTACTGTGCCCTGGGTTCCCACCAAACCTACGTGCCCTGATTTTGTAAGAATTCCCAGCGCTTCAACTGTCGGTCTCAGTACACCCAAAACCCTGCTGTTGTGCTCCAGGCCGGGAAGGTAATGTTGTTGTATATTGCGCAAAGCTTTGGCTGAGGCTGTATTACAGGCCAGAATTATCAAACGGCAACCCTGACTGAACAAGTATTGAACAGCTTCTAAAGTGAATTGATTTACCAATTCAAAAGAACGATTACCATAGGGAGTCCGTGCGTTGTCTCCCAGATAGAGATAATCGTATTGCGGGAGTTTGCGACGAAATTCTTCCAGTATGGTCAGACCGCCATAGCCGGAATCAAATACACCTATCGGCTTTGCGTTCATCCCGGGAAATGGCTATTTAAGCCCCAGTTTAGCCCTAACCATCGGAGTGACATCCTTGCATTTGGACGGAGAGTAGTATAACAGGCCATTATTGGCCGAAATATCAAAGATATATACCATATTGAATTCTTCTCCGACTGCTTTTACCGCTTTGGCCAATTTTTCGTTAATCGGGATAAACAGTTCCTGATGTTGGCGTTGAATATCTTCCTGTGAATCCTGATAAAAATTTTGTATGCGTTGTTCCAGGTCTTGAATGTCTGTCATACGACGAATTCGAATCGATTCGGGCAAGCTGTCTCGCTGGGCTACAAATTCAGAACCCTTTTTTTGGTATTCTTCCTGCATAATAAGTAATTCAGCTTCGTAATTTTTTGCCAAATCATCTAATTTCTTCAAGGACTCTACCGTTTCCGGCATAGCCTGAAGTACTTCGGTCTTGTTAATATAACCGAATTCCTGAGCAACAGCCAGCACAGGCAAAAAACAAAAGACAGCAATAATAAAATGTTTATACATAACGTCGTTTTTTTGTATTGATAATTAAAGTGTAATCCAATTAGTAAGGGGCTAATAGCCTAATTTTTTTAAAACCTGGTCGCTGATGTCTATCGATGGAGAGGCAAAGACAATGTTGACTCCGGAAGCTCTGTCCAGAATTAACATAATAGATTGCTCTTCGGCCAGTTCCTTGACGGCATTGTAGATTTCGTCCTGAATAGGGGTGAGCAGGCTTTCGCGTTTTTTATAGAGTTCGCCTTCGGAACCGAAATATTTCCTTTTCAAATCTGCCAGCTCTTTTTCTTTGGCCAGGATTTCGGTTTCTTTATTCTTTTTCATTTCGTCCGAAAGGTAAACCATTTCGGCCTGATACTTGGTATATAACTCTTTGGCTGCATTAGCCAGGGCATCTACTTCGGCCTGCCACTTTTTGGATACTTGGTTCAATTGGTCATTGGCCATCTCGTAAGCCGGAATACGCGAAAAGATATATTCCATATCAATCAGGGCGTATTTTTGAGAAAACATGGCCATGCTGCTGAAAATCAGACTGATTATTACAAAATAAGCTTTTTTCATACTATCGAAATTTTGGTGTTTGACTTTAAAAGCTGCTCAAAGTTAAAAACAAATTTTAGAATTCCTGCCCTATGACGAAATGAAATTCACCACCATGGGCTTTGCTCTCTTTGCCAACAGGATCAAATCCATAGGCCCAGTCAATACCCAACAGGCCTACTATCGGAATAAAAATTCGTACACCCACACCTGCCGAACGTTTCAATTCAAAGGGAGAATAATACTTGAAATCAGACCAGAGGTTGCCCGCTTCCAAAAATGCGGAGGCGTAAATGGTGGCTGATTGTTCCATTAATAAAGGATAGCGCAGTTCCAAACCAACCCTCTGATAAAGCCAACCCACGCCTAAATCTCCGTTGCCGTAACCTCTGAGTGCTATGATATCGTAAGCATAGCTGCTGGAGTAGCCTGTCATACCGTCACCTCCCATATAGAAAGTGCCGAAAGGCGATCTTTTGTATTGATTATAGGCTCCCAGCAAACCAATGTCAAAACGGGTGGCCATGACCAATTTTCTGTTTGCATTCAGGGGAGTATAGGTTCTGGAGCGGAAACGGATCTTGTAGTATTCTATCCAGTTATAAAGTTCCTGGCTGTTCATTTTCTTGTAATCCTCGTTGCTTTTGTTGTCAAGCAGTGAGAATGGAGGAGTAAGCCCCAGCGATAAAGAGAAGGAAGAGCCTGAACGAGTATACAAAGGATTATCCGTGGAGTTTCTGCTCAGGGTAAAGTTCAGGCTCAGGTCGTTGCTCCTGCCGTTTGTAATCAGGAAATACATCCAGTTTTGCAGGTCGTAGTGCTGATAAGAAAATTCCGAGAACAGTTGAAAATAGTCATCCGGCCAGGCTAACCTGGTGCCTAAACCGGCAGATAAGCCCCACATTTTAATATATTTGGTGGGGTCCATTTCGGTCAGGTAATAATCGCCGTAATCGTAGGAATTGCCGTAATAGCTATAATTCATCATGTAATTTTGGTAGTAATTCTCGTAATATCTGTCGCTTACACCTGTTTGAAAGGAGTAGTATCCCGAAAAAGAGAAGGAGTTGGGTTTTTTTCCGCCCAGCCAGGGTTCCATAAACGAGAAGCTGTACGATTGGTAATATTGCCCGTTGGTACGGCCGGTGATACTAAAGGTTTGTCCGTCTCCCTGGGGCAATACTCCCTCGTTCAGTCTGAGCAGATTACGCATAGAAAAATTGGTAAATTTCAGACTGATGGAGCCTACTATGCCGGTGCTGCCCCAACCCAGAGAAAATTCCACCTGATCGTTCGATTTGGAGGTGAGGTTCAAATCTATGTCTACCGTTCCGTCTTCGTTGGGAATGGGGTTGATGCCCATGGTTTCCGGATCGAAATGTCCCGTTTGGGCAATTTCACGGGCCGAACGCATTAAGGCGGCTTTATTGAAAAGTTCTCCGGGTTTGGTGTATAGTTCTCTCCGGACGACATGCTCATATAAACGGTCGTTGCCGTTGATATTTACACGCCTTATGCTGGCCGGCAGACCTTCACTGAGCCTGATTTCCAAGTCAATCGAATCTTCTGCCACAGCCACCTCCATAGGCATTGCCTGGAAAAAGAGATAGCCTCTGTCCATATAAAGATCGGTTATGGCGTCTTCGTTGGGCGATTGCAGCAGGCGTTCGGTAAGTCTTTTTTGATTGTAAACATCGCCTTTTTCAATTTGCAATCTCATATCCAATTCTTCGGAAGAATATAAGGTATTACCTACCCAGCGTATATCCCTGATAAAGTATTGACTGCCTTCGTCAACTTTCAGGTAAACATTGACAGTATTATCGTCAAAGCGGTAAATAGTATCTTCTACAATGATGGCATCGCGGTATCCGTGTTCATTGTATTTTTCTATTAAGGCGATTTTATCGTTCAGGTAATCGGTATCGACAAACTTTTTGGTTCTGAAAAAGTTGATCAGCTTGTTTTTTTCGTTGGTCTTTTTCATAGTCCAGTTGATTTTGCCATCGGAAAAGGCTTCGTTGCCTTCGATAATCAACTGATTGACCTTAACTTTGTCTTGCTTATTAACATTGATATCAACGATGACCTGATTCTCCGATTCGGGATCGTCCCGTTGAAGGACGTTGATACTGGCATTTTTGTAACCTTTGCCGTCGTAGTGTTTTTTTATCAGTATTTCTGCTCTGTCAATAATGTTGGGAGTAATCTGATTGCCGACAATCATATTCAGGCGGGGTTCAAGATCCTCTATCTCTGATTTCTTCATCCCATTGTAATTGATTTTCGAAATCCGGGGCCGTGGGCTGAGAACAAAGCGCAGCCATATTTCGTTGCCTTCTATTTTGTCCGCTATTATTTTGACATCCGAAAAAAGACCGTGCCTCCAAAAGCGTTTTACGGCTTCGCTGGTTTCGCTCCCGGGGATTCGTATTATCTGTCCGACGGATAATCCCGATAAGCCTATCAGCACGTAATTTTCGTAATTATCTATGCCTTCAACGGTAATGCCTGCAATTTTTAGTTCTCTGGGATAGGAATAATAAATCTCCGGCAAAGCCCCTTCTTGTGCAACTAGAGGAGGTAAGGCGAAGAAAACACATAAAAAGCCTGTAAATAGCCTATATAGTATTGAGCGAGTCTTGTTCAATGTCTTATTTTGTTAGTTGTTCACTTGTTTTCCCAAAGCGTCTTTCTCTGGACTGGTATTCGATAATGGCTTTAAAAAAAGCTTCTTTCCTGAATTCAGGCCAGGCTGTTTCGGTAAAATACAATTCGGCATAGGCTGCCTGCCAAAGCATAAAATTGCTGATGCGAATTTCACCTCCGGTACGGATTACTAAATCAGGATCGGGTATGTTGGCAGTGCAAAGATATTTCGAAAAACAATCTTCATCGAGCTCCTGTTCGAGAATTTTTCCTTCGGACATTCCTTTGGAGATGTTTTTAACTGCTTCCAGAATTTCCCAACGAGAGGAATAACTCAAAGCAAGCACTAAATTTAGTTCTTTGCCCTGAGCTGTATTTTGCATGAATTGTTGAATTTTGTCCTGAACATCTTTGTCCAGCCTGTTTAAATCTCCTACTACCAGCCCCCGGACGCCATTCTTGATTAAATCGCCGGTTTCGCGATCGATGGTCTCCATCATAAGCCGCATCAGTGCGTTGACTTCTTTTTGAGGACGGTTCCAGTTTTCTGTCGAAAAAACATATAAAGTCAAATAAGAAAGTCCCAACTCCCGGGCCGCTTCCACCACGGCACGCACGGAATTAATTCCTTCCGTATGTCCGAAAATGCGGTCTTTGCCACGGCTTTTAGCCCAACGTCCGTTGCCGTCCATTACAATGGCAACATGCTTGGGCAGAGTTGATTTGTCTATATGTTCTATTCCAGACATTTTATTTAAAACACTTCGATCCTATATAAAACAGGTCATAACTAAGGTAAAAAGCCAGAACAAAATAGCTGTCTTTGTTTTTATTCCATGTACTTTGAGCAATCCAGGGATCATCCAGCTGAAATACAGTTGTTTGAGTTGTATAATCCAGTTTATCGGAAAAACTCATACGATATGTGCATTCCACTCCCAGATTGAAGCGGGCAGGCAATTTTAGCTTGATGCCCAGTCCCAAAGGAATATTGGCGGTCAGGGCATTTTTATCGGTTTTGTATCCCGTCAGGCCTATTCCACACAACACATAAGGGGATAGGCTGCTGGCTCCGGGATAGTAATCCGCTGCTCCGAATTCATAAAAATTGAATTCAAGTTGCAGGCCTCCATCCAGAAGCCTGCGGGAAAAATCCAAAGCTTCGGCTCCCGGATATTGCTCCAGCTTGTTGATAGTGTTGCCCGATATACCTGCACTCAGAAAATTCCCTTTTATGGAAAAACGCCGGTTCAGGTGATAGCGCATCAATACTCCGTAAGCAGGATGTACTTCCTCAAAAAGCCTGGTCTGGTTGGCATCGCCCGTGTAAAAAGAACCTCCACCCAGACCGCCGATTTCCATACGATAACTCTGCCCATACATTGCTGCTGAACAGAGTAATATACATATCGAAAAAAATGCTCTTCGTCCTGTCATGCTAATAATTGCTGTTACATCTCATACTCTAACGCAAAAAAGCAAAATTCATTTTATTGGAATGTTTATTTCTCGGGAAATAATTTTCTGTGAATGTTGCCTTTCCACACTTTATTTGAGATGTTGCCGGATTCTCCGCCGAAAATCCAGATATACTTGTCTTCTTCTACAAAAACATGTTGATAAGCCAATCCTTCTGTTATGCCGTAAAACTGAAGGATGGTATCGGCCGCCGACCAGGTCATGCCGTTATTTTCAGAAACGTACAAGGTGCTGTCACCAAGGCCTTGGCTGTTGAGTCCGCCGTAGTAAAACATTTTGTCGTCGTAATGGAATAAAGAGGCACCTTGTCTGGGTTCTATAAGCAAAGGTTTGTTGTTGACTTTTATCCAATAAAGGCCGTCCATGGTGCTCCAGCTGTCGCTGTTTAGCGATTCAAGGGCATTTATACCTCCAAGCAGGCTGATGTAGGGAACATCGGTAGCTGTTTTGTATTTTGTGTAAGCATACTCTCTGAGGGGGAAATTTTCGGGTATAACAGTTCCGCTTTCCCAACCTGCAAATTCACCCTCAAAGCGGGCAAAGCGCAAATCTCCGTTGTTGTCTGCTATGATTCCGACCAAAACATCCTCGCTGAGGAATTTGCGTCCCTCCAGTTTGCCAAACAGGCTAACGACTTTGGTGCTGTCGGCAGAGCCTGACCATTGATTCAGATCGCTGGAATAATACAGTTTTCCTTGTTTCCCCAGAAGGTAATATTGCCCCTTAAATTCAGTGAGGCTCTGAATGAGAATAGTATCGTTTAGCCCTGATACCGGAGCATCAGCTGACCAACTTAAGCCTTGATCGGTCGAAGTATAACTAATTACAGAACCTGTATCGGGGGCAAAAAAAGCCTTGAACATGTCGTTGTATAAAATAGTTTTATTTCGGACGGCAATCGTCGGGAATTCGCTGCTCAGGACATCCATTACCATGGAGTCGGGATTGAGCTGATGAACATTAACCCTGATCTGGTATGTCTTTTGGTGTTTGCCGTCTTCAGAAGTGTTTGTAAGTGACAAGGGTCTGCTGAAATCCAACACATCGCCGACCTCCCAATGCAAAGTGTCGTTGATGAGTATATTGCCGTTTGAGGAAAAGAAAACTATGCTGGGAATCATCGAATCAACCCGGGTTTGATAGGGTAGGGAATCAATGTTGTAAATGAGTCCGGCAAAATTGTCAACGTAAAAAATGTAGTCGGCAATTTTTGTAATCGAATCAAAGCCAAAATGCTGAATATTGGCCAGGGACAACGATTGATCCTCAAAATTATGGCAAGAGGGAATACCCAACAGTATAGGGCTGAGTAAAATCAATAGCCGGATTTTTTTCTTGATGCTATATATAATTTTGTCCATTTAACTCCCAAAAATAAGCGCAAAAGTAAGAAGAATTTCAGCTTTAAATGCAAATAACTGTTTTTTTATGAATAATTAGTCCGATAACAGGCTTTCTGCTTAGTATTTACGAATATAATGCGTTACGGTCCTGTTTTCAGATGGAAGACTTGTGCTGAAAATGCTACAAACTCTCAGCTGATCTTCGGGAATGTGTAGGGCTTTATGTCCGTGTCCTATGGAGTTATGCCAGGTTTCTACCTGAATTTCGTCCCATAGCCCGGCCTCCAGAAAAGCTTTTTGCAGGGTGCTGCCTCCTTCAACCAACAGGCTGTGAATATTGCGTGCATGCAACACAGACAACATACCGCCGAGCATATTGTCTGAGTCGTGCCCGGACAGAGTCAGCCATTCTTTGTTGCCGTTGTGCCCCGAATAATTTTCTGTAAAAATAAGGCAGGGGAATTCATCGCTCAGCAACAGGGAATCTTTGTGCAGCGTATTTTTGCGATCCATCACAACCCGCAAGGGATGCTGCCCGGGCCAATGCCTGAGCGTCAGCCGTGGATTGTCCAGCAGGGCTGTACGTGAGCCAATCAAAATAGCGTCAGATTCAGCTCTGAGCTTATGAACCAGCACCTGACTGTAGGCACTGGATATTTGTAAAGGCTTTTGTCCGTCACCCGGCTGGCGAATATAATCCGAGTAGGCATCGGCCGTTTGAGCCCATTTTAGAATAATGTATGGCCGTTGCTTTTGATAATAACAAAAAAAACTTTTGTTCAGGTAGCGGGCAGCCTCGGCCTCCATACCCACCTCCACTTCGATGCCGGCGGCTTTTAATCTGGCGATGCCTTGACCGCAAACACCGGGGAAAGGGTCACGGCAGGCAATTACTACCCGGGGTATTTTTTTTTCGATAATAAGATCGGTGCAGGGCGGGGTTTTCCCAAAATGAGAGCAGGGCTCCAGGTTGACATAGAGTGTTGATTCCTTAAGCAACTCCTGGTTTTTTACCGCCCGTATGGCCTGAGGTTCTGCATGTGCTTCGCCTGCCCTGTGATGCCAGCCTTCGCCTATTATGGTGTTTTGATGCACAACCAGGGCTCCGACCATGGGATTGGGAGAACAAGTGATGCGTCCGTTGACCGCCAGTTGCAGGCAACGTCGCATGTAGAGGGCTTCGGAATTTTTATCTTCAGCTGTGTTGTGGAGCAAGGATAAATGCATTATTTTTGTAAACAAATTGTTAACCATGCAAACTTTCCTCAGCTATGCGGCTCAAAGCTTGAAAGAACATTACCGGCCCGAAGAAATCAGGCAGTTGTCTTATGCTTTGTTGGAGGATTGCTGTGGCTTTTCAAAAAATGATATTTATGCCGGCAAAGATACTAAAATTTCAGCTAAGCAAAGGCAGCGACTACACGAAAAGCTGGCCCGTCTGGCAGAAGGCGAACCATTGCAGTATGTAACAGAAGTAGCTTATTTCTATAACCTTAAGCTTAATGTTAATCAGGCCGTACTGATTCCACGCCCCGAAACCGAGGAACTGGTCGAATGGATCATCACAGACCATGCAGGCAAGAAAGGCAAAATTTTGGATGTGGGCACCGGAAGCGCCTGTATTTCGCTGGCACTGGCAAAACATTTACCCAAAATGCAAATGGAAGCCTGGGACATTTCTCCGGCAGCTCTGGCATTGGCACGCCAAAACGCTGCAGACCTCGGGCTGGAGGTAAAATTTAACGAACAAGATTTGTTCAGTTTTAATCCCGGGCCCGGGTCTCCTCTCTTTGACATCATCGTGAGCAACCCTCCTTATGTGACTACGTCCGAAGCCCTCAAAATGGAAAAAAGAGTGCTCGAACATGAACCGGCACTGGCCATGTTTGTGCCCGACGACGATCCACTGGTTTTTTACCGGGCATTGGCAACGTTGGCTGCCGGAATCCTGAAGCCCGGGGGGAGCTTGTACGTGGAAATCAGCATTTATTACGGCAGCGAAACTCTGCAATTGTTTAAAGCAGCCGGTTTCGAAGAAGTAGTCCTCCGGCAGGATATTTCCGGCCGCGACCGAATGATAAAAGCAAGTAAATACCATGGATAATTTTACACAGGCACTCAATTGGGCACAACATTATTGCTCCAAAGCAGAACATTGCGCCGGTGATGTCTTGAACAAACTGGGAAAATACAAGCTCGATGCAGCCTCTGCCGGACGTTTGCTCGAAAACCTGCGCAAGGAGAATTACCTGAACGATGCAAGATATGCCAAAGCTTATGTCATGGATCAATTCCGCTTCAGCCACTGGGGCAGAATCAAAATCCGCTACATGCTAAGACAAAAAGGCCTTGCCGAGACCGATATTCAGCAAGCATTGGAGTATATACCAAGCGATGAATACCTCAACTTACTAAAGGCCCTTCTTGATGAAAAACAAAGACAGTATGCCGGTTTGGAAGCTTACGAAAAAAAGGCCAAACTCCTGAGATTTGCCTACAACAAAGGCTTTGAACCCGATCTCATTAACCAATGTCTGGATTCATCAAAGAATTATTAAATCTGCTTTATCCTCCTCTCTGTGTGGTGTGTGGCAGAAACCTTATTGCCGGTGAAGAGCATCTTTGTTCGGCATGCCTGTACGCTTTGCCTCGCACACGTTTCCATTCTGAGCGTCAAAATCCAGTCTGTGACCGTATGGCAGGTAAGTTGCCTTTCGAAAAAGCTACTGCAGCTTTTCATTATCAAAAGGAATCGCATATGCAGTTGCTGATGGAGAGTTTTAAATATAAATCCAACCGGAAACTGGCCTTCTATCTGGGAAATTACGCAGGAATGCAGCTGAGTAAACAAGGCTTTTTTGAACATATTGACCTCATTTTGCCCGTGCCTCTGCACAAAAACAAAGAAAAGTGGAGGGGTTATAATCAGAGTGAAGCTATTGCCAGAGGTCTGGCACATCAGAGCGGTTTGCCTGTTGACAACAGATCTCTGGAGCGCGTGGTGGAAAATCCCACGCAAACCAGACATGGCCTGTGGGAGCGGAGCCAAAATGTGCAGCAAATATTCAGGCTGAGCCGGCCTGACAGCCTTGCCGCTAAACACGTGTTGCTGGTAGATGATGTTTTAACCAGTGGTTCTACCATGGAGGCTTGTGGAAATGTCTTGCTTGAAGCCAGTGGGATCAAACTGAGTTTTTTTGCTTTAGCCCTGGCTTAATTCTTTGTGATACTGTCTTTGTATATTGCAAAATATCTGTACTTTTGTCCTTAATTAAAAACAGCCTGAGAAGATCTGAGCTAAAAGGTCAACTCTTTAATTATGACCGCTATGAAAAAGAAAACGATCCTACTGACCTTTTTGTTTTTTGGTTTGCTTATCCATTCCCGTGCTGAAGATATCATAAAGTCGGGATTCAACCTGGGAGCATTGCCGGCCGTATCTTACAATTCAGATTTAGGTTTTCAGTATGGAGTTATACTGAATCTTTTTCATTACGGGGACGGTTCGCGTTATCCGGCTTTTGATCATTCCATGTATCTGGAAGTTTCGCGTTATACCAAAGGTACAGGCGTATATCGGCTTTATTACGATTCCGACCGCCTGATAAAGGGGGTGCGGAGTTTTATTGATTTGTCGTATATGACCAATCTGATGCAGGATTTCTACGGCTTTAACGGATTTCGCTCGGTATACAACGTCGATTCGGTGGCTGCCAATTCGGCCTTTTACAAAATGGATCAAAATAAATTCCATTTGATGGCCGATTTTCAGGGTGATTTTCTGGTGAAAAATTTGAAGTGGCTTTTAGGTTACGGCTTGTTCAATTACAGCATAGGGCCTGTCGACCGTGATAAACTCAACAAGGGTAAATCTGTAGAAGAGCAGATTCCCGACAGGCCGGGCCTGTATCAGAAATACGTTGAATGGGGATTAATAAGTCCCCAGGAACAGAACGGCGGTACGCTTAATCTCTTTAAGGCCGGTTTTATGTACGACAGCCGCAACGCCAAAACCAATCCCAGCAAAGGTATTTTTACCGAAGCTTTGCTCGAAGTTGCACCTCCTTTGTTGAACGAAAGCCCTTATGTCAATTACATTTTGATGCATCGTCAGTATCAGTCCCTGATCGAAAACCGGCTGAATGCTGTATTACGAATTGGTGTGCAGGGCAAGATCGGCAACAAGTCTGCTCCCTTTTACCGCAAACCTCAATTGATTTCAACTTTTGCCACCCGCACAGTAACTACCGGTTTGGGTGGTAACTCAACTCTGCGCGGTATTTTGCAAAACAGGGTGGTGGGCGATGCCTTTGCGCTGGCCAATGTGGAGTTGCGCTGGAAAATGGTCAATTTTCGCTGGTTCAATCAAAATTTTTACATCGGGACCAATTATTTTTGGGATGCCGGTTACATAATTGATCCGGTCGATTGGGCTGATCCTTCTGTTTTAACAGCCAATCCTGCCTATTTTGCAGCCAAGGATGGTTTGCATCACTCTGCCGGACTGGGCCTAAAAATTGCCATGAACGAAAATTTTGTCCTTTCGGCCGATTTTGGCAAAGCATTTAACAAACAAGACGGAGCGGGACTTGGAACCTATATAGGTCTCAATTATCTGTTCTGATTACATAACCCTTTAAGATGAAAACATTGGAAAAATTAATTGCAGAGAAGTTATTGAAGATTAAGGCTGTCAAACTGCAGCCCTCCAATCCCTTTACCTGGGCCATGGGCTGGAAGTCGCCCATTTATTGTGACAATCGTAAAACTCTTTCATATCCTCAACTCAGGAATTTCATAAAAATCGAACTGGCTCGCATCATTCGTGAAAAATACGAACAAGTAGATGCCATTGCCGGTGTGGCTACCGGAGCCATTGCTCAGGGAGCCATGGTGGCCGAAGAACTGGGCCTGCCTTTTGTTTATGTCCGTTCTTCGCCCAAGGATCACGGGCTGGAAAATGTCATCGAAGGCGATCTTAGACCTGGTATGAAAGTGGTCGTTATTGAAGATCTGATATCAACCGGCGGCAGCAGTCTCAAAGCTGTAGAAGCTATACGCAAAGACGGCAGTGAAGTGATAGGGATGGTAGCTATCTTTACCTATGGATTTGATGTGGCAACCGAGCGTTTCAAGCAAGCCAAAGTTGAATTGACTACTTTGTGCAATTACGATACCATTTTGGAGACAGCCCTCGAAACAAATTATATTACCGATGCCGAAGTAAAGACTCTGCAAGTCTGGCGCAAAGATCCGGCTAATTGGCAACCAAAGATACAATAGTTTAACCTATGACTGAATTTAAAACACAGACTGGTAGAATCTCAGCTCCTGCCTGCAGGGTTTTTGAGGTTCTTTCCGATTGGAATCAGCTAGGGAAGATCAAAAAAAAGATCTCCGAAAGTCAACTGAGGGGCTTTGAATTTGATGCCGATTCCTGCCGGTTTGTGGTAGACAGCTATGGCGTGGGTGAAATCGTTGTACGGATCTCGGAACGAATTCCCTGTTCTTCGATAAGAATAAAGGCAGAAAAATCGCCCATTGATTTTAACGCGCTTGTTAGTATTGAAGAAGAAAATCCTGAGGCTTGCTTATTAACAATCAGCCTGGAGGCAGATCTTCCTTTTATGTTGAAAAACATTTTGTCACCTTCCATTCAAACAGCTATGGACAGAATGCTCGACTTATTGACTGAATATTCATATTGATCGCCATGAAACTCTGGCAAAAAAATACCGAAGTAGATAAGGACATCGAACGCTTTACTACAGGAAAAGACCGGGAGATGGACCTTTACCTGGCCGGCTTTGACGTGTTGGGCTCCATAGCCCATGTTTGCATGCTGAAAGAAATCGGACTGATTTCACCGGAGGAATTTCCTTTGTTGCAACAAGAGCTTCGGGTAATTTACGAACAAGTCAAAGCCGGAGAGTTCACCATTGAGGAGGGGGTGGAGGATGTGCACTCCCAGGTGGAGCTGATGCTCACCCGAAAACTGGGTGATCTGGGTAAAAAAATCCACAGCGGGCGTTCAAGAAACGATCAGGTCTTGCTTGACCTGAGGCTTTTTACACGCCACAAGCTGGAAGAACTTCTTGAAGCGGTATACGCCTTATTTGAGCTACTGATAAAATTGAGTGAGCGTTACAAAAAGGTGATGATGCCCGGCTATACGCATTTGCAAATAGCCATGCCTTCTTCTTTCGGACTCTGGTTCGGAGCCTATGCTGAATCACTGACAGACGACGTGCAGCTGCTACAGGCTGCCTTTAAGATTTGCAACCGCAATCCCCTGGGCTCGGCTGCCGGTTATGGTTCTTCTTTCCCTTTGGACAGGAGCCTTACCACCGGATTACTTGGTTTTGAAGGCTTGAACTACAATGTGGTATATGCCCAAATGGGCCGGGGGAAAATGGAAAAAACTACGGCTTTCGCCTTGGCTTCGGTGGCAGGCACTATTGCTAAACTAGCTTACGATGCTTGTCTGTTCAATTCACAGAATTTTGGTTTTATTACGTTGCCTGCAGAATTCACCACCGGTTCGAGCATCATGCCTCACAAAAAGAATCCCGATGTGTTTGAGTTGACCAGAGCTAAATGCAACAGACTGCAGCAATTGCCAGAAAATATTGCGGCCATTGTTCAAAATCTGCCTTCGGGCTATTTCAGGGATTTCCAACTCCTAAAAGAACTTTTTCTGCCCGCCTTCGATGAGCTACTGGATTGTATCAAAATGACGGCAGCCAGCCTGGAGCGAATTCGGGTAAATGAGCACATTCTTGATGATCCGCGCTATGAATACATCTTCAGTGTGGAAGAAGTCAACAAGAGGGTCCTGGCCGGTATTCCCTTTAGGGAAGCATATCGGCAGGTAGGCCTGGAAATTGAAGCCGGACGTTTCAGAGCTGACAAAAACATTAAACACACCCACGAGGGAAGCATCGGTAATCTGTGTAATGACAAAATAACAGCCCGAATGGACGAATTACTGAGTTCTTTCCCGTTCGAACACATACATAAAGCATTGGATGATTTGTTAAATAGTTAAATTACAGATTTATATATCTGAAAATCTGCTCCTGAAATGAACATCCCGCATATATTTGCGGGATGTTTTTTTGTGCCAATATGGCAGCTGATTGCTTTTGGCAAATTCTTTGAGGATATAGTAAGTGTTTAAGCAAGCCGAAACTTACGAAAGTGAAAGCAAACGAAAGTTGAAGCTTATTTTAAAATAACCCGAAAGAAAAAATAGCCATATGAATCTAAATCAGTTTACTATTAAATCTCAGGAAGCCGTTCAAAAAGCGGCTCAAAAAACCGCAGCCTTAGGTCAACAAAGTATAGAAACATCTCACTTATTTACGGCTTTGTGGGAATCGGGCGAGCAGTTGCTGACTTTTCTGTTTAACAAATGCGGAATACAAATTCAACCTGTATTGCAGGCAGCAGAGCGTCAAATGTTGTCTTATCCCAAAGTAAGCGGAGGCGAAAGCTATCTTTCCAAAGAGGCTGCCGCCGTATTGCAAAAAGCCGCTGCATATGCGGCAGAATTTAAAGATCAGTTTGTATCGCTGGAGCATATCTTGCTGGCTTTGTTGAGCGAAAAAAGCCCGGTTTCCAACATACTCAAAGATGCCGGCTTTACTCTGAGAGAGCTCAGGCAAGCCATCGAAGAGCTGCGTAAGGGCAAGTCGGCCGATACCGAAAACGCCGAAGAGGTGTACGACGCCCTGAACAAATACGCCATTAATCTGAACGAAATGGCCAGGAACGGCAAACTCGACCCGGTTATAGGCAGAGACGAGGAGATTCGTCGTGTATTGCAGATATTGAGCCGGCGTACCAAAAACAACCCCATACTTATAGGAGAACCCGGAACGGGAAAAACCGCCATAGCCGAAGGCCTGGCCCATCGTATAGTGAGGGGCGATGTACCCGAAAGTCTCAGAAGTAAACAGGTTTATTCTCTGGATATGGGTGCTTTGGTGGCCGGAGCCAAATACAAAGGAGAATTTGAAGAACGTCTGAAAGCGGTTATTAACGAAGTGATTAAGGCTGATGGAGAAATAGTGCTTTTCATAGACGAAATACATACTCTGGTGGGAGCCGGCAAAGGCGAAGGAGCCATGGATGCAGCCAATATCCTTAAACCTGCCCTTGCCAGGGGAGAACTCAGGGCTGTCGGAGCCACCACGCTGAACGAGTACCAACAATTTTTCGAAAAAGACAAAGCCCTCGAAAGGCGCTTTCAACCTGTAATGATCGATGAACCCGATATTGCCGACTCGGTTTCCATACTCAGGGGGCTTAAGGAACGTTACGAAAATCACCACAAAGTCCGAATCAAGGATGAAGCTGTACTGGCCGCGGTTGAATTGTCTTCGCGCTACATCACCGACCGTTTTTTGCCCGACAAAGCCATTGACCTGATGGACGAAGCGGCTGCTCGTTTGCGTATGGAATCGGAATCAGTCCCCGAGGAACTGGACGAGATTTCCCGCCGCATCAAGCAATTGGAAATTGAACGCGAAGCCATCAAGCGCGAAAAAGATGAATCCAAACTCAATCAGTTGGATAAAGAATTGGCCGATCTCCGCGAAAAAGAGACAAGCATGAAAGCAGCCTGGAAGGCAGAAAAAGCGCACATTGATCGCATACAACAACTCAAGGTAGAGATAGAACAAATGCGCTTCGAGGCCGAAAAAGCAGAACGTGAAGGCGATTACGGCAAAGTGGCCGAAATCCGTTATGGGCTCATTCAACAAGCCGAGGCCTCCATAAAACAAGAAAGTGATGCGCTCAAAAAGTTGCAGGCAGGAGGCAGTTTGATCAAAGAAGAAGTGGATGCACAGGACATTGCAGAAGTCGTGGCCAGGTGGACAGGTATTCCCGTGCATAAAATGATGCAAAGTGAACGGATGAAGTTATTGCGTCTCGAAGAAGAGCTGCACCGTCGGGTTATAGGACAGGACGATGCCATAACAGCCATTGCAGACGCCATACGCCGAAGTCGGGCGGGTCTGCAGGATCCAAAACGCCCCATAGGTTCTTTCCTCTTCCTGGGCAGTACTGGAGTAGGTAAAACTGAGTTGGCCAAAGCCCTTGCGGACTATCTTTTCAACGACGAAAACACGATGATTCGAATAGATATGTCGGAATACCAGGAAAAATTCTCAGTCACCAGGCTTATCGGATCTCCTCCCGGTTACGTGGGTTACGATCAGGGCGGTCAGTTGACGGAAGCAGTGCGGCACAAACCCTATTCGGTCGTTTTGTTTGACGAGATCGAAAAAGCTCATTCCGATGTGTTCAACATATTACTTCAGGTTTTGGACGACGGGCATTTGACTGATAACAAAGGAAGAAAAGTGAACTTCAAAAACACCGTTGTGATCATGACCTCTAATCTGGGTTCGGATCTTATTCGCGAACGCATGGATCAGATGAACGAAAGCAACCGGGAAGAATTGCTCAATCAAACCCGCGAAGAAGTGTTTGAGCTTTTAAAACGAAGTCTGCGACCGGAGTTCCTGAACCGCATTGACGAAATCATTATGTTTAATTCGTTGAGTCGCTCTGAGATTAAGGAGATTGTGCGTTTGCAACTCGAGCAGCTCAAGGGTAGCCTGGCAGAGCGAGGCTTACGCATAAAATACACCGACAGGCTGCTGGAACACCTGGCTCAGGAAGGTTACCACCCACAGTTGGGGGCTCGTCCTGTTAAGCGTTTGATTCAGAAAGAAATACTTAACTCTTTATCCAAGGCTTTGTTGTCGGGAAGTATACAGGAAGACGATTTGGTCGAAATTGATGAAAGCGGGGGAGAGATCCTATTCAAATCGATCAAAAACAGGAATTAAAATCAGCGAGAAATCGCCTTAAAGACTGCTTATCTTTGTTTTTTTATTAGTTTTGCAGTATCTAAAAACAAATGATATGCTGATTAAACGTATTGTATTAAGCTTACTACTCCTGAATATGTCGGGCCTGTTGCTGGCCCAGAGTGATGTGAGCCTGTTTTGGAGAAAAGACTCCCTGCAGCAAACAGAAATTTTTTCTCCCGAAGGTGATTTGTACCGTCTGGTTGGTCATCACGGACCGGCTATTGAAAACAGATTTATGGGTTTACGCCTGTATTTCAACCACAGCGGAGCCATTGATGTGTATTCCAAGCAACTACATCGACTTGAGCTGGAGCAGGCCTTTTGGTATCCTACCGAAAAGATGCAGAAGGAACAGGGTTTTGGTTGCGACGAGTATAAAGTGGGTTCTACCGTTGGTTTGGGAGGTATCAATCTTTGGGATGGCGAACAAGTTGTCAAGCTTACAGCCACTCAGGGCCGAACCGCCAGGGTCTCCAAAAACGAAAAAGGAGCCAGTATGGAAATGCTGGCCAAAGGCATAGCCTACAAAGACAAAATGGTGGATATTTTGATACGGGTGAGTGTCAATAACGAAGACAGGCAGGCCACAGTTGAAGCTGTTTGTACTTCGGGACATAAAGTGCAATTTCTCACTGGTGTAAACCGTCACCCGGGCAACAGTGTCATCAATCAGGATGGCCGTATTGGCGTTTGGGGCAGGCATCCGGCGGATGTTTCCAAAGCTCCCATTTTAATAGGCGGCGGTATGAAATACCGACCCTCCGATTTCGCCATTAAGCGGGTAACAGATGATGCCGTTCAGCTCATTTCAAAACCGGTCAGAAAGCTGAAAACCACAATTGTATCAGCGGGAGAACGGGAAAAAGATCTCAATACCGAACAGGCTTTTTTTGATTATGTAAAGAGTTTCTGACAGATAATTATGAATTAGCAAACAGCAAGCCCGGCAAATCGATATTTGCCGGGCTTGCTGTTTTATAAGATTATTTCCGAAGAAATTTATTTCTTATTGCGATTGCCGTAGCGGTTCAGGAATTTATCCACACGACCGGCGGTGTCAACCAATTTGGATTTACCGGTATAAAAGGGGTGTGAAGTGGAAGAAATTTCCAGTTTGATCAAAGGCAGGGTTTCGCCGTCCATTTCTATGGTTTCTTTGGTTTGGATGGTGGAACGTGAAATAAAGGTGTCACCATTGGACATATCTTTGAAAACAACAGGACGGTAATTCGTCGGGTGCAAATTTTCTTTCATTGCTCAAAATATTTAGGCTGCACACGTCAGCCGGGTTATAAGATTATACAAATTGGTAAGATTTGTAATGGCCTGCAAAAGTAGATATTTTTAATGAAACCAAAAAAAATATCAGGCTTTTTTTCTCATTAAGCGTAAAATACCGTAATTTTGCAAACTTAGAAATAATCAAAATCCTTTAAATACAGATATTATGGTTAGTTACAAAGAATTAGGTCTTGTCAACTCGAAAGAGATGTTCAAGAAGGCCGTTGATGGTCAATATGCAATAGCTGCATTTAATTTCAACAATATGGAACAAATGCAGGCCATTATTCAGGCAGCCGTCGAAACCCGTTCTCCTGTGATTCTGCAGGTATCCAGCGGTGCCCGTAAATACGCCAATCAAACCTTGTTGCGTTATATGGCTCAGGGAGCTGTAGAATATGCTAAAGAACTTGGCCTGGAACAACCTCAGATTGTACTTCATCTTGATCACGGCGATACCTTTGAATTATGCAAGTCTTGTGTTGACATGGGCTTTTCCTCTGTCATGATTGATGGTTCTCATCATTCGTACGAAGACAATATTGCTTTGACAAAGAAAGTGGTTGAATACGCTCATAAATACGATGTCACCGTCGAGGGTGAATTAGGCGTTTTGGCAGGAGTCGAAGACGAAGTCTCGGCAGCTACCAGTCATTATACCCGTCCCGAAGAAGTGATTGATTTCGTTACCAGAACCGGTGTGGACTCTCTGGCTATTTCTATCGGTACTTCGCACGGAGCCAATAAGTTCACTCCCGAACAATGTACCCGCGATGCCAACGGAATTTTAATTCCGCCTCCCTTACGTTTTGATATTCTCGAAGAAATTGAAAAGCAAATACCGGGCTTCCCCATTGTATTGCACGGTTCTTCTTCTGTTCCTCAGGATTTGGTTGCCGTTATTAACAAATACGGTGGTGCCATGAAAGATTCCATCGGTATTCCCGAAGAACAATTGCGTAAAGCTGCCAAGTCGGCCGTATGCAAAATAAACATCGACTCCGACGGTCGTATCGCCATGACGGCAGCCGTTCGTGAAGTCTTGGCCACCAAGCCCGGCGAATTTGATCCTCGCAAATACCTGGGTCCTGCCCGCGATTCACTCAAGGAGTTGTACAAACATAAATTGATCAATGTACTGGGCTCAGCCAATAAAATATGATTTGGCCTGTCTCTTGCCTGTATTAAAGCAGGAATAAAAAAAAGCGGGCGTCTCTTCATTTAGAGATGCCCGCTTTTTTATTTTATCATTACAGGACTGGCTGATTGAAAGAGTGACTGTTCCGGTTTTGATGGCCGCTGTTTATGATCGTTCTGTTATGCGAGTGCAAATCCAGGCCCCGAATAAGCTGCACCTGGCTTTATCTGTTCTTAATACGAACTATTGCACCGGTTTCGGGATCGAGTTCCACCTTCAGCTGTTCGCAAACAGGTAATTGCATCAGATCGCCAAATTGTGCTACTACGAAATTATCTCTGAATAAAATTGTCTGACCTTTCAAAATACTTATACCCACACTGTTGGGGTGATAGTAATATAAAGCGCAGGCTTGATGAGAAGTATCATTTCCTTTCATATCAGCGCTATCCATTTGTTGGCTTATGTTGTCCGTTTCAGGATTGTGAACCAAAAAATGCACAGGATAACCGCTCAAGTCTTCTTTATCTACAATTCCATTTTGAGATGAAAAGCGAAATAAAATTTCGTAACTGGGGATTTTTTCGGGTGTATATTCAAGAGTCTGTGTTTGCACACTTTGCCGGCGACTCCCGGTAAATAGTTCTGTATAATGCTTTTCCATGCGGTTTAGCTCTGTTAGCATTTTTTCCAGCGAGGCTCCATCCGAAGGTAAAGTATTCAACTCACCCTGCAAGAGGCTGAGCCGGGTTTCTCTTAATTCAAAGATTTTTTTGGCGGCCAATTCGGCCATGCGAATGGAAGAACCGGAAAGTTGCATATCCTGGGTATGAATAGAGGCTGCAGAGCTTGCGCTATTGCCGCAGATATTTTCCTTACAAGACATTTCTGTTTCTTGTTTTGTACATAGGCAGGAGCAGGCTCCGGTCGAAGTAAGTTCCATATTGACAGCTCTAAGAATTCCTTCGGAAGTAAACTGAAGATTAAGTTCAGGGACCTGTGGACTTACCGCTCTTTTTTTGCTGACTTGAGGTGCGACAGCTTGTATGTAAAACACTCGTTTACGATCGGGCACGGTATAGGTGTCTACATCCACCGATACAAGTTCGTTGTTTACTTTTTCAGTAGTTATGATATCGCTGATGCCAAGAAGTCTTTCGGAATACTTGGCATAAATACCCGGTTCTTCGTGTATGGTTTTGCTGGTGACACGAATTTGGAAAACGGTTTTTGGAAGATGATAGCTAAAAGCTCCATAAGGGATAGGCCCTTCTATAACACGACTTTGAATCTGTGCACTAAGGCTTCCGGTTAAACCGAGTACAAGTAGCAGTAAATACAGCTTTTTTTTCATAAATTCATTAGTTCAAATTTAACCTTTACTATGTTTGAAGGCTTTACCCAGGTGTTCAATCAAGTCTCCGGCTATAAGGCTTTCTTCTGATTGCTCTTTCAGAGCCAGGTCTCCGCTCAGACCATGCAGATATACACCCAACAGGCAGCTTTGAGCCGGAGAGTAAGCTTGAGCGAGCAAAGATAATAAAATTCCGCTCAGTACATCACCGCTGCCTGCCGTTGCCATTCCCGGATTGCCGGTGTTGTTGAAACGGCAGCTGCCGTCCGGGAAAATACTGCTGCTGTAATGGCCTTTCAGAATAAGATATATCCTGTGTTTCTGAGCAAAAGCTCTGGCTTTATCGAGACGTTCGTACCCGCAAGCCGAAGCTCCGGCCAGTCGGTCAAACTCTCCGGGGTGAGGACATAAAATGGAATTTGAGGGCAACAGGCTTAATAAAGAAGGTTCGGCGGCCAGAATATTGAGTCCGTCTGCATCAATCACCAATGGACTTTTTGTTTCTTTCAACAAGGCCCTCATGACTTGAGTTTGGCTCTGTCCTGTTCCTAAGCCAGGACCTATGGCTATGGCAGAAAAACGGCCCGAATCCAGATTCTCGAGAGAGGAAATAAAGTTTTCGGAAAGCGGATCGGTACTTACTATAGCTTCAGGAACAGCGGTTTGAACACATGTATATACTGCCGAAGGCACTCTGATGCTCAACAGGCCCAGGCCTGCCCTCAGAGCTGCACGTCCGGCCAGAATTGCCGCCCCCGACATGCCGGCGCTGCCGGAAATCAGCAGCCCGTGTCCGTAATGCCCTTTGTGGCTGAACTTTTTTCTATCTCGTAATATAACGCTGACGTCATTTTGTTCTATCAGTGAATAACTTGTTGCTTGCCGGGTTAGAGCTTCGGGATGAAAACTCAGTGGGCTTAACTCCCATTTTGCTGCATAATCTTCGTTTTCGGGCAGTAAAAAAGCCAGTCGTGGAAATTTTATACCCAGCACCAGATCCGCACGTACTATATTTTCAGGCTTGTTTGTACGGTTGTCTTCTCCGTAAAGGCCCGAAGGTAAATCTATGGAAATACGCACAGCTTTCTGTTTGTTCAGCCAATGCACAATCCGCGCAAAATCTCCTTCCAGGGCTTTATTTAATCCGGAGCCAAAAAGGCCGTCTATGAGATAATCGGCAGAAGCTTCTTTTTCCAGATATTCAGGCGTAGCATTCAACACAAATGACAAAGGAAACAGCGTCTGTAATTTTTCAGCGTTCAAAGCACAATCGTGCGAAAGTGGTTTGTTGCAGCTCAATAAGATACATCTGAGTTTATAGCCGGCCTCCAGCATCAAGCGCGATACAACCAGTGCATCTCCTCCGTTGTTGCCCGGTCCTGCAAGAACCAGGATGCTTTTGTCGGGAGTTATTCGTATTTTGATTTGCTCATAAAGGCCCAGTGCAGCTCTTTCCATAAGCTCGGAAGAAGAAATGCCCTCGAGTTGAATCGTGTCGGTATCGAGTTGTCTTATTTGAGCAGTAGTGTATATACTCAGGGCCATTTTTTTCGATTATCGGTGTTTTTATTCCAAAACCTGCAGAGATTGAATACAAAAGTAAAAAATAATTCCTGAGCAATTTCGGGGCTGTCATTTTTTTGTATCTTCGTAACTTCTTTCTATGGCTCATGAAAACAGTTCAGGTAAAAGACCAGAGCTTTACTTTGCTTATTACTGCCGAACAGATCCGGAATAGGGTTTCCGAATTGGCCCGGGAAATAAACAGAGATATGGAGGGAAAGAATCCGTTGTTTTTGGTAATGCTCAACGGCGCTTTTATGTTTGCCGCGGATTTGTTGAAAAAAATCACCATTCCCTGCGAAATTAGTTTCATCAAATACGCTTCCTATTGTGGTACTCAAAGCAGTGGAAAAATCAACAAGCTGATTGGACTGAAAGAATCGCTGAGCGGTCGTTGTATAGTAATACTTGAAGATATCGTAGACAGTGGTTTAACTATGAGTCAGCTGGTGGAAGAATTGAAAACGGACAAACCTGCAGAATTGCACGTGGCCACCTGCGCCTTCAAACCTGAAGCATTAAAGACTGAAGTGAAATTGGATTATATAGGCTTCAGTTTACCAGATGTTTATTTGGTTGGTTACGGACTGGATTATGAAGGTTATGGAAGAAATTTAGAAGCTATTTATAAATTAAAGTCCTGATAAACAAAAGGTATTAGGATTTATATGGAGGATAAATTAAGTATAACATGTTGAACATTGTAATTTTTGGAGGTCCCGGATCAGGTAAAGGGACTCAGAGCGCATTAATTGCCGAAAAATTTGGTTTGGAACATCTGTCCACCGGTGATCTTCTTCGTGCCGAGATGGCTGCGGGATCGGAGTTGGGCAAAGTTGTCCAGTCTTTTATTGCTCAAGGTAACCTGGTACCCGATAAATGGATTTTGAACATCTTGTCAAAAACCATTGATAACTTAAAAGGTAAGAAAGGGGTAATTTTTGATGGTTTCCCAAGAACCATAGCTCAGGCTGAAGCCCTGGACGAAATATTGAACAAAAGGAACGAAAGTGTGGTCTTGTTGTTGGATTTACAGGTATCCGATGAAGTTTTGCAGGAAAGAATGTTGTTCCGCAGCAAAACCTCGGGACGTTCTGACGATAATCCTGAAACCATAAAAAAACGCATAGAGGTTTATCATCAGGTAACCGCTCCGGTCATAGAGTATTATAAGAAAAAAGGTTTGTACCAGGCAATAACCGGAAAAGGAAGCGTCGAGGCAATTTTTGCCGAAATCAGTCATTGTATATCGGCTCATCAATAAATGAAATAATGGCAGAAACTAATTTTGTTGATTACGTAAAAATCTATTGCCGTTCCGGTAATGGCGGCCCCGGATCTACACATTTCCACAGGGAAAAATACATCGCCAAAGGCGGCCCTGACGGTGGAGACGGAGGCAGGGGAGGGCATGTGATTTTACGCGGAAACCGAAATTACTGGACCCTGATACACTTGCGTTATCAAAAACATATTTTTGCCGAACACGGTCAGTCGGGCAGCGGATCCAGAAGTACCGGACGCTCCGGCGAAGATAAAATAATAGAAGTACCCCTGGGTACAGTTGCTTACGATGCCGACAGTGAAGAATTTCTTTGCGAAGTAAACGAAGACGGGCAGGAAGTCATTCTCCTGAAAGGAGGCCGTGGAGGCCTGGGCAACTGGAATTTCAAAACAGCAGTCAATCAGGCACCTCGTTTTGCACAACCCGGAGAACCAATGGAAGAACGCACGGTGATTCTGGAATTAAAGCTTTTGGCTGACGTGGGTTTGGTAGGTTTTCCCAATGCCGGGAAATCCACCCTGCTCTCTGTACTGTCTGCCGCTAAACCTAAAATTGCCGATTATCCTTTTACCACCCTGGAACCTAATCTGGGTATTGTCTCTTACCGTGATGATTTATCTTTTGTGATGGCCGATATTCCCGGTATAATTGAAGGAGCCTCCGAGGGTAAAGGCATAGGTTTGCGTTTTCTCCGTCACATCGAAAGAAATTCTGTTCTATTGTTTATGATTCCCTGTGACAGTAAAAACATCGTCGAAGAATACAATATCTTACTCAATGAACTGGGGCAATACAATCCCGAATTGCTCGACAAGACCAGAATACTTGCCATTACTAAATCGGACATGCTCGATGAGGAATTACTCACTGCCCTACGCAAAGAATTGCCCGAAATTCCCTCTGTCGTAATCTCTTCTGTTGGTCAGACCGGCTTGACCGAGTTGAAGGATTTGCTCTGGTCAGCCTTGAATCAGGACATGTTTGAGCCGGAATAATCCAGTCATCGGAGTAAGCCTTCCTCCGTCAGGATTAGTATAATTAAGCCTTTGAGGCTTTTTGGACAGGTTTACTCCTTATCAGGATTTCTTGAATCGAATCAATAATATTAATAAAATGTTATATAATGAACACCAAAACAGTATATAAATTAAAATTATACATTATATTTGCCCGTAAATAATCAGAATTATCTGGTATCATGTTTAACTTAAAAATTATACTGTTATGAGTTTTTTTATCTTTTTCGGGCAAAAAAGGAGTGGCTTTTTACCGGTGGCGCTTTGCTTATGCCTTGTTTTCTTATCGGTAAATGTCAGATCTTCTGGAGTTTATGTTTCTGAGTCGGACAATTTATTGCTCAATACGGGTTTTGAAATTTGGGAAAACAATTTACCCGCCAATTGGTTTGGTTCGGCCAGCAGTATTCCTGAAGCTTCGGTTTTACAAAGCACAGAGGCGCATTCCGGCGAGTCTTCCTGTCGTTTGGTCCGTACTCAAAAATCCCATGTGCGCTTCAGTTCTGCACCCTTAGTATTAAGTCTTGGTGCTTACAGGTTCAGTTATTATGTTAAAGGGAGCGGCTGCATTCGCAACAGCTTTTACAACGGCAGTTCTTATGCTGCTTATTCCGATTATGATACACTGAACAATCAGCAGGAATGGACTAAGAAAGTATATGAAATTGAACTTAAAAAGGATGCCGAAGTTCAATTATTGTTTTCGCTGTGTCTAACCGATTCAATGGGTTTGTTTCTTGATGACGTTTTGTTCGAAAGCATCCCTGCCGGTCTGACTCAGTCAACTGAATGTCCTGCTTTGATATGGACTGCTCAAGGCTTGCTTCACCTGCAATTACCGCAGCAGCAGCCATTGGTTGTGTACGACATGCTGGGGCGTAATGTCTTTGAAAAAGAGGTACAGGGCAATCTGAGTGTTCCTTTACCTCGTGGTTATTATCTTATTAAAACAGCGAATCAAGCCAAGCCTGTTAAGGTGTATATTCCCTGAGTGTCGGTAGCATTTTACAAAAAAACATCCGCCAAACTGCTTCATGCAAGTCTGGCGGATGTTCTTGTGGAGCCGGAGGGTATCGAACCCTCGTCCAAACGGAAAACCAATAGGCTTTCTACACGCTTATCTTCGCTTAGATTTTCGACCCTGGACAAAACCGAAGCCATCTATCCAGGGCTTATCTCCTTAAATTTCGGCCGGGAACCGGAGCCTTTCCCTGCCTATTTCCGATATTGCTGCACCACCTGGTCCGGACGCTTCGGAACCACAGCACCGGGGTGATGACTCGTTCCTGCCACTGTGACAGAAATTAAGCTTATATCTACTATACTTCGATTAAGCAGCGAGTGCGTAATTGTTTTCGCCAGTTATTGGTTTGGTAAGGATATTAAAGTGCATTTTACCATAGCACTGCGTGCTTACCTACCTGTTTTGACCGCTGTCAAAACCAATCGGCCCCTTATTTTGCGTAACTAACGGCTCTGGTTTCCCTGATAACCGTAATTTTCACCTGACCGGGGTATGTCATTTCATCCTGAATACGTTTGGCTATCTCTGTTGAAAGCTGTTCGGTATTCTTGTCGTCCACTTTTTCGGCACCTACTATAACTCTGAGTTCCCGACCTGCCTGTATGGCATAAGTCTTGATGACTCCGGGATAAGAAAGTGCCAATTGTTCAAGATCGTTCAGCCTCTTTATATAGGCTTCAACTATTTCGCGTCGTGCTCCCGGCCTTGCTCCCGATATGGCGTCGCAAACCTGTACGATGGGAGCCAGCAGGGTTTGCATTTCAATTTCGTCGTGATGCGCGCCAATGGTGTTGCAAATATCGGGTTTTTCTTTGTATTTCTCCGCAAGTTTCATGCCAAGAAGTGCATGCGGTAATTCCGGCTCATCATCGGGTACTTTGCCAATATCGTGAAGCAAGCCTGCTCTGCGTGCTTTTTTTGGATTCAGCCCCAGTTCCGAAGCCATTACGGCACAGAGGTTGGCGGTTTCCCTGGCGTGTTGCAGCAAATTTTGTCCATACGAAGAACGAAATTTCATACGACCTATCATTCTGACCAATTCCGGATGTAAACCGTGAACTCCCAGATCGATCGTAGTACGTTTGCCCGTTTCAATGATTTCTTCTTCGATTTGTTTGCGCACTTTGGCTACGACTTCTTCGATGCGTGCAGGGTGTATGCGGCCATCGGAAACCAATTGATGCAGTGCGAGGCGGGCTATTTCCCTTCTCACGGGATCGAAGGCCGAAAGCACTATGGCTTCAGGGGTATCGTCTACAATTATTTCCACGCCGGTTGCAGCTTCTAAAGCTCGTATATTACGTCCTTCCCGGCCAATGATCCGGCCTTTGATTTCGTCTGAATCAATATGAAATACACTGATGGCATTTTCGATGGCTGTTTCTGTGGCTACGCGTTGTATGGACTGAACTACGATTCGTTTTGCTTCTTTGTTGGCCGTCATTTTGGCTTCGTCCATAATTTCGTTTATATACGAAGCGGCATCTGTTTTGGCTTCTTCTTTAAGAGATTCCACCAGTCTTTCTTTTGCTTCTTCGGCAGATAAACCCGATAAGGCTTCAAGACGTTCGACTTCTTTACGATGTTGTTTTTCGAGTTCCTGTTTTTTCTTATCGATTACTTCTAATTGTGCTTCAAGGTTTTCACGGATTATTTCCAGTTCGTTTCTTTTGCGTTGAAGTTCATCTTGTTTCTGATTCAACTGCATTTCTCTTTGTTTGACTTTGTTTTCGTACGATTGAACCTTGTTGCTCCTTTGTGTGATCTGTCTTTCAAGATCGGCTTTCATTGCAAAAAATTTGTCTTTGATTTCCTGCATTTTATTCTTACGGATGGCTTCCGCTTCCAGCTCGGCTTTTTTAATCTTGTAGAGATATTTCCCGTTCAGAACATATCGAAAAATCAGCCATCCCAGAAAGATGCCGACTGACAAAGCCAATACTAAGTAAACTATATACATTATATCCATAGATTTTTGTATTAGGTATAATAAAAAAACACTACAATATCAGGATCAATACCCTGATAGCTGTAGTGCGGAATATGTTGTCTCTGTTGAATTATACAATCTCTTCCAACTCTGTATCCAGTTTGGAAATACTTTCCATCAGGATGTTCTGGTCAGAAGATTTTTCAAATTCTAATTTCTCGAAAGCAAAATGGCAGGCTACCATGGCTAAGATATCTTTAATATCCAGGTCTGATCCCTTGATGCCAAATTTATTCCGGTATTCAGTCACTGCATCGTTAACCAATTTAGCCGCTTTGCGATAAGCTTCTTCTTTGCTCCTTTTTATTCGAAGCGGATAATACTTTTCGGCAAGATATAATTCGATTTTAAAAGTATCATCGTTCATTGCTATGATTCATTAACAAGTGCAATGCATGTATTGATCTCCCGCACTAATTTTGACAGGCGTTGTCTGGTTGCTTTGAGGTCTTCATCCTGAGCAGACATCATTTTCACCATTTTAAGCCTGTCGTACTTCTGTGAGATATCCCGAAGCTCCTCCTGAATACCGAGAAAAGACAGCTCCTTTTGTAATAAGGCTTCCTTAAGTGTCTTGTTCTCTTCCCTGAGAGTTTTACAGAGCACAATTGCTTGTCGTACTCTGGCTTCGAATTGGATTAGCAAACTTTGTTGTTCCTCCGTCATAACTCACCGAAATTATTTACAAAAGTAAACTTTTGTTTTACCAATAACAAATTAAATTCAAGTTTTTATATAC
>CAZAUQ010000009.1:0-49398 GCA_964488495.1 uncultured Bacteroidales bacterium
ATTGTAAACGGTCCGGGCGAAATGGCCGATGCCGACTACGGTTATGTGGGAGCAGGCAGAGGCAGGATTAGTCTTTACAAAGGCAAGCTTTGCGTCGAAAAGAACATTCCCGAAGAAGCAGCCTTAGATAGGTTGTTGGACTTAATTCAAAAAGACAGGAATTAATCCTGAAAACCTTTTATCGGCTTTTGCCTTAAAAAGGGCACAAAAAAAGGGAGTCTCCAAAACAGAGACTCCCTTTTACATATCTAAAATTCAGTGATTTAATTGAGCAGGCCTGCAATTTCGGCGTCAACCAGATATTTTGCAAACTCAACATCGTTAGCAGCTTTTTTGGCCACGGCTGAATCTTCGGCTATGGATTTCTTCAAACCATCCAATACCTCGGCTCTGTTGTTGGTGCGTGCGCCAACCAGTGCTTGCAGATAATAGGTTTCGGCATCGGGAGCTTCTACTCCGGCCAGAGTTGTTTTGGCTTTACTGTAATCTTTGGCCAAAATCTGAGCTAAAGCAGCATTGTTGCTCTTCAGGTCTCCAAAAGCCTTAACGGCATTTGCATAATCGCCTTTCTTAATGTAAAGCATACCCAGGGCTTCTTCGTAATTTTTGGCACCGGCAGCCTGGTTCAGATAGGCTTCAATGGTGGCATTGTCAGCTCCTTCGGCAATGGCGCACAAAGCCAGGTTGAGAGAAGCTTCTTTGGATTTTTCGATTGTATAGGCTTTTTCAAACAAGGTTTTGGCACCAGCAACATCTCCGGCTTCGAATTTAATCATTCCAAGGTTGTTGAAAGCACGTGAATCGTTTGGATAGAGCTCTGATGCTTTTTTGTAAACATTTTCCTTTTCGGCAGGTGTATTGTACAAAGTGGCAGCATAGAGTATTTCTTCCAGGCTGAGTCCGGAAGGATTGGAGCTGACCAGCGTTTTGATTTCTTCGTCTGACTTGCCTATTACGTCAATAGTTAAAGCCATCTTTGAACGTCTGAGTTTGGGCAGAATGTCGTCTGCGAGCACCTTGTAGGCTGACGACAGCTTTTTGATTTCAGCTTCGCGTTGTTCCGGATCGGAATACATAGACAAAACACGCAGAATGAGAGCTTTATCCTGTACGTCGGATGATTCCAGCAGTTGTTTGAATCCGTCCCAGTCTTCGGCGGTAAATTCAGCTTCAACGCTGCCTTCGGCTTTGGCTTTTTTCAATTCTTTATTCAAGTAATTGACCGTATTTTTTTCACGGCTGCTGGCCAGGGATTCGTTCAGTTTAACGGTGCCGTCGGGAGAAGCGTATGAAGATACTTTAATGCCTGAGATTTCTTTATTCTCTGTTTGAGCAGCACTCGAAATGGCAGAAACCAGCGCCTTAATTTCGTCGCTCTTGAGTTCGCTGCTGCGAACATTAGATTGTTGAATAAGGAAAAGGATTTGAGCTTCGGTTACTTCGGTAATGATGCGCTGAAATTTATCCACGCTGGGCGAAGGTTTAGCCTTTTGGGCGTTCACCAGATTTTCTGTGGATACTACACCGTCAGCCAGTTTAATTTCGGGAAGATCAAGTGTTTTTTTGCCAGTAACCACATTAATGCGGACATAAAGCTCAGAGCGTTTCATCTCGGGCTTGTAATCGTAGGACGATTTCATGCTAAAGTTGCCACCGGTAGCCGTAGGTATGACTTTGTTATTGCCAACAGCCTTTTCTCCCTGAAAACTCATTGGTGTTCCTTCGGTTTCACCACCTTCATATTTCAAAACAGGGGTAATTGTTACAACACCCTTTGCCGGAAACATTTTGGCAGGGAAAACACCATCGATAGTTGCATCCACCTTCCCACCTATGGATTCAAGAACCTGCGGTGTAACAGTAAAATGCTCACGATCTAAAGCCAATTTTGAGCCGCATCCCGATAAAATCAACAAAAGGGATGCAAGGATTGAAAGTTTAAAGGTTTTGTTCATGGGTCAATGTATTATGTTGTTAGTAAATATTTCAACCCACAAATATACATTTAAAATGAAACATTTAATTGAATCCTTCAGTATTTGGTCGGGAAAATTAACAATTTAACAGATTTTAGTCCTAAAACCGTGTATTTTGGCTATTTACACGTTCAAAAAACAATTTTTTGCACATACCTCCGTCTGCGTTCGGTTAACTGAATGATATAAAATCCTTTGAAACGATCAGGAATATATAGAGCCAGACTTTTCTCTTCGGTCGATAATAGATACATCAGACGACCGGCCGGGTCAAAAACGCGCATTTCAACAGGACTACGCCAGCCCGAGGGAATCGAAATATGCAGTAATCTATCCTGAGATGAATAATACAGCGGGATTTGCTGACTGAGAGTATCTACGATGGGGGGGTCTGTAAACGAAAAAGTGTCTTTCATAACCACGGGCTCGAGCCATAATGAACTTGAATAGGCTCTGCGGTTCATTGATGTGAAAAACTCCCAGTCTGTTCCGTTGTTTACCCATACAGTGTTTTTGGCCGTTCTGTCCTTATGGTAAGCGGCATACAAAGCAAAACTGTCTATACCGGCCACAGTTTTAGATGGATATACCAAACGGAGAGCCACATAAAAATGTTTCCCTACTGCCAGGGGTGGATCAAAACTTATATAATTCTCGGCCTTGGCAAAATGAGTTTTGGATGTTTGCTGAAAATTGCGGTTGCGGTACTCAAGATAATAGGGATTTAATTCATAGGAAGCCAAAGTTTCTTCCGGAGCAAGCCCTCCTCCTTTCATAATATCAATATAAACAGGATAGGAAGTGCTTTTAACACCATTCGAGGGAATCAGATAGAGCCCTTTCAGCATTGAATTGCTATCCTGCCGGAATTCTTCGGCAAATGCATTGTGTTTAAAACTGTTGTGTCCGAAAAGAAAACCGTTTTCCGGATTTTCCTGTCGTAAATTGGCGATAGAATCTGTATGCCTGATGTTGGTTATACGCCTGGCAGGATTTGTCCGGTTTGGATCAAAGCCACTTATTGTAAGCACATTGCTCGAAAGTGGATCGAGCCAATGAGCCAGCTGGTTGAGGCTATCGCTTTCGTAGTCCCAGACTTTGTGGAAACGGACAAAAAAATCACCCAGCTGATATGGGCCACAACCGTTGTTTCCTCCGGAATCACCTCCGGTCAAAAACCCGATCAGTTGATGATGCCTGTTTAATAAGGGAGCACCCGAAGAACCAATCCAGGTATGCCCCTCCTGCCATTGCTTTACAGACCAGTGGCTGTCGGGATCGAAACCGTCTCCGGGGTAAGGCCAGGTAACATAGTCCAAAGAATCTTCAGTCTGTGCATAGCGTTTTCCCTCTCCGTAGGGATGATGAATGCAGGTAAAAGGGGACTCGTACCGGGTTGATGTATCGCGACTCCAGCCGGCCAGATACAAACGGTAATCGGGTGGTATCTTTTCCTGTAGTTCCATCAACAGGCAATCGGTTTCTTTCGAAAAGGCGAGAGTTTGACAACCCGAAAGGGAAAACTCTTCTGAACCCCTTATTTGATGCATGCATCGGGGAGAAAGATAATTCATAAAGACCACTGTCCTGACGGCAAGAGACGGATTGTTTTCAAGGCAATGTGCAGCTGTAAGCAACAACGGACGTCCGTCGTTGGCTGTGTTGTTTACAAAAGTGCCGGTGCAAAAAGTAGTGCCGTTAAGTATCAAGAGGCAAATACTGCGCCCGATGCTGTCGTATTCGGCTTCACAACTCAATTCAGGTACGCAGGGCAAATGCAGTTCATCAAACCTTGTTCCTGTGCGCATCAGGCCACGGTAGTCGTGATTCACTTCGGTAAGACGGAGTCTGCCCGGAAAAGCAGCGTCAGCCGGTTCGTGATATTCTATCAGAATTTCTTCGCCGGAAACAGGAGCAATGGCGAATTCACCACTCTCCTGCATATTGTTCGAATTAAAAGCTCCCAGCACTTGTGATTTATCGGGATTGTACACAAAAAGCCGGGCTCCCGGAGGCACAATAAATTCTTCAAAAATCACATTCAAACTGTAGGCTCCTCTTGAACGCAAGCCCAGTTTCCATATGTTGGTACCGTCATCCAGCCTGAAAGTAATGCCGGAATTATCAGGGCTCAGATTGACAAACAATTTATGAGCAAAACGCAGCGCTCCGTTGGGATTGTGATAGATGGAATCTTCACGAAGCAACGAGTCTACATCAAAGGCCGGCAATTCCACCGTGTAATCGTTCAGGCTGCGGACATGAGCCACTTCTTCTTCCATGGACAAGGGCCTGCCTCCATAAGAACGCTGGGCCTGCAAAGGAGAAAAATCCAAAGCAAACAACAAGGTTATGAAGCCTGTAACAACCAGAGTTCTCCCTAAAGCCATCCTAAGGAAGTTCATCTTTTTTAAAGTAATAATGCACCGGCCACCACACAGAGGGCAAGCTGACAGCCAAAACAGTCAGCAGGATAAAAAACAAATCGCCGGCCTGAACAAGCACCGGATAAGCATCTACAATAAAATCTCCGCTGCCAAGCCTGAGCAAGCCAAAATGTTGCTGAAGCAGGCAAAGCAAGACGCCCAGGATTATGCCCGAAAAAGCGCCCAAAAAAGCGATCATTACGCCTTCGTACAAAAACACTTTACGGATGGTCTTTTGATTGGCACCCAGGCGTTTAAGAATGCCGGCATCCTGCTTTTTTTCGAGGATCAGCATGGACAATGAGCCAATCACATTGAACAAGGCAATTAGTAAGATAAAGCACAAAATCAGGTAGGTTATCCATTTTTCTACCCGATTGATACGGTAAACATCTGCTTTTTGTTCCTGCAGGTCTTCTACTATAAAACCGGGGCCCAACAGCTGACGGAACTCCTCTTTTACCCGCTGAAGGTTGGCGCCTTTATTAAGTTTTAACTCCACGGAGCTCAATTCATCGGTATAATCAAACAGTTCTCGTGCAAAATTCAAAGGCATGATAATGAGCTGATCGTCGTATTCGGGTTGATCGATGCCAAAACTGGCAGTCAGTAAAATACTTCGGGATTTAAAAGCTGATACCGGATTCAGGGGATTCAGCGAGCCTGTTCTTTTGGGAGCGTAGAGTGTTACAGGATCAATAAAGGAACTCCCTGTACCTAACAAGCTTGCCAGACCTATGCCTATACTGGCAAATTGAAAGCCGTCTTCCTCTAGAACAAATTTTCCGACATAAATGAGGCTGTCCATATTGGCCAACTCCGAAAAATTGTCCGATACACCTTTGACCAATGCACTGGCCTGACTCCCCTTGTATCTGATGAGGGCATTTTCTTCTAAACTCTCACAAAAGACAGCCACCTCTTTGTGGGCGCGTATAAGGTCGAATTCAGCATTCAGCCTGAAGGTTTTTCCTTCATACGCGCGAATCTTAAGCTCGGGTTCAAAGTTTTTATACAGTCCTGTCATAAAGTCCTGAAAACCATTGAAGACCGAAAGTGTACACACCATTGCAATAGTGGCCGCCGCTACTCCGAAAACCGAGACCATCGAAATAAGATTGATGGCATTGTGTGATTTTTTGGAAAAAAGGTAACGACGGGCAATATGGAATGCAACGTTCATTTTTTGAGCAAGTCTTCTATGTTTTGAACATAATCCAGCGAATCATCCAGAAAGAAACTCAATTCGGGCATCTTCCTGAGCTGAAAGCGCAGCCTTTGGGCCATCTCGTAACGGATGGATTTGGCATTGTTCTGTATATTGCCGAGCATTTCCTTGCTTTTTTCGGGCGGAAAAAGACTCAGGTAGGCCTTGGCCACACTCAGATCGGAACTGACACGAACTACGCTCACCGTAACCATAGTGCCGGGGAGTGCTGTGGTCTGTTGCCGGAACACTTCACTCAGTTCTTTTTGTATAAGCCGGCATATTTTATTTTGTCTGGTAGTTTCCATCTCTCAATTTTTTATATGTTTTTATTTTTTGCGTAGAATTGTCAATCCGTCGCGGATGGGCAGTATGATTTTTTCTACCCGAAAATCCGCTGCAATATAATCGTTAAAATCTGCAATGGCAAGGCTTTGAGCATCTTTATAGGAGATTTCCTCCAGGGGCTTACCGTTCCACAACGTATTGTCGATTAACAAAAAAGCACCGGCAGCTAATTTCTCAAGCAGCAAATCGTAGCAGGTTTTGTATTCTCTTTTGTCGATATCCATATACACAAGATCAAAAGATTCAGTCAGTTCAGGAATTAAATCAGCCGCTTCTCCAAAAAGGAGATCAATCTTTGAACCCGGTTCTGATCTTGAAAACCAGGTTCTCAGATGCTCTTCCAGCTCGTCGTTGTGGTCAATACTCAGAATGCGGGAGCCTTCTGGCAGACCCTCGGCCAGACACAGAGTGGAATAGCCGGTAAAGGTTCCCAGCTCCAGCACTCTGCGAGGACGGATCATTTTGCACAACATTGTCAACACACGCCCCTGCAAATGACCGGACAACATCCTGGGATTTAAAAAACGGACATAGGTTTCTCTCCTGAGTTCCTTCAGTAACTCAGGTTCCGGATCAATCCGACTACAGATGTACTTCTCTAAAAGCTCATCCATAAAACTTTACCATAAAAAAACATTTTGTATGAATGCTTCTACAGCCATACGGTACGATTCCATCCCATAGCCCACAAAGCTGGCAACGCAGGCAGCTTCCATTCTGGAAATGTGGCGAAAATCTTCTCTTTTGTATATATCCGAAATATGAACTTCTATCACCGGTGTTTGTATCGCTTTAATAGCGTCACCAATCGCAATGGAAGTATGGGTGTAGGCTGCAGCATTCAAAACGATGCCGTCGTAGCTGAATCCGATTTCATGAAGTTTGTCAATGATGGACCCTTCATGATTGGATTGAAAGTACTCAAATTCTATCTGAGGATAGTCCTCTTTCAAAATTTCTAAATATACTTCGAAACTTTGCGAGCCATAAATATCCGGTTCTCTTTTACCAAGGAGATTCAGGTTAGGCCCGTTGATGATGGCAATTTTCATACATTAAAATTTAGCTGTTCCTCTATTTTTACTATTTTTGCTCCGCCGCCCATGTGTGCAGTTCGCATTTTATGCCTGACAAAGGTAAAAAAATTATGACGACAGCTTCCGATTGCATAAGAAAATACCAGGCTTTTCTCAAGTTGGAGAAATCTCTGTCGGAAAACACGCTTCTTGCCTATATGAGCGATTTACAAAAACTGACGGATTTTAGCAGCGGCAAATCCTTGTCAGAACTTAAGCATGAGGACCTGGAAGAATTTTTGTGTCAACTGAGAGACTTGGGTATCAGTGCGCGCTCCCAGGCCAGAATTCTTTCCGGAATCAAATCTTTTTACGGCTTTTTGCTGATTGAAGATTATATTTCGGCCGATCCTACCGAACTCATAGATACACCCCGGCTCGGCAAAAAGTTGCCCGAAGTACTCTCTGTCGACGAAATAGACTGCCTTTTGGCCGGTATTGACTTGTCGCGCAAAGAAGGCCAGCGCAACAAAGCTATGCTTGAAACACTATACAGCTGCGGCCTGCGGGTTTCTGAGCTTATCGGACTTAAACTATCAAACTGTTATTTTAAAGAGGAGTACTTATTGGTCGAAGGCAAAGGAAGCAAACAGCGTCTGGTACCCATATCACAAAAAGCCATGCGCGAAATCTCGCTTTGGTTAATCGACAGAAATCTGTTACCCAAACAAAAAAATCAAGAAGATTTTGTATTTTTGAACCGTCGCGGACATAAACTTTCCCGTTCCATGGTTTTTAAAATAATCAAAGAGCAAGCCTTGTTGGCCGGTATTAACAAAAATATCGGGCCTCATACCCTGAGGCATTCTTTTGCAACCCATCTGCTGGAGGGAGGTGCCAATCTACGTGTTATTCAACAAATGCTCGGCCACGAGAACATTCAGACCACTGAAATTTACACTCACCTTGACTCCGCTTACTTAAGACAACAGTTAATGGAATTCCATCCCAGAAATACTCAATAAAATCCTTAATTATGAGAATCGTCGTTTTAGCCAAACAAGTTCCCGATACCCGCAATGTGGGAAAAGACGCCATGAAAGAAGACGGCACGGTCAACAGAGCCATTCTGCCGGCTATTTTCAATCCCGAAGACCTCAACGCACTCGAAATGGCATTGGGCATCAAAGAACAATTTCCCGGCACCAGTATTCAGGTATTGACCATGGGGCCTCCCAGGGCAGCCGAATTGATACGGGAAGCTCTTTACCGGGGAGCTGACAGCGGTATCTTGTTAAGCGACAAAGCCTTTGCCGGAGCCGACACCCTGGCCACCTCTTACGCCCTTTCGAAAGCCATTCAAAAAATGGGACAGGTAGATCTGATAATTGGAGGCAGACAGGCTATTGACGGCGATACAGCACAAGTGGGCCCCCAGGTGGCTGAAAAATTGAACCTGAACCAGGTGACCTATGCCGAAGAAATTCTGGAGCTCGATCCTGAGAATAAACAAATACGCATTAAACGTCGTCTGCCCAGAGGAATCGAGGTGGTACTCTCGCCCCTGCCCGCCCTGATTACCGTGAATGGCTCTGCCAAAGTCTGCAGGCCGCGTAACGCCAGGAGAGTATTGAAATACAAATATGCCCTTACAAGCCTCGAAGCCGAAGAAAATCCTAAATATAAAGCCCTTTGCGAACAAAGAAGCGATTTAAACATTCCGGTTTGGAACGTGGATTTTATTGAGGCAGACAAAGATCTTTGCGGTTTATCGGGCTCACCTACCAAGGTCAAAAAAATCGAAAGCGTTGTTTTCCAAGCCAAAGAAAACATGATGCTTCAATCGACGGATGCAGAAATCGAGACCTTGATCAAGACTTTGCTTGATAACCACACTATAGGATAGTATTACTGCTTTAATTTTTGTTTCCTATGAATAGAAATTTATACATCCGTAGCACAAAATTATTTTTTGCCGGCCTGTTGACTGCTCTTCTTCTGCAATCCTGCAGCAGCGTTTTACTGACCGGAAGAAAACAATTGATCCTGGTTTCCGACCAGGAGGTACTCGCGCTTAGCCTGCAACAGTATCGCAGTTTCATGGACAGCGCAGAAGTTGTCGTTAATACGGCTGATGCAGAAATGGTCAATCGTATTGGCCGTTCGATGTCGGAATCTGTAGAAAATTTTATGAAATTCAACGGCAGGGCCCACGAACTTGAAAACTTAGACTGGGAATTTAATCTGGTCAAAGACAGCACTATTAACGCTTTTGCCATGCCGGGCGGCAAAGTTGTTGTCTACACCGGCATGCTCCCGGTTGCAGAAACCGAAGCCCGTCTGGCTGTTGTAATAGCACACGAAATAGCTCATGTCATTGCACGGCATTCTACGGAAAGAATCAGTCAACAACTTGCCCTGCAATTCGGCGGTGAAATTGCCGGAGGGCTCTTAAGTGGCAGTTCAGAAACCAAACGAAGTATTGCCGCCACCGTTTTCGGACTGGGTGCTCAGCTTGGAGTGATGATGCCTTACGCCCGCAAACAGGAATACGAAGCCGATGAACTGGGTTTGCTTTTCATGGCAATGAGCGGCTACCACCCTCAGGAAGCGGCTGCATTTTGGACTATCATGTCAGACACAGGCGGACCTGCGATTCCCGAATTTTTAAGCACGCACCCTACCGATGCCAAACGCATAGCCAGAATTCAGCAAAAAATGCCTGATGCGCTGTATTACTACAGAGGTCCTGGCGTTATTAACAGAACCACGGCGCCTATAATCAAAGACACCAGGGTTTTGTAAAACTCATTTAGTCTTTTTATGCAGAAGCTTACCCGGAAGCCATTGTTTCAGGGGTAAATCCTTTTTAATCAGTATCAAAAGGAAAATAAACAGAAGTAAGGTTCTGAAAAGCAACTTGAGCCACAGAGGTTCAAGAGGCAGAAATATTCCCAGAACATACAGTCCGGAGGTAAGCAATAAATAACTTCCGGCTGATTTCAGATCGTAACGGATGGGATAATACTTTTGTCCCAGCCACCAGGAAATCACCATCATAAGCAGGAAACACACGAAAGAAACCCAGGCTGCCGCCACATAACCGTAGCGGGGAACAAAAAGAATGTTTCCCAAAATAGTAATAAAGGCTCCAAACATAGAAATATAGGCCCCCCAGCGAGTCCGGTCTGTCAGCTTGTACCATAGGGAAAGATTGAAAAAGACTCCCTGGAATAAATAGCACATCAAAACGATGGGAACTACCATCAGCCCTTCGTGATAATCAGAGCTGATAATGTATTTGAAAATGTCGAGGTAAAACATTACCCCCAGGAAAATCAGAAAAGCAAAAATGATATAGTATTTCATTGCTTCGGCATAAGCCTGACGATTGTCCCCATCCTTATGCTTAGCAAAAATATAGGGTTCGTAGGCATAGCGAAAGGCCTGGGTAAACATCATCATCACTACGGCTATTTTGTAACAGGCTCCGTAAATACCCAACTGAGCCCTGGCGTATTCCTGATCTTCAAATAAGTGGGTAAAAATTATCTTATCGAAAGTTTGGTTCATGATACCGGCTATTCCAAGCAGAAGCAGGGGTAATGAATAGCTAAGCATTTTTCTCAGCAAAGCCGGATTGAAATCAAATTTTACTTTGATGAAATAGGGCAATAAGGCCAATAATGTAATGCCGGTAGAGAATATATTGGATACAAAAACATAGCCTACCCCGTAATCGGGTTTATAAAACCAATCGATCAAAGCAGGATTCCACCGGTAAATCTTAGGGCAAAGCCAGATAAAAAATAAGTTGAAAAAGATATTGGTAAAAATCATCAGCAACTTGATCGATGCAAAACGCAACGCCTTGTTTTTATAACGCAAATAGGCAAAAGGAATGGAACAAAAGGCATCAGCGGCCACTACTACGATTAGCATGCCGATGAATTCAGGATAATTTTGGTAGCCCATGCCGGCAGAAATCCCCGGTAAAAAGACCAGGCCCAGTAAGACAAAAAGCAAAGAGGTCAGGCCCAGGATGCTCAGGCTGGTGGAATATACCTGGGCGGGTTTATAATTGTCGTTGTTGATGAAGCGAAAAAAACCGGTCTCTATACCATAAGTCAGGACAACCAGTGCCAGAGCCGTCCATCCGTAAAGCTCCGTGACCATGCCATAATCGCCGGTTTCCTTGAGTGTATAGGAATAAAAAGGTACCAGCAACCAATTCAGGAATTTTCCGATGATACTGCTTAAACCATACACTGCAGTATCTTTGGCCAACGATTTGATTCCTGCCATCCTGTCTTAAAACAAACGTTGAAAACTTCCCTGGTAATTACGTCCCAAATGCTTCCAGGCCAGCTCGGTAACCTCTCTTCCTCTGGGTGTGCGCTTTAAAAAACCTTCCTGAATCAAAAAGGGTTCATAAACCTCTTCCAACGTGCCGGGATCCTCGCCTAAAGCAGTTGCTATGGTGGTCAGCCCCACAGGCCCGCCCTGAAATTTATCGATGATGGTGGTCAGGATTCTGTTGTCAATTTCATCCAGACCGTGAGTATCAATATTCAGGGCCGAGAGAGCATACTTGGTAATACTCAAGTCGATCTTTCCGTTGCCTTTTACCTGGGCAAAATCGCGAATACGGCGCAGAAGAGCATTGGCTACACGAGGTGTGCCTCTGCTTCGGCGTGCAATTTCGGAAGCTGCTTCGGTACTGCAGGGGACATTGAGTATCCGGGCCGATCTTAGCACAATGCCACACAATATCTCGGCCTGATAATACTCTAAATGACAATTAATGCCGAAACGAGCCCTGAGGGGAGCCGTGAGCAAACCACTGCGGGTTGTGGCTCCAATCATGGTGAAAGGATTGATATCCAGCTGTATGGATCTCGCGCTGGGCCCTTTGTCTATCATTATGTCAATGCGGTAATCTTCCATGGCGGAATACAGGTATTCCTCTACCACCGGGCTCAGGCGATGGATTTCGTCGATAAACAGGACATCGTTGGGCTCGAGGGCAGTCAACACTCCGGCTAAATCGCCCGGTTTATCCAGTACTGGGCCCGAAGTGACTTTGAAACCCACCCCCAGTTCGTTGGCAATGATGTTGGACAAAGTAGTTTTGCCCAGGCCGGGAGGGCCATGCAACAAAACGTGATCCATGGGTTCATTGCGCATGGAGGCGGCAGAAACAAAAATCTTTAGGTTTTCTACCACTTTTTGTTGTCCGCGAAAATCAGTAAAACTGAGCGGACGAAGGGCTTTTTCGAAATCCTGTTCGGTTTCGTTCAATCGGCGGTTGCGTATGTCAAACTGATCTTCCATGCTGTGAAGTGTGGCTCAAAGATACACGCATTCGGGGAATTTAGAAAGAGCTGGGGTGAATAAATTTTTAGGCTGCGTTTGGGAAGATAAGTTCGTTCTGCAAAAGACGGACGGATGGTTGGATGATTTATTTTTTGGGCTGCGCATGAGAAGATAGCTTCGTTCGGCAATAGCTATATATAATTTGGCTTTGCTCTCACTTACGCTATATTTTCAGGCTTCGCCTGAGAAGATAAGCACGCTCGGCAAAAGCAAAAAATTATTTTTTTGCTTTTGCTCTCACTTAACTTATCTTTGTCCCTCCAAAAGGAAGCATATGGTACTCAATTATATTTGGGTGGGATTTTTTATTGTTGCTTTTGTTTTTGCTCTGGTTCAAAGCTTGTTTTTTAACGATTATGGGGTTTTTGAGCGGATCATGAGCAGCAGTTTTGACATGGCAAAATTTGCCGTTATGGATATCTGCCTTCCTTTGGTGGGCATCATGTCTTTGTGGCTGGGCTTTATGAATATCGGAGAAAAAGCAGGGGCTGTTCGTTTTTTGTCTCGCATTGTGGGACCTTTCTTTTCTAAACTTTTTCCCGGCGTACCCAAAAATCATCCGGTAAACGGGGAGTTACTTATGAATTTTTCGGCCAATATGCTGGGCTTGGACAATGCTGCTACCCCCCTGGGGCTCAAGGCAATGCAAAGCCTGCAGGAGCTCAATCCCAACAAGGAATCTGCCTCCAACGCCCAAATCATGTTTTTAGCCTTGAACACTTCGGGACTGACCATTATTCCGATCAGCGTAATTGCACAGCGGGCCATACTCGGAGCTGCCAACCCGACGGATGTTTTTGTTCCCATTATCATTGCCACCTACGTTTCCACCCTGACGGCGATACTCTTTGTCGGTCTTCGTCAACGCATTTCACTGTTCAATAAAACCGTAGTTGCCTGGCTTGGAGGGATTACTCTGCTTTTGGCCGGATTGGTGCTTTGGTTCACGCATCTGGACAAAGAAAGCATGACTACGGCCTCCAGTCTGCTGAGCAATGGCACTTTATTGAGTATTATAATTTTGTTTATGGCCGGTGGCTTATACAAAAGGATCAACATTTGGGAAAGCTTTATTGACGGCGCTAAAAACGGTTTTAAAACCTCAGTAAAAATAATCCCCTATCTGGTGGGTATGCTCGTGGGAATAGGTGTTTTCAGAGCTTCGGGTGCTATGGATTTTCTTACCGACGGCATCGCATGGCTTTTCAACAGCCTTCATATCAACACCGATTTTGTGGAAGCCCTGCCTACTGCTATGATGAAACCTTTGAGCGGAAGCGGTGCCAGAGCCATGATGGTTGAGGCAATGAAAATGGAAGGAGCCGATTCTTTTGTAGGCCGGCTGGCCTGCGTGTTTCAGGGATCGACCGACACCACCTTTTACATCATTGCACTTTATTTCGGATCGGTGGGTATAAAACGCACACGCTATGCTGTATCAGCCGGACTGATTGCTGATCTTGCCGGCATCATCGCCGCTGTCTTGCTGGCCTATCTGTTTTTTCATTGATGCCCTTGCTTATGATTCAATTTCATCAGGAAGACATCGCCCTTCCGGAACTGGATAAAAACAAGATCAGTATCTGGGTAGAAGAAGTGGCCGCCGGCTACGGCAAAAAAACCGGACACATCAATTACATCTTTTGCTCCGAAAAAAAAATGGCTGAAGTTAACATACAGTATCTTAAGCATGATTATTTTACCGATATCATCAGTTTTGATTATAGTTCAACACATAGTATTTCCGGAGATTTGTTTATTTCGCCTTTGACGATTGCTTCTAACGCCGAACTGTTAAAACAACCCTATCTACGGGAACTGCACCGGGTTTTGATTCATGGTATATTGCATCTCTGCGGTTTCCAGGACAAAACTGCCGATCAACAATCCATAATGCGTCAGGAAGAAAACAAAGCGCTGAAATTGATCGATATCACAGAAGAGGAACAGAGTTCCTGAAACGACTTTCTACTATGAACTTTTCGTACGACATAATAGTTGTGGGAGCAGGCCACGCCGGCTGTGAAGCCGCTACAGCTGCCGCCAGCATGGGTTCCAAAACCCTGTTGATAACAATGGATATGAACAAAATAGCCCAGATGAGCTGCAATCCCGCCATAGGAGGAATAGCCAAAGGGCAGATTGTCAGGGAGATAGACGCACTGGGAGGATATACGGGCATCGTTACCGATAAAACAGCCATACAGTTTCGCATGCTCAACCGATCCAAGGGGCCTGCCATGTGGAGCCCCCGTTCACAAAGCGACCGGCAACAATTCATTCAGGCATGGCGTCGGGTGGTGGAAAACACCGATAATCTATTTCTCTGGCAGGATACGGTCAAAGAATTATTGATCGAAAACGGGCTCGTTAAAGGAGTGAAAACAGAACTCAACGTTAGCTTTAACGCCAAAAGTGTCATTCTTACCAATGGAACTTTTCTGAACGGATTGATACACATCGGGAAAAATCAAATTAAAGGAGGCCGGCTTGCCGAAAAAGCCTCCCTGGGTTTAACTGAACAATTGCGTGAACTGGGATTCAACAGCGACAGAATGAAAACCGGCACACCGGTGCGCATTGACGGAAGAACTGTCAATTTTGAAAAACTAAGCGAACAAAAAGGAGAGAACGATTTTCATAAGTTTTCTTACCTCGATTTCAACCCCAGGCCGCTGAAACAACGCAGCTGCTGGATCTGCTACACCAACGAACGGGTACACGAGCTCCTGAGAAAAGACCTGGAACTCTCGCCCATGTACAACGGACAGATTCAAAGCATCGGGCCCCGCTACTGCCCCAGTATAGAAACCAAAATTGTCAATTTCAGCGACAAGGACCAACATCAGCTGTTTTTGGAACCCGAAGGAGAAGAAACTCAGGAATACTACCTGAACGGTTTTTCCTCTTCCCTGCCCCTGGAGACCCAAGTTAAAGCACTCCGGGAAATTTCAGGTTTTGAACAAGTCCATATTTATCGTCCGGGCTATGCTATAGAATACGATTACTTTGATCCGGTTCAACTCAAAGCCACTCTGGAAACCAAACGGATTCCCGGTCTGTTTTTTGCAGGCCAGATCAACGGCACAACCGGTTACGAGGAAGCGGCCGGCCAGGGCCTGGTGGCAGGAATCAACGCGCATATTTTTTGCCACGGAGGCAAAGAATTTGTCCTGAGCAGAGACGAAGCCTACATTGGCGTGCTGATTGACGATTTAATCAATAAGGGCGTAGACGAACCTTACCGCATGTTTACCTCCAGAGCCGAATACCGCATTTTGCTGAGACAAGACGACGCCGATGCTCGTCTTACAGAAAAATCATATGCGCTGGGCCTGGCCAAAACAGAACGACTGAATCTTTGGAAAGAAAAACAACAAGAAATCAGCAGCCTGCTGCAATTTGCCCGGCAGTATTCCATCAAGGCTAAATATATAAACACCGCGCTGGAGAATCTGGATACAGCTCCGCTCAAGCAAGGGGTTCGCCTGAGCGATCTTATTTTGCGCCCACAATTGTCTTTTGATGTCCTGCAAGAACATATTCCGGCACTCAAAAAAAGGATTGAGCAAATTCCCAATCGCAGAGAAGAAATCGTCGAAGCTGCCGAAATCCAAATCAAGTACCAGGGTTATATTGAGCGCGAACAATTGCAGGCAGAAAAAATACAAAGGCTCGACAGTATTCGCATCAAGGACAAATTCGATTACTTAAGCATTCACTCCTTATCGTTCGAAGCAAGACAAAAATTAAACAAAATACAACCAGACACTTTAGGTCAGGCGAGCCGTATTCCCGGTATCTCTCCCAGCGACATCAGCATTTTACTGGTTTTATTGGGCAGATAAGCCCCTTTTGTTCCACGTGAAACATTTAAACCGATGCAAGCGCCTTCGTCTCATATAAATCAAATCTTAAGCGGCCTTCCCGAGCTTCCAGGTATTTATCAATACATGGGAGAAGAGGGTCGTATTATTTATGTGGGAAAGGCAAAGAATTTAAAAAAAAGAGTTCTCTCCTATTTTAATAAGACTCACGACGATTCTCCCAAAACGGCGATTTTAGTCAGAAAGATCAAAGACATTCGCTACACGGTGGTCGAAAACGAACAAGATGCCCTTTTGCTCGAAAATAACCTGATAAAAGAACACCAACCAAGGTACAATGTATTGCTTAAGGACGACAAAACATACCCCAGCATTTGCATTAAAAATGAACGCTTTCCAAGAGTTTTTCAGACTCGCAGAATTCTTAAGGACGGTTCCGAGTATTACGGCCCTTACAGCTCTGTGCCTATGGTTAGGGCCATTTTGGATTTAATTGGCAAATTACATCCTTTAAGAAGCTGTTCGCTTGATTTATCTGATAAAAAAATCGAAACAGGGAAATACCGCGTTTGTCTGGATTATCATATAAAAAAATGTCTTGGCCCCTGCGTGGGTTATCAATCAGAAGCATCCTACAACAAGAATATAGATCACATTCGTCATATTCTCAAAGGCAATCTTGAGACAGTTGAGCATATTTTAAAAAAGGAAATCAAAGAGCACGCTGCCGCTTTGCGTTTCGAAGAAGCACAAGCATGTAAAACCAAACTGGAATTGCTGGATTTATACCGCAGCAAATCTTATATCGTTAATTCCGGCATTAAGGAACTAGACGTTTTCAGTTGGGACGAAACGGAGAACGCTGCTTTTATAAATTATCTGCACGTTCACAATGGCTGTATAGTACAAACCTACACTTTTGAATACCGTAAAAAAATTGAAGAAGATAAAGAATCACTGCTGGCAAGCGGTATATACGAGATGCGAAGTCGTTTCAACAGCAAAAGCAAAGAAATTGTTGTTCCCTTTATTCCTTCGATTGAATTAGAGAATGTTCAATTTCGCGTTCCTAAGCAGGGCGACCGGAAAAAGCTACTTGATTTGTCTAAAAACAATGTTCGTCAATACAAAATTGACCTGCTCAAACAGGAAGAAAAATTGAATCCCGAACAACGAGCCACCAGAATACTGCAAACACTCAAAAAAGACCTGCAGCTATCCGAGCTTCCCATCCACATTGAATGCTTTGATAATTCCAATATTCAGGGCAGTAATCCGGTAGCTTCCTGTGTTGTTTTTAAAAAAGCTAAGGCTTCAAAAAAAGAGTACAGGCATTTCAGCATTAAAACAGTAGCCGGAATAGATGATTTTGCTTCGATGAAAGAAGTTATAAGTCGCAGATATACGCGTTTAGCTAAAGAAGAACAGGAAATACCACAATTAATAATAGTAGACGGCGGAAAAGGGCAATTAAGTTCGGCAGTTGAAGCTCATGAAAACATTATTGAAGTTTGTAAAAAGGAAAATATAGATCAAGCCATTCTTGAAAAAATTCGATCTATCAGAATAATTGGAATTGCAAAACGACTGGAGGAAATTTATTTCCCACATGATTCAACCCCTTTATATTTGAATAAAAATTCCGAAAGTTTGAAATTAATTCAACAAATGAGAGACGAAGCTCATCGTTTCGGCATAAGTTTTCATCGCAAATTAAGGAGTAAAGTCCAAATAAAATCAGAACTTGACGAAATTTCCGGTATAGGGAGCGTTACAAAAAATCAATTACTGAAGCATTTCAAAAGTCTGAAAAAAATACAGGAAGCGGGTAGCGATGAATTGGAAAAAATCGTAGGTAAAGCCAAAGCAAACAGCATAATTAATTACTATAAATCTAAATGAAAGCCGTAGTACAAAGAGTCAGCAAGGCCTCAGTTACTGTAAAAGAAGCATTATGCGGCAGCATTGACAAAGGCTTGCTGGTATTAATCGGAATTGAAGAAAACGATGAAATCGAAGATTTGATCTGGATGGCAGAAAAAATTTGTCATCTTCGCATCTTTAATGACGAAATGGGTGTAATGAATCTATCCATCTTGCAGGATGGTGGCAATTTACTGGTAATAAGCCAATTTACCTTATGTGCAACTACCCAAAAAGGACATCGCCCATCGTATATTAAAGCCGCCAAACCAGAGATTGCAAATAGTATGTATCAAGACTTTTGCACTTTATGCGACAAGATCTTGAATAAAAAAACAGAAAAGGGAATTTTTGGAGCCCATATGTTGGTTGAACTTATCAACGACGGGCCGGTTACTATTTTGCTGGATTCTAAAAATAAAAAATCATGACATTGAAAGAAGCTCAAATCCAGGTAGACGCCTGGATTAAACAATATGGAGTCCGTTACTTCAACGAATTGACCAATATGGCCTTATTGTGCGAAGAAGTGGGCGAAGTGGCCAGAATTATTGCCAGGGAATATGGCGAACAATCCAAAAAAACTACAGAAAAATCCGTCTATCTTGGCGATGAATTGGCCGATGTCTTATGGGTATTGATTTGTCTTGCCAATCAAACCGGCATTGATTTGGAACAAGCTTTTACCGAAAACATCAGGAAAAAAACCTTACGCGACAAAAGCAGACACCGGGATAACCAAAAATTACAATAAGATCCTGCTCCGGGAAAACAAAACTTATTTTGACAGATAAAACAAGCAGATACGTATATTAAATACTGCGATTAGCTACATATTCCAAACATAAGGACAGCGAACTTTTAGCCTCGGATTCGGGAATTTCAGCGAGAATTGCTTGAGCTTTCACCTTGTATTCATCCATCTTTTTTGATAAATAATTCAAGCCTCCGGCATCTATGGCAAACTTGTACATTCGACGAACATTGTACTTTGTAAAATGTCGTTTGACTAGTATTTCGCGATAAGGCCTGGTCGTCTTTTCATCATTGTGTTCCAAAGCATAGATGAGCGGCAGAGTCACTTTCCCCTCACGCAAATCGTTGGCTATGGGTTTTCCGGGAACATCCCGAGATTGGGTAGGCAAAATATAGTCGAAAGAATCGTCTTTTAACTGAAAAATGATACCTAAGTATTCTCCAAACAAAGCGAGTCTACTTACATCTTCGGAATTTGCCGACGAAGCCATGGCTCCGGCTTTTGCGCAAAAAGCAAAAAGTTGCGCGGTTTTTTTGTTTATTATATCGAAATAATTGGCTTCAGTTGGATTTTGTTGCTGACTTACATGTAGTTGTGTCAATTCACCATCGGCTAAACTGGCTCCTAGTTTTCCAATTTCTGTGATAATATCGATTAACTCTGATCTGGCAGCTATTTCTATCACTTTAGATAAATAATAATCACCTGATAAAATGGCCACCTTGTTTTTCCAAATGGCATTGATGGAGTGCTTTGATCTGCGTTGATAGGTTTCATCTACCACATCGTCGTGCAAAAGACTGGCTGTATGTAAAATTTGTAATGATGCAGCAATATCTATTGATGTCTTTCCAACTGGGCCGAAAAGTGCCGATGAAAGCAATAAAATGATCGGACGTATTTCTTTACCGAGGGATCCGTTTAAATATTGAATCACTTGGGACAAAATGGGATTCTCGGTTTGCAGGGCTTTCCTGTAAGTATCCTGATACAAAAAAAATTCCTTTTCGATGGGACGTCGAATCAGATCGATCATTTTTATTGAATTAGGTTGCAAATTTAAGGATAATTCCTATCATACACATAAGTGCAGTTAAAAAAACAAACTTCTGAATTGAAGCTATATCTTGCTATATTTTATACCTTTACGGTCAAATCACTACAATTTAGAATATGTCAACATCCAGGAGGCTATTTTTACTCGACGCTTATGCCTTGATTTACAGGTCGTATTATGCATTTATAAAAAATCCGCGAATCAATTCAAAGGGCGAAAACACCTCAGCCATATTTGGTTTTATTAATACCCTCGAAGATCTGCTCAAACGAGAAAATCCATCACATCTTGCTGTCGCTTTCGATCCTCCCGGCCCTACTTTCAGGCACACAGCCTTCGAAGCATATAAGGCTCAACGTGAAAAGACCCCGGAAACCATTAGCTGGTCCATCCCTTACATCAAAGAAATTATAAAAGCCTATCAAATACCTATTCTCGAAGTGGAGGGATTTGAAGCCGACGATGTTATTGGTACCTTATCGCTCAAAGCCGAAAAAGAAGGCTTTGAAACCTATATGATGACTCCCGATAAAGACTTCGGCCAGCTGGTTTCGGAGCATTCTTTTATTTACCGGCCCCGCTATGGTTCTTCGGAATTTGAAGTGATGGGTATAGAAGAAGTGAATAAAAAATTCGGTCTTGAACATCCCTGTCAGATCATAGATTTATTGAGCCTTATGGGTGATGCTTCCGACAACATCCCTGGCTGCCCGGGTATCGGTATTGTAACCGCTCAAAAATTGATTACTGAATTCGGAGATATTGACACCTTGCTAAGCAATACCGACAAACTGAAAGGCTCAGTCAAAGAAAAAGTGGAAAACAACCGCGAGCAAATTCTTTTTTCCCGTTTTCTGGCTACCATCAAGCGCGATGTTCCTATTGAATTCGTCGAAGAAGAATTACGAATGGTTCCACGTGACGAAAAGAAAATAATGAGCATTTTCGAACAACTGGAATTCCGGGCGCTTATGAAAAAAACCAGCGCCTCGAATTCTTACGCTGAACCTGAAAAAAAATCATCTGCCGAAACCTCCGGAGAAAAAAATATTTTTACACCTATTTTTGTGGAAGCTTCCCAACCCGGAGCAAGCAAAAAGAATCCGGCGGGGGCACATATGCAAACTTCACTTTGGGATGAAGAAGGAAACACTGTCGTTACATCGCCACCACAAATACAAGACAAGACTCAGCAAAATAGTGCCGGAAACGATTTGTTTACGGACAATTTGCCTGCAATAAATCCGGACGAATCCCCGGTTCATTTTACTGAGACGATTCTTAAGAGCTTAACAACCGTGCCTCACTCCTACCATATTCTTGATAATGAAGATTCTATAAAGGTTTTTATTGAAGAATTTTCTGAGTCTGATTTTTTCTCTTTTAGCGCCAAAAGTCGCGGTACAGACGCTTTGAATGCCCAGCTGCTGGGAATAAGCTTTGCAAAAGAAAAAAACCAGGCCTACTACCTGCCCTGCCCTCAAAATCAAAAAGAATGCCGGGAGCTTTTACTTTCATTAAGGCCTTTGTTCGAAAATATGCAAAGCCTTAAAATTGGATATGATCTAAAAAACGACATTCTGATTTTACGCAATTACGCAATTCAATTGCAGGGTCCACTTTTTGACATCCTCATAGCTCATTACCTTATTCAACCCGAATTGAGGCATAACCTCGATTTTCTAGCCAAAAGTTACCTCAACTACCAATGCCTTACGGAAGAAACCCTGGTGGAACCAAAAGTAAAGAATCAGGGCAGTTTGCAGGATTTCAGTGAGGAAATGCAGGCGGACTACGCCTGTGAGCAGGCAGATCTCAGTTTACAACTTAAAAGCAAGCTGGAAACAGAAATACAAAAAGAAGACTTGAACAGTTTATATTATCAAATTGAAGCTCCGCTCATCTATGTGCTTGCCGACATGGAAAGTAACGGGGTTTATATTGATACCGATGCGCTCAGGAGTTCCTCTTTGCTGCTTACTGAAAAACTGAAAGGTATTGAACAAGAAATACACAGTCTGGCAGGGACTACTTTCAATATTAATTCTGCAAAACAAGTCGGAGAAGTGTTGTTTGAACACTTGCACATCGTTGACAAGGCCAAACGCACAAAAACAGGACAATATTCCACCTCCGAAGAAATATTGGAAACACTCAGAAGCAAGCATCCCATTGTAGGTAAAATATTAGATCACCGAGGTTTAAAGAAATTACTCAGTACTTACATCGATGCCTTGCCCCTGCTTATCAATCCAAAAACAGGGAAGATCCATACGACTTTTAACCAGGCAGTAACAGCCACCGGCAGACTGAGCTCCAGTAATCCCAACCTGCAGAACATCCCCATACGTGACGAACAGGGAAAAGAAATTCGAAAAGTGTTTTCTGCAGGACCCGGCGAGTTCTTTTTATCGGCCGATTATTCTCAGATTGAATTGCGTATTATGGCTCACCTGAGCCAGGATGAGAATATGATTGAGGCTTTCAGACTGAACCAGGACATTCACGCAGCCACGGCAGCCAAAATATTTAAGCTGCCCATCGAAGAAGTAAGCCAGGATATGCGGCGCAAGGCCAAAACGGCTAATTTCGGCATTATATACGGCATTTCTACCTTCGGCCTGGCCGAAAGAATGGGAGTGTCACGCACAGAAGCCAAAGAATTGATTGAAGGCTATTTTGAGACTTATCCCAACATAAAAGCCTATATGGATTATTCCATACAGATAGCTCGCGAAAAGAATTGGGTTGAAACGGTCTTTCACCGCAAACGATATCTTCCCGACATACAATCGCGCAACGCCGTTGTCAGGTCTTATGCCGAACGTAATGCCATCAATGCCCCTATTCAGGGTACGGCTGCCGATTTGATCAAAATTGCCATGGTTAGGATTTATAAGGCTCTTGTATCGGCTCAGCTTAAAACAAAAATGATTTTACAGGTGCACGACGAACTCGATTTCATAGTGCCCGAAGAAGAATTGGAACAAGTAAAAAAAATGGTTATTCACGAAATGGAAAATGCAGCTCAATTCAAAGTGCCCATAAAAGCCGAAATCGGCATTGGCAAGAATTGGCTTGAGGCGCATTGATGTTTTTTGTACTTTTGCGTTTTTATTTACTACAGATTTATGGCACTTCAATGCGGCATTATAGGTTTACCCAATGTGGGCAAATCGACCCTCTTCAACTGTCTGTCAAGCACCAAAGCTCAGGCGGCCAATTTTCCCTTCTGTACCATAGAGCCCAATGTCGGCGTTATCACTGTTCCCGATGAACGTTTGAATGAATTGGCCAGATTGGTCAATCCCAAGCGCATCGTACCTACTACCGTCGAAATAGTCGATATTGCCGGACTGGTTAAAGGCGCCAGCAAAGGGGAAGGCCTGGGTAATAAATTTCTGGGCAACATTCGAGAAACCGACGCTATTATACACGTTTTGCGTTGCTTCGATGACAGTAATATTGCTCACGTTAACGGAGCGATTGATCCTGTCAGGGATAAGGAAATCATCGACTACGAATTGCAAATCAAAGACCTGGAAACCATCGACAGCCGCATCAGTAAAGTGCAGAAGCAGGCCCAGACCGGAGGCGACAAACAGGCTAAACTGATTTACGAAGTATTACTGCGTTACAAACAAGCTCTTGAACAAGGTAAGTCGGCCCGCACAGTACAATTTGACAGCAAAGACGAACAAAAAATTGCCCACGACCTGTTTTTACTGACCAACAAACCCGTGCTTTACCTCTGCAACGTGGACGAAGCATCCACTCTCAAAGGTAACCGCTATGTTGATATGGTTCGCGCGGCCATTCAGGAAGAGGATTCTGAGCTGCTGGTGGTAGCTGCCAAGATAGAATCTGAAATCGCAGAATTTGAAGACATCGAAGAACGCAGCCTGTTTTTGCAGGAATTGGGCCTGGAAGAGTCCGGCGTAAACCGTCTGATTAAAACAGCCTACAAGTTGTTGAGTCTTAGTGTTTTCTTAACTGCCGGACCGCTTGAAGTCCGGGCCTGGCCATATAAAACCGGCAGTAAGGCTCCTGTTTGCGCGGGAGTAATCCACAGTGATTTTGAAAAAGGATTTATCCGTGCCGAAGTAATCAAATACGAAGATTACATCAGCTATGGTTCCGAACAGGCTGTAAAAGAAGCAGGTAAAATGTACGTGGAAGGCAAAGACTACGTGGTGCAGGACGGCGATATCATGCACTTTCGTTTCAATGTCTAGCCCGAATGCTTTTGCTTTACGTTGTTAACAGGTTTTCCTTTGCCCGACCTTGTCTTCGGTGACTTATCCCCTGCCCCGGATAATCTTTTTTATTTCGTTTAGCTTATTGAGAGCCTCCAGAGGGGTCAGGTTGTTTACATCCACTTTAAGAATTTCGTCTCTCACTTGCGAAAGCACCGGATCGTCCAGCTGAAAGAAACTCAGCTGCAAACCTTCGCGGTTCTCTGCCAGCCTGGAAACCGGCCTGGCAAGCAATTTGCCCTGCTGACCGGCTTCGAATTCTTCGAGTATTTGATTAGCCCTGTTCACTATACTTGGGGGCATGCCGGCCATTTTGGCCACATGAATGCCAAAGCTGTGTTCGCTGCCTCCACGACGCATTTTACGAAGAAAAATCACCTTATTGTCTGCTTCTTTTACCGAAATATGATAATTACGAATGCGGGAAAAGGTTTTTTCCATTTCATTCAGCTCGTGATAATGCGTGGCAAACAAGGTTTTTGCTCTGGCTTTGGGCTGTTCGTGAATGTATTCCACTATAGCCCATGCGATGGATATGCCGTCGTAGGTGCTGGTTCCCCGGCCTAATTCATCGAAGAGCACCAGGCTGCGGGGGCTGATGTTGTTCAAAATGTCGGCTGCTTCGAGCATTTCTACCATAAAAGTAGATTCTCCCAGCGAAAGGTTGTCCGAAGCCCCTACCCTGGTAAAAACCTTGTCGACTATGCCGATTTGAGCCTCTTCTGCCGGAACAAAACAACCCGTTTGGGCCATTATAACAATCAGGGCTGTCTGTCGAATCAAGGCTGATTTTCCGGCCATATTCGGGCCGGTGATGATAAGAATCTGCTCGCTTTTGTTGTCGATAAACACATCGTTGCTTATATAGACTTCTCCGTCGGGCAGTTGTTTTTCGATAACAGGATGGCGTCCCGCTTTTATATTGATTTCGTCGGAATCGTTTATTTGAGGCCTGTGATAATTGTTCAGGCCCGACACTTCCGCAAAAGAAAGCAGACAATCGAGTTGAGACAGAAGGGCGGCGTTGCTTTGAATGATGTTGACAAAACTGACCAGATCCAGGACCAGAGCATTGAAAATGTCGCTTTCTATCTGGGATATACGTTCTTCGGCTCCCAGAATTTTTTCTTCGTATTCCTTTAGCTCGGGGGTAATGTATCGTTCTGCACTAACCAGTGTTTGCTTGCGGATCCAGTTTTCGGGCACCTTGTCTTTGTGTATGTTGCGCACTTCCATGTAATAGCCGAACACATTGTTGAAGCTGACTTTCAGGCTGCTGATACCGGTTTGGCGGCTTTCTCTTTCTTGCAGTCTTTGCAGGTATTCTTTGCCCGAGGTGGACAGATTTCGTAATTCGTCCAATTCTTCATTTATGCCGAAACGAATCACTTCGCCCCGGTTCAGAGCGATGGGAGGATTATCGACCAGTTCGGCTGAAATACGCCGGCAGAGGCTTTCGCATGTATCCAGCGCCTGAATCATTGACATCAAAGACGCTGTGATTTCCAAAGGCAGAGAGCTGATGCATTGTTTTATATCGGCCACTGCCGTAAGGGCATTTTTCAGATGCACCACTTCTCTGGGAGATACCCTGCCCACGGCCACTTTGGACACTATGCGTTCCAGGTCACCAACCAGACTCAGGCGTTCTTTTACATATTGATGAATTTCTTTATTCGTCATAAAAAAACCTACCACCTGCTGTCTGTCTTCTATGGCTTTTATGTCTTTGAGCGGAAACAAAAGCCAGCGTCTCAGCTGGCGTTTTCCCATAGGGGTACAGGTCTGGTCCAGAATATCCAGCAGGCTTTTGCCTTCCTGACTGATGGTACTGCACAATTCCAGGTTGCGTATGGTATATCGGTCTAAGCGTACGTAATTATCTTCGTCAATACGTGCAATTTGCTGTATATGTCCCAATTGTAAATGTTGGGTCATATCCATGTAATACAGTACCGAAGCCGAGGCAATTATGGCTAAGGGCATGTTTTGTATGCCAAAACCCTTTAGGCTGGCGGTTTGAAAATGCTTCAACAAGCGTGTCCTGGCGGAATCATCGGTATAAACCCAATCTTCCATCTCAAAGCGAGGGCCGTTGTAATGAAAAAGACTCTGAAAAAGAGAACGTTTAGTTCGTTCGTACAAAATTTCTTTAGGATTGAAAGAGCTCAGCAGCTTGTCTATATATTCTATACTACCCTCGGCGGTAATAAATTCGCCAGTTGATATATCCAAAAAGGCCACCCCTGCTCTTTTTTGATCCAGATGCAAAGCAGCGAGAAAATTGTTTTCGCCGTGTTCCAATACTGCATCGTTGGTTGAAACTCCGGGCGTCACCAATTCGGTAACTCCTCTTTTAACAAGGGTTTTTGCCTTTTTTGGATCTTCGAGCTGGTCACAGATAGCCACCCTCTTGCCCGCCCTGACCAATTTTGGTAAGTAAGTATCCAGCGCATGAAAGGGAAATCCGGCCATTTCAATTTTTCCGGCCGGACCGTTTGCTTTGGATGTGAGGGCAATATTTAATATTTCAACAGCGGTTACAGCGTCTTTTCCGTATGTTTCATAAAAATCACCAACCCTGAACAATAAAATGGCGTCAGGGTATTTGTTCTTGACGCTGAAATATTGCTTCATCAGGGGTGTATTGGTACTATTGTCAGACACTGGATGTATTGGTTTTTTTAATAATTGCAAAAATACGATATCTGTTGAAATCTTGTCAATAATTGTGGATAGCTTTTAATAAATTAATTATGATTTATCGAAAATCGTCGGGGTAATCAAATTGTTCAATTTTGCAATTATTGATTCATTTGTTTATAAAATAGTTTTCAACACACAATAGTTGGTTTTGAACAATGACTTTATTAACAATTAAAAATTCTATACTAAAAACAATTATGTTGATAAAATATTTAATATATTTATTTACAGTATATTATATTGTTTATAAGTGGTTGATTACTTCTTTATATTTAGGTAATTTAGTTGACAATTAATTACCTTCTTACTTATGAACACTATCAACAGGCTATAATCATCTATTGTTTTTATTCAAAATTTAATTTCTAAAATAATAATGATATTACTGTCGATAAATAAATTGAATATCGTCCAAAAACAAAGAATCAGAGTTGGTACCCCGGCCAGGAATTTCGTTGGTGGTAAATATCAATAAAATAAAAGCCGGTTTTTTATGGATGTTGTAATATTCCAAAGGTATACTAATTTGTCGCCATTGTCCGTTCGTATTATTTATATATGCACTTGCCTGAGCAATAATAGGGGAATGGGGTGATTTTTCGGCTTTAAGGGTATCGGCAACATCAGAATGTTCATGAATAATTAATTTCATAAAAGCCTGATTAATTGTATCATTACTGCAGAATTTTGTCCAAAACACTATAGAATCGGGCAATCCGGTGAATGATTGATGAAATGCATTATTAGTACTTCGTGTAATGCAGAAATTTTCGGAACTTTGGGGATTTATACTTCCCAGATTCAGCTGACCTGTAGTAATGGTGCCGTTTACAATACGTCCAAGTATACTACGTGAAACAATGACTATACTTTTTTTTCCGGAAGATCCCGGACGTACATCGTTACTTTCAAAAATTTGTTTGGTACGTCCTGCGGAATAAGCCAGGCCTGAACCAGAAGCAGAAGTAAAAGAATTCCAGCCAAGAGGTTCCCTATTTTTACCTGTATTTTCCCATTCTTCAAAACCAGCATTAGGTAATTGAATTTGAGCATTTAAGTAAAAACAGCAACAGATAATGAGAAAAACAAAATATTTCATATCAAAGCCGAAAAATAAATTCAGGCTAAAGTTAATAAAAAACAATTACCTTTGTGTGTAAAGAAATGTTTATGCAAGCCATGAATTATCAACTTGTTCTTAACAAGACATTGGAAGAAATTGAATCAGAACATAAAACACCTGCTCTTTTGTTACATGTTTGTTGTGCCCCCTGTAGTACCTATGTTTTGGAGTATTTATCCGACTATTTTAATATTACACTCTATTATTACAATCCTAATATATTTCCGCAAGATGAATATCTTATCCGTCTCAGGGAATTAATAAAATTTATTCAGGAATTTAAATCTAAAAATCTTATGTTCATTGAAGAAGCAAAATATAATCCCTTAGAATATTACCAAGAGATTAAAGGCTTGGAAAATGAAAAAGAAGGAGGCAGCCGTTGTAAAAAATGTTATGCCTTACGTCTGGAAGAGGCCGCCAAAAAAGCAGCCGAAAAATCCCTGGACTATTTTACCACAACATTAAGTATCAGCCCTTTGAAAAACGCACAACTCATTAACGAACTAGGGGCAGAGTACGAAAAGAAATACGGTGTTCATTATTTGTACGCCGATTTTAAAAAGAAAGAAGGTTATAAGCGCTCCATAGAATTATCCAAACAATACGGTTTGTACAGACAGGATTATTGCGGTTGTGAGTTTTCCATGAAAAATATCAATAGAAAAAATGAAACAGATTAACAGAATTATTTTTACCCTCGTGATAGCTATGGGAACAATAGCTTGCGGGAACAAAACAGAAAAATCCGAAAAGGACCTGAGTGATTATTCCGGTATAGTTTCTGCCCTCAGCTCCGGTGCAATAAAACGTGCAGATCCTATTGTTGTGGTATTTACCAGGGATATGGTCGAAAAAGAATTTATAGAAAAAAGCCCTGAATCTTGTCCTTTTGCCTTCGTTCCCGAAATCAAAGGTAAATGCATCTGGAAATCAAGTAATTCTTTGGTTTTTATACCCGAAAAACCCTTAAATTGGAATACAACCTACAAGGCAAGTCTGAATTTGGAAAACTTGCTAAAGCTGCCCGATAAGCTTGATAAAAAAATGAATTTCAGTTTTTTCACCGCCAAAAAACAACTGAAATTATCGTACGATGAATTGCGTTTGGACGAAGGAGGTAATTATTACCTGGAGGTACTTATCAACACATCGGACAGGTTTGATTCCCGCGAAATTGAGCAGAGTCTTATTGTCGAGTATACAAATGAGGCATTAAGCCTGGAATGGAAACACAATCCGGAAACATTCAGTCATTCCCTGAGCATACGAAATATTGTAAGAGCCAAAGAAAGCAGTGAGCTGGTGCTGAATATCAAACCGGCAGACAACAGCTATAAACCCACCATCAATCAATATTCTTTTACGATACCGGGAACGGATGTATTTATGCTCAACACGGTGAGAGTAAAAGAAAGTCCCGATCAGGTGCTTGAAATCGTGTTTTCAGATTTGCTGGGTCAACAGCAGGATTTAAGGGGGTTGGTCTCTTTGGGCGAACAAAAAGATATCCGGTATACTATTGATAATAATATCCTTAAAATATATCCTTCCAAAGCATTGTCGGGAGAATTTACCCTGACAATTTCCCGTTCAGTTGAAAACAAGCAGGGAAAAACACTTCAAAAAAATTACAGCCAAAAAATCAATTTCGGACGCATTAATCCGGCCATACGCTTATTGGGTAAAGGAGTTATCATGCCTCAGAGCCAGGGGCTGATTCTGCCTTTCTCTGCAGTAGGACTCAACGCAGTTGACCTGCGCGTTACCCAGATTTTTCCCAACAACATTGTGTCGTTTTTCCAGAATAACGACATAGACGAAGCCTATAAATGGCAACTCAACAGAGTGGGAAGGACTATAGTCTGCAAAAAAATTTCCCTCCGGGACAAAGGGGCCGAAGATTTGACCAACTGGAATGCGTTCAGTCTGGATCTGGCTCCCTTGATTGACGTTGAACCCGGATCAATCTACAATGTAGAGCTGGGTTTCAGAAAAGCCTATTCGCTTTACGAGGAACAGTCACCCGAAGAAACAGATCATTACGTGCCCATTGAAGAGGAGTTGTTGTTTCCGGAGCAAGACTACCAAAATGTGTACTACAATTATTATTACGATTGGCGCAACAACGACAATCCGTCCAGCCAGGCTTATTTCTCGCCCGATCGTTTTGTCAACCGAAATGTGTTTTGTTCCGATCTGGCTTTGATTGCCAAAATGGACGCCAAGGGACAGATGTCGGTGTACGTAAGTAATTTAATGACCACAGCTTCCGAAGCCGGAGTACAACTGAGTGTTTACGATTATCAGAATCAACTCCTGACCCAGGCTCAGACCGACGGACAGGGCTGTTACCGTTTTACTCCCGAAAGAGCGCCTTTTGTATTGTTTGCCCAAAAGGGAAATCAGTACGCCTATCTGAAGCTGGACAACAGCAGCGCTATTCCTGTGGCCAATTTTGAGATAGACGGCATCAAAGCAGAAAAGGGCATCAAGGCTTTTTTCTATGCCGAACGCGAGGTTTGGAGGCCGGGCGACAGTATATACCTGCATTTTATACTAGAAGACCGGGAACAACAAGTACCGGAGGGTCATCCCATCAGTATGGAAATTTACAATCCCCGAGGGCAATTTGTAAAAAAAATGCTGACACAACGCGATGAACGCTGTATTTATCCTTTTTATTTTGCCAGCAACCAAGACGATCCTACCGGCAACTGGAAAGTGGTGGTTAAAGCCGGCACCCATGTTTTTCAACGCAGCATACAGGTGGAAAGCATTAAACCCAACCGCCTCAAAATTGAGCTGGAAATAAGTGAAGAAATTTTAAGCAAACAAGCGACTAGTTGGGCTAAACTCAAAGCCCGCTGGTTGCATGGAACTCCGGCAGCCAATATGAAAGCCCAGGTGAGCGCCGTACTGCACCCCTCTACGCCTAAATTTCAACAATACAAGGACTTTGATTTTTCAACACCCTATCCGCGTAATGCCAGTAAAGAATTTATGTTGTTCGAGGGACAGCTCGATAACAAGGGAGAGGCCACTGTGAATATGTCTTTTGGCCCGGGCATAGATTTTGAAGGATTAATGCAGGCCCGGATCAGCACCAAAGTGTACGAAGGCGGCGGTTTCAGTATCAATCAGCGCAGCATTCCCTTTGCTGCCAGTGAGCATTTTATAGGTCTGAAAATTAATTATTCCTATCCTTCGTGGAAAAAGCTGGACAACGATAAAAACCATCGAATCGAAGTGGTGAGCGTAGACGAAAAGGGCAATCCGGCCGATTTAAGCAATATAGAAGTCAAGCTGTACGACTTGGACTATCATTGGTGGTACCAGGGCAATAAAAATCTGTTGGCTTCCTACGCAGGCAAAACTTATCACAAACCGGTTTACAACATCAGGATCAGCACCAGTAATGGAAAAGGCAGTTTTGAATTGCAAAACAACTCACAGCGTTACGGCAGTTATTTATTACTGGTGACTGCCCCCGACGGGCACACCTGCGGTCAGCAACTTTATTTCGGTCTGCCCTGGGGCAGCGGCATACAAAAGGGCGATGCTCAGGTATTGGCTTTAGTGGCAGAGCGCTACGAATACAAAGTGGGTGAAACAGCCAACCTGAGCTTCCCGGCAGGCAAGGACACCCGGGCGCTGGTTACGTTGGAGAACAGCAAAGGTATCCTGCATCAGGAGTGGCTGGATAATCTGGAGGCAATGAATCAATACAGTTTTGTTGCCACACCTCAGATGGCTCCCAATGTTTATGTAAGCGTCATGTTGATCCAGGCCTACGCTCAAACAGCCAACGATCTGCCAATAAGGCTTTTTGGACTGACTTCTTTCGGAATTGAAGACGAGCAGACCAGGTTGCATCCGATTCTGGATATTCCCGATGAGTTGCGGCCCGAAAAAGAATACACCATCAGGGTAAGTGAAAGCAACAAGCAAACCATGGATTACACCATCGCCTTGGTAGACGAAGGTTTGCTGGACCTGACAAATTTCAGCACCCCCGATCCCTGGGCTCATTTCTACGCCAAGGAAGCCCTGGGTACCAAAACCTACGACTTGTACAACCAGGTGTTGGGCTCTTTTGGCAGCCGGCTTGAAAGTATGTATGCCATAGGAGGTTCCGACCAGGAAATAGATTATTCCAAGAAGAAAGCTGATCGCTTTGTCCCCATAGTGGAAGTCCTGGGGCCTTTCCGCTTGCAGGCCGGGAAAAAAGCTGAACATAAAATCCGGCTCAAACCCTATGCCGGTTCTGTGCGTGCCATGCTGATTGCTGCCGGCCAGGGTCGTTACGGGAGTATAGAAAAAAGCATCAGGGTCAGTGAGCCTTTGATGTTGTATGCCAGCTTACCCAGAACCATAGCCCTGGGCGAAAAAGCCGATTTACCTATTACGGTATTTGCCATGGATGAATCCATTAAAAGCGTCAGGATAAGTGTTGAAACAGAAGGCATGTTGCAGGGCTCTGCAGACACCTTGATTCATTTTGATGCTCCCGGCCAGCAGGATGTTATTTTTGAGCTTAAAGCAGCCAAAGAAGCCGGTATGGGAATAATTAAACTTAGCGCAGTATCCGGCAAAGAAAAAACCCAACAGAAAATGGAGCTGGACGTCAGGCAAAACAATCCGCCCGACATGGAACAAGCGTTTAAAATCGTTCCGGTAAATGAAAGCTGGCAACAGCAGCTGTCTGCTCTGGGCCTGCCCGGGACCAACACAGTCCGGATCGAAATTTCCTCTGTATTGCCACTGAATCTGGAGTATCAGTTGAGTTTTCTTGACAAGTACCCCCATAAATGTGCCGAGCAGATAGTATCGGCTGTTTTCCCCTTGATTTATGTTCCGAAATTACTGGAATTGAGTGCTGAAAAACGCCTGGAATACGAACAGAAAATTAAAGAATGTATAGATCGTCTTCCCCGTTATCAAAGCATGGACAGAGGTTTTGCCTTCTGGCCCGGTCAGTCGGCGGGCGAGCTGTGGCTGACAGCCTATCTGAGTTATTTTTTACTGGAAGCCGAAAAAGCCGCCTATTTAATTCCCTCCAATTTAAAAAGAGCCGGTCTAGATTACCTGGCAAACGGGGTGCGTCGTTATCGCGAATACCAGCCGGACTACAAAGCCCAGATCCAGGCCTACGCCTTGTTTGTGCTTGCCAGGGCAGGAGAGCCTGAGATTGCTGCCATGAACCGTCTGATGAAGGCCGAATGCCTGAACAATCAGGGGAAATGGCTCCTGGCTTCAGCCTATGCTCAGGCCGGGATGAATCAAGCCGCTTATAAGCTGATAGATCTGCGCGACACCGAACCCTCGGCGTCCAGTGCTTATACATACGGATCAGCTTTGCGCGATCGTTGTTATTTGTTGCGATGCCTGATGTTGCTTGGCGAGTGGGAGCAGGCAGCGCCGCTGGCTCTGAAAATAGCCACAGAGCTCAACACTGAAAGTCGCCACAGCACTCAGACCACCGGTTTTGCTCTTTCGGTTTTGTCAGAGTTTATGATACTTAGCTCTGCAGCCCCCGATACAAAGGTAGAATTGTATGTGAACGGAAAGTCTGTGCAAACCCATACTTCCGGAGCCTTTACTAAGGCAGATCTATCCTTTGACCAGGACCAAAAACTAAGCATAAACCTGGTGAACAAGAGTTCAGGCACTGTCTTTGCTACTCTTTTCAACCAGGGGATCAAGGCTGGGGTGGATGCATCGGTTCAGGAAAGAGGCTTGGCCATTGAAATCAGCTATATGGATCATGAGGGCAAGAAGTTGGACATCAGCAAACTAAAACAGGGGACAACTTTCATTGTTCAGCTGCGCATCAGCAACAGGACCGCTTTTGCTGTTGACAACCTGGCTTTGACCCAAATGATACCTGCCGGTTGGGAAATAATCAACGAGCGGCTCTTTGGTGCGAGCTCCCTGGGAGAGGATCAAAACAACTATGATTACAGGGATATACGCGACGACAGGGTTAACACCTATTTTTCACTGGGAGCCGGCAAAACAAAAGTGTTTGCCCTGGAGCTGAATGCTTCTTATTGCGGGGACTTTATTCTGGCTCCGGTGCTGTGCGAAGCCATGTACGACCAGGCTTATTATGCCAAAAAAGGCGGGGGCAGGGTAGTGGTTGACCGCTAAAAGCAAGCGAGAAAGTAAATGCGTTCCAAAAACCAGAAGCCCCAAAATGGGAAGACAACCAGCCCGAAGTCTGAAAGTTTAAAGCCTGAAGGTCTCATTTTTCCAGACCAAAGCTCAAAAAGCCGAAGCTCAAAAAGGATTAAGCGGCTGAAAGTGTTTACCGGCCTGCTCCTGTTGTTTTTGGTGTTGTTTCTGCTGATTCCTCTGCCCAAATTCAAGGATCCCTGCTCTACTGTGGTCTATGCCGCAAATCAGGAGCTGCTGGGGGCAAGAATAGCGACGGACGGGCAGTGGCGGTTTGCCCCGGAAGGTGAAATCCCCGATAATTATGTCAGATCCCTGATACTTTACGAGGACAGATATTTTCGTTACCATCCGGGCATAAATCCGGTTTCGCTGGGCAGAGCTTTCATTCAGAACCTGAAAGCCGGGCGCATCGTCAGCGGCGGAAGCACTCTGAGTATGCAGGTGGCCAGGATGTCACGTAAAAATCCTCCAAGAACCCTGAGCGGAAAGTGTCTGGAGATGCTGATGGCCTTAAAACTGGAATGCTGTTATTCCAAAGATAAAATTCTGACTCTATACGCCGGGGCGGCTCCTTTCGGCGGCAATGTAGTTGGTATTACGGCCGCTTCCTGGCGTTATTTTAACCACCCGCCTCAAAGGCTTTCCTGGGCCGAAGCAGCAACTCTGGCTGTGTTGCCTAATGCGCCCGCTCTGATTCATCCCGGCAGAAATGCAGAGGAGTTGAAACAAAAAAGAAACGCCTTGCTGGAGCAGCTTTATCAAAAAAATTGCATTGACAGCCTTGGTTATCAGTTGGCTTTGGCCGAATCCCTGCCCCGGTCTCCTCTACCTTTGCCCGATTTAGCCCTGCATGTGGTGGAAAAAGCTCACAAACAATTTCCGGGCCAAAATGTGTACACAAGTATAGATTATTCGCTGCAGGAAAAAAGCATCCATTTGCTAGAGCAGAAGAGCAAAGAGCTGGAACAAAGCGAAATCCACAACTTGGCAGCTTTGGTTTGCGATGTAAGGCAAAACAGTATTCTGGTTTATGCCGGTAATATCAGCGCAGTAGCACAGCAGGATGTCTTTGTGGATATTGCACAGACCCCTCGCAGCAGCGGCAGTATTCTCAAGCCTTTTTTGTACGCTTCGATGCTGCATCAGGGCGAAATTCTCCCCAATACCCTTATTGCTGATGTCCCGGTGAATTTTTCGGGCTTTACTCCTAAAAATTTTGATCTTACCTACCAGGGAGCGGTTCCGGCTTCGGAGGCCTTGAGCCAATCCCTGAATGTGCCGGCTGTAGAAATGTTGCATCAGTTTGGAGAAGCCCGTTTTCTGGAGATGTTGCGTAAGCTGGGTTTCAGTACTTTTATTTATCCGGCCCAACATTACGGTTTGTCGTTGATTTTGGGCGGAGGCGAATGTAGTTTGCAGGAACTGGCAGGGGCCTATGCTTCACTGGCCAGGGTGCTCAATCGTTTTGGTTCCACTAAGGAATATGCTGCCGGTGATTATCGGCCTTTGGAATTGTTCAGAAAGAAAATTCCCGAAGAAAAACAGAATGCTGCCGGGATTATAGACTCAGAGAGTTCTCGCTTTTTGTCAACCCCGCCCCCGGCCGGAAAAAAAATTACAGCAATAAAGAACCATAACACTGCTACCGAAAGAGAGGAGTCCTTGCCCTTATTGTCGGCTGCCTCCATTTGGTGCACCCTGGAAGCTTTGCAGCAGGTAAATCGTCCCCGCGAAAGAAGCGGCTGGAAGCATTTTGAAAGCAGTCGGCGTCTTGCCTGGAAAACCGGCACCAGTTTTGGCTTGCGCGATGCCTGGGCTGTGGGAACCACCCCCGAATACGTAGTGGCAGTTTGGGCCGGTAATGCCGACGGCGAGGGCCGTCCCGGCCTTACAGGACTGAGGGCGGCCGCTCCTGCCATGTTTGACCTTTTCGATTTATTACCGCAGAGCGGAGTTTGGTTTGAACAGCCCGACAGCGAAATGAGCCTGCAGGTAATCTGTGCCGAAAGCGGTTACAAAGCTTCTGTTTATTGCAATAACAAAAGATTGCAAAGCATTCCTGCTTCAGGATTAAAGACAGCGCTTTGTCCTTATCACCGGCTGGTACATTTATCCGCAGACCGAAAATTCAGGGTGAATGCCTCCTGCTATCCTCTTGAGCTCATCCTCAGCGATTCTGTCTTTGTGTTGCCTCCGGCCATAGAATGGTTTTACCGCAAAACTCATCCTGCTTACAGAGGCCTGCCTCCTCTTATGGAACATTGTGCAGAAGAAAAAGAATATAAGCAGATGGAGATGCTGTATCCCCGCAATCCATACAGTTTGTACATTCCAAGGGAGCTCGATGGCAACCCGGGCAAGCTTGTTGTAGAAGTGGTACATCGTAATGCGGGTGCTCTTTTGTTTTGGCATCTTGACGATGAATGGATAGGCAATACCCGTGGCATACATCAAATGAGTATAGCCCCTGCGCCCGGAAATCATACACTCAGCATTTTTGATCAACAGGGCAACAGTCTTATTCAGGATTTAAGAATTCAAACCGGCTCCGGCGAAAGGTGAACTTTACTATTGTTGCCTGATCATATCGGGCAGGAACTTTTGCTGCATCATCCATTCAATCATCAGGATGCGCCAGACATGATGATAGCGAAAGCTTTCCTTGTAACCCCAGCCGTGGCCTCCTTCGGGGAATATATACATAGCAGCCGGAACTTTGTGGGTTTTGAGCGCTGCATAAAAATCCAGGCTGTTTTGCGGGATCACTCCTTTGTCGTCGTCGCTGAGCAGCAGCAAGGTTGGAGGTGTTTCCGTACTTACCTTAAGTTCGTTGGAATATTCGAGAATCTGCTGTTCAGTAGGATTATCGCCTAATAAGTTTTGTTTGGAGCCGGCGTGAGTGATACCATCTTTCATGGAAATAACCGGGTAAAAAAGGATCATATAATCGGGCCTGCTGCTTTGGCGGGCTATCGGATCTTCGGTATTGGGATTGCCGTAATCAAAATGCGTGCCTGCAGTGGAGGCCAGATGGCCTCCGGCCGAAAAACCGGATATACCTATTTTGGAAGGATCGATTCCCCATTCCTCTGCCTTGCTTCGTACTATTCTGATGGCCTGCAAGGCATCTTTTGAAGGTATAAAGTCGTGTCCGTTGGGCAAACGATATTTCAGGATTATGGCATTAATGCCGTTGTCGTTGAGCCAGCCGGTCAGCTGAAAGCCTTCGTGACCGGCAGCCTGGCGGGCATAAGCTCCTCCGGGGCAGATTATCAGGGCTGCTCCTGTGTTTTTGTCGGGATGAGCTTTGAAAACCGACATTGCAGGAACACTTACATTGGAAAAATAATTGTTTTCGCTGATTTCTTCGGCGGTAATGCCGTTACTTTCAGGAACTCCTTCCGACCATAAGGGCAGGTCTATTCTTTCTTGTGCAAAGGCAGTTACAGCCATACCCAACAAAAAACAAATTATCGGTAGTCGTTTTTTCATGACTTGATTTTTAAAAGGTTTTAGCAAAAGATTCGAACAAATATATAGGATTCTGCCCAAATTTTAAAGACTCGTCGTAAAAAACTACTTTTGTACTCCAATTCCGGAAAAAATATGAAAGTAGTATATAGCTTGCTGGGAGTTTTATTTTTGGTGCTTGCGATACTGGGTATTTTTTTGCCGGTTTTGCCCACCACGCCTTTTTTGTTGCTGAGCGCAGCTCTTTTCTACAGAGGCTCCGATCGTTGTTACCGTTGGCTGATGCAACACCCTCGATTAGGACCGTATATCGAAAATTACAGGAAATACAAAGCGATACCTCTCGGCACCAAAATATTCTCGGTCAGTCTGTTGTGGATAACTATCCTGATTTCGGCTTTTGTGGTTTTAGATATCATTTGGCTGAGAATTTTGCTTCTCTTGATAGCGCTGGCTGTCAGTGTGCATATTCTTTCTTTTAAAACATTGCACAAAAAAGATATAGATCCTGAGCAGGAAACAGGCAAGGAACGGAATGTCGAAAAGGAAAAGGCTGAGCGCGGAGAATACGACAAATACCTGAGCTTAATTCAGGGAAAGAAAGAACCAAAGCAAAGATCAGAACAAGGTTCAGAGAAAGAATCAAAGCAAGAACCAGCAGAAACAATCAACGTAATTGATTAACCAACCCGGTGATAATCCTTTAACATCCTGGCCGCTTCACAGAGCTGATCGTACCAAGCCTGTCCAAATTTGCGGATCAGAGGGTCTTTGAGAAATTGATAAATCGGCAAACCTAAAGCATTGCCTTTGATTTGGCCCGACTGACAAATGTGCCAACGCTGGTAATTGAGGGCTGTACCACCGAAGGCCAATTTGGTGAGCCGGATAGGGTAGAGGTGGCAGGAAATGGGTTTGATAAAAGGTATTTTCCCTTCTCTCCAGGCTTTTTCCAAAGCGCAACAACAAAGACCTTTTTCGTCGTAGCAGGTAAAAACGCAGTCTTTGCCATCTACAATGGAGGTAACGGTTTCGCCTGAGGCATCCCTGTAATACACTCCTTGTTCGCTGATAAGTTCACGCGCCTTGTCTGAGAGTTGCTCCCAAACTACGGGCAGAGCTTTTTCGAGCTCTGCAATTTCATCTTCTTCCAGTGGAGCACCCGACTCCCCTTCCACACAACACCTGCCCCTGCATTTGTTCAAGTCGCAGCAAAACGTTTGATCAATTATTTCAAGGCTGATGATGGTCTCATCAATCTGCAGCATGCTCCGTGACTAATCTTGTATAAGACAGCGTCCGGTCATTTCCGCAGGCTGGTTTATGCTTAGAAGGTGACAGAGTGAAGGTGCCACATCGGCCAGTATGCCGTTGTCGACTTTGGCCGAAGTATTCCGGCTGATGTAAACAAAAGGAACCGGATTCAGAGAATGGGCTGTATTAGGTGAATTGTCGGGATTCAAAGCATTGTCGGCATTGCCGTGATCGGCTATGATGATTACTTCGTAGCCTTTGATTTTGGCAGTTTCAACGACTTTTTCAACATTGGCGTCCACTGCCTTGACAGCGGCCTGAATGGCTGAATAGACACCGGTATGGCCAACCATATCGCCGTTGGCGTAGTTAACAACGATCAAATCGTATTTTTCGGTTTCTATAGCCTGTTTCAGGGCGTCACCAACTTCGTTTACACTCATCTCGGGCTTCAGATCGTAGGTGGCCACTTTGGGCGAAGGAATCAGAATGCGGTCTTCGTTTTCGAATTCTTTTTCGCGTCCGCCTGAGAAGAAGAATGTCACATGAGCGTATTTTTCGGTTTCAGCTATCCGTAATTGTTTTTTGCCGGCTTTTGCCACAATTTCTCCCAGGGTATTGCTTACATTGTCTTTGTCGAAAAGTATGTTTAAGCCTTTAAAGGTGGCATCGTAGGGGGTCATGGTGTAGTATTCCAGACAGAGTGTCTGCATGCCGTGTTGTGGCATTTCTTCCTGAGTCAGCACTATGGTGAGCTCTTTGGCTCTGTCGTTGCGGAAATTGAAAAAGATCACCACATCGCCATCCTGAATAGTAGCCAGCGCTTGGCCCTGAGCGTCTGTATGAACGATGGGTTTCATAAATTCATCGGTTACTCCCTGATCGTAAGAGGCCTGAACAGCCTGAACCATATCCTGCGCTTTTACCCCTTTGCCCTTTACCAACAAATCGTAGGCTTCTTTAATGCGTTCCCAGCGTTTATCTCTGTCCATGGCATAATAGCGACCAACAATAGAGGCGATGGCTCCTGTGTTTTGATCCAGGTGTTTTTGAAGCCTTGCAATGAATGACTTGCCACTCCTGGGGTCGGTGTCGCGACCGTCCATAAAGCAATGCACAAAGGATTTTTTTATGCCGTAAAGTTTGGAGATTTCAATCAACTTAAACAAGTGATCCATAGAGCTGTGTACGCCGCCGTCAGAAACCAGGCCCAAAAAATGGATTTGTTTGCCCGATTGTTTTGCGTAGCTGTAGGCTGCCTTGATGCCTGGGTTTTCCAATATGCTGTTGTCGCGGCAGGCAATATTGATTTTCACTAAATCCTGATAAACCACTCTGCCGGCTCCGATATTGAGGTGTCCCACTTCGGAATTTCCCATTTGGCCGTCGGGTAAGCCAACGTTTTCGCCCGATGCCTGAAGTTGAGAGTTAGGATAGGTTTTTATCAGATAGTTCCAATATGGAGTGGGAGTGTTGTATATGACGTCTTCTTTCCCATGATTGCCAATGCCCCAACCGTCGAGAATCATCAGCATCGCTTTCTTGCTCATAAAATTATTTTCTAAGAATTTTGGGTGCAAAGATACGCAATTTGACTGAATTATCTTGTTGTTTTGTTGCTTTTTATGGCTTGGCGAATCATTTTGTGATTTGCTGTTACGGCCATTTCTATACGTCGGTTGAGTTTTCGGCCTTCGGGGCTTTCGTTCGAAATGACAGGCACCTTAAAACCCCGCCCTTCGGCAACAATATGACTGCGCTTAAATCCCTTTGATGCCATAATTTTTTTGATGTTTTTGGCTCTTTTGTCTGATAGAGAAAGTGCTATGAATTCCGAACTGCTGTTGTCGGTATGAACCAAAATATACAACCGGGTGTTTGGAAAACGTTGCAAAGATGTTGCAAGAACTTGCAAGGTTTCGATGGAAGAATTGGTAACATGTTCAAGGCCTTGTTTGAAAAACTGGTCGGAGTCAAAAACCAGCAAAAGACCTTCTTCGGGTTGGCGAATCATAACTGAATCACCTATTTGCTCATTTAACATGATTTTGAGGATCTCCATTTGGGAGGCGATCCATCGGCCGGCCTCTCCTTCGATGTCCGAATTTACGATATATTCGGCAGCAGTGTTACGGAGAATGTCTTCGGGATTAGTTTCTTTAAATTCATTTTTCACAATACTCGAAACAGTAGAGCAAGCGCCAAATAATACAAGACAGCTCCAGAGTCTCAGAATGGGGTAAAAAACGGTTTTCATAAAATAATCCGGATCAAAATCCGCGCAAAAGTATATTTTTTAGCCTCCAGATTAAAATAATCCGCCTTTTTTTTGCAAATCACTTGATATTGTGTAATTTTGCGGCCGTTAGGATACAGGCGAGGGGGACAAAAGTTCCCCTCATTTTTTACTTATTATAAAAGAATGATTAGTAAAGAACTTATAAATCAGCATGTTGAAGAGTGGTTAACTAATAAGCCCTTTTTTTTGGTTGACCTCAACATCAGCCCTGATTTTAGCATTGCCGTCGAAATAGAATCTGTCGAAGGCAATGTAAGCATAGACGATTGCGCAGAATTGAGTAAACAGATTGAGTCACAGCTGAGCAATTCAAATCTGGATTTTGCCCTGGAGGTTTCTTCTGCAGGCCTGGGCCAGCCTTTCAAAGTGTTTAGGCAATACCAGAAACACTTGAATGAAGAGGTAGAGGTACGTCTAAAGAACGGACAAAAGTTTTCAGGTATACTGCAAAGTTGTGACGAAGAAAAATTTTGTATAAGTGTCACGCGAAAAATAAAACCCGAAGGCGCCAAAAGGCCTAAACTTATTGAGCAGCAGGAATGTTATATGCACGAGGAAACAGCCTCTGTCTGCTCCAAAATACTATTCTGATAAATACGAGTGAATTAATAGATATTTCAACACAATGTCAACAACAATGGCAAAAACAGAAGAACGTATCAATCTGGTCGAAATTTTTTCGGAATTCAAAGAGTCCAAGAACATAGACCGCTCTACAATGATAAATGTAATTGTAGAATCTTTTCGTGGCGTCATAGCAAAACTATTTGGCTCAGACGAACATTATGATGTGATTATCAATCCCGACAGCGGAGACTTTGAAATTTGGCACAATCGCGAAATAGTTGAGGACGACCAGGTGGAAGATCCCGAAAATCAAATCAGCCTGACAGAAGCCCGCAAAATTGAAAGCGATTACGAAGTAGGTGAAGAAGTTACCGACCAGGTGTATTTCAGCGCCTTTGGACGTCGCGCTATTTTGAATTTGCGGCAAACCCTGGCTTCCAAAATCATGGAATTACAAAAGGAAAGCCTCTACAATCGTTTCATTGAACAGGTGGGACAATTGGTAAGTGCCGAAGTCTACCAGATCTGGAAAAAAGAAATTTTGCTTTTGGACGATGAAAACAATGAATTAATTCTGCCCAAAAACGAACAGATACCCAGCGATTTTTACCGTAAGGGAGAAACCGTTCGTGCCGTCATTGAGCGTGTTGAAAACAAGAATAACAATCCCAAGGCTGTCGATCCCAAAATTATACTGTCGCGTACTTCCCCAATTTTTCTGGAGAGGCTTTTTGAATTGGAAGTTCCCGAAATCCATGACGGGCTCATAACGATCAAAAGGGTAGCACGCATCCCGGGAGAAAGGGCAAAAATCGCCGTAGAGTCTTACGATGAACGTATTGACCCGGTCGGAGCCTGTGTGGGCGTGAAAGGTTCCAGAATTCATGGCATAGTACGTGAATTGCGCAACGAGAACATCGACGTTATCAACTATACTTCCAACACCAGCTTGTTTATTCAAAGGGCTCTGAGTCCTGCCAAAATTTCTTCGATCAGGCTTGATGAAGCCAACAAAAAAGCAGAGGTCTGGCTCAAGCCCGAAGAAGTGTCTCTGGCCATCGGCAAAGGAGGCATGAATATTAAGCTTGCCAGTATGTTGACCAATTATACCATAGATGTTTTCAGGGAAACCGACCAGGAACTGGAAGAGGACGATATTTACCTGGATGAATTCAAGGACGAAATAGATGAATGGGTCATAGAAGCCCTAAAAGCCATAGGTTGCGATACTGCACGTAATGTACTGGCTCTTCCCCGAGAAACCTTGATTGAAAAAGCCGATCTGGAGGAAAGTACAGTGGATGAAGTTTTGCGTATACTTCGTGCAGAATTTGAAGATTAATAAATTTATTTGCTTATGTCGAGTGTTCGATTGAATAAAATTACCAGAGAGCTGAACGTGGGTATCAGCACCTTGGTAGAGTTTTTACAAAAAAAGGGATTTGAGGTTGAAAATAATCCCAACGCTAAAATCAGCGAAGAGGCCTATATGCTTCTTGTCAATGAATTTGGCGATGGGCAGGAGCTTTTAATTCCCAAAAAGGAGAAAATCAGGACTGCAGAAACTGAAACTGAACAAACAATTCCTGAGCCTGTTAAACAACAAGAAGCTCCCGATGAACCTGTCGTAAGCGTTCACCAGCAACAATTCAAGACTCTGGGCAAAATAGATCTGGATGCAATCAGCAAACCCAAAACAGCAGAGCCGGTAAAGGAAAAAAAGGAGGAAAGTCGTCCGAAGGAAGAAAAACCCACAAAAGCTCCGGATGAAATAATTCCTGCTGTTGCCAGCCCTGTTATTACCGAACCTGTAGTGGCCGAAAAAACTAAAGCAACAAAAGAAGAACCTGCGGTTCAGGAGTCAGCAGCAGAAGCCCCTGCTTCCAAAACTCCCATAGATGAGATTCCGGCAGCCAAAGCCCCGGAGAGCGAAGCTCCTGCAACCGAAAAGGCCGAAAAAGAAGAATCCCCCAAGGTGGCCCCAGCTCCAAAAGAAGAAACTGTTCCCGAAGAAAAAGAAGAACAACCTGTTCCTGAAGCTAAATCACAGCAACAAGAGCAGGAAGTAGCAACAGAGACCCCTAAATCCGGAGAACCCGAAATTTTCAGTCTGGGAAAAAGGACCATCAAATCAAACATCAAGGTAGTTACCACCATCGACCTGGATGCACTGAATCAAAACACCCGGCCCAAAAAGAAAACCAAACAGGAAAAACTCAAGGAGCAGGAAGACAAAAAAATGCAGGAACTGGCTTTGCGCGAAGAAAGGAAAAAGGCCGATCTTCTCAAGGCTAAAACCGAGGGAAAAAGTGAAGTCCCTGATTCAAAAAAGAAAAAACGCAGCCGCATCAAGGATGTCAAGATCAGGGTTAACGGCGAATTCAATGCTCCGGCCTCAAGGACTGACAAAACCAAAGGCCGCCTTAAAAAACCTGTTCTCAAGGCAGAAGTCAGCGAAGAGGATGTTTCCAAACAAATTAAAGAAACACTAGCCCGCCTGACCAATAAACCTAAAAAAGGAACAAAATACCGCAAAGAAAAACGCGAGGCGGCATCCCAACGTATGCATGAGCTCGAAGCAAAAGAATTGCGGGAAAAGAGTGTGCTTAAAATAACCGAATTTGTCACCGTTAACGACCTGGCTACCATGATGAATGTTCCGGTTGTCAACGTAATCTCTACTTGCATCAGCATAGGTCAGATGGTGTCGATCAATCAACGCCTGGATGCAGAAACCATCAATTTTGTAGCCGATGAATTCGGATTTAAAACAGAATATGTCAGCGCTGAGCTGTTGGAATCAATACAGGAAGACGAAGACAGCGAAGAAGACCTGATACCCCGTCCTCCCATTATCACAGTGATGGGACATGTGGATCACGGTAAAACTTCTTTGCTCGACTACATTCGCAACGCTAACGTGATTGCCGGCGAAGCCGGGGGTATAACTCAGCACATCGGAGCATACAATGTTACTCTGGATGACGGCCGAAAAATCACCTTCCTCGATACTCCCGGCCACGAAGCCTTTACGGCTATGCGTGCCCGCGGAGCCAAAATAACGGATATTGCCATTATTATTGTGGCAGCCGACGACAACGTCATGCCCCAAACTGTTGAGGCAATTAACCACGCTGCCGCTGCCGGAGTCCCCATGGTATTTGCCATCAACAAAATAGACAAACAGGGTGCCGATCCCGAAAAAATCAAACAGGAACTGGCGACTATGAATTACCTGGTCGAAGAATGGGGCGGAAAATACCAGTCGCAGGATATTTCGGCCAAAAAAGGCATCAATGTGAAAGAATTGCTCGAAAAAGTTTTGCTCGAGGCTGAAATGTTAGATCTAAAGGCAAATCCCTCAAAACGTGCCATTGGTTCCATTATTGAGTCCACACTGGACAAAGGGCGTGGCTATGTGGCAACAGTACTGGTGGAAAACGGTACGCTGAAAATCGGAGACATAGTCATCGCCGGAGTTAATCACGGACGAATCAAAGCTATGTTCAATGAACGGGGACAGCGTGTGGAATCGGCCGGTCCTTCAGAGCCTGTGCTGATTCTCGGATTGAACGGAGCTCCTCAGGCAGGCGACAATTTCAACGTACTGGATTCAGAACAGGAAGCCAGAGAAATTGCCAACAAAAGAGAGCAATTGCAAAGAGAACAAGGCTTGCGTACCAGCAAAATTCTGACCCTGGCCGAAATCGGACGCCGGATAGCCGTAGGCAATTTCAAAGAGCTGAATCTTATAGTAAAAGGCGACGTGGACGGATCCATCGAAGCATTGTCGGATTCTCTGATAGGTTTGAGTACGGAACAAATTCAGGTAAATGTAATACACAAGGCCGTCGGTCAGATTTCTGAATCGGATGTCACCCTGGCCTCTGCCTCTGATGCCATTATTATCGGCTTCCAGGTACGTCCTTCTATGGCAGCCCGCAAAATGGCCGAGCGCGATGGTGTAGATATACGTCTTTACTCAATTATCTACGATGCCATCGAAGAAATTAAATCGGCTATGGAAGGTATGCTTTCTCCGGAAATCAAGGAGGAAATTACTTCTACTGTCGAGGTACGTGAAGTCTTTAAAATCACCAAGGTTGGCACTGTGGCCGGCTGTATGGTTAAAGAAGGGAAAATCAAGCGAGGCACCAAAATCAGGCTTATTCGCGACGGTATAGTTATTTTTACCGGAGAATTGGGCTCTTTAAAGCGGTTCAAGGAAGATGTCAAGGAAGTTGCGTCGGGTTATGAGTGTGGACTGAATATTAACAACTACAACGACATCAAGCTGGGCGATATTATTGAATCTTACGAAGAAATAGAAGTAAAAAAGACTTTGTAGTGTATGAATCTCTACGACATCATTATTCTGATTGTTGCCCTCCTGGGCTTAATTGATGGCTTGCGCAGAGGCCTGATACAGACCATCGGAGCCATTGCTGGCGTTGTTTGCGGAATCTTTGCGGCCAAAGCCCTGTCGTATTTGGTAGCACCTTACATTTCGCAACTTTTTGAATCGGCAAGTCCCAAAGTTGTACAGGTGATTTCGTTTATTGTACTTTTTGTTGTAACGGTCATCTTGTTTCATTTTGTAGCTGTTTTACTGAGCAAGCTGGTCAATATGGTGATGCTGGGTTGGCTCAACCGCCTGGCAGGAGGCCTGGTTGCCGTGGTGCTCTACCTTTTCGTGTTGAGTATAGTCGCCAATGTTTTTAATTATTTTGACAAAGGAAAGTCGTCTTTTCATCAGGAAAAAAGCAGCACCTCACGTTTTTATAAGCCACTTTCTGATTTTGCTCCCTCGGTACTACCCTTTATCCATTTCGAAGACTGGAACATCAGAATACCCGATGCTTTACAGCAAAGCGAATCTGCCCCTCAGAGTATATGATTTATGAAATCAAGCGAAGACAAGAACCTCATCACTCAGGTAACTGCCGGTGAATACAAGTATGGTTTTGTAACTGATATTGAAACCGAAAGCATTCCCGAAGGCTTGAATGAAGATGTTGTTCGTTTGATTTCTTCCAAAAAAAAGGAACCGGACTGGCTGCTGGAGTTTCGTCTCAAAGCTTTTCGTCATTGGCAAAGCATGAAAAAGCCCCAATGGGCGCATTTGGACATTCCCGAAATAGACTATCAGAACATGGTCTATTACGCTGCTCCTAAAAGCAAAACTTCGGGAGAGAATCAGGAAGATATTGATCCGGATTTACTGAAAACCTTCGATAAACTGGGCATACCCCTGCAGGAACGCAAACAACTGGCAGGTATGGCCGTAGATGCAGTAATGGATAGTGTTTCGGTCAAAACCACTTTCAAGGAAAGCCTGGCAAAGAAGGGCATCATCTTTTGCTCTTTCAGCGAAGGAGTGCAAGAACATCCCGAATTGATCAAGCGTTACCTGGGCTCAGTCGTGCCCTATACGGATAATTATTACGCGGCCTTGAATTGTGCCGTTTTCAGCGATGGGTCTTTTGTGTACATACCCAAGGGGGTGCGTTGTCCCATGGAGCTTTCCACTTATTTCAGAATCAATGCCGTCAATACAGGCCAATTTGAGCGCACACTGATAGTGGCCGAGGACGACAGCTACGTCAGCTATCTGGAAGGTTGCACTGCCCCTATACGCGATGAAAACCAATTGCATGTGGCCATCGTTGAAATTGTGGTCAACAACCGTGCCGAAGTCAAGTATTCTACCGTGCAAAACTGGTACCCCGGAGACAAAGAAGGCAAAGGAGGTATTTATAATTTTGTCACCAAGCGCTGTTTGTGCAAAGGTGAATCAGCCAAGGTTTCCTGGACTCAGGTTGAAACCGGTTCGGCCATAACCTGGAAGTACCCTTCGTGTATTTTGGCCGGAAATAATTCTGTAGGAGAATTTTACTCAGTGGCCGTTACCAATAATCATCAACAGGCCGATACCGGCACCAAAATGATTCATTTGGGAGAAAACACCCGTAGTATTATCGTTTCCAAAGGCATATCAGCCGGTAAAAGCCAAAACAGTTACCGCGGACTGGTAAAAATTGCCGCTAAAGCTTCCAATGCCCGCAATCATTCACAATGCGACAGTTTGTTGCTAGGCGATACCTGCGGGGCACATACCTTTCCTTATATTGAAATAAACAACGAAACAGCGGTAGTTGAACACGAAGCCACTACTTCAAAGATCAGCGAGGATCAATTGTTTTATTGCAATCAGCGAGGTATATCTACCGAAGAGGCTATAGGATTGATTGTGAGCGGCTATGCCAAGGAAGTAATCAATAAACTTCCCATGGAATTTGCCGTCGAAGCTCAAAAATTGTTGCAGGTTTCCCTGGAAGGGAGTGTAGGATAATATGTTGGTTCAGGATATAGTGTTGTTTTCGATATGGGGTCATTCCATGAGCCTGCTGGAATTAATCGGATTGGTAAGCGGCCTGGTGGCCGTTTATTTGGCCTCAAAAGCGCTCTCTGTAAATTTTTTGTTTGGTTTGCTCAACAACGTGGTGTACTTTGTTGTTTTTTATCAGGCACATTTGTACTCTGCCATGCTGTTGCAAACGGTTTACTTTGTTTTCAGCCTCTACGGGTATTTTCACTGGAAGCATCCGGCTCCCGGACAGGAAGGAAAAAACAGCGAACTGCGTATACGACGATTAAATAAGAGCCGGTGGGCTCTGGTGGTGGTGATTATTTTGGTGCTTGGCGGCTTATGGAGTGAAGGGGTCATTTATTTTCAATCCAGGTTTCCCGAATACATTGATCCTCCGGCCTTTCCCAGGCTAGATGCCGTATTGACCGTAGCCAGTGTAACAGGGCAATTTTTACTTTCGAGAAAAGTAATGGACAACTGGATTATCTGGATAGTTGTCGATGTGTTGAGTACAGCCCTTTATGCTTATATGGGACTGTTTTTTACAGCTCTTCTTTTTGCTATCTTTGCTTTGATAGCGATAAGAGCAATAATTGATTGGAAAAGACAATATAAACAGCAGGATGAAAACCAACAGGAAACCATCAGCTGCCCAAAATAGACAGGCTGACGACGAGGCTCCTATTCAAAAGAGCAGCAGAACCATTTGGGTAGCTATTTTTATCCTACTGATCCTGACAGGCCTGGGCTATTTATTGTTCAGCTCTCTTGGCCTGGAAGGCGAATTAAACAGGCAGCGGATTTTGGTGAGTGCTATTGCCCTGATGTTGCTTATTATGGGCTTACTGGTTTTTATCCGGGGCTGGTTTAAAAAAACAGAAGGTAAAAAGAAGAAAATCCAAAGAAAGGCTTTAGGGAAACAGGCCTCAAACAGAAAAAAACAGAAAAAGGCCAGGGCCGGAAAAAGATAGAAAACAAGCAAAGAATTAATAAAAAAGAATACAGGCCCAGGCCATAAAGAAGATATATATGTTGTTGGAAATAAAAAACCTGCATGCCTCCATAGGAGAAAAAGAAATCCTGAAAGGCTTGAATTTATCGGTGAACGAAGGAGAGATTCACGCTATAATGGGACCCAACGGCTCAGGGAAAAGCACGCTTTCTGCAGTGCTTTCGGGGAATCCGGCTTTTACTGTCACCGGGGGTACGGTTCGCTTCAAAGGTATGGATCTTTTGAATATGGCTCCCGAAGATCGTTC
>CAZAUQ010000009.1:49498-58571 GCA_964488495.1 uncultured Bacteroidales bacterium
CGCAACGAAATATTTCAGATGGCCATGCTCGATCCTGTACTTTCCATCCTGGACGAGACCGACAGCGGTTTGGATATAGATGCACTGCGCATTGTTGCTCAAGGGGTAAACAAAATACAGACTCCTCAAAAATCATGTATAGTTATTACTCATTATCAGCGATTGCTGGATTATATCGTCCCCGATAAAGTGCATGTGCTTTTTGACGGGCGTATTGTAAAAAGCGGAGATTTTCAATTGGCCAAAGACTTGGAAAAACAGGGTTACGATTGGGTCAAACAAGAATTGAAAGACTAAAATGGGGAAAGAAACAACTTATATAAATCTGTTCAGGAATTACAGGGAAGTGCTCAGGCAATACTCTGCCCCCCTGATGAATTCAAAACGGGAGACAGCTCTGGAGCTTTTTGAAAAGGCCGGTTTCCCGGGCCCCGGAGACGAAGCGTACCGGCATTGTCACCTGGACAGTCTTATGGAGATTGATTACGGATTGAACCTCTATCGTATGTCAACTCCTGCACATCCCGGCAAGGTTTTTCGTTGCGAGGTACCCAGCTTGTCCACCAAATTGTTTTTTGTAGTCAACGATGTGTATTACCCCGATCCTAAGCCCCAAAATTTGCCCGATGGCGTTTTGTATGGCAGCATCAACACTCTGTTGCGTGAGCATTCTGAACTCATGGCTTCCTATTACGACCGTCTTGCCGGGCAATCGGCCGATGCTTTTGCTGCCTTAAACACAGCTATGGCTCAGGATGGTTTTCTGTTGTATGTGCCTAAGGGTGTAGAAATTGAACAGCCTTTGCAATTGATTCAACTATTTCACGGCGAAATTGAACAAATGGCAAACCGAAGGAATCTGGTCATTCTCGAAGATGGAGCTGCGGCAAAACTGATGATTTGTGATCACAGTATGACTCAGAGCCGTTGTTTGTCAAATCAGGTAACCGAAGTTTTTGTCGGTGAAAAGGCCAGATTGGAATATTATGAGTTAGAAATGACTCACCCTAATAATGCAAGGATAAGCAACACATTTATAGATCAAAAGGATTCTTCTGTGGTGTTTGTTAATGGCATTACACTGAACAATGGCGTTACGCGAAATAACTTAAGATTGAGAATGTTGGGTCAATATGCCGAATCTCAATTGTCAGGATTTTGCCTGCTCGATCAACAACAACTTGCCGATTATCATATAAGCGTGGAGCATGTAGTGCCCCACTGCAACAGCCGGCAATTGTATAAGTATATTCTGGACGATGAATCAAGAGGAGTGTTTGCCGGAAAAGTGCTGGTACATAAAGAGGCACAGAAGACTTCAGCCTATCAGTCCAATGCCAATCTCTGCAATTCGTCAGGGGCCAGAATGAACGCTTTGCCCCAGCTGGAGATTTACGCCGATGACGTAAAATGCAGCCATGGTTCTGCCACAGGCCAGATCGACGAAAATGCCTTATTTTATATGCGATCAAGAGGCCTTTCGGAACAGGAGGCCCGTATGATGCTTAAATTTGCTTTTGTGGCAGATGTGATTGAGGGAATTCAGCTAATTCCCCTGAAGAACAGGATACATAATCTGGTGGGCAAGCGAATTCGCAAACAGATGAGCGCTTGTGCCGGTTGCGATATTTGTTGAGAAAATACAGAGGTCATGGAATCGAAATTTGATGTAGCTTCCATAAGAAAGCAATTCCCCATTTTAGAACAAAAAGTGTACGGACAGCCTTTGGTTTATCTGGACAACGCGGCCACTACCCAAAAACCACGTTCTGTGGTTAAAAGGATAGAAGAAGCCTATTTCTCTCAAAATGCCAATGTCCACCGGGCCGTACATTTATTGAGCCAACAGGCCACCGAAGCTCACGAGGCGGCAAGAGTTGTGGTGCAGAGATTTATCAACGCGGCAGAATCCGATGAAATTGTTTTTACGCGGGGAACCACCGAGTCCATAAATCTGGTGGCGTTTTCCTTTGGCGAAGCTTTTTGCCGGAAAGGTGATGAAATGTTGATTTCAAGCATGGAGCATCACTCCAATATTGTTCCCTGGCAACTCTTGTGCGAGCGTAAAAAGATGACTCTTAAAGTGATTCCCATTGACGATAATGGTTGTTTGTTAATGGATGAATACGAAAAATTACTGGGGCCAAAGGTGAAATTGCTCGCCATCACTCATGTTTCCAATGTGCTGGGAATCGAAAATCCCGTTAAACAGCTCATTGATAAGGCTCACAAAATGGGCATCCCTGTATTGATTGACGGAGCCCAGGCAGTAGCGCATATGCCGGTGGATGTTCAGGCTTTGGACGCCGATTTTTATACCTTTTCGTCCCATAAGGTTTTTGGTCCGACCGGAGTAGGCGTTTTGTACGCCAAACGCTCCTTTTTGGAACAAATGCCCCCATACCAGGGAGGAGGAGAAATGATTGAACAGGTTCATTTTGAAAAGACAACCTACAATCGGATTCCATATAAATTCGAAGCAGGAACGCCCGATTTTATCGGAACCACAGCCTTGGCCGAGGCGTTGCGTTTTATACAGGATATTGGTTTGAACAAAATTGCAGCCTACGAAAAGCAATTGATGGACTATGCCCTGATTGAACTTGGAAAAGTAGAAGGATTTCAGCTGGTGGGAAATATACCGGACAGGCATACCATCATTTCTTTTCAATTAAAAGGCATACATGCTTATGATGTCGGTTTGTTGCTGGATAAACTTGGCATTGCTGTGCGAACCGGTCATCATTGCGCCCAGCCTCTGATGGAACGTTTAGGCATGGACAGTTGTGTGCGAGTCTCACTAGCCTTTTACAATACAACTCAGGAAGTAGATGGCCTGCAAGCCGCTTTGAACAGAATCTACAAAATGTTTAAATAACAAATTTAAATGAGTATAAACGAAATTCAGGACAACATTATTCAGTCCTTCGATGAAATTGAAGATTGGATGGACAAATATCAATTGTTAATCGACATGGGCAATTCCCTGAGTCCCTTGGATGAACAATTCAAAAAACCGCAATACCTGATAGAAGGATGTCAAAGCCGGGTGTGGATACACGCCAGCTTCAAGGAGGGCAAAGTGTATTTTGAAGCCGAAAGCGATACTGTTATTGTGAAAGGTCTGGTGTATTTGCTGCTTAAAGTTTTATCAGGGCGAACCCCGGACGAAATCATGAAGGCCGATCTTTATTTCATTGAACGAATAGGACTCAGAGAGCATTTATCGCCCACCAGGTCCAATGGTTTTACGGCGATGCTCAAGCAAATCCGTAATTACGCCTTGGCGTTCAAACTGTCCTGATGGCTGCCTGCCTTGGTCAGCAGACCTTTTCTCCATTCTGAATAAGTGATACCGTAGCTCGTGCTGACGGCTCTTTTCAAAGAGTCTGTCGAACCGAAACCACAGAGTTCGGCCAGGGTGTTACTGGTGTAATCAGGGCGTTCCAGGATGATTCGCTGCAATTCTTCGAGTCTGTATTGATTCACAAAACTGCAAAAGTTTTGATCAAATCGGGTATTTATGAAGTTGGACACGTAAGTGCGATTGGTCCCGGCTATTTGGGCCACATCTCTAATGGTGAGTTTGCTGTTCAGGTAAATTTTGTCTTTATCAAACAGGCGCAGTATTTTGGGTGAAACTTCTGATTTGAAGTGTTCCATTTCCTGCTCGGTGGCAAAACCTGCTTTGGGCACGTTGTTGCTGTCGGTTTCATAGGTTGGATTGACTACTTTCTGAACATTGCCAAGCAAACCAATTATAAAAAGCAGGGTAGAAAAAACCACCGAAGCTATAGTTATAGCGACAGGTTCAGTCAAAAAGAAATCTCGTCCCAGCATTCCGAGAATAAAAGAGGAGATACCTGTCGAAATGATGCATAGATTGAGTAGTTCTGCTTTGTAAATTCTGCTGTCTTCTATATCGGAATAATATTGGCCGGCGCTGTGTTTGTATTTTCTCAATAATATGGTGTTGCCTGTAACGCAAAGAATTACCTGTATTAAAAAGGTGAGTTTCATGCTGATCAATACTATTTTCAGGAAATTCCAGGGGCTGTTTTCGTAGTCTGCAATCAGTATCTGATAGTTTTCGTTAGGGCTGAATAAAATCCCGATGGAATATATTACAAAAAGTAAGTTCGGTACGAGAATGTATATATAATGTTTTTTAAGCTCAAATTTTTCATCCACTGTTAAAAGACGAATATAGATATAGAACAGAGGATATACCATCAAGGAGGCATATTGATAAAGAGCATCAAAATATATGTAAACCTGAGGCAGAGGATAGAAAAATAGAAAATGAGAAAAATACAATATACAGGCAAAAAGCATAAATTTCCCCAGAAACAGCCTGGCACGGTCGTTGTTGTGTCTGTTTGCGGTATTCAGAACCAAAGTCCAAAATAAGGTCACATACACGGGAGTCAGTAATAAAACCGTTTTAAACATAAACTCTGATTTATGTCCAAAAATAGGCATTTTACATTGAAAAATGTATCTTTTACGGCCTTAATTTTACCTTTTACCTAAGTACACAGGGTCTGTATTTATACTTTTGTTTACTAATTAAAACAGCTATCAAAGAAATAATCTGATTTTAGTTATGTTAAATAAAAACGTTATGAAAAACAACCTATATTTTTTGCTGCTTACACTATTTTTTACATGCAGCAATCTGCTTTATGCAGCTCAGTATCTGGAAGGAAATAACGTTCCTTCGACCAATAATAACGATATGTTAGCCTATGGCAAGTTTACTCTTGAAAACTCAGAGGATGTTTTTTTTCAGTTGATGCAGAAATATAGTTTCGACGAAGAAGTTAAAGAACCTATATATCTGCATTTATATAATCCCGACCTGAGTCCGGTTAAGAGTTTTGAACTTTCATTGCCTGATCCAAGCGCACAATTGAATCCTTGGGCAGGAGGATTGAAACTCGTGAATAGCATGGAACAAGACACTTTGAAACAATACCTGGTGTACAAATATACGTCATACGACAGTGCCTTTGTTTCACAATTTACCGACGAAAATTGGAGTGTTTTCATCGGTGTGCTCGATGAAAACGGAGATTCAGTGTTTACGGCATTGAGCAATTTTCATGGCTTTGAAACATTCGAAGTAAATGGTGAAGCCAAATTAGCCGTAAACCGCTTATGGTCAAAAGACACCGCCTATTTCGATGGAGGAGGCTGGTATACCACTAATGTATATACCGGGCAAGTATATGATTTATCGAGCGGAACACTGGAATTACAGATGCCGCACGGAATTATGTATGGAGGCATCACTTTTGACGCCGGACAAAGGCGCATTCTGGGCTTTAACAATAATATTGCCGCTGCTTACGAAGACTTGTACAAAGAGTATAATCTGCTTTTATACAATTTGGATGGCTCACTGTATAAAACAGCCGTTGACAGCCTTTCGGATTATAGAACCGGTGAATTCTACTATTTATCAACCGTCGGAAAATACTGTATGAAAGAAAAATACAACAATACCATATATTCCCTTCCTGACTACGAAGAATTGGCCTCCGAAGGTATCTTTTTCGACAGCCAGGGCCTGGCTAAACTTGTAGATTATAATGATACCGTTGTCAGTATTTATAACGAAGACAGGAGCCTGCACAAAAGCCTGACATTCGAACAAGATAATATGCACAGTGTTGTTTGGGTGAATATGCACGATATAGTAAGCGACGATAAAATTGAAATTGTACGTGAGTGTCCCAACGGAGGGCTGCAGATATTCACGGAAGACGGAGACACGATCATTGATAATTGGGATTTAAAACTGGTAGATGTTACTGATTTTTCAGGAGGTAAAATCGTACTCCGATATCCTGAAGAAAGCTATGGTCGGCTCATTACCACCAATATGAATGATTTCGATTATTTCTACAGCTATTATAAAGTAGGAAATCTTCCGGTAATTGCACAAATGGGCGACGTCTCCGCAACAGACAACATTGAATTACTGGGTTTGGGCGATGAAGGATTTATTGTGCTGGATACACTTGAATTGATTGAAGGCCGGGGAGCATTTGTGGTTGGAGAGGGCGAATATGCCTTACGCAGCCAGGGCAAAGCACAGTCGGAAAACCTCCGAAGCTTAAGTACCTATTATCCGGGAGAGTTGCTCTGGGAAAATGCCGGAATAGTACAATTTACCACAGACGAGACAGATTCCTTAATTATAAGCATTCAGACTGTTGATTTAACGGCAAATGCAGGCGCCAGCGGGCAAATCAGAGGAACCATCCGCCTGCTCGAAAATGAGGCAACTAAGCGCAGCAGTTCATTGCCTGCTTACGACTTGTATTTAGTGGCTTCCTCAGACCACAGTCAGGTAAAATCTTTTACCACCAGTAACGAACAAGGGGTCTATGTTTTTGAACAAGTACCTGCCGGTTCTTACGATGTATTATTGAATGTAGAGGGCAAAGCCATGACATCAGTAAATACCGTAGTCTTATCGTCCGATGCCGGCTTTATTGAAAATGTCGATTACGAAATTACTGAAGAAGGCATTGTGGCAGCTATGCAAAACAGTGTGGAAAAACTTCAACAGAAGGCGAACAATACTTATTTGATTCATCAGGGCAATACCTTGATTATTGCCGGAACAGAAGGAACAATTCAACTGAGAGTAATTGATTTGAGCGGGAGGGTTATACTGAATACTCAAACCAGTCAGGCTCAAGTGGATGTTTCTGGCCTTCATAGCGGCATTTATTTACTCGAACTTTGTTCAGGGGACGAAAAACAAGTACTTAAATTCAGAAAACCATAAATTTTTTAAAGTATCACGAGAGTTATAAACTTAATAATCAATCTCATTTTAAATTTTTAGTCATGAAAAAAGGTATTTTCTTTATAGTGTTGAGCATATTTGCTTATACAATGATTTCTTGCGATTCGTTGAACGGAAACGGAGATGATGATCCTGAAACCACCAAAAATTATTGGGAGCGTTCCGCCCTTACACAGCTTCAATTGAGAGGGCCGGTGAAAACGATTAAAGAATTTTATTCAGACACCACCTACAATTATACCACTTTCGATGAAAGCGGAAGAATTGTAAGCGATGAATACGTAGGTCCGTACGATAATTATTCGACCAATTATGTTTACAATGCCTCGGGGCAGTTGGTAAGCGCCGGAGCTACAACTTACGAATACGCCAGCCACGGCAGGTATGTTCCCAGGGGACGTTTCCATGTGAATCATGTCGGATTGACTCCCAACCTTTCCGTAATAAATAATGAAGGAGGCCACACAAATTATACGTTTGTGGGAGATACCTTATTTATTATTTCTACCAGCCAATACGAGGAAAATGTCTATGTAGATACGACTAAATTTGCTTATTCAGGAAAGTATCCTGTGTCTTCCAGAACAGAAAATGTGTCTTCTACCACGGGTAATATCTGGGGTGAATTTATTGATATCACTTATCAGGAGAACGGAATGTTTGATGAATATTCCGAAGGCTTCTTTGGAACAGGCGATAATGCGTACACCAGCACCAGAACCACCACCTACAAGCAAGACGATGAATTTCTGCTGATTGATAATTTCCAGTCTGTAGATAATTATACGGGTCAGGAACCATATTCTTATACAACAACTTACACTTACAATACACAAAAGGACCTGACTCAGATAGTTGATGGTGGATATATTCAAGAATATTCCAATTACGTATACGACACTCACAACAACTGGACCAACCGCAATTACCGTTATAAAAACGGAGAGACCTGGACCGATTATACCGAAGAGCGTCGCGAGATTACCTATTGGGAATAAGAATATCTGATTCAGGCAATTCGGGAGGCAACATACGTTTCTTGATGGCCTGAAACCAACTAAAAGCGGTCAAACCTTTCAACAGACTGGTAAGGCTGATGGCCCACCAGATGCCGGCAAGGCCCATGCCGTTTTTGGCCAGGATAATGGCCAGGGGTATACGAAGCAGATTAAATAAGGAGCTGATCAGGGCAGGGGGCAAGGTTCTCCCTGCCCCAAAAAACACTCCCTGTATGGTGATTTCCAACATCATAAAGATCATAGTATAACCCTCGATCCGCAGAAACAATTGCCCGGCTTCGAAGGCTGTTTGTCCCGGAACAAAGAGGCTGAATACTTCTCCTCCAAAAAAAACGAACAACAGAGTCAACAGTAATCCGAAAACGGCAGTTATGATCAGTCCTGAACGATAGGCGCGGAGAATTCTTGTTTTTTTCTTTGCAGCATAGTTTTGAGCAACAAAAGCACTGAGCCCGGTGCTGAACCCTTGTGAAGTATTCCAGGCCAGGCCTTCGATCTGGCCTCCGGCGGTTAATGTCATCAGGCCTATATGCCCTCCAAAGGTCGACGAGATTCGTCCCATCAGTAAATTGATGATGGCAAAAAAACTGCTAAAGAGAGTCACCGGCAATCCCAGTTTTATAATTTTACGGATGCAGGCAGGCTGTAGTCGTACAAAAAAGGGAAAACCATTTAGCAGTTTGTCTCTGAGTTTCAGCTGAACGAAAAACAGGAGGCAAACAACAGCTTGCGAAATCAGCGTCGCCAGAGCGGCTCCCGCTGTGCCCATATCAAAGGCAAAAATAAAAACAGGATCGAGTATCAGGTTTAATATCAAACCGCAGCTATTGATATAAAAAGGAATTTTACTCAGCCCGGACGCGTTGTAGATACCTGTAAAGGTGGCAGACAAAAACACAAAGGGAAATGCGCAAAGCACTATTCTCAGGTATCTGACTGCTTCCAGCTCAATGCCGGCTTCCATTTTGTAAATGCCCAACACCGGATAGGCAAAAGCAAACAAAAGAATTGCCCAAATCAAAGAGATGATCAGTGAAATACTTATGTTGTGCGAAGCATAGCAGCGGGCCTTGTCCAAATTCTTAGCACCGATGGCCTGAGCTACAGTGATTTCGGCTCCCACTTTGTTCAACAAAGAGACCGAATTGGTCAGCCAGACCAAAATGCCTACTGCACCGACAGCAGCTACCGATTTGGTGCCCAGGCGTCCCACCCAGGCCATATCCGTCAG
>CAZAUQ010000010.1:0-54420 GCA_964488495.1 uncultured Bacteroidales bacterium
TACGATCCTCACGGCATTACGCGTGCTCCGGTACGCAAAGACATTAGCATTCATACCATAGACGCTATGGAAATCGCTTCTGCTATGGACAATAGCAAGGCTTTCAATATGATAGTGTTGGGTGCTTACCTCAAAGTAAGGCCCATTGTGCAACTGGAATCCGTCCTGGAAGGTTTGAGAAAAACCCTGCCTGAAAGGCATCACAAGCTTATTCCGATGAACGAAAAGGCTTTAAAGGCCGGCATAGACAATGTGGTTTAGAATTTATAAGATAATCCAACACCAAGTACTTCTTTAAACTGAACTCTGGCCGGACCTAAATTTCCATTGGAATCTACGTATTTGATGTCGTCATCGTAACGAAGGGTAGATTGAAAGGTAACGGTAAGCAACTCTGTAACTTTGAGGTTGAGCAACACTTCCCAGTTGACGTCAACTTTACCGAAACTTTGACTGTAGGCAGTGAACAAATCCAGGTTAGACTTGAGGTTTACAATTTTAAAAACATCGTAATTGGCTGATGCTCTGAAACTGCTGCCCAACTCCGCCCGATTTTTCTTACCGGCCTGCAGGCCATAATTCGTCGAAAAAGTAGTATCCGACACAAAAGTCATTTTACCAGTCACGGGAGAATAGTACGCACTAAAATGTTCGTTGGGTTTATAATCTATACCCACCGAAAGATTCAGATAAGCAGGAGTCATAAAGCCTGAAACCCTGTCGGTAGTACTAACCGCGTAATTGTAACCATTGGCAAACTGGGTCTTAAAATCCAATAATGCGGCATAATAAAAAACCTTGGAAATACCACGGCCGTATTTGGAAGCAAAATTGATGTTATCAATATTTTTTCTCCAGTTGTTTTGGGTAGTGTAATACATACCAAAATTTGTACTTAAATCGTTGGTCCAGGAAACTTTGTCCTTTACATAGTTCAGAGAAGCATTTAAATAGACGTTGCCTGCCACTGAATTTTCACCACCTTCACTCCAATTAGTAAACGAAGTCTGAGAAAAATTCAGACCGGTAATGCCTTTGTATGACCAAGGGCTTTTTGCATCTTCTGCATTCTCCTGAGCAAACAATACCATAGAAAACAATGTTGCTACTAAAAGTAATTTGATTTTCATAAGCTTTGTCATTAATGAATAAATAAATAGGCGTATTAAAGATTTCAAATGTACGAAAAATAAATTACAAAAATCCTCTTCCTTTTTTTACTATATGGTAATAAAAACTAACTTTGCACCTGACTGGTGATGCCTGTTTTTTCTATACAGACATAAAAGGGAATCCGGTGTAAATCCGGAACAGTGCCCGCTGCTGTAAGATTCAATCAAGGCTTTGTTTCTGCAAACCACTGTCTTAACGATGGGAAGGTAACAAAGTGAATCAAGTCAGAAAACCTGCCGGTTATTTATTTTCAACGCTTTCGGGAACAAAAGCTGAAAAAGTTTTCCATATGGATGGATCCCTTTTTCTTCTTCTGCCCGATCACACACGCGGAGACATCGTGTTGTTGAATATGTTGTGCAAGCAGGGCAAACACAATCAAAACATTTCAGGCTTCTGTAAACGGATAGGGTTTCCGCGTTTTATGAAGTCATTCTTTGCGGAAACCCGGTAATATTATTTAATGTATGAATACAAATCACATTGTCAGGTCCTTAGCTTTGATCCTGTCGTTCATTGGAATGTTGGCTTGTGAACCTGTTGTCAATGAACATGAAGAAGAAATCTGTATTGATTTTGAAGAACCCCCGCTCGATGAATTTCAAAACAACCAGTCTTATTCTTCCAAAAAAATGGTTTTCAACAACAGCTACAGTCTTTCGGAATACGAATGGGAAGGTGTAACTTACAGTTCCGAAACCTGGTACGGTTTCGCTCTCAGTGCTATGTGCGATAGTGTTACTGCGGGCTTTGGTAATCAATACAGCTGCAGTGCCGGCAAAGCCGCCGGAGGCAGACAATTCGGCCTCTTTTATTACAGTGCTTACGATGCAGATTCTTCTTGTTTTATTCAATTTGAACAGGATGAAGAGTATGTAATAAAAGGCATGCGACTTACGAATTCTACTTACGCTTACTTGTCAATGAAAGAAGGCGATGCCTTTGCCAAAAAATTTGAAGAAGGTGACTATCTGCGAATTATATTTAAATCCTACGACGCTAATGGGGAATATTTAGGCGAAAAAACCTTTTACCTGGCCGACTTCAGAGATAACAAAAAGATCTTATTGAATTCCTGGGAATTTGTAGATCTGAGAGAATTGGGCAAGTTGAATAAACTCAGCCTGTATTTTGAATCGAGCGACACCGGTATGTACGGTATCAATACACCAACCTATGTCTGCATCGATGATTTGATATACATAAAAGTACAAGAATCGCTATCTGCCAGCTAACTTGTACCGCTCCGCATAAGCTGTAGTACAGCCGGCCAGGCTGTTTTAATACAAAAATAAGCTCAGGGCAGCTTATGCGGAGCAATTTTGTATCTTTGTGCCAAAATAAGATTATGTTACGCATTGATATTATTACGGTTCTACCTGAACTTTTGGATGGCCCTTTAAACTGTTCCATTATACAAAGAGCCAGAGATAAACAACTGGTTGATATCAATGTGCATCATTTACGAGATTACTCTACCGATCTTAAGCATCGTCGGGTTGATGACTATGCTTTCGGCTTTTCTGCAGGCATGGTGCTGCAAATTGAACCTGTAGATCGGGTTATCACCCATCTCTGCAGCCAGCGTAAATACGACGAAATCATTTATACCTCACCGGACGGAGAAAAATTTAATCAAAGCCTGGCTAACCAATTTTCCCTGAAGCAAAACCTGATTATTCTCTGCGGACATTACAAAGGTATTGATCACCGCATTCGTGAACATCTGATAACCAGAGAAATATCCATTGGTGATTATGTGCTCACCGGCGGAGAATTGGCTGCTGCCGTTATGACAGATTGTATCGTGAGGCTTATCCCGGGTGCTTTGGGTGACGAACAGTCCGCACTCTCCGATTCCTTTCAGGACCAGGTGCTGGCACCCCCTGTTTACACCAGGCCGGCAGAATACAAGGGCTGGAAAGTCCCAGATATATTATTGTCGGGAAACCAGCGTAAAATTCAGGAATGGGAACTGGAACAATCATTGGAAAGAACCCGGCTCTTAAGGCCTGATTTGCTGGACGAATGATTGCTCTTAATCAAGTTTAAGTGCTCCGGTCAATTCTCTGGCCGATTTAAAACCATGTCGTTGGCAATAATCTTCTATGCCTTCGGCAATGCTGACCGAAACGGCAGGATCAATAAAATTGGCTGTCCCTACCTGTATGGCAGAAGCACCGGCTAACATGAATTCTATGGCATCTGCCGGGTTTGAGATCCCCCCAATGCCGATTACAGGAATTTTGACTGCCTTGTATGTTTGCCAGACCATTCTAAGAGCAACCGGCTTGACACAGGGGCCTGATAAACCTCCTGTCACCGTGGAGAGCTTAGGACGTCTTTTTTCGGCATCAATGGCCATGCCCAGTAAGGTATTGATCAGAGAAAGAGAGTCGGCTCCCTGATCTTCTGCTGTTTTAGCAAACTCTGTAATATCAGTCACATTGGGCGACAATTTCAACATCAGGTGTTTTTTATAAACCGCTCTGACTTCTTTTACTACCTGACATAATGCTTTTACGTTAACGCCAAAAGCCATACCGCCTTCTTTGACATTGGGACAAGAAACATTGAGCTCAATTCCTGGAATTTTGTCCAGTTCCTGTATGATTTCGGCTGCCTGAACATAATCTTCCACCGTAGAACCGGAGACATTGACCAATACATTTGTATTAAAACCGGAAATGCGCGGATAAATGTTTTTTACAAAATAATCGACACCCTTATTTTGCAGTCCCACAGCGTTTAACATGCCTGATGCCGTCTCGGCCATACGTGGATAATCGTTACCTTCTCTTGGGCGAATAGTGGTTCCTTTTACAATAATACCACCTATTCGCGATAAATCCATGAAGTCCTGATATTCTTCTCCGTAACCAAAAGTACCCGAAGCAGTCATCACGGGATTTTTAAGGCACAGAGCCTTTAATTGTACTGACAGATCTACCATAGCAGTTGATTTATATTAAAAACCGGACCTTCAGTGCAGGTACAAACATGACCTTTGGTTGTTTTTTCCACACAACAGAGACAGGCTCCAAATCCACAGGCCATCAGATTTTCGAGGGAAACTTCGCACCAGCAATTCATCGTTTTTGCCAGGGAAGCCACGGCTTGCATCATTGGTTTAGGTCCGCAGCAATAAATTTTATCCGGTTGCATTTCCTTTAAAATGCTGTGTTCTGTCACCAGACCCTGTTCTCCCATAGAACCATCCTGTGTGGTTATAGCCACCTTTCCGTAAAGGCGAAATTGATTCAGTTGCAAAATATCGGTCGCTGAGCGTCCGCCCAGTAAAAAATGGGGATGGTAGCCCAGTTCAAACAAGCTTTTACCTAAAAAAAGCAGGGGAGCTGTGCCAATTCCTCCACCAATCAGTATTATTTTTTGTTTGTCTGATTCATTTGCAGGCTTAGGCATAGTAAATGAATTACCAAGCGGAAGTATCATATTCACCTTTGAGTTCAAAGTTAAACTTGCCAACTTACGGGTTCCGGGGCCTGCTTTTTGTACCAATAACCACAAACAGGAGTTTTCTCTGTCAATGAAATTAACCGATAAAGGACGCCTCAAATAGGTGTCAGGAGAATCTTCTATTTTTACTTGTACAAATTGTCCTGGAAAGATATCAGGCAGACTTTCGGTTGTTTTAAATTTCATCAAGGCCGAATTAGCCCATTCTTCTTTTTCGTATAAGATAAAATCTAAAACTTTTTTATTTGTGATCGAAGTCATAATTAAGATTTGATTGCACAAATATACGGGAGAAAATTCATTTCAGGCTTATATGAATTTAAAACTTTACTCCCAGAGTCAGTATGAAGAGTATTATTGAGGGAAAAATTCCTCATAGGTATTATCGGAATAAAAAACGGCTATCTTACGAATTTTCACGATAGCTTTTTCTTTAGATATATATAACTGATTATCTGTGTATTTAGCTGACTTTAATGGGCTTTTTGAGCCTTTTTGCGTCGAATATTCTCCTTTACCGGAGCCTGTATCAGCTTTTAGAGGATTCTCGTCAAATAAAGTGACTTGTTCGGGCTCTTCGGGTAAGTTTTCTTTGTACATCTCTCCCTGACCGGTCATTAACCATTCAACATTGATCTTGGGAAAATTCACAATGATCTTTTGCAGGGCATCGTAACCCGGATTATTCCTTCCACTCAAAATATGAGATAAGGCAGAGACATTCATACTGACTTTTTGGGCAAATTGAGTGGCATTCAGGCCTTGAGAATCTAAAATTTCCTTAATTCTGTCTTTCATATGGAGAATGTTTATGCATTTTTCTTTTGCACAAATGTACAAATAATTGTCCTGAAAAAGTTTAATGATCAAATTTAATTTACAGATATAAAATACAAAAAAATCATGTTTCTTATATATATTTTTTAGAAATTTCCTTATGTGAAATCAATTTACATATTTGTCTTTACAATACTATATTAACTATTTGTGAGCATAGTATTCTAATTTTACATCTTATATCCTTATATCCAGATACATAGTATTCGTATTTTAAATCTATACTTTTAATTTGACGATTCAAAATGTTTTTATGCGCTTACCTACTCTTTGTTTCGTCTTAATATACAGTACGAACTATTGTATTCCAATATTTTAACTAAACACAATTAAAGTATTTACTTTAATTGCTTTAAAGCTTGATTTATAAACTTCTTCCGATGTATAATTCTATCTTTCTAAACAAGGATAGAAATGTAAATTGAATTTACAACCATTTGTTAAATTTGATTATGTAAATAATCGAAACAAATGTGTTATATATATTTATGTAAAAACACTCTCTTTACTAGTTGCCTCTTTTATGTATACATTCTTTATACATAACTGTGCCTTCAAAGAGTCGAAATGTTAACAATGCTTTATCGTTAAATCGTAGGAACAGAAGTGTCTTTCTTTCAAAACAATCTTTTTTATCCCAGGCTCTGAGAATCGCCTGTACATTTACAATTGGGCGATCGGTTTCAAATAGACGATTCTCGCGAATTAAAAAAAATAACCTCTTATGTGTATTTTTTTCCTTCGGAATAGTTGAAAAAACCTCTGAGATTGTATTTTTGCACCTAAATATCGTTCTATGTGTGGAATAGTTGCTTATGTAGGTCAAAAAGAAGCCTACCCTATACTGATTAAAGGATTACACCGTCTTGAATACAGGGGTTACGACAGCGCCGGAATAGCTTTAATTGATGATAACGAAATTAATGTCTATAAAACCAAAGGAAAAGTTCGTGACCTGGAAAATTTTACCGAGTCCAAAAACATCAACGGAAAAATCGGAATTGCCCACACCCGCTGGGCCACTCACGGAGAACCCAACAACGCGAACGCCCATCCCCACTACTCCGAAACCACTTCATTGGCGCTGGTTCATAACGGCATAATTGAGAATTATGCCTTGCTCAAAAAAGCCCTGCAGAAGCATGGTTACAGCTTCAAAAGCGATACAGATACCGAAGTCCTGGTTCAATTGATTGAATATATCAAAATCTCTAATCAATGTTCCCTGTTTGAGGCTGTACAATCAGCCCTTAAGCAAGTAATAGGCGCCTATGCCATTGCTGTCATCGATAAAAATAATAAGGAAGAGATCGTTGCTGCACGCAAAAGCAGCCCTTTGGTGGTAGGCCTGGGTAAAGAAGAGTATTTTATTGCTTCAGACGTTACCCCTATCATTGAATATACCAACAAAGTCGTTTACCTCAACGATGAAGAAGTAGTTTTACTTCGTCCTAAAGAGCAAATCAATATTGTAAATCTGAACAATACCGAAACCAAAGTGGATGTCAAAAGTCTGAATATGAGCATTTCACAATTGGAAAAGGGAGGTTATCCTCATTTTATGCTCAAGGAAATCTACGAACAACCCAAAACCATTATCGATTGCATACGAGGCAGAATCAATGTGGAAGCCACCAATGTAATCCTCTCGGGTGTTATAGACCACAAAGATAAAATACTGAATGCAGGCCGGATTATTATTGTTGCCTGTGGCACTTCCTGGCACGCGGCGCTTATCGGTAAACACCTGATTGAAGAATTTTGTCGGATTCCGGTTGAAGTTGAATATGCTTCCGAGTTTCGATACCGTAATCCGGTAATTAATAAGGGAGATTTGATGATAGCCATTTCCCAATCCGGCGAAACTGCCGATACTCTGGCAGCCGTGCAATTGGGCAAAGAAAAAGGGGCATTTATTTACGGAATTTGCAACGTTGTTGGCTCTTCCATTGCCAGAGCTACAGATACAGGCACCTATATCCATGTCGGCCCCGAAATTGGTGTAGCATCCACCAAAGCATTCACCGGCCAGGTGACGGTTTTGGCCATGTTGGCTATGACTATTGCCAAGGAAAAGAAGAGCATAGCCAATGAACGTTTTTTGAGCATCCTCAAAAGCCTGAAATCTCTTCCGGAATTGATGGAAGAAGTTTTAAAACTGGACGAACGCATAAAAGACCTCTCTAAAATGTTTACCTATGCCCATAATTTTTTATACCTGGGCAGGGGTTACAATTATCCTTTGGCGTTGGAAGGTGCTTTAAAATTAAAGGAAATATCCTATATACACGCAGAGGGATATCCGGCGGCTGAGATGAAGCACGGTCCTATTGCGCTTATAGACAACGAAATGCCTACTTTCGTTATAGCTACTACCGACAGTATTTACGAAAAGACAGTCAGTAACATCCAGGAAATAAAAGCAAGAGGTGGTAAAGTGATTGCCATTGTAACCAAAGGAGACAATATTGTTTCCTCCATGTCCGATTATTACCTTGAAATCCCCCATGTGGACGAATGCCTGTCTTCGGTGGTAGCCTGTATACCTCTCCAGCTTTTTGCCTATCACATTGCCATCAACAAAGGCCGTAATGTAGATCAGCCACGCAATCTGGCTAAGTCTGTTACGGTGGAATAAAATCAGAGCCGATAGACGTTTTCGCTGATCAGTTTAGAAACCTGTTTTTCCTCTCCCAGCACCCAAACAAGGTCACAAGGCAGAATCACCTGCCCTGAGCCCGGATTGATAAAGCGCTTCTTATCTCTTTCCATTCCTATTACCATACATTTGTTGACCGTCATCAAACCCGAATCTATAAGATTTTTGCCTGCCAGAGGTGATTCATTGCGGATAGGAATGCCCGAGCAGCTCAAACGAGAAGATTTTAATTGAGTTTCCTGCTGCGAAAAGGTATGCAGGGTCATCAGAGAATCCGGAACAAAATTCAAGTTCAGTTGTTCATCTCGAATTAATTTGTACACCAGATTCTGACCAGCCATCCGTAGAATATCTCCTTCGACCAGCACAAAACTTCCGTCGGGAAGATTAATCTTAGTCTTATTGCGCTCCACCCGAATAACAATCAAGTTAAAGTCTTCCCTTAAATGTATATCTTTCAGTGCTTTACCTACTATTATTGAACCTTTTTCTATTCTAAGACAAAAAGTATATAGCAGATTATCTAACCAATGGGCTTCGTGCATATCTCTAATATTGCGAACTCCCTGATTGGCTTCTATTTTGCTTATATTCTCCTCCATTTGCCTCTCATTTAAATTAATCATAAAACGGGCTTCCAGCCTCCAGTAACGCTTTAAAAGAGCTTTGGATCTTAAAATAAAAACCAGCAACACTATTCCTATAGGAATAATGAGAACTGTGGGTAAGGGCAAAAAACGAAACATCAGGTATAAAATGGCCGAATAAGCCAACATCATCCTAATGGCTGTCAATAGTATAAGATAAATCCTGTTAGAGGCTTTTGCTGTCCAAAGATTCAGCATCAATCCGGAATATTTGCTGCGATTATGAGTCAATGCCCTCAGAAAAGGAGAAATCACCAATAAAGTAATCAAAACAACAAGTAGTTCTGCCCAGTAGCCTTGGGGAATTTTGCTTTGCAGAAAAGGAGCCAGGTATTTCTCAGACACGATCAACACGCCCAAAATGAGTACAGATAATTCAATAAGATAAATAAAATAACTCTTGAGTAACAAAAACCAGTCGCTTGATTGTTTGGGATGAAAGTTCTGCTGTTCCCTTCTGTTCAACATTGCTTTCCACTTTTCAGGCATGCGTTTATGTATAAACAAATAGGCAGGTCCGGATAACTTCATCATATAAGGGGCACAAAAAACCGTAATAACCGAGACGGCAACCACGATAGGATGCAAATGACTGCCTGTCACACCCAGACTCATGCCCAGGCCTGCCAGAATAAAAGCAAACTCCCCTATCTGAGCCATACTAAAACCCGACTGTATGGATGTTTTCAAGGATTGACCCGAAATAGACACACCTGCAGAAACGAAAACCAGCTTTCCCAGCATGGTTACCAAACTGATTATTAAAATAGGCCATATATATTGCACAATCACGGTCATGTCCACTATCATGCCTACCGAAACAAAAAAAATAGCCCCGAAGAAATCTTTGAGCGGTTTGGTTAATTTTTCAATACGTTCAACTTCAAAAGTTTCTGCCAATATTGAACCCATAATAAAGGCTCCCAGGGCAGCAGAAAAACCCACTTTTACGGCTAAGACCACCATCCCAAGGCAAAGTCCAAGAGAGATAATCAATAAAGTTTCATCGTGGAGTAAAGGCCTCAGCTTTTTCAGGAAAGTCGGAATCAAAAAGATGCCCAGCATAAACCAGATGACCAAAAAGAAAACCAGCTTTAACAAGGCAAAAAGCATATCTTCTCCTGAAAAATGCTTGCCAACAGCCAGGGTGGACAAAAGCACCATCATAATTACAGCCACCAGGTCTTCGACCACCAAAGCTGCAAAAACCAGGTTGCTGAATTTCTTTTTATTTAGTTTTAATTCATTGAAGGTTTTAATAATGATAGTAGTGGACGACAAGGATATCATTCCTCCCAATAAAAGGCTTTCCAGTGGCTTCCAGCCTAAAATCCTCCCCAAAAGAAAACCAAGCATCAACATTCCGATTAATTCCACCAAAACAACAATACTACCAGATTTACCTACTTCGGCCAATTTTTTGAAACTAAATTCCAGCCCCAGCGTAAACAATAGAAATATAACCCCTATTTCGGCCCATATCTGAATGTTGGCAGTGTCCACTACTGTGGGAAACAGTCCAATATTATGGCCAGCCAGCATGCCGGCAACGATGTAGCCTAAGACCACAGGCTGCTTTAACCATTTGAAAAACAAAGTAATTACACTGGCGATGAGAAGTATGAGTGCGAGATCAGATATCAGTGAAGGTAAATGAGCCATCTGTAAGAGTTTAAAGAAGGGTTTGCAAATATCCAAAAAAAAGCCCTACGCTTTTATGCCTTGGGTTTTTTTTTCTACATTTGGCAAAGAATAAAAGCTTCCATAATGAATGTTTCCGGTATACTTGACTTCCTGCGCCTCTTGTCACAAAACAACAACAGGGAATGGTTCAATGAACACAAGGCTTTGTATAACGAAAGCCGGGAGTATCATATACAGCTTTTAGAAAAGCTAATCTTCCTGTTGGCTGATTTTGACGCCGAATTAAGGCATTTAAAGCCTCAGGAATGCATTTTCAGGATATATCGCGATATACGCTTCAGCCAGGATAAAAAGCCCTACAAAACCCATTTTGGAGCCTTTATTGCCGCTGGAGGCAAAAACAGCGACCGGGCAGGCTATTATCTTCATCTGCAACCAGAAAATTGTTTCATCACCGGAGGCATTTGGATGCCCGAAGCGCCCCGGCTTAAAATTTTACGTCAATCCATAGTGGACAATCTGGAGGAATTTGAAGATATTGTTCATTCTCATAGCTTCAAAACTAATTTTGGCTCGTTGGACGGACGCAGACTACTGACGGCTCCCAAAGGATTTTCAACGGATTTTCCTGGTATAGACTATTTGAAATTCAAAGATTATACGGCAACTCATAAGCTTAATATCCCTGAAACAGAACGTACGGATTTTTGTGAATACATTGCAGACATCTCCCGGCAACTCTACCCTTTGAACCGTTTTTTGAATTATGCCCTGGATGAGCACAAAGAAAATACACAATTATATACCCCATAAATAATAGTATTATGATACTTGATTCATTAAAAAACAGCTCTCTCTACGAAAGTATGCATCCCTTGTTCAAAAGAGCTTTCGATTATCTGAAATCACGCGACCTGGACTCACTGGAACCCGGCAAGATAGTATTGGACGGAGATAAACTTTATATATCTATTTCGGAATATGAAGGGAAATCACCCGAAGTTGCCCGTCTGGAAACCCACGAAAAATACATTGACATCCAGGTCATCATAAGTGGCAACGAAACCATGGGATGGCGCGCTGCACACGATTGCAGGCATGCCCGTTCCCCTTATGATGCTGTGAAAGATATCTGTTTTTTCAGCGACAGCCCTGTAAGTTATATCAATGTGCATCCCGGAGAATTCACGGTGTTTTATCCCGGTGACGGACACGCCCCCTGCATAGGCAAAGGCCCCATCAAAAAAGCCGTAGTCAAAGTTTTGCTTTAATGAAAGCCCGGACCCTGAAGATTATCAAAAATGATCCCTGGCTGGAACCCTACCATTCAGCCATACAAGGACGTTATGATTACGCCCTGAGCAAGGAGAAAAGTCTGACGGGAGGTGGAAGCCTGGCTGAATTTGCCAATGGGCATCTCTTTTTTGGGATGCATAAGCATCCCTGCGGATGGATTTTTCGGGAATGGGCTCCCAATGCCGATTCCATTCATTTGATTGGTGATTTCAACCACTGGGAACTTCGACCCGAATATGCCTTGGAAAAAAAAGAACACGGAGTATGGGAAATTCAACTGGCCTCAGACTGCCTGAAGCATGGAGACCTGTACAAAATGTATGTTTCCTGGCCCGGCGGCAGCGGTGAACGGGTACCGGCCTGGGCCAGACGGGTGGTTCAGGATCCGGTTAGCTATATTTTCAGCGCCCAGGTCTGGGAACCTGAAAATAAATATCGTTTCAAACACCAGGTCAAGATTCCCCCTCAAGCTTTATTTATCTACGAATGCCACATCGGCATGGCCACCGAAGAGGAAAGAATCGGCACTTACGACGAATTCAGGCGCCTGGTTTTGCCCCGCATAGCCGACAACGGTTACAACGCCATTCAGATTATGGCCATACAGGAACACCCCTACTACGGTTCTTTCGGCTATCACGTTTCCAGTTTTTTTGCAGCTTCTTCCCGTTTTGGCACCCCCGAAGAACTCAAACAGCTCATTGACGAGGCTCACGGCTACGGCCTTGCGGTTATAATGGATATAGTACATTCTCATGCCGTCAAAAATTCCGTCGAAGGTTTAGGTTGCCTGGACGGCGATCCCGGCTTGTACTTTCACCAGGGAGACAGAAGAGAACATCCGGCCTGGGATTCCTTGTGTTTCAATTATGGCCGGGACGAGGTGCTGCACTTTTTGCTGTCCAATTGCAAATACTGGCTGGAAGAATTCTGTTTTGACGGTTTCCGCTTTGACGGAGTGACCTCGATGCTCTACCGCAGCCACGGACTGGGAGAAGCCTTCGGTTCCTACGACGATTATTATAACCTCAACCAGGACGGCGACGCCATAGCCTACCTGACTTTGGCTAATAAACTCATACACGAAATTAAACCCAAAGCCATTACCATAGCTGAAGAAGTCAGCGGCATGCCCGGTCTGGCAATCCCCTTAAAAGAAGGTGGAATCGGCTTTGACTACCGTATGGCCATGGGTATTCCCGACTTCTGGATCAAGCTTATTAAAGAATACAGCGACGAAAACTGGAAGCCCGGAGCCATTTGGTGGGAATTGACTAACCGCCGAAAGGATGAGAAAACCATCAGTTACGCCGAAAGCCACGATCAGGCTCTGGTTGGAGACAAAACCATTATATTCAGGCTTATAGATGCCGACATGTACTGGCACATGAGCAAAGAAGACCATAATATGATTGTCGACCGGGGTCTTGCACTGCACAAAATGATACGCCTGATGACGGCCGGCACCATCAACGGAGGCTACCTGAATTTTATGGGCAACGAATTCGGACATCCCGAATGGATAGATTTTCCTCGCGAAGGCAACGGCTGGTCCTATAAATACGCCCGCCGTCAATGGAGTCTCCTCGAAAACCAACAGCTCAAGTACGCCGGTTTGCATGCTTTTGACAAAACCATGATTAAACTACTTAAGAAAATCAAACCTATAGAGCTGCCCTGTCAGCGATGGCTGCACGACCAGGATCAGATTATGGCCTTCGAGCGAGGCTCTCTCCTATTTGTCTTTAATCTGCATCCTCAAAAGTCATATACCGATTATGGCATTTTGGTGCAAAAAGGAAACTATAAAACCGTCCTGGACAGCGATGCCAAAGAATTCGGAGGTTTTGGGCTAATCGATGACCAGATCGTTCACAAGACAACTACTGCTGAAGAAAATCCGGATTCCGGGCTGGAAATGATACATTTGTACTTACCCTCCAGAACTGCGTTAGTACTGAAACGGCAATAAGTCCGGCATAAATCAATAAGTGCGGTAAACCAATAGTGCTCCTTTATCTGTCCGGATTTCGAAAGCAGAACCCAGGGCTTCGTTAAGGCTTCCCTGCCACCAATTACTCAGACTGCGTTCGACCAGAGGATACTTTAAACCCTCTGCATTGACTATGGTTAGCGGATCAATCGAAAAGAGAGAGATTTGCTGACCGGGAAAACTCTCCAATCGCTTATAACGCCTGACCACATCGATGCGACCATAGTCTGTCAACATACAGATATCCCCTATTCGCAAAGAGTAATCAATTAATAGTGAGACATTTCCTATAGTATGATCTTCTCTTATGCCTGTGGCTCCCATAATGATAATTTGCTGATAACCAACACGCTCACAATAATTCACCGCTTTAGTCAAATCGTTGGTTTCCTGCTCGTCAATGACCATAATGCGATCGGCATAACGCTCTTTCAGAATTGGACTCAGGCTGTCCATATCTCCTACGATAACGGAGGGTTCCTGACCGAAATTCAGGAGTTTTTCGGCCGCACCGTCACAACAAACAATATGTTCTGCCTGCCGCAATAAGCGCAGTAACTCGGGTTTTCGGGGGAAAGCTCCGTTAGCAAGAATTATGGTTGAGGCCATACTTATATCTTTAAAATAAACTTCAGCATATAGTGTCTGGGGGCCAATACATAATAACCGGCTTCGCGATAAGGCTCCTCTCCGCTCAAAAAAGCGGCTTCATACCCCCAGGCATTGCACAGTGGTTGGTTGCCCAGCAGATTGTTTATGTAAAAACCCAGATCAAAGTCGCTGTTTCCTATAAAACTCCCCGAATATACGGCAGAAAAATTAAACTGGGTATAAGCCGGCAAACGAAACTCTTCGTGCTGAATATAGCTAAACTGTTGCTCTGCTATGTATTTTCCCATCAAACTCAATTGAAGGGAGCGAACAGGCTGATACTGAATCCGGGCAGCCGCTATGCATTGGGGAGAAAAAGGTAAATCGGCTTCGGGGTAATAGGTGCTGATCTGGCGGCTTTCGTCAAGTATCTCATTCCAGTCGGAAGCATTATCGTAGGTGTCGTAATACAGGCTGTAATCTTTAACCTTATTGGTACTCAGACTCAGGTTGGCATCCAGCTGCAAGACTGCAAAAGGCTTAATGCCGGCACTGAGTTCAATTCCTCTGCGATAGCTGTACGGTACATTGCTCATAAGCTTATACCCCACTTCGTTTAGTTTACCCGTAGGAATCAATTGGTTATGATATTCCATATCGTAAAGATTCAGTGCCAGCATCCACTTTGATTTGTTGACAGAATAACCCAGCTCAACATCATACAGCCTTTCGGGTAAAACCCGGCGGCTTCCCCCTTTGACAGCATCTTTCAGATCTGCACGGGTAGGCTCACGATTGGCTATGCCTGTCGAAAGATAAAGTTTCTGATTCTGGTCAATACGCCAGTTTATACCCATTTTGGGATTCCAGAACTGCCATTGATGCGATTGGGTTAAATCCATTAAATCGTCATCATCAATTCCCTCCAGTTCATAGGACACATTACGGTATTGCAAATCGGCATATATAAAAAGTTTATTATGTAGGGCATATTCGGCTTTTACAAACAAATTGCCGTCTGTTTTTTCGCCAAAATTACGCGCCCACTCGTATTCAGAAGGAATATTGTTGTTGTGTTCCACCCATAACAAGCGGGCATAATGAACTCCTTCGTAAAACGAATACATGCCTCCGCCCTGGAGCTTCAGTCCTCCCAGTTGGTAATTCAAATTGAACAGGCCGGTATAATATCCATTCGCCATGAATTTTCCCCTGATGTGATCGCTTCGGTCGTATTCTATCCCGTCAATCAACTGATTGTATAATCCCAGGGATGAAAATTTACGGTTTTGTTTGTATTGTTCATAATAACCGTAGCCGTCCGTGTAGTTAAGGCCCGTATTCAATAAAATAGATTCATTAAGTTGCAGTGAATAAAATAGTTGAATGTGGTGCTGACGATAATTATCACTTTCGTTACCATAATATAAATCCTCCTTAATGGCTCCGGCAGGATTAAACCGTGGATTAAGAGCTATCTGATCCTTTGAGGCTCCCTCCCAGGTAATGCCTGTGTGCTGATTGCCATAAATATAATTCAGGCTCAGCTGAGCATTTTCCCAGGACTTGCTAAGTGAGCCGTAGAGCGATTGATGACGACTCCAGCCATTGCGCAAATAACCATTGGCATTCAATGAAGTATATCGCAATTGCATCCGCACTCCTCCCGGCAAACGGGAAGAAGCCAGAGAGATACTTTGTTCAAAAGTGCCGTAACTGCCTACCGTAAGAGAGGACTCTACGTAATTATCCGCCAGAGGGCGTTCGCTTAACAGGTTCACGGCTGCTCCAAAAACGCCTGTCCCGTTGGCCGATACGCCAACCCCACGCTGAATTTGGATGGATTGCAGTGAGCCGGTCAGGTTGGGAATATTCACCCAATACACTTCCTGCGATTCCGGATTGTTCATCGGTATACCATTCAGGCTGAAATTGATACGACTGGCATCTGTTCCCCGGATTCGCATGGTCGTATTGCCGGTGCTCGTTCCGTTTTCGGAGGTATGTATCAACGAGGGAGTCATCCAGAGCACCTGAGGCAATGCGGAAACCACGTTCAGGGCACGAATCTCGGATTTGTTCAGGTTTTGGTGGGTAACCGGTGTATTTTCTCCTGCATAAGAAGCAAGCACCACTACAGCGTCCAAATCCAGTTGTCTGATACTGTCTTTTGTCACGGCTGCCATGGAATTAATGGCAAAAATGCCCGCCGTAAGGCATAAAAAAACCCTTTTCATGTTTTTCTTTTTTAAATAGTGAAACATCAAAAGGGGTGTAAGAGAAAGCATTTCCCGACGGTAGCATTACCTACATCCGGTCTATGGGTATAATCTCAGATCACACAGAGGTATTTGTTTTTCTTGTTTGTCAGCTTTGGTCGACTCAAAACGAAACAACAAAAAGATCAATACCTTCCGGGAACACCCCTAAAAATCTGCTGCAAATGTACTCAATTTTATTATCTGCCCCTATTTCCGGACATATATTAAATTAATTATCTTTGCAGACTTAATTAAAAACTTTTGATTATGGGAAAAGTTCTTATCATCGGAGCCGGCGGAGTCGGCAGCGTAGTAGCGTTTAAAGTAGCACAACATCCGGAAGTTTTCGGTGAAATAGTACTGGCCAGCCGTACCAAAGCAAAATGCGACAAGATAGCTGCTTTTGTAGGCAATAACCGCATTCAGACCGATCAGGTGGATGCCGATTCTGTGGAACAACTTGTGAATTTATTTAATAAACACCGTCCTGAGCTTGTTATCAATGTCGCCCTGCCTTATCAGGATCTTACCATTATGGATGCCTGCCTGGCCTGTGGCGTTCATTACCTCGACACAGCCAATTACGAACCCAAAGAGGAAGCTCATTTTGAATATTCCTGGCAGTGGGCCTACAGGGAGCGCTTCGAAAAAGCCGGCCTTACGGCCATACTGGGCTGCGGTTTTGATCCAGGCGTTACCGGAGTCTGGACAGCCTATGCCGCTAAACATCATTTTGACGAGATTCACTACCTGGATATCGTGGATTGCAATGCCGGAGACCATGGAAAGGCTTTTGCAACCAATTTCAATCCGGAGATAAATATTCGCGAGGTCACTCAAAAAGGCAAGTATTACGAAAACGGCCAATGGATTGAAACTGAACCTCATCAAATACACAAAACACTCCATTATCCCGAAGTAGGCCCCAAAGAGTCTTACCTGATTTACCACGAAGAACTCGAGTCCCTGGTCAAGAATTTCCCGGCTATCAAACGAGCCCGTTTCTGGATGACCTTTGGACAGGAATACCTTACCCATTTACGAGTAATACAAAACATCGGAATGGCCGGCATAGAGCCTATACTTTTTAAGGGAATGGAGATTATTCCCATCGAGTTCCTGAAAGCTGTCCTGCCCGATCCCGGAGAACTGGGAGAAAACTACACCGGCCAGACTTCTATAGGTTGCCGCATCCGTGGCATCAAAGACGGCAAGGAACGAAGCTATTACATTTATCAAAATTGCAGCCACCAGGCAGCCTACAAAGAAACCGGAGCTCAGGGCGTGAGCTATACAACCGGCGTTCCGGCTATGTGCGGAGCCATGATGTTTATGAAAGGCTTGTGGCGCAAACCAGGCGTTTACAATGTGGAAGAATTCAATCCCGATCCTTTCCTGAAGGCTTTGGCCGAAAACGGCCTGCCCTGGCATGAACTTTTTGATATAGATCTGGAACTCTAGTTTGCCTTTGGTCAGGCATAAAGTTACCACTATTAAATTTTGCCTAACTCTATTACTTCCAGGTTTTCGATATTACCGGCGTTCAATTCCAGGCGCATAAGCGTACGGATGGTATGAAAACCTTGTTTGCCGGCGGCTCCCGGATTGACACAAAGCATATCGTGCTGCTGGTCATACATTACTTTGGCTATGTGGGAATGCCCGCAAATAAACAGGTTTGGTTTATGAAATCTGATCAGAGCCAGGGCTGTTGCATCGTAATGCCCCGGGTAACCGCCTATATGTGTTATCAATACCCTGACCTGTTCTAATTCAAAAAACAAATGGGGACTATAATTATATCTTAGAGGATAGCCGTCGCAATTGCCGTACACCGCTCTTAGCGGCTTGACAGCTTCCAATCGCTGAGTCAGTAAAACAGAACCAATGTCTCCGGCATGCCAGATTTCGTCGCATACTTCCAGGTAAGGAATATAACGTTTATCCCAGTAATCGTGAGTATCCGACAAAATGGCAATTTTTTTCATAATTATAATTGATTTGCAGGGAGCTGGGAACGTATCCTCCAGGAAGAGGGATAACGATTATTTGCTCTTACTCCCAAATTGTTCACCCAGCCCAGGTTTGTTCCGCCATAAGTCACCAGTATCTGGCCGCGAGGACAATCCTCGCTTAACTGCAAGCTCTCCCTTTTTAAATATGCCAGAGCTTGTTGGCGATTCAGTTCATAAGAAGTAAAATGCCTGCCGGGTTCCAGGGCAGTGGAAAGAGCCAGGGAAATATCGGGAATAAACTGACTTCCTTTATACTCTCCAAGGTACAAGCCGGCACGTACAATGCGCAACGAAGCACTAATTTGGGCCAGGAAGTCAGCATGTTGTGCCGGAAATGCCCTATAAATACACTGCGAAAAAAGACTGATCTCGTAGGCTTCGGGCTGATCAAACAAGGAGCTTAAATAGGACGCTATCTTTTTGTCTATTAACTCGTTTACAAACTTTTTTGATTTTTTCCCTGCCGGTAATCTGTTTTTTTTCTTTGAACTGGAAAGGTCAAAAAAGTCTTCTTGTCGATTAATTTCGTAACTAACAGGTGAGTTTGCTGCAGCAGATCCCTCTTTTTGAAGCAAAGCCAAAAAGAAACCCTCTCCCCTGGTTCTGTGAGGAAAAAAACGATAGGCTGGAAAATCAACTCCAATAGCAGGATGAATGTTCCATCCGGGAAGACATTCTACAGGCAAAACACGGGCACCAAGCTCTGCGGCTGCCCAAAACACATTCTCTTCGTTTTCAAGGGTATTGTAGGTACAGGTACTATAAATCAGGCAGCCACCTGGCCGCAGGCTGTTCCAGCATTGCCTGAGAATTTGGCGTTGACGTGCTGCACAGGTACGGACATAATCCTCGGACCAGGCAGCTATGGCTTCGGGTTCTTTGCGGAACATACCTTCGCCCGAGCAAGGCATATCGGCCAAAATCAAGTCAAATGCAGCTTTAAATTTTTTAAAGTCTGCCGGTTCGTTTTGAGTAACTATCACCCCGGCTGTGCCCCATTTTATCAGGTTTTCGTCCAGTATTTTAGCCCTGGATGGAATGATTTCGTTCGCCAGCAACAGACTGCCCGAAGGAAGTTCCGAGGCAGCCAGAGTGGATTTACCTCCCGGCGCTGCACAAAGATCCAGCATCCGCACTACCTGATCAGACATTTTCATCGTTTGTAAAGCAGAACGTATTGCCAGGGCACAGAACATGGAAGATGCTTCCTGCACGTAATACAGGCCGCAATGAAAATAAGGATCAAAAGTAAAGGATGGGCGTTGTTCCAAATAATACGCTTCGGGATACCAGGGCACTACGCCTTGAACAGTTGCAGGCAACAAGTTAAATGCCTTCTCTTTAGAACATTTGGCAGCATTCATCCTCACACTTACCGGAAGGTCTTCTTCCAGAGAGCTCATAAATACATCATACTCCTCAGGCAGCAACCGTCGCATCTGTCTGACAAAGGCTGGATCTAAGTTCATGTTGTTCAGAGAGTGTTCTTTTTTGCCTGTTGCCATATGGCTTCCATCTGATCCAGGCTCATTTCTTTGAGTGAAATGCCTTTTTTAAGTGTTTCTGCCTCCAGGTAATTGAAGCGTTTACGAAACTTTTTGTTGGTGCGTTCCAGGGCGTTGTCGGGATTAATACCGTAGAGGCGGGCCACATTGACCAGGCTGAAAAATAAATCGCCAAATTCATCCTCCATGCCGTCTCCGTTCCCTTTTTCCATCTCTTGTTGCAATTCCTTGATTTCTTCCTGTACCTTTTCCCAGACCTGGCTGCGCTCTTCCCAGTCAAAACCCACTCCCCTGGCCTTGTCCTGCATTCTGAATGCTTTTATGAGCGAGGGTAATGAAAGAGGCACTCCAGCCAGCACAGAACCATTGCCATTCTTTTCTTTGAGTTTTAATTTTTCCCAGTTTTTTTCAACCTCGCCGGCATTTTGTACTTTGACAGAACCAAAAACATGAGGATGCCTGAAAATCAGCTTTTCAGTAAGTTGATCACAAACATCCTTAATATCAAACAATTGTTGTTCTTCGGCAATTTTTGAATAAAAGACCAAATGCAAAAGGATATCGCCAAGTTCTTTACAAACATCGGGATAGTCTTTTTGCAACAAAGCTTCGCTCAATTCGTAACACTCTTCAAGCGTAAGAGGGCGCAGGCTTTCGAAGGTCTGCTCCTTGTCCCAGGGACATTTCAAACGTAATTGATCCAAAATGTCGAGCAGATGCCCGAAAGCTTCCATTTTTGTTTGTCTGTCGTGCATAAAAGGTTTAAATGTCGAAATCGAAGAGAGCGCCGGATTTTACTTTTACTGCGATTACGGTACCCGACAGAAATTCAAAATGTATTCCGTCATGAAGACAGGCAGGCTCATTGCCGTTTTCGTTGATCCTTGCGTATAAAATTGCTTCAAAACCGCTTTCGATTAGTTTGAATACTTCGTCCGGCTTAAAAAATACAGTTTCAACACAAAGTTGTTTGCTGTTTGACTCAGTAATCATTTCTGTTAAACAAAAGGGAATAAACTCTTCCTCGTCTAACTTGCGAACTTTGATCAAAAACGAATTCACTCCGTTGAAATCAACCGTATCCTGAGATAAGCGCATTTTGGAATTTTTCAATTCTGCTTTTTCCACCACAAAATTGAAGGTCTGTCCCACTTCCGAAAGGAAAGCCTCAATATCCAGTGCATTAATGGAATCGCTTTTAGCTACAGGCCTGTAATCCCAGAAGGCATCCTCAGTAGATCGATGATTCACGTATGGTGTTGAATTTTGGCTATTTTGCTGATCTTCAGTATTAAAAAAGCTCATCTCAAAATCAATACCAGGTCCTTGGACATCAATAGTATATCCGCCCACCTCGGTGCAAGCCGTAAAAAAGCAAAACAATACAAGAGCGGCAATTCCTCTATAAAACTTCAGATGTGCCATTATCATAAAGTCATTTTGAATTATTATCAGACAAATGTACAATTTGTTGCAGTTGCAACGCAAGTTGTTAGGCAATATTAACAAATTATCCATTGTCCGAACTACTCACTAAAAGAAAGCAAAATGCTTTGGCATAGAAAAAAATAGTCCTACCTTTGCAGCCTTAAAATCAGTACAGTGCCCGAGTCCGACAAGCGAGGCCCGGGTATTTAACCAAACAAGATTTCTGACAATTATGGAACTCCCTTCGAAGTACAATCCTGCTGTGGTAGAAAACAAATGGTATCAATATTGGCTACAACACAAGATGTTTCATTCAGTTCCCGACAAAAGGGAACCTTATACCATTGTCATCCCCCCGCCTAATGTGACGGGAGTGCTTCATATGGGACATATTCTGAACAATACTATCCAGGATATATTGATTCGCAGAGCCAGAATGTTGGGTAAAAATGCCTGCTGGGTACCGGGAACCGACCATGCTTCCATAGCCACCGAAGCCAAAATAGTTGAAAAACTCAAAAAAGAAGGTATCAAAAAAACCGACATCGGGCGGGATGCTTTTTTGGAGCATGCCTGGGAATGGACGTATAAACACGGAGGCATTATTCTGGAACAACTCAAAAAACTGGGAGCCTCCTGCGATTGGGATCGTACCTGTTTTACTATGGACGAAGCCCGTTCGGAAAGCGTTATAAAAGTCTTTATAGATCTTTTCGACAAAGGGCTTATTTACAGGGGTGTACGTATGATTAACTGGGATCCAAGAGCCCAAACAGCCTTGTCAGACGAAGAAGTCATATACAAAGAGGTACAATCCAAACTTTATTATTTGCGCTACAAAGTACAAGGTGAAGATCGTTACGCTACTATAGCCACCACCAGGCCCGAAACCATATTGGGTGATACGGCTGTCTGCATTAATCCCGGTGACGAAAGCAAAGCCTGGCTCAGGGGCAAAAAGGTGCTGGTTCCGCTTATTGACAGGCCTGTACCCATTATCGAAGACGAGTACGTTGACATCGAATTCGGTACCGGCTGCCTCAAAGTGACTCCGGCTCATGACGTAAACGACTACATGCTGGGCGAAAAATTCCGCCTGGAATCCATCGATATTTTTAACAACGACGGTACGCTCAACGAACACGGAGCCATGTATGCCGGCATGGATCGCTTCGAGGTAAGATCCAGAATTGAAAAAGATCTCACGGCAGCCGGATTACTCGAAAAAGTGGAAGATTATACCAATAAAGTAGGCTATTCTGAACGAACAAACGAAGTCATTGAACCCAAGCTTTCGATGCAATGGTTCCTGAAAATGTCTGATTTGGCCAAGCCTGCTTTGGAGGCTGTCGAAAACGACGATATAAAACTAATCCCACCAAAATACAAAAACACCTACCGTTATTGGATGGAAAACGTCAAAGACTGGTGTATTTCGCGTCAGCTCTGGTGGGGACATCGCATTCCGGCTTATTATTTGCCCGAAGGTGGTTTCGTTGTAGCAGCCTGTCCTGAAGAAGCACTTAAAAAAGCGAACGCTCTTCGGATGAAAGACGCCTGCCCCTGCGGATGCAGCGGATTGAAGCCTCTCAGACTTGAAGATCTGCGTCAGGACGAAGATGTCCTGGACACCTGGTTCTCTTCGTGGTTATGGCCCATTTCGGTTTTTGACGGAATCAATCAACCCGATAATAAAGACATCAGCTACTACTACCCCACCAACGACCTGGTAACGGCTCCCGATATTTTGTTTTTCTGGGTGGCCCGAATGATTATATCTGGTTTTGAATACCGGAAAGAGAGCTGTTTTAAAAACGTGTACCTCACAGGTATCGTCCGGGACAAACTGGGACGCAAAATGTCAAAATCACTGGGCAACTCGCCAGATCCCATAGAATTGATGAATAAATACGGTGCCGATGGTGTCCGCATGGGGATGATGCTTGCTGCACCGGCCGGCAACGATGTACTGTTTGATGAAGCCCTTTGCGAACAAGGCCGCAACTTTAACAATAAAATCTGGAATGCATACCGGCTCATAAATGGTTGGGAAGTAGATCCCAAATTGGCTCAACCGCACGCTTCTGCATTGGCCGTAAAATGGTTCGAAGCACAATTACAGAAAACACTGGCCGAGATGGATGATTTGTTTGGTAAATATCGTCTGTCGGAAGCTCTGATGTGTGTTTATAAACTCTTCTGGGACGAATTTTCTTCCTGGTTTCTCGAAATAATAAAGCCCGCCTATCAGCAACCCATTGACAGTGTCACTCACAAGGCTGTTTTCGGTTTCTTTGAACAACTCTGCCTATTGTTGCATCCCTTTATGCCCTTTATTACCGAAGAGCTTTGGCAGCATATGAAACAACGTAAACCCGGCGAAAGCCTTATGTTGCAGCAACAAAGTCTGCCCGGCAGCTACGATCAGAGCTTACTTGATAAATTCGACCAGGCCAGGGCTATCGTTTCGGGCATCCGAACCATACGCCTGGAAAAAAACCTGCCCGTCAAAACTACACTGGCTCTGGAAATACTGGGAGAACACGACAGTGATTTCGACAGCCTTATTGTTAAAATGGGCAATGTGAGTAGCATAACCAAAGTAAGCACAAAGGCAGCCGATGCCGCTTCATTCATGGTTAATACCACAGATTACTGCCTGCGGCTGGGCAAATTGATCGACACCGGTGAAGAGCGCAAAAAATTGCAAAGCGAACTGGATTACCAGGAAGGTTTTCGGCAAAGCATACTTAAAAAGCTGGATAATCCCAATTTTGTCAACAGAGCTCCCGAAGCTGTTATAGAAGCCGAACGCAAAAAACTGACCGATACCCAAAATAAAATCCAGGCCATCAAAGACAGCCTGGATTCACTTGGTAACTAAATAGATCAGCTGATATAGCCCTGATCCAACATACTTTTTGCGACCTTCATAAAGCCGGCCACATTGGCTCCTTTCACATAATTGATATAGCCGTCAGCCTCTTTTCCGTACATAACACATTGGTTATGAATTTCTGACATGATCTGATGCAGTCGTTGATCCACTTCTTCGGCCGGCCAGCTTAAATGCATGGCATTTTGGGTCATTTCCAGACCTGAAGTGGCCACACCACCGGCATTGACAGCCTTACCCGGAGCATACAGGATTCTTGCCTCTATAAAGGCATCTGTAGCCTCGGTGGTACAACCCATATTAGAAACTTCTCCCACACATAGTACACCATTAACTAACAGATTTTTAGCGTCCTCATAATTTAATTCGTTTTGGATGGCACAAGGCAAAGCAATATCAACCTTACGTTCCCAGGGCTTTTTATCCGGAATAAATTCAGCATTGAATTTATTAGCGAATGGTTCTATCACATCTTTGTTGCTGGCACGTAATTCCAGCATATAAGCAATCTTTTCTTCGTTCAGGCCGGCTTTGTCGTAGATATAACCATCAGGACCCGACAAAGTAACAACCCTTGCTCCCATTTGAGTGGCTTTTAAAGCGGCACCCCAGGCGACATTACCAAAGCCTGAAATGGCTATGGTTTTGCCTTCGATGCCCATACCTTTGGTAGCCAGCATCTGACGTACAAAATACAGACCTCCGAAACCTGTAGCTTCGGGACGTACCAGAGAACCTCCAAAACCCAGTGATTTGCCTGTAAATACACCGGTGTTTTCTCTGGCCAGTTTTTTATACATGGCATACATATAACCTATTTCTCTGCCGCTTACGCCAATATCACCGGCAGGAATATCGGTATCGGCCCCGATGTTTCGCCATAGTTCCAAAATAAAATTATGGCAGAATCGTTCTACTTCGGCAGCAGACTTACCCTTAGGAGTGAAATCGGAACCACCCTTAGCCCCTCCCATAGGTAAAGTGGTGAGCGCATTCTTAAAGGTCTGCTCAAAACCCAAAAACTTCAATATAGACGGACTTACTGAAGAATGGAAACGTATACCCCCTTTATAAGGACCGATGGCGTTGTTGAACTGAACTCTGTAGCCTGTATTTACCTGTATGTTTCCGGCATCGTCTACCCAAGGGACTTTGAAGCTGAAAATCCGGTCAGGTTCCACCAGACGTTCTAAAATTCTGGCTTTTTCAAATTCAGCATGTTCATTGTAGATTTTTTCAATACTTGTAAGCACTTCTCTTACTGCTTGCAGATACTCATGCTCACCCGGATGCTTCATTTCCAGGTTCGCCATAAAATGATCAACTTCCATAGCTTTAGATTTAAGTTACGCTCTGAATACAGAACCTAATTGTTTTATATTCATACAAATTTTATGCTCAAATATACGCAATAAATTACGAGAATTAAAACGAGAAATAAAAAAAGATCGCAGCTATCAGAAACTGCGATCTTTAATTTATTGAACTATTTATGGGATTGACTTTATTTTTTCTTTTTCAACACTGAATAAATAAAATAACCAATAAGCAGAGCGTACATCAGCAGTGATAACATTTCAGCACCTTTACTTTCTGCCCACGAAGTCAGCGTCCAGTCGATGCCTCCAAAACGCAGGGCTGCGCTGACAACTCCCATTAAAGCACCACCGGCAATAAAGCCCGATGCTATCAGCGTACCTTTTTCGTTTCTGGCGGTATTCAGTTTTTTGTCTTTACTGCGGCCGGATACAAACCAGTTGATCAAACCGCCCACAACCAAGGGAATATTAAGCTGAAAAGGAATAAACATACCCAGAGCAAAAGCCAGGGCAGGTACTCTAAAGAAATTGAGGATCAGCGAAATAAGGGCACCTGCAGCGTAAAGCCACCAGGGTGCTGCCGTTCCGGACATTAAAGGATCTATTACGGCTGCCATGGCGTTGGCCTGTGGGGCTACCAGGGCATTTTCGCCTACAAAACCATAAGTCTTGTTCAGAATGATAAGCACTCCTCCAACTGTTAGTGCCGATACCAGGGTACCTAAAAATTTCCAGCCCTGTTGAACAGCAGGCGTTGATCCCAGCCAATAACCAATTTTGAGATCAGTAATAAAACCTCCGGCCATGGACAAAGCAGTACATACCACACCGCCCATTATCAGGGCCGAAACTATGCCCGTGGAACCCTTGAGTCCCACCGCAACCATAATAACCGAAGCCAGAATCAACGTCATCAGAGTCATACCTGATACCGGATTGGTTCCGACTATCGCAATGGCATTAGCTGCCACGGTAGTAAAAAGAAAAGCAATTATGCCTACTACCAGGATTCCTACAAGGGCATGCAAAAGATTAAAATGCATGACACCAAAAAAGAAAAAAGCAAATACAGCTAAAATGGCCAGAATAATGCCGATCAAAATAATCTTCATAGACAAATCACGAGCGGTTCTAAGTTGATTATTCAGTCCGGCCGCTTTGGCTCCTCCCTGGCCTTTCATTTCACGGGCAGCGAGTCCCAGGGCACTTTTTATAACCGGCCATGAATTCACTATACCTATTATACCGGCCATGGCAATACCGCCAATGCCGATATGTCTGGCATAACTGCTGAAAATGACTTCGGGCGACATACCTGCTACCCCATCGCTAATCGCCGGATTAAGAAACTGCAGGAAAGTATCCCCAAACAGAGGCAATAAAGGCACAATTATAAACCAAATCAAAGCCGAGCCAAAGCATATGATAGTAGCGTATTTCAAGCCAACAATATAACCCAGTCCCAGTACTGCAGCTCCTGTATTTATGCTGAAAACCAACTTAAACTTATCTGCCAACATTGTACCGAACTGGCTGACTCTGGAACTGAAAACTTCGGTCCAGGAGCCAAAAGTGGCAATGACAAAATCGTACAAACCGCCGATCAATCCGGATATGACAAGAGGTTTTGCCTGACTGGCTCCCTGTTCACCGGAAATAAGCACCTGGGTGGTCGCTGTTGCTTCCGGAAAAGGGTATTTACCATGCATTTCCGACACAAAATACTTGCGAAACGGAATCAAAAATAAAATGCCCAAAATACCTCCCAACAGTGAACTCAAAAAGACCTGAATAAAATTAACGCTCATATCGGGGTATTTGGCCTGTAAAATATACAAAGCCGGTAAAGTAAAAATGGCTCCGGCCACTATCACTCCCGAAGAAGAACCTATGGATTGAATCAACACGTTCTCGCCCAGGGCATTTTTGCGTTTGCTCAGGCTGGACAAGCCTACAGCGATAATGGCAATGGGTATGGCCGCTTCAAATACCTGTCCGATTTTCAAGCCCAGGTAGGCTGCGGCAGCCGAAAACAAAATGGCCATCAGAATACCCCAACTGACAGACCATACGGTAGCTTCGGGGTATTTCTTGTCAGATGACATCACCGGATGATACAATTCACCCTCTTTCAACTCTCTGTAGGCATTTTCCGGTAAAACGGTCAAAGGTTTGTGTTCTTCTGTATTAGTCATATCGTATTATTTTAAAGCTGTCTGTTCCACATTTTCCAGGCTGCTTCTGCCTGAATTTTCAACATGGCGGCTCCATTCAGGATACGGGCTCCCGCCTGTTGGCCCAAGCTGAGAAAACGGGTAAGAGCAGGGTTATATACTAAATCGTAAAGCAAATGCCCCTGACCTATAGCCTTATAAGGCAACTCCGGGCAGGATTCTGTATCGGGAGCCATCCCCAGAGGGGTGGTATTTACAATGATCTTAAAGTGGTCTATCATTTCAGCATTCAGCATTTCATAGGTATAGCTGGCCTTAGCGGAATCACGCGATACAAAATAAGCTTTTATGCCCATTTGTTGTAAGGCATAGAAAACGGCTTTGGAGGCGCCGCCGGTGCCTAAAATCAAAGCATTAAGCTGTTGATGGCTTGCCCTTAAATGCTCAATCTCGGGAAGAATGCTGTCTCTGAATCCAAGGTAATCGCTGTTGCGACCAATCAGTCGGATCTTCCCCTCTTTGATTTCGGGAACAATCACATTGACAGCAGCCATGGCGGTCGCTTCTTCACCCAGTTCGTCCAGATAGGCGATGACGCTTTGTTTGTAAGGAATGGTAACATTCAATCCTGACAATGCAGGACGGGATTTAATTAAAGCCGGAAATTCCTCAATACTTTTCAATGGGAAATTTTCGTAAACAGCTTCGATACCTTCGGTATTAAATTTTTCGTTAAAGTAGGCTTTAGAAAAAGAATGGGTTAAAGGATAACCGATCAGGCCGAATTCTCGTTTCATTCCTGTTCCTCCCTGATAATTTGATCGAACAATTCTCCGGCGTGAATGTCACTGAGCAAAGCGAGTTTTAAAGAATTATCGGCCTGAATTTTATCCCCATTACGGGCATAAGCCAGTGCTTTATATAAATGTATGTTTGGAAAAGAAGCATCCAGCAATTCCACATCGGAATAATACTTCAACGCCAACTCAAACTTTTGCTGATCATAATATAAATTGCCGAGAGCAAAAAGCACTTCGGCTTGTGAAGGATCCAGGCTTAAAGCATGTAAATAGGCTACAATGGCTTGTTCATCCTTGTCCATATTGACAAGAACTTCGGCCAGATAGACCCAGATCTCACTTTGTTTATCGTCCATTTTCAGGGCCTTTTCCAGATAACGGATGCTTTGACCGTAGTCTTTTAATTCCAGGTAGCAAATTCCCATTCCGGTATGAGCCTGCAAATTTTCAGGATTAGTGGTCAGTGCGTGTTCGTACCATTCCATGGCCGATTCATACTGTTCTGCTTTCTCAAAAGCTTCGCCCACAAACACCATCAAATCGTCTATTGTGTTTCCTTCGGCAGAAGGTAGATTTTCTTCTATGGCTGCCAACAGGTAATCAAGGTAATACTTGGCTGCGTCTTCGTAATGTTCTATTTGAAAACAGGCATGCCCCATCTGAAGCACCGCAGGCATAAAGCCTGGGTTGCTTACCAATGCAAAATCATAGGCTTTGCATGCTTCTTCATAGCGTTCCTGGTTAAACAATACCTGCCCCAAATTGAACCAGTTTTCGTAAGAATAAACATCTACCTCGAGTAACATCCTGTAATAATGCTCCGAAGCCTGCATATCGTTCAATTGCTCGGCACAAAAGGCGCCTTCCGTCATTAAATCGGTATTTTCGGGATTGTGTTCCAGACCTTGATTTACAAAATCTAATGCTTCCTTATACAGATTTTCAGCACTTAATACATTCACCGCCTCATGACAAGCCAAATCCTTATCGTATTGTTCTTTGGCTACCATATCTTTGAGTAATGCCAGGCCTTCTGTTTTTCTATTAAGTTTAAAATAAGCAGCAGCACGAACAAAATCTGTTTCTTCCTGCTCCGGTAAACGGTCCAACAACTGCAGGGCTTTCTTCGGTTCACCGGTTTCCACATACAAAATGGCACGTTTCAGATGAATGACGGTGCTGTTGGGATGAATACGTAACGCTGAGCTGACTACTTCCGAGAGCTTGTTGGTCCGGCCCCTGTCCAGGTAATAATCGGCAATACGATCGAATTCGTCTACGTCAAAATACTGCGAGAGTCCCTTGGAGCGTTGTTGTTCATAACGCCTGACTAATGCTCGTATACCATCATCCTCTCTTGACTTCATGCCGGTTCAAAACAATCGGATTATTTTATTTTTTCAGCAATTTTACCCCAGGTATCCTTTAGGCCTACGGTCCGGTTGAAAATCAATTTACCGGGACGGGAGTCGGGGTCCAGATTGAAATACCCCATACGCAGAAACTGAAAATGATCCAGTGGACGGGCATCCTGAAGGGAAGCCTCCACACGGCAATCTTTCAGTATCTTAAGAGACTCAGGATTCAGCATTTCCATAAAATCTCTCTCTTTTTCTTCGGCGGGATTCTCTACCGTTAGTAAGCGATCGTATAAACGAACTTCAGCCGGCAGGCTGTGCTCAACGGTCACATAATGCAGGGTGGCTTTCACCTTACGGTTGCTTTCGGGGCCTCCTTCTTTGGTCAGTGGATCGTAGGTACAGTAAATTTCCTGCACTTCACCATTGGCCTCTTTTTTACAACCCGTACATTTCACTATATAGGCATTTTTCAGTCTTACTTCTTGTCCGGGCGTTAACCGGAAGAATTTTTTGGGTGCTTCTTCCATAAAATCATCCCTTTCAACATACAGCTCACGGGCAAATGGAATTTTGCGACTGCCTGCACTTTCGTCTTCGGGATTATTGACGGCTTCGTTCCATTCCACCTGGCCTTCGGGATAATTGGTTATGATAAGCCTGACAGGATTCAATACTGCACTTACCCGGGGAGCAATCTTGTTGAGATGCTCGCGAACGGCAAATTCCAGCAAGCCCTGATCAATCACGCCATCAAACTTGGTATAGCCTATTTTGTCTACAAAATTCCGTATGGATTCAGGGGTATAGCCACGCCTGCGCAAGCCACAAAGGGTAGGCATACGTGGATCGTCCCAACCCCTGACAAAACCTTCTTTGACTAATTGCAGCATTTTTCGCTTACTCATTATGGTATAAGTCATGTTCAGGCGGTTGAATTCAATTTGCCTGGGCCGGTAATCGCTATCTTTCAGTTGATCAACAAACCAATCGTAGAGTGGCCGGTGTATTTCAAACTCCAAGGTACAGAGAGAATGAGTAATGCCTTCAAAATAATCGCATTGTCCGTGTGCAAAATCATACAGGGGATATACATTCCAGGTATTGCCGGTACGGTGGTGAGTTTGTTTTAAAATACGATACATCAACGGATCACGAAAATGCATATTGGAATGAGCCATATCAATTTTGGCTCTCAAAACCCGGCTGCCTTCTTCAAATTCTCCGGCTTGCATTCTTAAAAACAAATCCAGATTTTCTTCTGCAGATCTGTTGCGATAAGGGCTATTGGTACCCGGGCTGGTCGGTGTGCCTTTTTGTTGGGCTATTATTTCGGCAGACTGGTCATCTACGTAAGCCAAACCTTTCCTGATCAATTCCTGTGCAAACAGAAAAAGTTTTCCGAAATAATCGGAAGCATAAAATAAATTATCCCAGCTAAATCCCAGCCAATGGATGTCTTCCTTAATTGAATCGACGTATTCTACATCTTCTTTTATGGGATTGGTATCGTCAAAACGCAAATTGCAGGTGCCTCCGTATTTTTGGGCAATTCCAAAATCCAGGCAAATGGCCTTGGCATGGCCAATATGCAGATAACCATTGGGTTCTGGAGGAAAACGGGTGGCAATTCTCCCTTGATTTTTCCCCTCCCTTAAATCATTTTCAACGATCTGTTCTATAAAATTCAGGCTTTTCCTTGAGCCTTCGGTGTTGGTGTCTGTTCCTGTCATATTATTTAAAAATAGTTCCAAATATACTGCCTAATTCACCAAAAATCAAATTAGCAACAATAAACAATGCTCCAAAAATATGTTTTTAAATATAAGTTTTTTTTTGCTGGTCTGTAAAAAAAGCTGAATCTTTGCTGCCGTTAACCTAACACAATCTTTTTTACCTTTGAGACTAATACCTATTGAAAACTATATGAAGTCCGCCTTGTGAAAGGCGGACTTCATTCTTTTTAGCCTTTTCGTTGCAAAAGTAATGCTTGTTTGTCAAATACAAACCTTCAGCTCATCAAAAAAATAATTCGTATATTCGTGGACTTTTTTTAACCACCAAAACATATTCACTATGAAAGCATTCATGGACGAAAATTTTATGCTGGACAACGAAGTATCGGAACAGCTTTTTCACCAACACGCAAAAAATCTGCCAATTATCGATTATCACTGCCACCTGAATCCTGAATACATTGCCAAAGATCACAAATTTGACAACCTGGGACAGATCTGGCTCGAAGGCGATCATTATAAATGGAGGGCTATGCGCACCAACGGAATAGATGAACGCTATTGCACCGGCAAGGATACCAGCGATTGGGAAAAATTCGAAAAATGGGCCGAAACTCTTCCGTATACCATGCGTAATCCCTTATATCACTGGACTCACCTGGAATTGAAAACCGCTTTTGGCGTAAATAAAATACTCAAACCCGAAACAGCCCGTGAGATTTTTGACGAATGTACCGCCAAACTGCGCACACCAGAATTCAGTGCCCGCGGACTGATGCGTAAATATAAAGTAGAAACCGTCTGTACCACCGACGACCCAGTCGACAGCCTTGAACATCATATAGCTCTTAAAAAAGAAGGCTTTGAAATCAAAGTTTTGCCTACCTGGCGTCCCGACAAAGCCATGGCCGTAGAAGATTCCAAATCGTTCAGAGCCTACGTCGAGAAACTGGCTCAGGTAGCTGGTATTCATATCTCCCGCTACAGTGATTTGATTGCCGCTTTGCGAGTGCGTCACGATTTCTTTGCTTCCGTTGGTTGCAAACTCAGCGATCACGGCATCGAGGAATTTTATGCCGAAGACTATACTCAGGCACAAATTGAGGCTATCTTCAATAAGGTATACGGAGGCAAAGAGCTTTCCATGGAAGAAATACTCCAATTCAAATCTGCCATGATGGTGGAATTTGCCTTGATGGATGCTGAAAAAGGCTGGACCCAACAATTCCATTACGGAGCCATTCGTAACAACAATTCAAGATTGTTTGCCCAATTAGGTCCGGATACCGGTTTTGATTCCATAGGAGACTTCAACGTAGGTAAAAAAATGTCGAAGTTTTTGAACCGCCTTGACAAAAACAACCAATTGGCCAAGACCATTATTTACAACCTTAATCCCAGAGACAATGACCTGATTGCCACTATGCTGGGCAATTTTCAGGATGGTTCTGTAGCCGGTAAGATTCAATTTGGATCGGGCTGGTGGTTTCTGGATCAGAAATACGGTATGACTGCTCAAATGAATTCCTTATCTGTACTTGGTTTGTTGAGTCGTTTTGTAGGTATGCTTACCGATTCCAGGAGTTTCCTCTCGTACCCGCGTCACGAATATTTCCGCCGCATAATGTGCAATCTTATAGGTGTAGACGTAGTTAAAGGTGAAATACCTTACAGCGAAATGGACTTCCTTGGTAAGATGGTTGAAGGGGTATCCTACTACAACGCCAAGACATTTTTTAATTTTTAAACGATCTCTATAAACGGGTGCAATGAAATTTTTCTTTATTTTGCACCCGTTTATTTACGACAGCTGTACAGATGAGTAAAAGAGTGGTTACTTTCGGGGAAATCATGCTGCGATTAGCTACCCCCGATTATTTACGTTTTAACCAGGCTTCGAGCCTGAACGCCAGTTTTGGCGGAGGCGAAGCCAACGTCGCTGTATCTCTGGCCAATTACGGAATCAATGTGGATTTTGTAAGCCGTTTACCCCAAAACGACATCGCTGCATCCTGTGTTATGAATTTGCGCAAATACGGGGTCGGCACCGATCACCTGATATACGGAGGCGAACGTTTGGGCATTTATTTTTTGGAAACCGGAGCTGTGGCCCGTCCCAGCAAAGTGGTTTACGACAGGGCACATTCATCCATTGCCGAGATTCAGCCCGGAATGATCGATTGGGAAAAAGTATTACATGGTGCAAGCTGGTTCCATTGGACCGGTATTACTCCGGCTATTTCTCAAGGAGCAGCCCTGGTTTGCCTGGAAGCCATCAAAGCCTGCAACAAGATGGGCATAACAGTATCCACCGACCTGAACTACCGCAAGAATCTCTGGAAATACGGAAAAAAAGCTTCCGAAGTCATGCCGGAACTGGTGGAAGGCTGCGATATTATTTTGGGCAACGAAGAAGATGCCGAAAAAGTCTTTGGCATCAAACCCGAAGGTTTCGAGGTTGAAACCACTCAGGGCAAAGTAGATGCTGCTGCCTTTGAATCGGTTTGCACGCAATTGATGCAGCGTTTCCCCCGGGCAAAAAAAGTAATAATCACTTTGAGAGGTTCTATCAATGCAAATCACAATACCTGGGCAGGAGTCTTGTACGACGGCAAAAAACTCTACTATTCAAAATCTTACGACATCAGCCATATCGTCGACAGGGTCGGCGGCGGCGATTCCTTTATGGGAGGGCTTATCTACGGATTGCTGACCTATGACGGCAATGATCAAAAGGCATTGGAGTTTGCTGTTGCTGCTTCCTGCCTTAAGCATACGATATATGGAGATTTTAATTTAGTATCTGTGGCCGAAGTCGAGAAACTGATGAGCGGAGACGCTTCGGGCAGGGTTTCCAGATAAACAAGCAAAGAATTATGGCAAAATTTACTAAACTACAGGTAATCAATACGATATGCACAAGCGGTATGATACCTGTATTCTACCACAAAGACACCGAAGTGGCCAAACAAGTCTTGGTGGCATGTTACAAGGGGGGTGTTCGTGTTTTTGAATTTACCAACCGGGGCGACTTTGCACAGGAAGTCTTCAAGGAACTGGTCAAATATGCCGATAAAGCCTGCCCCGAAATGATTATTGGTGCAGGCTCGGTCATAGATGCCGGTACAGCTTCTCTTTATATTCAGCTTGGAGCTAATTTTATAGTAGGTCCCCTATTCAATCCCGAAGTAGCAAAAGTATGCAACCGCAGGTTGATTCCTTACGCTCCGGGTTGTGGTTCGGTTTCTGAGATTGGTTACGCCCAGGAAGCCGGTTGCGACATTTGCAAAATATTCCCTGCCGGAAATGTAGGTGGCCCTTCTTTTGTCAAGAATGTGATGGCTCCCATGCCCTGGTCATTACTGATGGTTACCGGCGGAGTTGAACCAGAAAAAGACAATCTTACATCTTGGTTCAAAGCCGGGGTTTGTTGTGTCGGCATGGGCTCTAAACTCTTTCCCAAAGAAGAAATAGCAGCCAACAACTGGTCTTACATCAGCGATAAGTGTCACGAAACACTCACACTTATTCAATCAATGCGCTAGACATTATTTATCTCTAAATCAATAAACATGAATCAAATGAAAGAAAAGATGACCAACTATCGCTGGGTAATCTGTGCGATGTTGTTCTTTGCCACCACCGTCAACTATCTTGATCGTCAGGTGTTATCCCTGACCTGGAAAGATTTTATCGCACCGGAATTCCATTGGACTAACGACGATTACGGAACCATTGTTTCCTTATTTTCCTTATTTTATGCCGTATCTATGTTGATTTTCGGCAGATTAGTGGACTGGATGGATACTAAAAAAGGTTTCCTTTGGGCAATTGGTATTTGGTCGGTAGGTGCCTGTTTACACGCTTATTGCGGTATAGCCACTTCGGGCATTGTTGCCGGGGAATGGTTTGTAGGCTTCGAAGGAGCAAAAGAAGCCATTGCCGCAGTTGGGGATGTTGGTCTTATTGTAAACGTGAGTGTCACTTTATTTATTTTTGCCCGTATGGTGCTGGCTTTTGGTGAAGCCGGTAACTTTCCTGCAGCCATCAAAGCGACTGCGGAATATTTCCCCAAAAAAGACCGGGCTTTCTCTACCAGTTTATTTAACACAGGTGCTCAGATAGGTGCATTGATTGCGCCTCTTACTATTCCTGTAATTGCAGTAAAATATGGCTGGGAGATGTCTTTCATCATAATAGGTGCTCTGGGTTTCATTTGGATGGGTTTTTGGGTTTTTATTTATAAAAAGCCTGAAAAAAATCCCAAAGTTAATGCGGCTGAATTAGCTTATATTAATCAGGACAGTGCAGACGATAATCATAACAAAGATGTAAACGGCAACGATAAAAAGATTTCTTTCTGGAAATGTTTTACTTTCAGACAAACATGGGCATTTGTTGGGGGAAAATTCCTTACTGACGGAGTGTGGTGGTTCTTCCTTTTCTGGACACCTGCTTATCTGAGTGATGTTTACAATTTATCTTCGGACAATAAGACGGCACAAATGCTTATATTTATTCTCTACGGTATCACCATGATTTCAATGCTGGGTGGTTACCTGCCTACCTACCTGGTGGACAAGAAAAAAATGGAACCTTATGCCGGACGGATGAAGTCTATGTTGATTTTCGCCTTCTTCCCTTTGTTGGCTCTTTTTGCTCAACCGCTGGGTGAATACTCTTACTGGTTCCCCATCATAATTATCGGTATTGCCGGAGCTGCTCACCAGGCCTGGTCGGCCAACCTGTTCTCTACTGTTGGCGACATGTTTCCAAAAAGCACCATTGCAACTATTACCGGAATAGGCGGTATGGCAGGCGGTATCGGTTCCTTCTTTATCAACAAGGGCTCTGGTATGCTCTTTGACTACGCCGATTTCAATAATATGAAGTTTATGGGCTTCGAAGGCATCAATTCAGGTTATTTCATTGTATTCTGTTTCTGTGCAGTTGCTTATCTGCTGGGCTGGATCATAATGAAAGCTTTAGTTCCCAAATACAAAAAAATCGAAATCTAATTCATTCGATTAATAGCAAAAAGAGAGCGTCCCGGCTTACCGGGACGCTCTCTTTTTGTATGTTATAAACAATAATTATTACTTACTGATTGGAATAGATATCAGTGTAAGAGCTTGATTATTATTTCAGTACATAGGGAGGATCTGGTTCCGGAATTATAGCTTCAATTTTATGCGGGAATCCCATATTAGTGGCCTTCTCCAGGCCATTGCCCTGAACATTGTAAATACTAAGCACATCGCCTTCCCTGATGTTTACGTTTATATCCCTTAAAACAGCATGGCGGACGTTGGCCAGACGAATTCCCCACCAGGCTTCCCCGTTGATTTGCTCCAGCACCAGGCCTTCCAGAGGTTTGTCGGGATGTATCGAAGTTCCCTCAACCAAATCTTTAACATCTCTGACGCGTATATTTTTGAAGGAAAAATTCCTTATAGTGGGAATTCCTTCCAATCCGGGAACCGGCACCTGATCCTGCAGACCGCTGCCCATCAGGTTGAAACGCAGGAAACCGCCCTGCATACCTGAGACGTCGAGATCTTCGGCGCTGATGTCTTCGATAAAAGCACCTCTGCCTGGCCTGGATTTAATATAAATGGCATGGGTACGGGTGTTCTCAAAACGACAATGCTCAATTCTGACTCCCCGTATACCTCCGGAAGTTTCACTCCCGATACCGATACAGGCAAAAATACTGTCCGACAGCCTACAATGACGTATGTACACATCTTCGGTCGTTCGCATCAGGACATTTGCTTCCATACCCCTGCCCGACTTGATGGCAATGCAATCGTCACCGGTTTCAATGTCACAACCTTCGATCAGGACATGTTTACAGGAATCAACGTCTATACCGTCGCCGTTTCCTCCTGTAGATCTGATAGTTAAGTCTTTGAAATGTATATTCTCGCAATACGTGGGATGTATGCACCACATGCTGTGGTAGGAAGTGGAGAAGTCGCTAAAAAACAGGTTCTTACAATTGATGGGCTCAATCAGAGCCGGATGCCTCAGCGGATTCTCTTTGTTGGGTCTGCCTCCCAAAGACGGGTGTCCGATAATTTTGCCTTTACCCACAATACCGGTATAGTTGGCATCCACCGCATATATCAGAGCAGTATGCCCCTGTATCCACTTACCTTCCCAACGCACCTGCATCACCGGATAATCATCAAAATCGGGCGTACCCCTTAGAATAGCCTCCGGATGCAAATGCAACAGCACACCTGAGCGCAATTGCAGGGCCCCTGTTAAAAAATCGCCGGCGGGAATAAAGACTTCCCCTCCACCCAACACAAAACAACGATCTATTGCCTGTTGCAAAAATCGAGTATTTACTGTAATGCCATCGCCCACAGCTCCATAGTCTATCACATTTAAATTCAGTTTGCCAGGATGTTGAGGATATTGAAAGCCCTGAACTTTGTTTTTTGTGTTTAATGAAACACTTGGTACCGGAGCTGCCATCAACGAACTCACTGAACCCAGAGAGCCTATGAACGGAATAGCCATAAGCCCCAACCCCGTCCTTTTAATAAAATCACGACGGGACAATTGATTTTTCATCATAGATATTGAAAAAGATAAACTGATAATGCGCTGCTAAAGTAACAAATTCAATAGAAAATCTGTCTTAGGTTTTGGATAAAAATTGCCCTGGCTGTTAAATGAACTTTGAATATACTTTATTGAACTAATTTTAGGCGCTGTTTATCGGCAAAAAACTATTATTTTGCCTATTTATAATTAATCTTTTTCGAGTCCGATTATACCCATGATAATACCCAGGATTATAAAACACTTGCTGACTATCGTTCCAGCCCTTTTCCTGCCCCTTCTGCTTTCGGCACAGGAACAGTTGAGCAATTTGCCTACTCTGTATATTACCACCAATAACAATAGTACTATTTACAAAGACACTTACGTTTCAGGTTCACTGCATGTTGTTGCAAGTATTGACATCCCCGGCCAATACGACAGCACCATGCAGATCAGAGGCCGGGGCAATTCCACCTGGAACCTGGCCAAGAAACCCTACCGCATCAAACTGAACGAAAAATTCAGCCTCCTGGGTATGACATCCGAAGAAAAGGATTGGGTGCTTTTGGCCAACCATGCCGACAAAACCCTGGCGCGCAACGCCCTGGCTTTCGAAATCAGCAAAGCCTGCGGTATTTATTATACCCCGGATTATCGTTTTGTTGACGTGGTCCTTAATGGTAATTATATTGGTAATTATATGCTTACCGATCAGGTTGAACGCGATAAAGACCGGGTGAATACTGAAAAAATGGATACTTCCAACCTGACAGGAGGCTATCTGCTCGAAATTGACGGTTTTGGCATTACCGGTTCTTACGATCCGGCCAAAGGCGAACTGTTTCCCGAAGCTTTTTCCAGTAATATTGGCAACAAAGTTACCATAAAACACCCCGATAACGACGAAATCACGGCTGCACACCGTCAATACATCATTCAACATTACAACGCTTTTGAACAAAGCATTTTAAACTACAACAACACACAAGCTGCCTACGAAAACATTTGCCGCTACCTGGACACCACAGCGTTTGTTAACTGGTACATTGCCAATGAATTGACGGCCAATCCGGACGGACTCTGGAGCCTTTACATGAAAAAACACCGCGACGACGATCGTTTTTATTTTGGCCCTCTTTGGGACAACGACATCTCCTTTGGCAACTGTAAACGAATATATACGCTTTCAAACGATGGCCGGTCAGAGTCCATCCTGTTGAAATGTTTCAGCAACAACAGAGTCAAAGAACTCATAAACAAAATATTGACTATTCCTCCTATTAAAAAAATGATCGCTGAACGCTGGAAAGTCATTTACCGGAATGGGATGCTCAAAGAAGATTTGATTCGCCTTCTCTACAACATGGAAGAAGAGCTTGATATCTCACAAAAGCTTAATTACCAGAAATGGAGCACCGCCCTGTCTACAAGGATTTATGACGAAATCTATTATGGATCCGGCATCAGTTATGCCATGCAAATGGAGTATCTCCGGAATTATTTGGATGAACGCATTGTTTTCCTCGACGGCTATTTCGGCGCCATGGCCTACGAAGACACCACAAATAACGAAGATCCTCCTCTTCCTTCGGTGGATACCATGGAATATTTCAGCCCCGAGCCTTATGTATGGTATAGGCTACAATGCCAGCTCAACGATAAATATTTGATTTGTGAAGAAGTGGCCGGGGTATATCAGCTTGGATATACAAACAACCCCGATGCCTTAGGTGATTGGGCTAAATTCGAAATAACGTGCAGCAAGGACGAACAAAACCGCAGCATTTATCATCTTCGCAACAAGGCCAGTAAAGCTTATATTTATATCAATGCCGCCAAGGCTAAGATTCCCCTGGATCCGGTACAAAAAACAGCCTTTACACTATATCCCAGCCCTAATGAAGCCAATCATTACGGTTTTATGGTACTTTCAGACAACAGCTCTCTCAATGAATTGGGTATTGATGCCAATGATAGTATTGTCTCCTGGCCAACCCTGAATAAAAAAGGACAAAGGGAATATCAATTCCTTCCCGACCATTCCTTTTTCCAAAGCGTCTTCAATCCGGCCGATCCCCAACAACCACTCTGGGCCATAGAAAAAAACTGGAACAACAATATTCCCAACGCCTATGCTACAGCCGTCATTGCAAAAGGATCAAAACTGGAGTTGTCCAAAGACGAAACAGTGCTGGTAGATAGCCTGATTATAATGCCCGGTGCTGAAGTCTTAAATTATGGAACCATCCGGGCCGATGTTACCCTGTTTTGCGCTAACGACAGTCTGTCAGCCTCTTACGATTACGGTCAGGAAGCTCAACTTATATCCGAACGCATGCTTAAGCGCAGTTTTGATTGTAGCCTAAGCTGGTATGCATTATCCTTGCCACTTGACGTGAAATCAATCCGCAACAAAGACATGGCTATTCTACAACCCGGCAAGGATTACTTTATGATGGAATACAAGGCTGATTCTAATCGTTTTGACACGCTGAGCCTGGTGAGCAGCCTCAAACCCAAAGCCGGGCCTTATTTGTTCTCTGTCAGCCGAGAAAGAGAACAGCAGGCTTTTCTATTTGTCTTCGATACCAATAGTTCCTATCAACCGGATAACAGCGTTTATCACTTTTCCGGAAACACCGGTTTCAGGACCATACAAATCCCCGCTGCCGGCACATATATGCTGGAAGATCACCTCCATTTTGTACGGCAAGACGAACAACAACAGTTGTCCCTGCCGGCCTTTAATGCTTATTTTTCGGTCAGCAGTGACGATCTGCCAGATTCTCTGGCTATTTACAATATGAATCAGGCGGACGATACCCTGGCCTTGTCCAACATTGACCAACACAGCCCCATGCTATTGACCAGGCCGGGTTTGCTGATTGTTTTTGATATTGAAAGCGGCGAAGAGTATGCCTTGTACAACATAGACGGCAGACTGGTCTTCAGAGATAAAGTACTGAACAATCCCACTTATGTTTCACTGAAACAAGGTATTTACCTGTTTAGATATAAAGATGGTTTCCATAAAATACTAATTCCATAACAACTCATAAAAGACATACTATGAAAAAAAGAATTGCAACTACACTTATGCTCACAGCAGTCGTTCTGGCCGGTACGGCGCAAAAAAACGAATGGCAGGATCCGGGCATAAATGCCGTGAACAGAGCTGAAATGCATACCAACTATTTCGCATATGAATCACAGGAAGCAGCTCTGAGAAACTGCAGAGAAAGCTCAGTTAATCACCTCAGCCTTAATGGCATGTGGAAGTTCAACTGGGTCAGAGACGCGAATCAACGTCCTACAGACTTTTTTCGCATTGATTTCGATGACCAAAGCTGGGCCAATATGCCGGTACCGGGCATCTGGGAAATGAACGGCTATGGAGATCCGATCTACGTCAATAGCGGCTGGGCCTGGCGCAATCAATTCAAGAGCAATCCACCCTCTATACCTCTCGAAAACAACCATGTGGGCTCATACCGCCGGGAAATAACGCTGCCCGACAGCTGGAAAGGCAAAGAAATTTATGTTCATTTCGGCTCCGTCACATCCAACATATACCTTTGGGTGAACGGTAAATACGTAGGTTACAGCGAAGACAGCAAACTGGAAGCTGAATTTAACCTGAGTAAGTATTTGCGTCCGGGTAAAAACCTGATTGCTTTTCAGGTGTTTCGCTGGTGCGACGGCACGTATCTCGAAGATCAGGATTTCTTTCGCCTGAGTGGTGTAGGCCGTGATTGCTATCTCTATGCTCGCCCTGCGAATTACATTCAGGACATCAGAATCACTCCCGATTTGGACGCCCGGTACAAAGACGGCAGCCTGAACATTGAAATCAGCATGAAAGGCAAAGCAGAACTTGAATTGACACTGCTGGACAAGAACAATCAAAGTGTAGCCAGCGCTCAACAAAAAGCAGCCGGAAAATTCAGCCTGACCATGAATCTGAACAATCCCGAAAAATGGTCTGCCGAATGCCCTAATTTATATACACTGGTTGCCAGCCTCAAAAAGGGCGAACAGGTGTTGGAGGTAATTCCCTTAAAAGTCGGTTTCCGTAAAATCGAACTCAAAGGAGACCAGGTGCTGGTCAACGGACAGGCAGTCCTTTTTAAAGGAGTCAACCGTCACGAGATGGATCCCGATTACGGTTACTACGTTTCCCGGGAACGCATGATTCAGGATTTGCGTCTGATGAAAGAACACAACGTGAACGCAGTACGCACCTGTCATTATCCCGACAATAACTTATGGTACGAACTTTGTGACGAATACGGTCTTTATGTGGTAGCCGAAGCCAACGTCGAAAGCCATGGCCTGGGCTACGGCGAAAGAACGCTGGCAAAACGCCCCGACTACACCCTGGCGCATATGGAGCGCAATCAGCGCAATGTGCAAAGGAGTTTCAACCATCCCTCGGTCATTTTCTGGTCTTTAGGCAACGAAGCTGGTTTTGGTCCGAATTTTGAAATGTGTTACAAGTGGATCAAGGCCGAAGATCATTCGCGTCCTGTACAATACGAACAAGCCAGGACGAACGAATTTACAGACATTTTCTGCCCCATGTATTATGACTACAATAATTGCATTCGCTATTGCGAAGGCAATATTCAAAAGCCCCTGATTCAGTGCGAGTATGCGCACGCCATGGGTAATTCAGAGGGAGGCATCAAAGAATATTGGGATCTGGTGCGAAAATACCCCAAATACCAGGGTGGTTTCATCTGGGATTTCGTGGATCAGTCTCTGCGAAAGTTTGACAAAAACAATGTAATGTTTTATGCCTACGGAGGCGATTTCAATCTCTATGATGCCAGCGACGGCAATTTCTGCGACAACGGGCTTATCAGCCCCGACCGCCTACCCAATCCTCATTTCCACGAAGTCGGGCATATTTATCAATCCATTTGGGCTAGTGCCGCTGATTTGGAAAAGGGAGAAGTCAGTATCTACAACGAAAACTTCTTCCGCGATCTCAGTGCCTATTACGCCGAATGGGCCTTGCTGGTCGACGGAAAAACCTGCCAGAGTGGTCTTGTTGAGAGAATTGATATTAAAGCGCAACAAAGCGCGGTCATCAAACTGGATTACGATTTAAACGACATTAGTCCGGATAAAGAAGTTTTGTTAAATATTGCCTTCAAATTAAGAAAAGCAGAACAATTATTGCCTGCCGGTTTTGTGGTGGCCAAAAATCAACTTTGCATACGCGATCGCTCAGAACAAATCTTGCCTTTTAGTAACATCGTGACTTCCAACATAGAAATACAAACTCCGAAAATTATTGAAAACGACTGGAGATTTCTCATCATCGAAGCTGACAATTACCGTATTGAATTCAATAAACACAGCGGCTTTCTGAGCAGATGGTATGTTAATGGAACAGAACTCCTTAACGAAGGAGGAAGCCTTACACCTAACTTCTGGCGTGCTCCCACCGACAACGATTTCGGAGCCAATCTGCAACAAAAAATGGCTGTCTGGAAAAATCCGGGTTTAAGGCTGGAATCCTTTGAAAACGCCATTGAAGACGGCCTGGTGGTAATCAGAACTCAGTACGATATGCGCTCTGTTTCGTCCAAACTCAACCTTACTTACCGCATCAACAATCAGGGCAGCGTTGAAGTTACTCAAAAAATGACCGTCGGTGCCGATGCCAAAGCTCCTGAATTGTTTCGCTTCGGCATGCAGCTGCAAATGCCTTTGCTGATGGATAGAATTGAATACTACGGCCGCGGGCCTATCGAGAATTATTCGGACAGAAATAATTCTACCGACCTGGGCATTTATAAACAAACAGTAGAAGAACAGTTTTATCCTTACATCAGGCCTCAGGAAAACGGAAATAAAACAGATATCCGTTGGTGGAAACAAACGAACGTCGGAGGCAGAGGCATAAAAATCAGCTCAATAGCTCCCTTCTCGGCTTCGGCACTGAATTATTCCATCGAATCCCTTGACGACGGTTTCAACAAAGGACAAAGACACTCGCAGCAAATACCCAAAGTAGATTATACCAACCTCTGCATCGACAAAGTGCAAATGGGCCTGGGTAGTGTAAACAGCTGGGGAGCTCTGCCCAGGGAAGAATATCGCCTGCCCCATCAGAATTACGAATTCAGGTTTGTAATGGAAGTGCGCTAGACAAAATGTCAATTTCAGGAGGGTGTGTCTAAACCAAACGATGGACACACCCTATTTTTATGCCACGAGCAGGCAAAGCAATTCGCGCAGTAATTCCGATTCCGGTAGTGCTGCTTGTTCAAATCCCTTAAGCCTGGCATCGTAATGCCTGATAAGACTTATGTTGCGCATGGCTTTATGCGCATTGTAATGCTGTGCTCCCTCTTGATAGTTTTTTACCAGAAAAGGGGGAATACCCAGCTGAGAGGCAACATTGGAGGATGATTTATCGGGCAGATAATGATATATCAGCAGTTTTGAAAAAAAATCAAACAAGGTGATCAAGGTAACCACCATGGCATTATTTTTGGGATTCCGGGCAAAGTATTGTGCAATTTTCTGGGCTTTGAAACTATCTTTTTGCCTGATGGCATCGATAAGTTCAAAATTGTTGTATTCCTTGCTGACACCGATGTTCAACTCAACCATGGCCGATGTAATTTTTTTGGGTTTGGTTCTGAGTACTAATTTCAGTTTATCCAATTCCCCCACTATGCGTCCCAAATCGGTACCCAAAAAATCGGCCAGCATTTGGGCTGCTTTGGCTTCGATCTCTATCTCCTGCTCCGACAAATAGCGGCTAATCCAGGCGGGTATCTGGTTGTCGTACATCTTTTTGGATTCAAACAAAAGTGCTGTCTGCTCCAGGGCAGCATAGAGTTTTCTTCGTTTGTCCAGGCTCTTGTATTTATAATTAATAATCAAGATAGTCGAAGGCGTCGGCTGTTGGACATAAAGCAAAAAATCTTCTTCAAAATTGCGAATCATTTGGGCTTCACGTACCAGTATCAGCTGATAAGGAGCCAACATGGGATAACGGCGGGCTTCGTTAATAAGCTGAGCAACACTCAGATCTTTACCATAGAGTATGCGTTGGTCGAAATCCTGCTGACTTTCGGTCAAAACAAGTTTCAGCAGGTGATTGCTAATCTCATCTATATAATAGGGCTCCTCTCCCATCAAAAAATAGATTGGATGTCGCTTCCCGGCTTCGATTTCCCGGATGACTTCCTGGGCATTCTCTGTTTTTTTGGCCATAAGAATCCTGATTTCACAACTATTGGCGTATCTTTGAATACAAATTGATTCCAAAAATACGAAATGTTTACATTAAACCTGCCCGGCTTCGAATACAAATTGCGTAAAAAAAACGATAAGAACTACATCTTCGACACCCTCAGGCGCAAATACGTTTTCTTAAGTCCCGAAGAATGGGTGCGGCAACATTTTTGTCATTATTTGATTGCCCACAAAAACTATCCTGCCGGACGCATTGCCAACGAATGCAGTATTCGTCTGGAAGGTTTGACCAAACGTTGCGACACCATTGTCTACAATGCTCAAATGGAAGTGTTTATGCTGGTCGAATACAAAGCCCCCGATGTAATACTCAATCAGGAAGTATTTAACCAAATTGTACGCTACAATTGGGTTTTACAGGCTAAATACCTGACAGTCAGTAATGGAATTAATCATTACTGCTGCAGAATGGATTATCCAAACAAAAAAGTTGAATTTTTGGAAGATCTTCCCGTTTACTGTGTTGACTGATTTCAGCGAAGACAGAAAAGGAAATTATTTTTTGCCGGTAGTTTCAGCGGGTGTTTCCACTCCGGCCAGTTCCGGATCGACCATAATGCGGCCGCAATATTCGCAAACAATCACCTTTTTACGCATTCTGATGTCCATTTGCCTTTGAGGCGGAATTTTATTGTAGCAACCACCGCAGGCATCGCGCTGTACGTATACCACTGCCAGACCGTTTCTTGCGTTTTTGCGTATGCGTTTGAAGGCTTGCAACAATCTGGGTTCTATGCGGCTTTCGATGTCTTTGGCTTTTTCCCTGAGCGTTTCTTCTTCGGAGCGAGTTTCAGAAATGATTTCTTCCAATTCGGATTTCTTCACTTCCAGATCTTTGCGTCTTTCGTCCAATTCTTCCTGAGCCTGAAGCAATTCTTCGTTTTTTGATTTTTCGCTGAATTGAGCTTCCCTGATTTTCTTCTCAGCGTGTTCGATTTCCAAACCCTGAAATTCAATCTCCTTGCTGAGAAAATCATATTCCCGGTTGTTGCGGACATTGTCCTGCTGGGCTTTATATTTGGCGATCAGAGCTGTCGAATTTTCAATATCCATCTTACAGCCCATAATCCTGTCGACACAGGTTTTAATCTCTGTCTTAAAATTATCGATGCGGGTTTCGAGGCCGGCAATGATGTCTTCCAAATCCTGCACTTCGAGCGGAAGCTCACCGCGCAGTATTTTGATTTTATCAATTTCGGAAGCCACAACCTGTAATTCGTACAAGGCTTTTAGCTTTTCTTCCACAGAGATTTCTTTGGATTCAGCTTTTGTAATATCGACGCTCATATTTATATAAAATTTTATGATTTAGCTGTTTAAGTATATAAAACCGGATTCGTTTCCCTTTGGGATGAATGGACGGCAAAGTTAGCAATATTTTTTGAAATTAATTCTACAAATATGTCTTTTGTAAATTGCTCCGTTTCGTAATGTCCGGCGTCTATAAGTAATAATTTATCATCCACTTCGGCAAACTGATGGTATTTGATGTCGGCAGTTATAAACGCATCGGCTCCTGCGGCAATGGCCGCCGGAATAAATTCGCTGCCTGAACCTCCGCAAACAGCAACCTTTTTGACTTTCAGACCTGTGAGGGCTGAATGTCTTAACATTTTACAACCGAATATCTGTTTGATTCTGTTTAAAAAATCCTTTTCATCCAGCGCCTGAGCCAAAAATCCAGTCATACCGGCACCGGCATTACTTATGTTTTCTCTGGGAACTAAAATGGAGGTAGAACTCAGATTCAGTTTTTCGCAAATCTTGCCGTTCACGCCCTCCATAACGGCATCCACGTTGGTGTGTCCGGCGTATATGGCAATCTTATTTTGTATGGCTTTAATTAAAGAACGCTCAAGCGAATTTTTGCCCGTTATACTTTTAATTCCCTTAAAAATCAAGGGATGGTGAGAAACCACCATAGTACATCCCTTTTCAAGAGCCTCGTCCAGCACCACTTCAGACACGTCCAGACAAACCAGGACTGCTTTGACCTCAGCAGCGGGGTCGCCCAGTATCAAACCGGCATTGTCGTATTCCTCCTGTAATTTGAGGGGAGCAAAATTTTCAATTAAAGTACATATGTCCTGAATCTTCATTCTTTGTTTTTTGGAGCAAGAATTTTGAGCTGCAATTCATCCAGTTGATCCTGATCAATAGTTGAAGGGGCATCTATCATTACGTCTCTGCCCGAATTGTTTTTGGGGAAGGCAATGCAATCCCTGATGGAATCCAAACCGGCAAACATAGACACACAACGGTCAAAGCCAAAAGCAATACCGCCGTGGGGAGGTGCTCCGAATTTAAAGGCATTCATAAGGAAACCAAAACGTTGAGCGGCTTTTTCTTCGGTAAAGCCCAAAACCTTAAATATCATGGCCTGCAACTGGCTGTCGTGTATACGAATGGAACCTCCTCCTAATTCTACCCCGTTAATTACCAAATCATAGGCATTTGCCCTAACCTGCGCGGGATCTTTTTCCAACAGGGGTATATCTTCGGGTTTTGGAGAAGTAAAAGGATGGTGCATGGCGTAATAGCGGGCTGTCTCTTCATCCCATTCAAACATGGGAAAATCAATCACCCACAAAGGTGCATATACATTTTTATCACAAAATCCCAGGCGACGGCCCATTTCCAGACGTAATTCGCTCAGAGCTTTTCGGGTAGCCTGTACAGCTCCCGACAAAATCAGTATTAAATCTCCCGGACTGGCTTTGCATGCTTCTGCCCAGGTTTTCAGGTCGTCCTGTGTATAAAACTTATCTACCGATGATTTATAGCTGCCGTCTGCTTCGCAACGGACATAGACCATGCCTTTGGCTCCTATTTGCGGTCGTTTGACGTATTCTGTCAGTTCGTCCAGTTGTTTGCGTGTAAAAGAGGCTGAACCGGGAGCGCAGATCGCCCCGACGTATTCGGCTTGATCAAATACATTAAAAGAACGGCCTGCCGTGAGAGGTTTAATTTCAACCAGAGGCATGCCAAAGCGCAGATCGGGTTTATCGCTGCCGTAATAACGCATGGCATCGGCCCAACTCATTCGCCTGAAAGCTTCTTTGAATTCTATGCCTTTGATTTCTTTGAACAAAAAACGGATCAGGCCTTCGAAGGTGTTCAGTATGTCTTCTTGTTCAATAAAAGACATTTCACAATCGATCTGAGTGAACTCGGGCTGGCGGTCAGCTCTCAGGTCTTCGTCCCTGAAACATTTTACCAGTTGAAAATAGCGATCATAACCCGACACCATCAACAATTGTTTAAACATTTGAGGTGATTGGGGCAAAGCGTAAAACTGGCCCGGATTCATTCTGGAAGGCACCACAAAATCCCGGGCTCCCTCGGGAGTGGAATTAATCAGTACCGGGGTTTCAATTTCGAGGAATCCTTTTTTATCCAGATAGTTGCGGGTGGCCATGGCCATTTTATGTCTCAGCTGCAAATTTCTGCTTAGCGGCGGACGTCTTAGGTCCAGGTAGCGGTAAGTCATTCTGAGCTCATCTCCTCCGTCGGATTGCTCTTCGATGGTAAAGGGAGGTGTAGCGGCAGCGTTTAATACCTTGATTTCTTCGACCTGAATTTCAATGTCACCGGTAGCCATCTGGGGGTTTTTACCGGAACGTTCCCTGACCAGGCCATGAACCTGAATCACCCATTCCCTGCCCATCTTGTTTACCATTTCTATTGAGGCCGCAATGGTTTCCTGATCCACTATCAATTGAGTCAGGCCGTAACGATCACGAAGGTCCACAAAAGTCATGGCTCCCATTTTGCGTATGCGTTGTACCCAGCCGGCCAGACAGACCTTTTTGTTTACATCATGAATACGGAGTTCTCCGCAAGTATGTGTTCTGAACATAAACTTCTTTGTTTAAGACTGCAAAGGTACATTTTCCAATGATATTTTGAATATACTGCTTATAAATTTTATTCTTTAACTTATTGAGCCTTTTGAGATGTACAAAATTTGTGTTTCCTTTGCACTTACAAAGAACATACTATTCAAATCTTTTAAAAACCCTATGAATCAAGATATTAATAAAGTGCTGGTGTTAGGATCAGGCGCTTTAAAAATCGGACAGGCAGGCGAATTCGATTACTCAGGCTCGCAAGCTCTTAAAGCTTTGCGCGAAGAAGGCATTAATTCAGTTCTGGTAAACCCCAATATTGCAACCATACAAACCTCTGAAGGAATTGCTGATACCGTTTATTTTCTGCCTGTTACTCCATATTTTGTTGAAAAGATTATTGAAAAAGAACGCCCCGACGGGATATTGCTGGCATTTGGAGGACAAACAGCCCTGAATTGCGGTACCGAACTCTACCTTTCGGGTGTACTGAAAAAATACAAGGTCAAAGTACTGGGCACTTCGGTAGAAGCCATCATGTATACCGAAGACCGCGATCTGTTCGTTAAAAAATTAAACGAAATCGAGCTGAAAACACCGGTAAGCCAGGCCGTCGAAGATATGGAGGCTGCCATAAAGGCCGCCGACAAAATCGGCTATCCGGTTATGATTCGTTCGGCTTACGCCCTTGGAGGTCAAGGCAGCGGCATATGCACAAATCAGGAAGAGTTTATTACTTTGGCACAAAATGCCTTCTCTTTTTCAAAACAGATTTTAATTGAAGAATCACTCAAGGGTTGGAAAGAAATTGAATTCGAAGTAATACGCGACAAAAATGACCATTGTTTTACCGTAGCCAATATGGAAAACGTGGATCCCCTGGGTATCCATACCGGAGAATCCATTGTAGTGGCTCCCACTTGCTCGCTGGACGATTCAGAGCTCAATATGCTTATAGAAATCTCCAAAAAATGCGTCCGGCATTTGGGCATAGTAGGCGAATGTAATATACAATATGCCTTCAATTCAGAAACCGACGATTACCGCATCATCGAAGTAAACGCTCGTTTGAGCCGTTCTTCGGCACTTGCTTCCAAAGCTACCGGTTATCCTCTGGCCTTTGTAGCTGCCAAGCTGGCTTTGGGCTATACCCTGGACCAGATTGGGACAATGGGTACCAGCAATTCGGCCTATCTGGCTCCTCAACTCGATTACATTATTTGTAAAATACCCCGCTGGGATTTGACCAAGTTCGCGGGCGTTTCGCGCGAAATAGGTTCTTCCATGAAATCTGTCGGCGAAATCATGTCCATTGGAAAATCCTTTGAAGAAATCATTCAAAAAGGCCTTCGAATGATTGGCCAGGGTATGCACGGTTTTGTGGGCAACGACAACGCTGAATTTGATGATCTGGACCAGGAGCTTTCCCGCCCTACCGATTTACGTATTTTTGCCATTGCCGATGCTCTGAAAAAAGGCTATACAGTGGAGCGCATTTGTGAGTTGACCAAAATTGATCCCTGGTTTGTCAATAAACTCAAAAACATCTACGATTACACACTGGTCTTAAAACAATACAACATCATTGAGGAATTGCCCGAGGATATTTTGCTCGAGGCTAAACGCCTTGGTTTTTCAGACTTTCAGATTGCCCGCTTTGTCGAAAATCCCAAAGGCAACATGGAAAAAGAAAATATCCGCGTACGCAATCGTCGCAAACAGCTCGGTGTGTTGCCCAAGGTGAAACGCATAAATACCATCGCTTCGGAACATCCCGAATTGACCAATTACCTCTATCTGACATACGAAGGTGCAGCTCATGATATTCCTTACTACTCCAACGAAAAATCAGTTATAGTGCTTGGCTCCGGAGCTTACCGCATTGGCAGCTCCGTGGAATTCGACTGGTGTTCGGTCAACGCCATCCAGACAGCCCACAGCCTGGGTTTCAAGTCTATCATGATCAATTACAATCCCGAAACGGTGTCGACCGATTACGACATGTGCGATCGCCTGTATTTCGATGAATTGAGTTTTGAACGAGTGATGGACGTCATCGACCTGGAGCAACCCAAAGGAGTGATCGTTTCCGTTGGTGGCCAGATACCCAATAACCTGGCTATGAAGCTTCATCGTCAACAAGTTCCTATTCTGGGCACTTCTCCGGTTTCCATCGACCGGGCAGAAAACAGGCATAAGTTTTCGAGCATGCTCGACCAGTTAGGCATCGATCAACCGGCCTGGAAAGAGCTCACCAACCTGGAGGACATCAAAAAATTTATTGAAAAAGTCGGTTATCCTGTATTGGTGAGGCCTTCTTATGTGTTGTCTGGAGCCGCCATGAACGTCTGTTACGACGAAGAAGATCTGGAAAGTTTCCTGAATATGGCAGCCAAAGTATCAAAAGAATTTCCCGTAGTGGTATCGCAGTTTTTACAAAACACCAAAGAAATAGAATTTGATGCTGTCGCTCACAATGGCAACGTGGTTGAATACGCCATCTCTGAACATGTGGAATTTGCAGGCGTACACTCAGGCGATGCTACAATGGTTTTCCCGGCACAAAAAATTTATTTTGCCACCGCCAGACGCATCAAAAAAATCAGTCGCTGCATAGCTAAAGAGCTCAATATCAGTGGCCCTTTTAATATTCAGTTTCTAGCCAAAAACAACGAAGTCAAGGTGATTGAATGCAACCTGAGGGCTTCGAGAAGCTTCCCCTTTGTATCTAAAGTACTTAAGCGCAATTTTATTGATACCGCTACTCGCATCATGCTGGACGCTCCCTACGACAAAGCCGACAAAAACGCCTTTGATATAGACTGGATAGGCGTAAAAGCTTCCCAATTTTCTTTCTCTCGTTTGCACAAAGCCGATCCGGTGCTGGGTGTGGACATGTCTTCCACAGGAGAAGTTGGCTGTCTGGGCGACGATTTCAGTGAAGCCTTGCTTAATGCCATGATAGCCACAGGCTTTAACATTCCGGATAAGAAAAAGGGCATAATGGTATCTTCGGGAGGAACCAAATCTAAAGTTGATTTACTGGATGCCTGCATTATGTTACAGGAAAACGGCTATCCCATCTATGCTACCGGAGGAACCCAGCAATTTTTAAAAGAACACGGTGTTAAAGCCGAATTGGTACACTGGCCAGATGAAAGCCAGGACAAGAGGCAAATATTGAACATGATCTCGGCCCGCGCTTTTGACATTATTATTAATATACCCAAAAACCTGACCAAAAGAGAGTTGACCAACGGCTATAAAATTCGTCGGGCTGCAACAGACCACAATATACCGTTGATTACCAACGCCAGGTTGGCAGCTGCTTTTATTGAGGCTTTCTGCTCATTAAACATTAAAGATATCCAGATCAAAAGCTGGCAAGAATACATTTAATATACCTACTACAACAATAATATGGGAGGCTTTTTTGGAACCATCTCCAACTCAAGTTGTGTCAAAGACCTTTATTACGGCGTAGACTACAACTCTCACTTGGGAACCCGCCGTGGAGGCATGGCGACTTTGTCAAACGGCATGTTTTACAGAGCAATTCACAATTTGGAAAATGCCTATTTTCGCTCAAAATTCGAGCCCGAGCTCCTTTCTTTTTATGGAAACTCCGGTATAGGTGTCATTAGCGATACCGACCCCCAACCTATTGTAATCAATTCCCATCTGGGAAAATTTGCTATAGTAACAGTGGCCTGTGTCAACAACATCAAAGAACTCGAAAAGGAATTACTCGATTCCGGCAGGCATTTTGCCGAGCTTAGTTCAGGGCAGACCAACCAGACAGAACTGATTGCCCTGATCATCACCCAGGGCAAGACTTTTGTTGAAGGCATTGAATTGGTTTTCCAAAAAGTAAAAGGATCTTGTTCCATGCTTATTCTTACCGAGGAGGGAATCATTGTTGCACGGGACAAATTCGGACGCACCCCCATAGTCATAGGCAAAAAAGACGGAGCCTATGCTGCTTCGAGTGAGCCCTGTGCTTTCCCCAACCTTGATTTTGAAACCGACTACTGTCTGGGAGCGGGTGAAATCGTGCTGCTACGGTCCAATTATATGCAACAATTGCGTGAACCCAACAAACGCAAACAAGTTTGTTCCTTTTTATGGGTTTATTTCGGATATCCTGTTTCTGACTATGAAAATGTAAACGTGGATTCAGCGCGTTACAGATGTGGTTTGATGATGGGTAAAAACGACGACTCAAATGTGGACTTCATCTCCGGTATTCCCGATTCAGGAGTAGGTTTAGGCCTTGGTTATGCCGAAGGCAAAGGCGTTCCCTATCGACGCGCCATTGTGAAGTATACTCCTACCTGGCCCAGAAGTTTCACTCCCAGCGATCCGAGCCTCCGTAAGCTCGTGGCCAAAATGAAACTGATTCCCAACCGTAGTCTGCTCACGGGCAAAAGGGTTATCTTTTGCGACGATTCCATAGTACGGGGTACACAACTCTCCGACAATGTGTCTGAACTTTACAAGTATGGTGCCAAAGAAGTACATATACGTATCAGTTGTCCGCCGCTCATTTACACCTGTCCTTTTTTGCGTTTCGCCGCCACCAAATCCGATCTGGAACTTATTACCAGACGGGTGATTCAAGAACTCGAAGGAGCTCACGACAAAGATCTGCCCGAATACGCCAAAACCGATTCTGACAAATATCTGCAACTGGTGGAACATATCCGTGCCCAGTTCAATATTACATCCCTAAAATTCAACACACTCGAAAATATGGTCAAAGCCATCGGTTTGCCCAAAGAAAGTTTGTGTACTCACTGCTTCGACGGCTCCAGCTATTTTGATTAAGTTAGCTCAGAAATAAATAAAAAAATACTATCTTTGTGGCCGGAAACATTCGGGGTGTAGCGCAGTCCGGTTAGCGCACCTGCTTTGGGAGCAGGGGGTC
>CAZAUQ010000011.1:0-49415 GCA_964488495.1 uncultured Bacteroidales bacterium
ATATAGATCTTTTTGCCCGGTGGAATAAGGTTCTGAGCCCTGGTGTTCAAGCTGAGGCTTAATATGAACAGAGCGACAAGTCCTGTAATGCATCCTTTCGTTTTCATGACCAAAAGATTTAGTTAATTTCCCACTCAAAAACGCCGGAAGCATGCCGTTCGGGCAGGGCAACTTCGAGTTTAACCGCTGTGGTTTTGACGGGCTCAAAACGCACCTGATTTGGCAGCCCTTTTTCACGTCCGTATTCATCGAGGTTTTTTACAGGAGCCCAATTGCCTTCGGCGTCTTTGTAATACAATTTCCAGGTTTTGGGTACCCGGCAACCACCCCAGGGGCCGTCGTCGAACCAAAAGACAGTGGTGGAAGAGACTTCGGCTTTTTCTTTAAAGTCGTAAGTGATCCATTCCACCGTATTTTCTTTGGGCCACCAATGATAATAGGGTACGGAGCGGTCTTCGGGGCTGTTCGGCATCAGGCGGTCGTTGATGGATGAAATAGAGCCGGCTCTGTGTGAAACCGAAATTTTACTTTCAGAGGCCAAAGTCGCGGGCATAGTGGGGCGCGAAGCACTCAAATCCTGAGCCAGCCAAACGGCCATATTACCGCTGCCGCGGTGAGCCCAGGCATAATAGGGAATCAGGTTAAGTTTGACATCCTGAGTCTGGAGGCGGCCTTTGTTGTCGTAACGGAGCACCTGAGCGTCGGTGGTCAATTGAATTATGCCTTCGAGCAGTTCGGGTTTTTTAATCAATTCAAAGACCGGTTTCTGGTTCATAAAAGTACTCAGGATATCGAAATCGTTGTCGGGCCATTCGGCGCAATAAACGATGGGGCCTCGTTCAACGGCAATTTTACCTTTGTCGGCTTCCACGTTGGGATTAGCTTTTACCGTGCGGGGCTGCATATCGAAATGCACTTCTATCTTGTCGCCTTTTTTCCATTTCCTGTCGATGCAGAAATAGCCGTCATTCAGTTCCTGAGCAGCCAATTCTTCACCATTTAGCTTTACGGTGTAATTCAGGCGTTTGCCATCGTTATAGGAGTATAGATTACTGGGAACCACCTGGTTCCTCACCCATCCGGGTATACGCACTTTCAAGATAAAGTCTTGTCTTCCGGCAGGATTGACTGTTATGCTAACGTCACCGTCCCAGGGGTAGTTGGTGTTTTGTTGCAGGTTGATTTTTTTGTTGTTCAGTTTAAGGTCGGTATTGTTCGACATAAAAAGATTGACATAAATAGCCTGATCTTTGGTAGCGTACACATAACCCGGCACCGAAGGAATGAAACGACAGATATTGGAAGGGCAGCAGGCGCAGCCAAACCATGCCTGACGTTGATGTTGTCCCATCGATTCCAGTGGATTGGGATAGAAGAAAGTTCCTCCGTCTAAAGCAACGCCCGAAATCAAGCCGTTATACAAGGTCCTTTCCAACACATCGTAATATTTTGAGTGGCCGTGCAAGAGGAAAAGTCGGTAGTTCATGTATACATTTCCGATGGCCGCACAGGTTTCGCAATAAGCCGACATATTGGGCAATTCATAATTTCTGCCAAAAGCTTCTCCGCTGCCGGTCGCTCCGATTCCGCCGGTGAGATAAAGTTTTTTGCCTACAATATTGTTCCAGATACGGTCGATGGCTTTGATGTAGGAGGAATCTCCTGTCAGGGCAGCCACATCGGCCATTCCTGAATACATATAGGCCGCACGTACGGCATGGCCCACGGCTTCGTCCTGTTCAACCACCGGTTGATGGGCCTGGCTGTATTGATCTCGGCGGGAAGTATAACCCCTTTTGTCCAAAAAGAACTTGGCCTGATCGAGGTATTTTTGTTCGCCGGTAATCAAATATAGTTTGGCCAGAGCCATTTCGGCAATCTGATGGCCGGGAACAGCTACAATCTGACCTTCGCCTTCGCCGATCTCTCTGCAAACGCAGTCGGCGTAATTAATGGCAATATCCAGGAAGTTACGCTTGCCGGTAGCCTGATAATGAGCAATGGCTCCTTCGATCATGTGTCCCAGGTTGTAAAATTCGTGGCTGAGATCTTCCACTTTCTCCCAGCGTTTGGATCCGGCCCATTCGTGAGGATGTTCCGGATTCTGGGTGCGGGCCGTAAATAAATAGCCGTCGGGTTCCTGAGCAGCGGCTACCAGAACCAGAACGCTGTCAATGTACCTGTCAAGGGCCTTGTCAGGGTAAATCTGCATGGAATAGCTGGCTCCTTCGATGGTTTTGTACACGTCGGTATCGTCAAAGGAATAACCTTCTACTTTGTATTCGGAACTGGGATTGGCGGCCCGTACAAAATTCTCGTAACGTCCGGTTTCCTCACATTTGCTGAATGCCAGAGGAATGGTGACTTCGCGGCTGGCTTTGAGTCTTTGTCCCCAGAAGACATCCGTAACATTGACAGATGTAAAAGGTACGGGATCGATGGGATAACCGTGATGGCTGTTTTGTGTTTTGGCTTGTATGCCTGTAGTCAGGCAAAGCGTAAGGGCAAGAATGAACAGTTTTTTCATAGTTGTCGTTTATAGTGTATTGAATAAAATTAAAGTCTAAAGATAGTTATTAATGAACAAAGACGATCAGTGTTTGGTTCTTTCATTATAATGCCAGCTTCCATCATTATAATTTAGGCAGCCCACAAAGAAACTCATTACGAGTAAAAAGAAATATCAGTAAAATCCAGAAGGCTGTAACTATTGTCCGATTTTGTCCTGTTTCGCGACAGCATAAGACAGAGATACCAAAAGTGAGAAAAAAAAGACATAAATGCCAGGAACGAAAATTCAAAGTCGGGAAACAAAATAAATACAAAAAGGGAGGCCGGACAAATTGCCCGGCCTCCCCGATAAAAAAGCCTATGAAAATTACTTTTTGATAAACTTGCTGTTGAGAATTTGTCCTTCAGATTCAACCTGCAGGATATACAATCCCTGATTGAGTCCGCTCAGATCGATACTCATTTGGTTTTGGCTGGCTCTGCGAACAAAGAGTTGCTGGCCGGTAACATTGAATACCTTAACCATAGAGTTGTTTTCCAATCCGTTGACAACGATGTAATCGCTGGCGGGGTTCGGATAGATCATCAGGGTCGGCAGGGCCTTTACGGCACCCAGGCCCACAACACCCGTGGTGTCGTTAGCGCCAAAATACATTAGTCTGAAGTTGTCGAACTGCATAAATCCGGCAGAAGCAAGTCCTATGCGAACAGGCATGCCTACAGGAGCTTCAAATTCAGCACTCAGGGTTTGCCAATTGTCCATGCCGTTCCAGCCGTCACCGGTGATAACAGTGGCGGAATCCAGGGTTTCGGATTCGGAGGTTCCGAATACGGTTTGGGCGTAGGTCCGCTGGGTGTAAGGTGCCGGAGCATTGGTACGGACATCGGCCGTGAGGCGGTAAACACCTGTTGCAGGGGTGATGATTTCCTGATAAATGTCAAACTTGACAATGGTTTCAGCCCAGGTTTCGAAAGCACTGGCGCCATCGGAAGGAGCAGCATCAATGCTTACGGCATTACACCAGCCGGAGTGATTCAGATACAGATTCCAATCCAGGGGAACATTGTGATCTCCGTCGCCGAGAACACTGGTTGAATCGAGTGTGCCTCCCAAACCTTCTTCGAAGCTTGGATTGGCAATTGCAAAGGTATAATCTGCAGGAGCATCAGATGTAGCAGGTTGGTCTGCCCCGAAGCTGGTAAGCCTGAAGTTGTCAAATTGCATAAAGCCTTCCGAAGCCAGTCCGATGCGGACAGTATCGTCTGTATTTACTACAAAGCTCGTACTCAGTGTCTGGAAGTTGGCAGCTGCGTTCCATCCGCCGCCTGTAACCAGTGTTTCAGGATCCAGACTGGCTGAAGAATAGGTCTTATCACCCTTGATGGCAACATAGGTATGTTGTGTGTAAGGAGCAGGAGCGTTGGTTCTTACGTCGGCAGACAGAATGTAGTTGCCGGCAGGCAGGAAGATGTTCTGATAAATATCGAACTTCCGTATGGTTTCAGCCCAGGTTTCGAAAGCCTTGGTTCCGTCGGAGGGACCATCGGCAATGTCAACGGCATTGCACCAGCCGCTCTTGTCAAGATAAAGAGTCCAGCCTGTAGGATATTTGTAACTACCATCGCCTTCGACTATGCTGTTGGGATCAAGCTCTCCGCCAAAGGTACCTTCGAAGCTCGGGTTCTCGATAGCGAAAGTGAAGTCTGCAGGTGCTGCACCCGAAGCCGGTTGAGTGAAACGATAGGCTCTGATGGCAGCTTTGAGGGCGTCGATGTCTTCTTCGCTGACATTGTTGCCTGTGATGGCTGCTTCTGCAGCGGCAATGGCGGTATTGAGGGCATCAAGTCCGGGATAAGCCAAAGCAGCATAATCGTTTGCTTCGTCCACCAGGTTCTGCAGATCGATGGCGCGCACGCTGGCAGAACCGTCGTTCAGGGCATAAGCCGCATCCAGTTTAACGATGGTATTTTCGATGTCAAATACGGTATTGACTTCTTCTTCGGTCATGCCTTTTTTGTAGATGACCAAAGCGGCAATCATGGTATTTTGCAGATAGGGGTCGCCCGAGTAGCTGGGTTTACCTATGTAGTTGTGAATAGTTCCGCTCAGTCCGGTTCTCCACAAGGCTGTTTCGGGATTGCTGATACCGGCTGTGGCAGCTGCCCAACCGTCTTTGTAAAGCACACCACTGTCACCGTTTTGTGTAAAGGTGATGTTGTGCCAGCTTCCTATTAAGGTATTGCCTTCGCCAACTCCAACGAAATTATCCGGTTCCTGGTTGTAGTTGCCCGGAGTACAAACGTGGCGATCGCGCAGCGGTTCGTAATACATGGCACCGTAAGCCTGGCCGCCCAGGTTGTTGGTATTCGAGAATCCATACAGCCATTGTCCGTAGCCTGTAAATTGGGTTAATTCTCCTTCGTTGTTGTCTTTGCGGAAGAATACACTGATGGTGTAGTCGGTGAGGCCGGAAACAGCTTTACCGATTTCCTTGCCCATATCAAAGTAACCGTCACCGTCAGCCAGATAAAGCACCTTGACAGCGTTGTCGCCTTCGCCTATGGTAGCAATATATGCTTCTTCGTGCAAAGTTCCTTCAAAGGCGTATTCAGCCTGATCGGCTACGGTAGTACCGCTGCCTTTGGAGAAGTCAAAGTTGGCTACGAGATCGGAAGTGAATCCGCCTTTTACCAAAACTTTACCTTCGAATGATTTGCTCTTGAAGGTGGTACCCTGGCTCAAAGTGGCTGTCAACACAATCTTTTTGTCAAAGTATTTGGGTTGTGTAACCACACCTGTGTTGGAAACATACTCCGGTTGACTGGAGGTCCAGGTGATTTTGATGGCGGGTTCGATGACTCCCTGTGTGGGAAGAGTCAGGGTTGTTTCCTCTGTCAATGCACTGATATCGGGCAAAGTCAGTTCGTCATATTCTTGCTGGAATTCAGGTCCGACTACTTCGGGATTTTCGTTATAGGCCGTATTCAAAGCAGCAATTTTTGCATTGATATTGGTCAGTTCTTCGCTTTGCAGGTCATCCTTTGAAAGGGCAACACCGTAAATTTGCAGACCTCCGATATGAGTCTTGGACAGTTTGGGGTCGCCTGAGTAGCAGGGAAGGCCGATGTAATTGTGAATGGTGCCTCTGTGGCCCTGAGCCTTGAGCGCATACGCAGGAATATATACATTGTCGCTGGTTCCGGCAACTTCTCCGTCATAGTACAGAGTGCCTGTTTGTCCGCTTTGTACAAAGGTGACATTATGCCAGGTACCGATAGGTGTTTTTCTTTGTCCCAGCTGTATACCGGTTTCGTCACCGTAGTTGGTGGTGAATACTGCGTGGTAACCGCGATAGGGTTCGTAGAAAATTCCACCCTGAGCGTCGTTGGCCAGGTCGTTGCTGTTTGCGAAACAATACAGCCATTGGCCGTAGCTGCTGCTGCTCCAGGTAACTCCGCCTACGCTGTCCTTGCGATAGAATACGCTTATAGTATAGTCGGTTAAACCTGCAACAGCCTTGCCGATTTCGTCGCCCATATCAAAGTAAGCACCGGCTTCTTCGATGTACATGGCACTCTGGGGACTGGTTTCACCCATGGTAACAATGCGGGCTCCGTCCATACAGGTGCCTACAAAATCGTTGCCGCTCTTATCGGTTACAGTTACATTTCCGTCATCATCGGTACCCAGGGTTTCTGCTGTAAAGTCCCAAACAGCAACTATAGGATTGACTTCTATTTCCTGAGGATAAACTTTTACGATAAAAGTACGCTCGGCGGTGAATTCTTCTTCACCTCTCATTTGTACTAAGGATGCAGTCAGTATGCAGGCATCCTGGTATTTTTCGGGGAAAGCCACAATTTTACCTTCGTCGGTAATCAATAGAGTATCTGAAGATTCCCAGGTAATCATAACAGCACTGTCTGCCCAGGTGGTTGGCAGTACAAGGTCTTGAGTCAAACCGGTAAATTCATAGTCTTCAGGGAGATCCAATGCCAGATTTTCGTAGCAATCTGTAATTTCTTCGGGTACGCCAAGTAATTCTGCGATGTCTTCAGCTGTAAGAGCGCGTTTGTAAATACGCAGGTCATCAATGTGGCCTACCACTGAAGGGTCAGCTGTATAAACGGACTTTCCTACGTAATTTTTGGTGGTAAAACCAAGATCGCTGGGTTTAAGTGTAATATTGGCGTTGCGACCTACTTCGATACCGTTTACATACAAAATACCTAAACCAATATTATTGGTATATTTTATAGATACTGCAATGTGATTCCAGCGGCCGAACGTAAGAGCCTTGCCATTAATTACTTGTTCGCCTTCGGGATAAACCTGAATATTTTTGATGGCAAAACGCACGTAACCGGGTCCGGCGGTAGTGATGAACATATTGGTATCGGTGTTGGTGGCAAAATCAACCAGTCGATCCCAACCATTGGCAGCGTCTTTGTAAATCCAGCCGGCAATGGTTATATCTTCCATACCCACCATAAAACCGTCGGGCATATATACATAGTCATTTACGGTTTCAAGGTGAAGAGCATCGCCGAATTTACCTTCGACAAAATAAGCACCACCCATGCGTGTTCCTGCATTGTTGTTTCCTGATTCATCGGGCACTACGGATGTTTCTGCAGTCAGCCCGTCAAAAGTATAATGCAAATGTAGGTTGCTTACGATGTCGGCATAAGCTGTACCAGTCAGCAGAAAGGCAACCGCCAGCAGACAGGCCTTGATTGCCGTTAGAAATTTGAGGTAGTTTTTTTTCATTTTCATAAAGTTTAAAGTTAATGATGTTGAAAGGTTTAAAGAATTTGGTAAAAAAGGAAATTTAAGACATGATATAAAATTTAAACAAGAGTTTCGAACGATACAATAGTTATAGTGGACAGGAATTTATTTTAATTTTTTGTTTTAACCATCTCCAAAACCTGATTTTATAAATGTTTATGGCAAAATTATACGGATTACGATGATTTATGGTGGATAAATATCTATAATTGGTGGACAAAATGCCTGTTAAAAAACTTGATTTAATTTTCTTGTCCACTTATTTGAATGAATCATCCACCTTGATGCAGATCATAAGGATTAGTTTTGTAACTAAATTTTTGAAAAACGATGAAATCATTCATTTCAGTCTTTCCAATAAATCCAAATCCATATGAATCTGATGAAAGAATTTTTTAACAAAAATCCTTTTCGATTATTGATGCGCATGAGTGTCGTATTCGGATTAGTGTTTCTTGTATCCTGCAAGGACGATTATATTTACGATGATAAAAGTCCCGACTGGCTGGGCGAAAGCATCTATGATTACCTGAAACAGGACGGTAATTTTGATTATTATGTCAGAATAATCGAAGACGTCAACCAGAAAGAAGTATTAGCCAAAACCGGCAGCAAAACCCTGTTTGTAACGCCCGACAGCATTTTTGACCGCTTTTTTCAGAACAATGAATGGGGATTGCGAAATTTCGAGGAAATGAATTTGTCCCAGAAACGCCAACTGTTGTTTTTCTCGATGATCGATAACGCGTATTTGATTGAAACTCTTTCGAATTATTACAGTAACGGAGTGCTTAACGAAGGCCAGGCAATGCGTCGTTTGACGGGATTGTCTGTGTTGGACAGTGTGCCTTTTATTGAAGGCAACAAATTGCCGAAAGCTGAAATATGGAATCCCTGGAAATCAAATGGAATGTATTTGTTAAAAGATAATTCTACCAAACCGATGGTTCACTTTTTGCAAAAATACCTGGATAATGTGGGCATCAGTGATCAGGATTTCAAAGTTATGACCGGTGCCGACCGCAGTTACAACGATGCCTTTGTCTTTCAACATAAAGTCATTAAAAGAGATATTGTATGTAAAAACGGTTATGTGAATGTGCTCGATGGAGTAATGACTCCCCGCGAAAATATGGCGGAATACATCCGGACTAACGAAAACACTACTCAGTTTTCGGAGCTGATGGATCGTTTTTGTGCCCCTTTCCATACACCTTCGCTGACAACCACTTACAATAATCTGCATCCCGAAGCAACCATAGATTCCATCTTTTATCTCAGGTATTTTGCACCTATTGCTCAGGGTGGGGTAACCAGTTATCCCAATGGTTCCAGAATTCCCGATGACCTGTTATTGCCTTACGATCCGGGCTGGAATTCTTATGCGGCATTCGGAAGTGCCCTACAATCGGATATGGGAGTAATTTTTGCACCCACCAACGAAGCGTTGGATTATTATTTTAACGAAGGCAGCGGAAGGGAACTAAAAAAACGGTACGGTAGTTGGGACGGTGTTCCGAATGACATATTAGTATTGCTCATTACCAGGCATATGCGCAGGTCTCTGGTGAATTCCTTTCCCGGCTTATTTTATAAAATGGTTGACGAAGCCAGTTCTCCTCTGAATGTGTCAAATTCGGACATTGTTGATTCTTTAAATTATGTGGGAGTAAATGGCCTGGTTTATGTAACCAACAATATTTATCCTCCCGATGATTATGTGTCGGTGTACAGTCCCGTGTTATTCAGCGATAAGACTTTGGTGCTTGACTGGGGCATCAGAAGATATTTATACCGTCTGTACCTGAATTCGATGGTAAGTAAATATGCTTTTGTCATTCCTACCGATAAAGCACTCGAACGTTACATCGATCCTTATACCTACAGTTCCAATTATCCTACGGTCCTTAAATTCTGGTTTAATAAATCGACTTCTTCCGTCAATGTATCTGTGTTTAATTACGACAAAGTGAACGATCTGGTCCTGGATTCGGTTACTACCATCAACAATGCCAATTTTATCCGTAACCGCTTAACAAAAATACTGGATCAAAGTATTGTAGTAGGAGATTTCAAAGAAGATCCCGATGCCGCTGTTTACCGTGACGGTTATTATGTGACCAAGGACGGCAATATCCTTTATGCCGACGGAACAGCTGATATCGATGGCAGCAAGCTGAGTTCGAATTTGGTTAATTTCAGCGCCGGGGACGATATCGAAAACAGAAGACAAATGCATTTGCTGGATTCAGGTATTTTTTACCAAAAAAACGGTACTTCCTTTATGATAGATCAATTGCCTCAAACCCCATTACAATCGTTTTATTCTGTATTGAGCGATTCGGTCAAATACCCTGAGTTCGATGCCTTCTTCTCTTATTGTGAAAATTTCCCCGGAATTTTTGAAGCGGGCAGAGGCAGCCGGCATTTTATGGACTTAAATGTGATTTTCTTCAACACTTACCGCTATACGGTATATGTCCCGAGCAACGCTGCCATGGAAGAAGCATTCAATTCCGGACTGATTATTCCGTGGGATTCTATTGCCAAAATAGGGAGTACTGCCGAATACAATGCTGTTGTGGATTCCATGGAGCGTTTTATCCGCTATCATTTTCAGGATAATTCTCTGTTTATTCATCCCAATCAGGTAATTGAACCGGCAAAGTATTATACGGCAACGATCAAAAATGACGACAGTGAATCGTATTTTAATACCTACAAAAATAAATTTTATCGTGTTCAGGCCGAAGGGGACGGTACCGGTATTACTCTGACTACAGAATATATCGACAAGGAGAACAATATACCCTATACCGCCAAAGTGGATGTCAATGCCAGAACACCCGACGGAAGATCCTACTATAATATAATGACCAGAGACTATGTGTTCAATTCCAATCCCAAGAACCTGACGGGATTGACCACTTCAGCTTATACCAGCAGTGAAGTCACCACTTCTTCAACGGCCGTAGTCCACCTCATCGACAGAGTTCTGAGATATAAGTAAGGAATTCAACTTAATAATTGAGCAAATAATAATAACAAACCATATATATGAAGCTATTTGTTAAAACAATGATCGCCTTGCTTCTAATAGGCTTTCCGGGCGTACTCAGGGCGCAGACCGAAGATATCATAATCAAGGGAACTGTCACCAACAAGGCTAACAGCTCGGAAACCTTGATGGGCGTCAATATCCAGGAGATTGACGTCAGCAGTCGTGTGGTAGGTATGTCTATTACCGACTACAACGGTCAATACGTTATCAGGATGAAAAATGCCAACAATAAATTGGTATTCACCTACCTGGGTTTCAAGAAACTGACTTTTGAAATTGGCAGCCGCAGAGTGATTAACGTCCAGATGGAAGAAGAGGCCCTGGCACTTGCCGAAGCCACAGTAACCGGCCAGCGGATGCACACTGACGGAAGTGGATTTGTGATTCCGGAAAGAGAGATTTCCACTGCCATGCAAACCATCAGCGCCAAAGATTTTGAGGGCTTGCAGGTAGGCACCCTGGACGAAGCTTTGCAGGGTCGTGTGGCCGGCCTGGATATAGTATCCAGTTCGGGCAATCCCGGCAGCGGCTCTTCGATGCGTATCCGGGGAACCTCTTCCATTACCGGGAACAAGGAACCCCTGATTGTGTTGAATGGTGTACCCTACGAAGTTAATATTCAGGATTTTGACTTTGCCACCTCCAACGAAGAAGACTATGCAGAGCTGCTGAGTATAAATCCCGATGATATCGAACAGATTACTGTACTGAAGGATGCGGCCTCTACGGCTATTTGGGGAGCCAAAGGTGCTAATGGTGTTTTGATGGTGACGACCAAAAAAGGACAGGCAGGGCCTACACTGGTACAATATACCTATCGCTTTACCCGCGCTGTTCAGCCTAAGGGTTTAAAGATGCTTAACGGAGATGATTATTCCATGATGATCAAACAGGCTTATTTCAATCCCAGGCAGGATGAATCGGCCGCTGACATCGATGAATTTAAGTATTCCGACACTTTTGTTGAATACGAAAACTTCAACAACAATACCGACTGGGTCAAAGCAGTTTCACAGACAGGCTATATTCACGACCATTATGTGAATGTGTCGGGTGGAGGAGAACGAGCCACGTTCAGGATTTCGGGCGGTTTTTATGACCAGACAGGGACGATAATTGAACAACATCTCAATCGCTTTAGCTCCAAAGCCTATCTGGATTATGCCGTATCGGAACGCCTTAAGTTTATTTCGGATTTTTCTTTTACGCATGTCGATAACCAGCGAAATTATTCCAACCTCCTGGGTACGGCTTACGCAAAAATGCCCAATGTGAGTATTTATGAGCAAGACAGAGATGGAAACGATACCGATATGTTCTATAATATTTCGCGTACTTCGGGTTTGAATCCGGCTCAACGAGATATGATAAATCCGGTAGCCATTGCCAAATTGGGAGTAAACAATTTGAAGAGCTATCGCATTGTGCCCACATTTCAGTTACATTACAACCTGACCGGAGAACATTCCCGTTCGCTCAGGTATCAGATGTATGTCTCCTTCGACATAAATAACAACAAAAACTCAGGCTTTTTACCCTGGGAGGCTACCAACAACATCTGGAACAGTGACCAGGTAAATCGCTCCGAGAGCAACGATTCGGAATCGCTTTCGGTACAAACCGAAAACGTGATCAACTGGCAGCCCAGGCTCAGAAATGAAGATCACAGTCTGACCCTTTACGGTGCTTTGCAGACCAGGACGGGAAATTCAGGCCACCAATACATTGGCAGCTATGGCCTGTTTTCGGATAAAACCAAGGATGCCTCCAACGAAGCCTATCTGGAAGGTGTTTCAACCGGACGATCCAACTGGCGTTCAATGGGTTTGGTGGGGCGTGTGCATTATACCTACAAGTCTAGATACATCGTATCGGGTGTTATCAGGCGGGATGGCAGTACAAAATTCGGAAATAAGCGTAAATTCGGAAACTTCCCCAGTGTCTCTCTCAAATGGATTGTTTCGGATGAGGACTTTATGGCCGATACCCGCTCATGGCTAAGTATGCTGGCCATTCGTCCCAACTGGGGGCTTAGCGGTAAAGAACCCGGTGCTGAATATCTGCATTTCAGCCGCTATGCCGCCTACGACAGTTACCTGGGTAATCAGGCAACCCGTCCGGTCAGCCTGAGATTGTCCGACCTGAAATGGGCCACCCTGAGTGAATGGAACCTGGGAGCTGATATAGGACTCTTCAACGATAAGATCGTTATGGACATGAACTATTACCACAGACGCACCGTAGATATGTTGTTCCCAAATATTTCTCTACCTTCCACATCGGGATTTTCCGGCATTTCCTATGCTAATGCAGGAACCATGGACAATGACGGCTGGGAATTCAATGTGTACACCAATCGTCTGTACAAAAGCGGTGATTTCAGTGTAGATGTCAATTTCAATATTTCCAATCAGGTGAATACCATCATTGATCTGGACGATCGGATTCTGGCCAACTATAATAAAGATTACGATTACCGGAATGGCACCTACATGACTCGCTTGCAGGAAGGCCACTCCTTCGGTTCCATTTACGGATTTGAGTATGAAGGTGTTTATCAATACGACGAATACGACGAAGAACACGGGCATCTCGATGCACCGGTGGCCAAGGATGCCAATGGAAAGGTGATAGTGGACGAAAGAAACAAAGCCCTGCCGATGGTTTTTGCCGCAGGTACAACGGTGGAATACGAATTCAGAGGGGGAGATGCCAAATACAAAGATCAAAACCACGACGGCAGCATAGACGAACTCGATATTGTTTATCTGGGCAATTGTAATCCACTTTTTAATGGTGGTATGGGATTTACCCTGCGTTACAAAACCTTGACTTGTACAGCATTTTTCAACTATCGTTACGGCAACAAAGTAGTCAATGCCGCCCGGATGAATGCCGAAAATATGTACGACAACGACAACCAGAGTATAGCCGTTAACTGGCGCTGGCGTAAAGACGGAGATATCACCGAAATTCCCAGGGCTTTGTATAATTATGGCTACAACTGGCTGGGTAGCGACCGCTTTGTGGAAGATGCCTCGTTCTTGCGGTTTAAGTATTTGACATTTAATTATGTGCTTCCTTCAAACTGGTTAAAACCTTTAGGAATTGATCGTGTCAGTACCTATCTTACTTTCAACAACTTGTACGTGTTTACCAAGTATTCCGGTATGGACCCTGAAATCGGTTACGGTGATTTCGGCATCAGCACGGATAATGCGCAGACTCCGCGTTCTAAAGACTTTACTTTAGGTGTAACCATTGGTTTTTAAAAATGAAAAAGATGAAAAACAGACTATTTATCGTCCTGATGCTGGCCTTTGGCCTTTTCGCTACAACTGCCTGTATCAATTGGCTGGATACACGTCCGGAAAGTGAAATGATTTTGGATGAATACTGGACTACGGAATCCGAAGCAGAAGCTGTGCTTATGGCGGCATACCGTGGATTCATTACTTCTGATTGTTCCTATCGGATGCTGGTCTGGGGGGAGTTGCGTTCTGATAATTTTAGCAATGGTTCCGGTATCAGCAGTGAAATTAATAAAGTATTGCGACAGGAAATCACTCCATCTACTCCTTATACAAGCTGGTCTTCCTTTTATTCAGTTATAAATTATTGCAATACTTTTTTAAGTTTTGCTCCCGATGTGCTTGATAAAGACGACAATTTTACTCCGGACAAACTTCGTGAACTCAGTGCCGAAGCATACGCGGTCAGAGCATTGGCCTATTTCTATCTGGTGAGGGCTTTCGAGAATGTTCCCTGGATCAGTGAACCCAGCCTGGACGATACTCAGGATTTCATAGTGCCTCAGTCCACCGAAAGAGCGGTGCTCGATTCCATTATTCGCGATCTTGTAGTTTATTCCCTCCCTTACATTCCCAGGGTGTATTCAACGGAAAAGGAAACCAGGGGACGCATTACCAAAAACGGAGTCTATGCCTTGTTGGCTGATATTTATTTGTGGGATAATCAATTTGACAAGTGTTCGCAGATGTGTGATTATATTTTGTCGGAGAGCTATTTCAAGTTGGTATCGGCCGAAAATTTTTATACCAGTGTTTTTTACAGAGGATTTTCTACTGAAAGCATTTTTGAATTCGGCTACGACAACGATATTCAGGTGAATGAGGCCACTCGTTCCTTATACGGCTACCAGAATAATCCTAACGGAGAGCTGGCATTCCCTGCCACCCTGGTAAGCGGACAATACAGTCCGTTTGATTACCCGGCCGGAAGTTACATAGAAAGTAAAAACGATGTGGATATCCGCTGTAAAGACTTTTTCGTGAACGACCCAGGCATAGGTGTTTATCAAATTTTCAAATATGCCGGTATACAACGTACCGAGAATTTTGACGGATCTAAAAGCTATTACTCCTATCGCAACAACACTTCGAACTGGATTGTATATCGTCTGCCGGACATTATTCTGATGAAAGCCGAAGCGGTCTTGCAGGAAAAACAGGAAGAGGGCCTGGCCGAAGCTCTGTCTCTGGTCAATATGACTTATTCCCGTTCCAATGCGGGTGATACCCTGTCTCTTGATTATTACGATAATTCTTTTGATAAACTGGTTGATCTGGTATTAAGAGAAAGACAGCGGGAATTGATGTTCGAAGGTAAACGCTGGTTTGACCTGATGCGTATGGCCCGCAGGGCAGGCAGTCCTTCTCCCCTGGTTTCGTACATTGCACGCAAAGGCGAAAGCACCGAAGCCCTGGGTAAAATGTCACAGATGAATGCCCTCTACTGGCCGGTGAACAAAAAAGAACTTGAGGCTAATACGGCTCTGGTACAAAATAAATTTTATGAAACGACAACATCATCATCCACTTTGCAATAAATCAGACAGTATATGAAAACAACCAATGCCTTAAAAAAGAAGATACTCTATCTATTGTTGCTTTTTTCTATATCTCCGGGTTTGTTTCAATCGTGTTATACCGAAGATATAGTAGATAACTATTTCACTTTTACGGGTGAACTGATAGGTGACTATATAGAAAGCAGACCTGAACGTTTTTCGGAGTTTCAGCGCTTGCTCGATACAACAGGAGTAATGGGATTATTAAAAGCCTATGGCTTGTACACCTGTTTTCTTCCTACCAATGAAGCCATGGCAGAATACTATCAAAATCACGAAAGAGACGGTGCAAGTGACTTTACTATGGCAGAACTCAAGACCATTTGTTATAACCATATAATTAAAGGAGATACCCTGGCAACTATGCAGTTCAACGAAGGTGCTTTGAGTACTATGTCCATGAGCGGCCGCTTTATCAGCGTAGATTTTTCGGATACAACGGCTACCATCTTTATGAACGGTACTGCTCCTATCGTTGAAAAGGACGTATTGTTGCACAACGGGATAGTACATGTATTGGGTAAAGCCATGGAACCTTCCGAAGACCGGGTTTCCTCCAAACTGATGGAAGATCCGAAATTCTCTCTCTTTGCCAGTGCTTTTGAATTGACTGGTTATAAGTTTATTATGGATGAAGCTCCTGTGGAAGATTTATCTTACGATCCTGAAAATTACACGCCCAGTGGTTTCCGCCACACCGTACTGGAAGAATTACCTCAATACCGGAAATTCGGCTTCACAATCTTAGCCGAAAGCGATTCCACATTGGCTAATTATACGGATTGTCCAAAACTCCCCAATGGAGTACAAAGCCTGGATGATTTATATACCCTGGCAGAATATTTTTATTCCTCCAAACCCGGCAATATTGGATTATTTTCAGACGGAGACGAGGTGAAAGACGATTATACCGACAAAAGAAATTACCTGAACAGGTATATCGCTTACCACTGTATGACACGCACTCTGCTTTCGAGCCGTTTTATTAAAGATTACGATACGCCCCATCATTTTAAAATTTACGATATGTGGGAATACATCGAAACCATGTTGGAAAATCGTTTGCTGGAGGTAAAGATTGACCGCAATTATAGTGCTCACAACAGTGAGTTTGGCTTTTTTAACTGCAAAATGGCTCCCGACGGTAAAGAGGATGCCTCTACCGGCATTTTGTTGACCGATTACAAGGACAAACCCGACGGAGGTTCTATAAACGGCTATTATCACGAAATTGACAAGCCTCTGGCCTATACAAGAGAATTTGAAGCGGCTCTTTCGACAAAACGACTCCGTATCGAGGCTGCCTGTTTCTTTGATGAACTGGCCACCAACAATATGAGAGGAAACGCCAAATGGAATCCAAATGGAAGCAACAACGGAGAAACCGATAAAACCCATGCTTATCAGATTCCTTTCGGCTACCTGACCGGCTATACCTGTACAGAAAGTACTGAGATGACATACATTGGAGCTTGTTCGGCTTACGAAGACTTCCAGGGGGATGAAATGTATGCCCGTGATTCCTACAATTTCACCATGGAAACCTTACCCATTCCCGCCGGAATTTACGAGGTGAGAATGGGTTATCAGCCTACGGCATATCGCGGAATAGCACAGGTTTACTGGGACAGTATTCCAACAGGTATCCCGGTTAACTTTTCCTTATTAGCCAGTAATCCTGATATTGGACATAAAGTACCGGGCAGTGAATCGGATGATCCTTATGGCTATGAAAACGACAAAATGATGCGTAACCGCGGTTACATGAAAGGTCCCGACAGCTATAAATGTCCGGTAAATATTTACAATTATAGTGCCGCCAATGCACGATACAGTACCTATAGCCTGCGCTATATCCTGGGTACCTATGAATTTAAGGAACCGGCCAGGCATTACATTACCATTGTGTTTTTGGGTACGGAATCGGGCGACAGTCAGTTTATGATGGATTACCTGGAATTTTGTCCTACTGAATTGATACTTACAGAAGATACACATTAAAAATAAAATATATGAAGACCAATCATTCGAAATTATGGCCCTTGATAGCGTTATCCCTGCTGACGCTCATATCTTGCCAACAACAAGCCTGGTATGAGCACTTTGAAGATTCGGGAAAGGCCGGCTCTGAAAAGACGATGATGGAATACATCGAATCGGAACCACAACTGGACCTGTTTTTACAAATGCTGGAGATTTCGGGTTACGATACGGTGTTGTCCGTTTCGCAGACTTATACGGTATGGGCTCCCAAAAATGAAGCTCTTTCGGCTGTTGATTTAAACGATACAACCACCGTTACCGAAATAGTCAGCAACCACATAGCCCGCTACGCCATAGGCACATCCTCCACCAGGAGCGATAAGGTGTTCATGTTTAGCAATAAACTGGTATCTTTTGTAGGAAACAACTTCGGTTTAACAAATCTGACCAACGCAAATATCAAAGTAACCAATGGACTCTTGCATATAATCGACGGCTTCGTTCCCTATGTGCCGAATATATGGGAATACTCAAGCCGCATACCCGGCCTGGACTCCCTGTCAGCGTATTTCGTCAGCCAGAATCAACGGGAGTTTAATCTGTTGGAAAGTAAACAAATAGGAGTCAATGCAGATAATCAGCCTATATACGATTCTTCTTTTTACGAAAGTAACCGATTTTTGACCGAAGTGGCCAATCTGGACAACGAAGATGCTGTTTTTACGGTACTTTTTCCCAACAACGAAGCCTGGGAAAAGTCTTTTAATGTAATTAAAAATTATTACAAGACTACTCCTGCAGATGGAGGTTGGACCAGACAAGAATCACTGGCCCGGAAAGCTTTGGTCAAAGACCTTGTTTACTTAGAGAATTTCAAAGAAGAGGGCTTTCCGGATACTCTCATATCTTCTTCGGGCTATATAATGGGCAGCGCTGCAGATATATTCCAGGGTGCTGCCAGCTACGATGCCAGCAACGGAGTGATTTATGTAACAGACTCGCTCAGAATTCCCGCCACCAGTTCCTGGCATATTCCTTTCCTGGTTGAGGCAGAGAGCGAATCCTACGGCAGAACTTCTCTCAATGCCAAGTTGTATAACCGAACCAGTGCAGGTACTTCGATACTGACTTCTATGGGCAGGTATCTGGAAGTGGAGGCTACGGGTACAACTATCTTGTCAAAAACGTATGTGGATTTTCCCATACCGGACGTTTTGTCGGCAAAATACGATATTTACTGCCTGTTTGTGCCCGAAAGTGTTGTAAATCGCATCAATCCAAAACCCAATGTGGTTAATCTATATATGTCCTATCTTGGGCCGGACGGAAAGTTGAAAAACAATGTTTCGATCAGGAAAAATGTAGCGATCGATGCCAGTGATACTACCTTCGTATATGTGACACAAATGGATTTCCCCTATTGCAGTGTGCTGGATCAGAATTCCGAAACAAGTGATATAAGCGACTTAACTGTCAAACTCAGGATTGAGAATGCGGTTACTGCCAGTCAGACGCGTTTATATACACGAACGATGCGCATCGATTGTATTATTTTTATACCGGTCGAAGACTAAACCTATAAAAGCACGAATGTATTATGAAAAGAAATAATAGCTACATCAGTCGGATCGTATTATCACTGGGTCTTTTATGGGTCACAGTAACTTTAGGTTCAGTAAAAGCTGCAGATAATGCTACAGAGAACAAGCTTTTTGTCAAAGGTCAGGTGCTTAGTCAGGCTACCGGCAGTCCGGTTTTCGGTGCCAGTGTCAGTGCCGGAAAGTCCTCTGTATTTACCAATGAAGAAGGGCGTTTTGAATTGATTATTCGAACAACCAACGATGTGTTGGTCGTTTCCGAGGATAATTTTATTGTTCGCGAATATCCTCTCAGAGGCAGGCAGGATGTTGTCATAGAGCTTTATCCCAGGGTGTTTGGTGAAAACTATAGAACCGTGGAGCTTCCGGGAGGAATAGTAAAAAGTTCGGAGATGATTTCTGCCGCCAGAACCGTTGATATAGGATTGAACCAGGCGGTTTCAGTGGATGAACTCTATCATTCTTCGTTGGGAGGCGACATACGTACTATAAGTCGTTCCGGCTTACCCGGCATAGGCAGCCTGCTCTTTATCCGCGGTTTGAATTCACTGAATGCCAAGGCTCATCCCTTGTTGGTTGTGGACGGTGTAATATGGAACGATATTTCCGATGTTCAATCCATATTTGAAGGCTTTCAGTCCAATATTCTGATGAATATTGATGTGAACGACATTCAGAGCGTCACCGTATTAAAAGACGGTACAGCTCTCTATGGAAGCAAGGCAGCCAACGGAGTTATCAACATCAAGACCAAACGAGGCCAGAGCGCGGTTACCAAAATTGACCTACGCATCATGGCCGGTATGGTTGCCGAACCCGGAAAGCTTCCTATGATGAATGCAGACCAGTACCGGATCTACGCCAGTGAATTATTGCAAACAGCCGATAAGTCTGTGTTGCAAAGTCCCAAATTTCTCGACTTCCTGATCGAAGATCCTGCCAATCCCATTTACAACACCTATCACAATGAGACAGACTGGTCGGATGAGGTGTATCAGAGAGGCATCACACAGGGTTATAACATCAGCGTAAACGGTGGTGACCAACGAGCTCTTTATCATTTTTCTCTGGGCTATACCAGCAATAAAGGTATTGTTAAAACGACCAGCATGGAGAGAATAAGTTCCAGGTTCAATGCCGATATCAACGTGCTTGACAATTTTACCATTGGCATGAACGTTGGTTTTTCCAATTTAACGCGCGGATCGATGGATGATGGAGTTAATTTCTATACTTCGCCTACTTATATGGCTTATGCCAAATCCCCTTTCTTAAGTCCTTATTCTTTTACTTCACTGGGCTACAAATCCAAGGATTATGCTGATGCAGATTTGTTTGGTATAGGTAATCCCTCCTCATTTATAGAAGGTTCTCAAAACAAATACAAGGAGTATCGCTTTAATGTCGGTTTTATGCCGGTATATACCATCAATGAACATTGGTCTTTGAGTACACTCTTTGATTACAGCCTCAATAAATATCTTGAGGATTACTTCAGCCCCATGCATGGTTCTTATCCCCGTGAGCTCGAAGGATTTGGTTTGTCCGAAAATACCATTAAGAATCAGCTGATCCGCAACACCGGTATTTTTGACGATACCCGCTTAAATTACCGTTTACTCAAAAAGAATGTTGAACTCAAAGCCTTACTGGGCTGGCGTTATATGACCAATTATCTCGAAGCTGACTACATAGAGGCTCACAATTCAGGTACCGACAACAACACCACGGTGGGGAATTACGACTTCCTCCAGACACACGGCCTGAATAATCGCACAAAGTCAGTTTCGACTTATGCCAATGTTGATTTTACCTACCTGAACAGGTATTTTATCAATGCGGTGCTTTCGGTAGACGGCTCTTCGCGTTTTGGCAAGGAAACCAAAGGAGGCATTCATCTTTTTGGGCACAGCTTTGCTCTTTTCCCGGCTTTGAATGCGGCCTGGCTGATTTCGTCCGAATCATTCATGAAGGATGTCCGCTTTGTCGATTATCTTAAATTGCGTGCAGGTTATGATGTTACCGGCAACGACGGCATACAGGATTACGCTACCAAGGCTTATTTTGTTACCAGACGCTATATAGCTCAGGCCAATGGCGTAATTCTGAGTAATCTGGCTAACGAAAAACTGCAGTGGGAAACGACTCAAAGCCTGCATGCCGGATTGGATATGGCTTTGCTGAACGAACGCTTGTTGCTGAATGTGGGCGTGTTCGATTCCAGTACAGATAATTTATTAACACTCAGAGGTCTGAATCAGATTGCAGGTGTCGATTATTACTGGAGCAACGAAGGTAAACTTTCGAACAGGGGCTTCGAAGTATCTGCAGAAGTTAAACTGGTCAATTCCAAAAATTTCCAATGGAGCTTGGGTGCCAGCATTGGCCATTATCGCAATTTAATTGAAGAGTTACCCGAAGACAGCTATACAACCTCTGCCTATGGTGGTGAAATCAGAACCGAGGTTGGACAGCCCGCCGGTGTTTTCTGGGGATATAAAACCAAGGGCGTTTATTCATCCGAAGCCGACGCTCTGGCCAATCCCATGGCCATAGTCAACGACAACGGTTCCCTGACTAGTTTCCAGGCCGGAGATGTGATCTTTGAAGATTTAAAACAGGACGGCATATTAGACGAAAACGATAAACAGATTATCGGAGATCCCAATCCCGATTTTTACGGCAATTTTTCGACTAAACTCAGTTACAGGAAATGGACCCTGAATGCCTTGTTCACCTATTCTTACGGCAACGAGGTCTATAATTACCTGAGAAGCCAGCTGGAATCGGGCAAGGACTTCAGCAACCAGACCAAAGCCATGTTGATGCGCTGGAAAGCCGACGATCTGAGTGCCACCCAGCCAAGAAGCGTATACGGCGATCCTATGGGAAATGCTCGTTTTTCGGATCGCTGGATAGAAGACGGTTCGTTTTTACGACTCAAATCCGTTTCGCTTGCTTATGCTATTCCCATTGAGAATGAGTTTATCAAAGGCCTTGAATTCTCGCTCTCTGCCAACAACCTGTTTTTGTTCACCAATTACCTGGGTCTTGATCCCGAAAGTTCGGTCAGCGATAAGGTGCTGTTCCAGGGCATAGATAACGGCTTGATCCCTCAAACTCAAAGTTACTTTTTGGGAGTCAGGGTAAATCTCTAATTACTACTATCACTCATATAATATGAAAAGACAAATGAAAGCTTTCAAACAATTATGCCTGGGTGTGTTGTTGCTGATCTTGCCCTTTTTGGGCGGTTGCGATGCCATGTTGGATTCAGGTTCCGAAAGATACACGTTCGAAGAGGATGCCCGTTTGCAATCACTGCACGACACACTATATAATATAGTCGGCATTTTCTCGGAAATGCAAAAACTGGGCGATCGCTATGTGTTGCTCGGAGAATTGCGTGCTGACCTGATGAAAGTGACGGACGAGGCTTCGATCGACATGAAAGAAATCTATTATTTCAACATGTCACCCGATAATGCCTATGCGGAAATGAAAACCTATTATTCCATCATCAATCAGTGTAACTACATCATTCACTATGCCGATACTGCTTATACCGAAAAAAGCGATAAACCTCTGATGCGTATTTATGCCTCCGCCAAGTCCATAAGGGCCTGGACCTATATGCAACTGGTTTTAAACTACTGCAATGTGCGCTTTAGTGAACTGCCCATCCTTTCGGTCAAAGAGGCTGAACAAGATTTCCCTCTGATTGGTATAGATGCTCTTTTCAGTTATCTGATAGAGGATTTGCTGCCGCTCAAAGACATTCGCCTGATGGATCCCGGTGTTTTCGGGAATTATAATGCCTCGCGTTCTATTTTCCCCATCCCCTTGCTGCTGGGCGACCTTTATCTATGGAAAGGAGAATATGCACAGGCGGCGGCCATGTATTATGAGTTGATTTTTGAAGAGAATCTGGTCGTTAATTCCAGTTACACCGTTGAATGGGGAGAAGAAAACAACGCCATCAGTACGAATTCTCTTTCATCTGCTTGGTTTAATTGTCTTATGATGCAGAATCAGGAAGTGGTTTCAGCCTTGGGGGCTTACCCCAATTACGGACAGAGCTTTTCCCTGGATTCCCTCAGTACACAGGCAAAAATCATGCCTACACAGGTAGCTCTTGACAAATGGCTCAATGCGGTGTATTACCTGAACGCTTCTTCTACAAAGAAGGGGGATTTGCGCTTATACGACGTTGTTAATGGTAATTATCTCCTGGTTAAATTGGGAATGATTACTGTTGATGAAGAGGATGAATCTATACAGGAATTGATAAAGCCCACCATACGAAAATTTTCGAGGATGGATGTATCCCAGTCGGAAGACGACCCCAGGCATTTGCCCTTGTATCGCAGTTCTCATGTGTATTTGCGTTACGCTGAAGCCATCAACCGCCTGGGCTATCCTCAACTGGCCTTTGCCGTTATGAAAAACGGCATGAAACTGGAAACCATGAACTTGCCTCATCTGGTGGCCGAAATGGCAAGCACAGACAGTGTCATACCTTCTTTTCTTTCCTTTTCTTATGCCTTTTTCGATAATAACGCCGGGACACGCATGAGAGGAAGTAAGAATGTAGACCAGGACTTTACTTATTTTATTATTCCCGATTCCATCACCCTGGTACAGCAAGGCTATGTCAATTACGGAACAGCACCCGTCAAACAAGATACCATTGATTATGTAGAAGATATTCTACTGGAAGAAATGGCTATGGAACTGGCCTTCGAAGGCAATCGTTTTCATGACCTGATGCGCGTTGCTATAAGAAGAGGCGATAATGCCTATCTGGCCGACCGTGTGGCTGCCAAATACGAAGCCTCGGAGCAAGCAGCCATACATGATAAACTGATGCTTCAGGACAATTGGTTTATACCGCAGGAATGACGGTTTGCATTTATAGAGGAAAAAACACAGTATTAGTTTGCCTGTTGGCATCTATGCTGTTGTCGTGCAATACAACTCCCAAAGGAGTTGTATTGCACGACAACAGATAACTACAAGGCCCTGGCTTCATTAATGCATTACAAAGAATGGGGCGCTTACAATGTGCACGACCCGGCTTGTATCAAAGCCCGTAGAATCTCCAAAAAACAACTGACAGGAAAGTGGGAGATTATTCAGCTTAAAGAAAGTACCTGCAAAAGAGGGACCTATGCCGGCCAAATCCTTTGGGGCGAAAACAGGCTGGCCGAAGAAGAAGTGTGTGTTTCCAAAACCTATGTTTTTGAGGAAGACGGTCGCATAAATGGTTTTCTTGATGGCAGATGGTCGTATCAAAACAATTGTCTTAAGCTTGATCTTGGAGATATAAGTTCCCCGGAATTAATTGTGCACAGGGGACTGGATTGGGAAAACGGGTTTGAAACGTTGTTGTTTACTGGGTTAGACCGTAATGGGTATAGCATCTGGGGGAAAAAAATCTCTTGAGCCTTACTTAGGCTATTTCCCTTCTTTTTTGTATCATTGTTTCGATTTTCATTTTTTGAAGGGCGTTTTGAATGAAAGAAAAGAAGAAATGCTTGTCAGGCCTGAGTCTGTTGGTTGTATTTTGCATAAGCTCTGTATGCTTGCAGGCGACCGATTATCATTTTAAAAGATTAACTTCCGACGAACAGTTATCCCAAAACTTCGTGGATGATATTTATAAAGACAGCAAGGGCTTTATGTGGTTCGCCACCTGGGGAGGCCTGGATCGCTACGACGGTTACTCAGTTACAAGCTACAATACCGAAAACACAAAACTAAAAAGCAATTTTTGTTTCTGTTTGGCCGAAGACAGCTTTGAGCGTCTCTGGGTAGGATCGGATCTGGGATTATCCTGTATTGATCTGAATACAGGCCAATCACTTAACTTGATTGAAGAGAATTCGCAATACAGTGAAGTCCTTTCTCAATCGGTTTACGCACTGCATTGCGACTCACAATCCAAGCTCTGGGTGGCCGGTGATCACGGCCTGGCCTGCCTGGTGTTTGATGCACAGGGCAACATCGTGAATTTCTACAGCTTAAACATGTTGACAGTCCTTGCTTTGTGCGAAGATTATTATGGCCGTATCTGGCTGGCCACTTCTTCGGGGAAGTTGCAATGTTTATCCAATAAAAATCCCGGCCAATTTGATTTTGAAAATATACCGGAATTGTTACAGCGCGAGACGTTTAATTTTATACGCTGTATTTATGCCGACAGAATGGGCACTCTTTGGATTGGCAGCTCCCAGGGCTTGTTTTGTTACAATCCTCATACCAGTGTCTTGCAAGAATACACCTATTCAGAAACTGTGCCCGGCTCTTTACCTCACAGTTTCGTTAACGATATTGTGCAAGACAATACAGGCAAAATCTGGGTGGCAACCCTGGGTGGTCTGGCTATGTGGAATCAGTCAACCGATAATTTTACACGCTTTCAGTCGGACGACTCGGACGAAAGTATAAACAACAATTTCTTAAACTCTCTTTTTGCAGACGATCGCAACATTTTGTGGATAGGAACCGAAAAGGGCGGTGTCAACTGGATGTTTGAGAAACGAAAAATGATTCATGCCATCCGTCACCATCCTGCCGATCCCGGAAGTATCTATACCGGGCCTGTCAATTCCATACTCGAAGACAGCCAGGGTAATCTCTGGGTGGGCTTAGTCGAAGGAGGGCTGCATTTCAGAGCCAAAGGGCAGGAGTCTTTTAAGCATTACCTCCATACCAGCCGGCCGGGCAGCCTTACGCAAAATACTGTATCCAAAATTTATGAGGATTCCGATGCTCATATATGGCTGGGCACCTGGGGAGGGGGACTGAATCGCCTGCTTAAAGATGGTTCCGGTTTCGAATCATATGTGCCGGGAGATGAAAAAGGCAGTATTGCCAGCCTCTTTGTTTCTGACCTGGTCGAAGACAGCCTGCACAATGGTTTATGGGTGGGTATGAACAACGGTTTGCAATTTTTCGACAAACAGAGCGGGCAATTCCTGAATGTATTCGTCGGTTCAGATATATCCTATCCGCCAAAAGAGGTGAATTTTTTAAAGATTGATTGTAAACAGCGCCTGTGGGTGGCCACCAACATCGGCTTGTATTGTTTTTACCTCAACTCTTTCGATATACCCGGAGTGCCTGCCAAATATGACTATTTCAGATATAGTTTGCACGATCCTACTTCGGGACAACTGGCCAAAATAATCAGTATTTACGAGGACGAAGATGTTTTATGGTTTGGCAGTAATGGGGAAGGTCTGTACAAAATGGAAGAATTGAGTACGGCAGACAGTCTGGATTTAAAGAAAAAACCCGGCTGGAAAGGTCCGCATGTGTATAAGGCTGCAGAATCTTATTTTCGTTTTATTCATTACGATAAAAGACTGGGTTTTGCCGACAATGTAATCTATACCATACTCGAAGATGACGACAATCGTTTGTGGATGAGTACCAATAATGGCTTAGTTCGCTTTGAGCCTCAATCTCTTGAGGTTGTCAATTATTCCAAAGAAGACGGCTTACTCAGCAATCAATTTTATTGGATGGCCGGCTGTAAAGGCAGCGATGGGATACTTTATTTTGGTAATTTAAAGGGCTTGAATTATATAGAACCCGGGCGCTTCAAAAACAACGACTACATGCCCCGACCTGATTTGATCACTTTGCATATTCTCAACAATAAAATTGAGCCTGGTGTGGCTGTCCATAACAAAACGTATCTGGAAAAGCACCTATTCGCAAGCTCTGAATTGGTTATACCCAAAAAAGATAAATCTTTTTCGCTGGAATTCAGTGCCCTGGATTACGAGTTTCCTGAACGTATCCGTTATGCCTATTATCTGCAAGGTTTTGACGAACAATGGACCAGTGTGGGGCCGGAACGTCGTTATGTATACTATACCAACCTTAAACAAGGCAGGTATGTTTTTATGCTGAGATGTTCCAACAGCGACGGAGTATGGTCGGATAAAATCACCAGCCTGCCTATTGTAATACGTCCTCCCTTTTATCAGAGTCTGATGTTCCGCATAGTGCTGTTCTTGGTGTTACTGGGATTGGCACTGTCTTTTTTTATGAGCAGGGAAAAAAGAATCAAACGCAATCGGGCGGAACTGGAGGCAAAAGTTGAAGCCAGAACCATTGAACTTCAAGAAGCTTACCGACAGGTGGAAGCCCTGAACCAGGAGAAATTGTCGGTGTTTACCAACATAACACACGAATTTAAAACGCCCTTAAGTCTGATAATGGGGCCTATTAAAAGAATGCTCAGCCTGAGTAAGGATCCTCTGGTGCTGGATCAGTTAAAGCTGGCTGAACGCAATGCTGAACGCTTGCTGATACTGGTCAATCAACTGATGGATTTTAGAAAAGTAGAAGAAAAAGCCTGTAGGTTGCACAAAACCAGGGGAAATTTACTAGAGTTGGTCCGCGAGGTCTTATTTCCTTTTGCCGATGCTGTAGAAAAACGTTTTATTCAGTGTTCGTTGATATCCAGTCTGAAAAAGTCGGAGCTTATTTATGATGCCGAGATTCTGCGTAAAATACTAAGTAATTTGTTATCGAACGCGGTGAAATATACTCCCGACTACGGCAGTATAAAAATCAAGCTTTTTGATATACAAAAAAACGATGCCGACTGGATAAGAATCACGGTCAGCGATAGTGGCAAAGGTATTCCCGAAGAAGAACTGGAGAAAATATTTGAACGTTTTTATCAGATCAAAGAGCAACAAACTTATCAAGTCAACGGACAATCCGGAACAGGGGTGGGTTTGTTCCTGTGCAGAGAACTGGCTCAGATACACGGAGGTGCCATTTACGCAGGCAACAATCGCCTGGGAGGGGCTCGTATTGTGTTGGAAATACCTGCGGAATTTCCCTCCGGCCCTGTAGAAAACGCAGATAGCGGAGTCTGTGTGATTGTGCACAACGAAGAAGAGGCTCAGGAAGAGCTCCTAGAATCAACTGTTTCATCCGCCGAAACCATGAACAGGTTGAAGCCGCTGCTGTTGGTGGTGGAAGATAATAAAGATATGCGTCAGTATCTGGCTTCTTTTTTGCACGATCATTATAATCTGTTGGAAGCTGTAGATGGTGAGGAAGGCTGGATGATGGTACAGCGTAATCTGCCCGATATTGTTATAAGTGATGTTATGATGCCTCGCATGGACGGTATACAATTGTGTCGCAAAATCAAAACAGAGTTCAAAACATCGCATATACCTGTAGTATTATTGACGGCTTTCAGCTCTCTGAACAATGAGATAGAAGGATTGGAGTCAGGAGCAAACGATTATTTGCCCAAGCCATTTGATGAGCGCCTGCTCAAGGCTAAAATCAAGAATATCCTGCAACTTCGCGAACGTATTCATCAAAATTTTGCTGAGAACATGAGTACTAGTCAGCTTGACATTGCCGAAAATTCTCCCGATAAAAATTTTCTGGAGAAAATGATGAAAATTGTTCAGTTGCGCTATGCTGATCCTTTATTTAATGTAAGTGTTTTTATAGAGGAATTGGGTATTTCCCGCAGTTTGCTTCACAAAAAATTACAATCTTTGGTTGGACAATCAGCCGGCCGTTTCATACGGAATTATCGACTGAACAAGGCCAAAGATATTATAAACAATAATCCTGCCATGAATATATCGGAAGTGGCGTATTCCGTGGGATTCAACGATCCAAAGTATTTCACCCGCTGTTTTACCAAACACTACGGTCTCAGCCCCAGTGTTTATTCAGGGAATCTGCATGAAAGCTAAAGTAATTTTCCCGATGCTTTTCCTGTTTTGCTTTTTGCATTCAGGCTTTGCGCAAACTGTCGTTGAAGAGATTGACAGCTTGTTGCCGGAAAAATTATATCCGGATGTGTCGACAGATTCTACAGATAATCTGGCGGTGTCCGGAAATTCTAAAATGAGTGTAGATTATAATGCAACTGTGCGACAATACAGCAATTGGTATTCTTTTGAAAGGCCGGATGCTTTGTATGCCAAAAAATATTTGCGTCAAAGTATTGCTCCTCTTGCAGCGGCTGTGCTTGGCTTGGGAATACTTGGAATGAGCGATTTCAAGGTACAACTACAGGAAAGTCTAAACTGGAACAAAGACTTGCAAGTGCCCATGTTCGAAGATCAAATAAGGCATGCTCCCTATGCCCTAGGTCTGATACTTCCTCTTTTTGGGAAATACCCCAAACATAAACTCCTGCATTTACTTCCCCTGGTTACAGGCTCTTATTTGTTGTCCGACGGAGTAGTACATCAATTGAAAGAACATACAGCCATGGCCAGACCAAATCCGCTACTGGAACACGATGCTTTTCCTTCCCAACATACTGCAATGGCCTTTGTGGCCGCAACTATTATTCATCATGAATTTGGGGATTATAGCCCCTGGATTTCCGTAAGCGGATATACCCTGGCCGCCTGGGTGGCGTATTCCAGAGTGGCTAAAAATTATCACTGGACGAGTGATGTCTTGGTTGGAGCTGCCATCGGAACCCTCAGTACCCATTTAGTCTATCTGAGCTATGATTTTCTTTCGGATCTTTTTACCAAAAACAATATGACCTTCTATCCTTATCTGATCGAAGGTGGTGGTGGCGTTTATTTGTCACTTTCATTTTAAGTTAGACCGAAAAGGAATAAAAATTCACAGAAAGATTGATTTGTCTGAATATTTTTTTCTACCTTTGCGCGGTTTTTTAGTAAGTACGACAGGTGGGTAAACTCGATATATATAAGCTTCCGCTGAAAAGCCTGGGTATTGGAACTCATGTTTATGAATTTCAACTCGATACTCACTGGTTCGAATTAATGGACGGACCGGATGTGCAAAAAGGCAAAGTAAAGGCCATAGTGCAGGTTATCAACACCGGCCATTTGTATGATCTTCGTTTTGAGCTGACGGGCGGGGTCGAAGTTCCCTGCGACAGGTGTCTGGACGATATGACCATAGAAGTGGATCAAAAAAGCCAGCTTTTTGTTAAATTCGGACCTGAATTTTACGAAGAAAGCGAAGATATGATCGTGGTTCCCGAAAGAGAAGGAGAACTCAATGTTGCCTGGTTTTTGTACGAGCTGATTGTTTTCAGTATTCCATTAAAACATGTTCACGCTCCGGGTAAATGCAATAAGGCAATGATGTCTAAACTTAAAAAGCACATGGCCGGGCCCAAAGACGAAGAAGAAACCGAGGTGGATTTGCTGGACGAGGAAGACTTGGAGCTCCTGGATGACAATGACCAGTCTTCGGGAACTGTCTGGGAAGACTAGAAAAGATTACTGATAATACTAATTTATAATATATAATATATACTCAAATGGCACACCCTAAGCACAAACATTCGAATACCAGAACAGCCAAAAGGAGAACGCATTACAAAGCAGAACTTCCCACATTGGCCGTTTGTCCCAATTGTGGCGCCCAGTATATTTTCCATACTGTTTGTGGAGAATGCGGATACTATCGCGGAAAACTGGCTATTGAACAAAAAGAGTCCTGATTGAAGGGCCTTTTTACGGGAATTGCTTCTTCCACAGTAGAGATACGGTGGCTGGAGACGTGGTATAACGGATGTCACAATATATATGGTGTTACGTATATAACGTGAATATCCGTTTTTTTTATTCATACTGATTATGCATAAATCCGGTTTTGTAAATATCGTCGGGAATCCGAATGTCGGAAAATCAAGCCTGATGAATATCCTGGTAGGAGAGAAGATGTCTATAATTACATCCAAAGCTCAAACCACCCGACACAGGATAATAGGCATCGTTAACGGGCCTGATTATCAGATTGTTTTTTCGGACACCCCCGGTGTGTTAAAGCCCAAATACAAGTTACAGGAAAGTATGCTGAACTTTTCTTCTTCGGCTTTGGTAGATGCGGATATACTATTGTATATGACCGATACCGTTGAGAAGATTGAAAAAAACGAAAGCTTTCTCGAAAAGGTAAAACAGGCGACCGTGCCAGTGCTGGTCATCATTAATAAAATTGATCTGAGCAGCGAAGAAGCTTTACAAAAACAAGTTCAGGCTTTGCAAACACTTTTACCCCGGGCCGAAATAATTCCCTTGTCGGCTTTGCATAAATTTGGCCTGGATTATTTAATGAAACGTATACTGGATTTGTTGCCCGAATCGCCGCCTTATTTTGGCAAAGATGCTCTGACAGACCGTCCTGCGCGTTTTTTTGTGTCAGAAATCATACGTGAAAAAATTCTGCTCTATTATCAACAGGAAATACCCTATGCCGTAGAGGTAGTGGTGGAAACCTATAAGGAAGAGAAAGAAAAAATATATCTGACAGCCCTTATCCTCGTGGAGCGGGAATCACAAAAAGGGATTATAATCGGACATCAGGGCAAAGCTCTTAAAAAACTGGGGACTGTGGCTCGCCAGGAAATTGAAAGTTTTACAGGAAAAAACGTATTCCTCGAATTGTTCGTTAAGGTTGAAAAAGACTGGCGAACAAACGAGATAAGTTTGAAAAACTTCGGATACATTCAGGATTAACGACAGCAATATGGGAAATATGGTGGCCATAGTAGGCCGTCCCAACGTGGGAAAATCAACTTTGTTCAACCGTTTGGTAGAAAGCCGCCAGGCCATAGTCGACGAAGAAGCCGGCACCACCCGTGATCGTCATTACGGTTTTGCCCAGTGGAATGCCTGCGAATTTTCGGTGATTGATACCGGAGGCTGGGTGGAAGGCTCGGATGATGTGTTTGAGGAGGCAATTAACAAGCAAGTACAGCTGGCCATAGACGAAGCTGATGTTATCTTGTTTATGGTTGATGTGGTGCACGGCATCACAGACCTGGACGAGACATTGGCTTCCCGTTTGCGCCGCTTAAACAAAAATCGTCCTGTTCTGTTGGTTGCCAACAAAGCCGATAATTACGAGATTGGTATGAACGCCGGCGAGTTTTATAAACTAGGCTTGGGTGATCCAATTGTAGTGTCGGCCATCAACGGTTCAGGAACCGGTGACCTGCTGGATCTGCTTGTTGCAAAATTTGACAAAACGGCCTCTGTCGATAAAGAGTTGGAGGATTTACCCCGTTTTGCCGTAGTGGGACGCCCCAATGCGGGAAAATCTTCCCTGATCAATTCCTTTATAGGAGAAGAAAGACATATAGTGACCGATATTGCGGGAACCACCCGCGATTCGGTGTATACACGTTTTACTAAATTCGGATTTGATTTTTATCTGGTTGATACTGCCGGAATCCGCAAAAAAAGTAAAGTAACCGAAGACCTGGAATATTATTCGGTGATGCGCTCCATACGTTCCATCGAAAGCGCCGATGTCTGTATCTTAATGATCGATGCCACCAGAGGCATCGAAAGCCAGGATATGAATATCTTTTCTATAATTCAGAAAAACAAGAAAGGCCTGGTGGTTTGCGTCAATAAATGGGATCTGGTCGAAAATAAAAGTATCGAAGCCATCAAAACCTTTGAAACGGCGATAAAAGAACGATTTGCTCCTTTCGTGGATTTCCCCATATTGTTTATTTCGGCAACTACCAGGCAAAGAATCTTTAAAGTGCTCGAAACAGCTTCTGCTGTGTATAATACCCGAAAACAACATATTTCAACCAGTCAGCTCAACGAATATTTCTTACCCCTCATCGAGAACTATCCCCCGCCGGCTAATAAGGGTAAATACATAAAAATTAAATATGTGACTCAAATACAGGGGCCTTACACTCCCAGTTTTGTGTTTTTTGCCAATTTGCCCCAATACATCAAAGAGCCCTACAAACGTTTTCTCGAGAACAAACTCCGTTCTCGCTGGAATTTTACCGGCACTCCCGTACAGGTCTTCATCCGTCAGAAATAATTTATATACCCTGTTAAATCTATCTCCTCATGGAAAAAAAAGAAAATCAGCTCAACATTGAATTGCCCGAAGAAGTAGCCCAGGGCACCTATTCCAACCTGGCTATTATATCACACTCCAGCGCCGAGTTCATTCTGGATTTTATCCGTATGATGCCCGGAGTGCCCAAAGCTAAAGTAAAATCACGCATCATTCTTACACCTGAACACGCCAAACGTCTGTTGATGGCTTTGCAGGATAATGTGGTGAAATACGAAAACCAATTTGGCTCCATCAAAAATCCTCAGGCAGGCTCTTTGCCCCCGCTGGGTTTCAGTACGGGCGAGGCTTAAAATATTTTCGTCAACTTATTTGTATAAAATAAAAAGACTTTCTATCTTTGCAGCCCGTTTTAAGCAAAAAAATGGGCACATATTTAAGGATTAATGATTTAAGACCAAAAGAAGTAAAATGCCAACAATTCAGCAATTAGTAAGAAAAGGAAGGGTAAATCTGACCGATAACAGCAAGGCACCTGCCCTGGATTCCTGTCCGCAAAGGCGTGGTGTTTGTGTACGTGTCTATACAACTACACCCAAAAAACCGAATTCTGCAATGCGCAAAGTGGCCAGGGTTCGCTTGACCAACCAAAAAGAGGTAAACTGCTACATACCTGGCGAAGGCCATAACCTGCAGGAACACTCTATAGTGCTGGTTCGCGGGGGACGTGTAAAAGATTTACCCGGTGTTCGTTATCACATTGTTCGCGGCACACTCGACACTGCAGGTGTTGGCGGTCGTAAACAACGTCGTTCCAAGTATGGAGCCAAAAGGCCCAAGGAAACAGGAAAAAAATAAATTAAAGCATCATACATTCATCACCAGTTTTTAGTGTATTGGTAATAAGGGAGACTTGTTCTTCCGGGTTGAGTAAATGTTCCGGTGGGAGCGTTGAAGACAAACAACCAAAACAATAAAACGGTCAATTATTTGAGAAAATGAGAAAAAGCAAACCGAAAAAACGGGTTATCCTCCCGGATCCTGTTTTTAATGACACCAAGGTGACTAAATTTGTCAATCACCTGATGTATGACGGGAAAAAGAATGTTTCTTACGAAATTTTCTATTCCGCTTTGAAAACCGTTAAGGCCAAGTTGCCTAACGAAGAAAAATCTGCACTCGAAATCTGGAAGGCTGCCCTCGACAACATTACTCCTCAGGTCGAAGTCAAATCCCGCCGCGTGGGAGGTGCCACTTTCCAAGTTCCTACAGAGATCCGCCCGGATCGTAAGGAATCCATTTCAATGAAAAATGTTATTTTATATGCCCGCAAACGTGGAGGTAAGTCCATGTCTGAGAAACTGGCTGCAGAGATTGTTGATGCCTTCAACAACCAGGGCGGAGCATTCAAACGCAAGGAAGACATGCACAGAATGGCCGAAGCCAACCGTGCTTTTGCTCACTTCCGGTTTTAATTGATCAGACGATGGCGAAAGCAGACTTTCAGTACACCAGAAATATAGGCATAATGGCCCATATCGATGCAGGAAAGACTACCACCTCAGAGCGTATTCTTTTCTACACCGGACTTACCCACAAAATAGGCGAGGTGCACGATGGTGCTGCTACTATGGATTGGATGGAGCAGGAGCAGGAGAGGGGTATTACCATTACTTCTGCCGCTACCACCACTTTTTGGCAATACAACAACAACAAATATAAGATCAATCTGATTGACACTCCAGGACACGTGGACTTTACCGTAGAGGTAGAGCGCTCTCTGAGAGTACTGGACGGAGCCGTAGCTGTTTTTTGTGCAGTTGGCGGAGTTGAGCCTCAATCAGAGACAGTCTGGAGGCAGGCCGATAAGTATAATGTGCCCCGCATAGCCTACATCAACAAGATGGACCGTTCGGGTGCAGATTTCTTTTCGGTAGTTTCTCAATTGCATACTGTACTCAAGGCCAATCCTTGTGTTATTCAAATCCCTATTGGAGCAGAAGAAACATTCAAAGGCGCCATTGACCTTATTCGGATGAAGGCCTTGTTATGGCACGATGAAACTCTGGGAGCCGAATACTCGGTCGAAGATATTCCAGACGGTCTCAGGGCCGAAGCCGAAGAATGGAGAGACAAAATGCTCGAACAAGTGGCAGAGTACGACGATCACTTGATGCAGAAATATTTTGACGATCCTTCAACTATCAACGAAGAGGAGATTCGTCAGGCTTTACGTAAAGCCAGCCTCATGCAGGCTTTACAACCGGTACTCTGTGGTACTTCTTTCAAAAACAAAGGAGTACAAACCTTGCTGGATGCCGTCTGTGCCTATTTGCCCAGCCCTATGGATACCGAAGCCATCGAAGGGAAAGATCCGGCTAATTCAGAAAAAGTTTTATTAAGACATCCCGACGACCAGGAGCCCCTCACCGCTTTAGCGTTCAAAATTGCCACTGATCCTTATGTGGGTCGTTTGTGTTTTGTCCGCGTCTATTCCGGTATACTCAAGTCGGGCAGTTATGTTTTTAATAGCCGAAGCAATCGAAAAGAACGTGTATCCAGGCTGTTCCAGATGCATTCCAATAAACAGAATCCTGTTGATGCTATCGGAGCCGGCGATATCGGAGCATTGGTAGGTTTTAAGGACATACGTACCGGTGATACCATTTGCGATGAAAATAAACCCATCGTACTGGAATCGATGGATTTCCCCGAACCTGTAATCGGTGTGGCAGTTGAACCCAAAACTCAGAAAGATTTGGATAAGCTGGATACCGGCCTGGCGAAATTAGCCGAAGAAGATCCCACTTTTACCGTTCATACCGATGAACAATCGGGACAAACCATTATCAGCGGTATGGGTGAATTACATCTGGAAATCATTGTGGATCGTTTGCGTCGGGAATTCAAAGTGGAATGCAACCAGGGACGTCCTCAGGTATCTTATAAGGAAGCCATTACCCAGGAAGTACAATTGCGTGAAGTATACAAGAAGCAAACCGGCGGACGGGGTAAATTTGCCGACATCATTGTCAAAGTGGGTCCCAAAGATTCCGATTTTATCGGCGATCTGCAGTTCACGAGCGAAGTCAAGGGAGGCAACATCCCTACCGAATACATTCCTTCCATTCAGAAAGGTTTCCAGACAGCCATGCGTAATGGAGTTTTAGCCGGCTATCCGGTAGATAATCTTAAGGTGACTGTACTGGATGGATCTTTCCACCCGGTAGACTCCGATGCTCTTTCGTTTGAGATTTGTGCCATTCAGGCTTTTAAAAGCGCCTGTGTCAAAGCTGCTCCGGTATTACTGGAACCCATTATGAAACTGGAGGTGGTTACCCCCGAAGAGAATATGGGCGATGTAATCGGAGATCTCAACAGACGTCGCGGCCAGGTGGGAGGCATGGAATCCAACCGCTCCGGAGCCAGAATTATCAAAGCTCAGGTGCCGCTGGCCGAAACTTTCGGCTATGTAACCGCCTTGCGTACCATTACATCGGGCAGGGCGACCAGCAGTATGGAGTTTTTACATTACTCTCCCATGAGTTCCAGTATGGCCAAAGCTGTACTCAAAGAGCGTTCGGGCAGAGAAGATTTAATTAAATAAACGGCAGATCAGTGAAAATAGCTCTACGGATCGCTGCAAATAACAATAAATAAAACATTTATGAGCCAGAAAATCAGAATTAAACTCAAATCTTACGATCACAACCTGGTGGACAAATCCGCCGAAAAGATTGTAAAGGCCGTTAAGGCAACAGGAGCTGTAGTGAGCGGCCCCATTCCTTTGCCCACACACAAAAGGATATTTACCGTGAACCGCTCCACCTTCGTAAACAAAAAATCCCGTGAACAGTTCGAATTGTGTTCTTTCAAGAGATTGATTGACATTTACAATTCCAGTTCAAAAACAGTAGATTCTTTGATGAAACTCGAGTTGCCCAGTGGCGTAGAAGTAGAAATCAAAGTTTGATAGAAGCATAAAAGCAAGGTTTATACAATTATATAATTTAGAGAAATGCCAGGATTATTAGGAAAAAAAATCGGAATGACATCCGTTTTCAGTGCCGATGGGAAAAATATCCCATGCACTGTGATTGAAGCCGGTCCTTGTGTTGTTACTCAGGTTAAAACCGTAGAAACAGATGGTTATCAAGCCGTGCAGTTGGGTTTTCAGGAAAAAAACGAAAAACATACCAACAAAGCAGAGCAAGGCCATTTTGAAAAAGCGGGAGTAGCACCTCAGAGACATCTGGTGGAATTTAAAGATTTCGGTGACGAAATCAAGTGTGGTGACGTGGTCACCTCTGAGTTGTTTGAAGCCGACGAATTTGTTGACATTGTCGGCACCTCCAAAGGTAAAGGATTTCAGGGCGTTGTTAAACGTCATGGATTCTCGGGTGTGGGTGGAGTCACCCACGGCCAGCACAATCGTTTACGTGCCCCGGGTTCATTGGGCGCATCCTCATGGCCTTCCCGCGTTTTCAAGGGAATGCGCATGGCCGGACGTACCGGCGGTGAAAGGGTGACCATAGAAAACCTTCAGGTTATAAAAGTTATTCCCGAACATAATCTTGTTTTAGTAAAAGGTTCTATTCCGGGAGCGAAAGGTTCAATTGTAATAATCTATAAGTGATGGAACTGAATGTATATAATATAAAAGGTGAAGACACCGGAAGAAAGGTTGCGTTGAGCGATTCCATATTTGCTGTTGAACCCAACGATCATGTTTTGTATCTGACGGTTAAACAACACTTAGCCAACAAAAGACAAGGCACGCACAAATCCAAGGAACGCAGTGAAATCACAGGTTCCACTAAAAAACTTGGTCGTCAGAAAGGCGGAGGCGGTGCACGTCACGGAGATATCAAATCGCCTGTAATGGTTGGAGGCGGAAGGATTTTTGGTCCTCAACCCCGCGATTACAGCTTCAAATTGAATAAGAAAGTGAAATCGCTGGCACGCAAATCGGCTCTCACTTACAAGATGCGCGACAACGCCATTTTGGTGGTAGAAGATTTCCAGTTTGAGAAAGCCAGAACAAGAGATTTCCTGTCAATCATGCAAAATTTGCATCTTCCTGAAAAAAAGGTAGTTTTTGTATTGTCAGAAGCAAATAAAAACGTATATTTGTCGGCTCGTAATTTGCCGAAAGTTCAAGTTGTAATGTTTTCTGAATTAGATACTTATAAGATACTTGACGCAAAAACGCTGGTACTGATGGAAGGTTCGGTGCCCGGAATTGAACAAACTTTTAACGCATAAGGAGAAAAACAATGGGAATTATAATTAAACCTATCGTTACCGAAAAGATGACAACGATTACAGAAAAACTGAATCGTTACGGATTCCGTGTACTCCCGGAAGCGAATAAAATTGAGATAGCCAGGGCAGTCGAAAAGATGTATAATGTCACTGTGCTTAGTGTTAACACCAGCAACAGCAGAGGCAAAAACACCAGTCGATACACCAGAGGCGGAGTTATAACAGGCCAAAAGGCAGCCTACAAAAAAGCCATAGTTACCTTGAAAGAAGGTGATGTGATTGATTTTTACAGCAATTTATAAAATAAGATGGCAGTACGAAAATTAAAGCCCACAACACCCGGGCAAAGACATAAGACTATCGGTGCGTTCGATACCATAACTGCTGGTGCACCGGAAAAATCTCTTGTATTTGGTCTGAATAAATCAGGCGGACGCAATAACACGGGAAAAATGACCATGCGCTATATCGGAGGCGGTCACAAAAAAAGATTCCGTTTTATCGATTTCAAGAGAAGTAAAGATGGTGTTCCTGCTACAGTAAAGACCATTGAGTACGATCCCAACCGTTCAGCACGCATTGCATTGTTGTATTATGCTGACGGCGAGAAAACCTACATTGTGGCTCCCAACGGACTTGAAGTTGGTATGACTATCATGTCGGGAGATAATGCAGCTCCGGAAATCGGCAATGCTTTAGCATTGAAAAACATTCCCGTGGGAACCGTAATTCACAACATCGAGCTCCGTCCCGGACAAGGTGCCAAGATGGTACGTTCCGCAGGTACTTTTGCGCAATTGGTTTCCAAAGAAGAAGATTACGTAATCATTCGTATGCCTTCCGGAGAAACCCGCAGGATTTTATCCACTTGCAAAGCAACTATTGGCAGTGTCGGAAATTCAGACCATGGTCTGGAACGTTCCGGTAAAGCCGGCCGTTCGAGATGGCTGGGTCGCCGTCCAAGAAACCGTGGCGTAGTAATGAACCCGGTAGATCACCCCATGGGTGGTGGCGAAGGCCGCGCTTCCGGCGGACATCCAAGATCGCGCAAAGGCTTGTTGGCTAAGGGTCTTAGAACAAGATCTCCTAAGAAACATTCAAGCAAGTACATTGTAGAAAGAAGGAAAAAATAATAGGATAAAGCAGGAAATATTATGAGTCGTTCATTAAAAAAAGGACCGTACATCAATGTAAAACTTGAAAGCAAAGTTTTAGCTATGAATGAATCCGGCAAAAAATCAGTGATCAAGACCTGGGCCAGAGCCTCCATGATTTCTCCGGATTTTGTGGGACATACCGTAGCGGTTCACAATGGAAATAAGTTCATACCGGTGTATATCACCGAAAACATGGTCGGACACAAGTTGGGAGAGTTTTCACCGACTCGTACATTCAGAGGCCACAGTGGAAATAGAAAAAAATAAAAACAGATAGACAATGGGTGCAAGAAAAAGAATAGCAGCAGACGCAAGGAAAGAAGCCTTGAAGACGATGTATTTTGCCAAATTGAACGGTGTTCCCACATCGCCTCGCAAAATGCGTCTGGTTGCCGATATGATACGCGGCAAAGAAGTATTCCTGGCCCTGGGCATACTGAAGTTTTCGTCTAAGGAAGCTGCCGGCCGCATGGAAAAATTACTTCGTTCCGCCATCTCCAACTGGGAACAAAAAAACGAGCGCAAAGCCGAAGCCGGTGAGTTATATGTCAGCGAAGTCAAAGTTGACTCAGCCACCATGTTGAAAAGACTGCGTCCTGCTCCTCAGGGTAGAGGATATCGCATACGCAAGCGCTCCAATCATGTGAGCTTGAGTGTTAACACAATAAGTAAAAACGAACAAAATACAAAGTCAGATGGGACAGAAAGTAAATCCGGTAAGTAACCGTTTAGGCATCATCAGAGGTTGGGATTCTAACTGGTATGGTGGTGATAATTATGGAGATTCTTTGTTGGAAGACAGCAAGATCCGTAAATATCTGAATGTCCGTCTGGCCAAAGCAAGTGTTTCCCGCATTGTAATTGAACGTACGCTCAAGCTGGTGACCATTACTGTTTGTACTGCCCGTCCGGGTATCATTATCGGTAAAGGTGGTCAGGAAGTGGACAAGTTGAAGGAAGAATTGAAAAAGATCACCGACAAGGATGTTCAAATCAATATCTTCGAGATCAAACGCCCCGAAATGGATGCTGTTATTGTAGCCAATAATATCGCCAGGCAGGTAGAAGGTAAAATAGCTTATCGCCGGGCCATAAAAATGGCCATTGCTTCTACCATGCGTATGGGAGCCGAAGGCATCAAAGTACAAGCATCAGGCCGTTTGAACGGTGCTGAAATGGCACGTTCCGAAATGTACAAGGAAGGACGTACCCCACTTCATACATTCAGGTCAGACATCGATTATGCCCAGGCAGAAGCTTTAACTAAAGTAGGTCTGATAGGTATCAAGGTTTGGATCTGCAGAGGCGAAATTTACGGTAAAGTGGATTTGGCTCCGCAGTTCAGCAATACCCAGAGCAGTGGCAGAAGCGAAAGGCCGTTTAGCGGCGAACGTCGTGAAGACCGCAAGGGTGGCTTCCGCAAGAAGAAAAACAGCAATAGATAATATTATAATCGCGAAACAATGTTACAGCCGAAAAGAACGAAATTCAGAAGACAGCAAAAAGGCCGCATGAAAGGGAATGCCCAACGCGGCAACCAATTGGCCTTTGGTTCTTTTGGAATCAAGACTCTCGAAAACAAATGGATCACCGGCCAGCAGATTGAGTCTGCCCGTATTGCCGTAACCCGTTATATGCAACGTCAGGGTCAGATATGGATCCGGATTTTCCCGGATAAACCCTTTACCAAGAAGCCTGCCGAAGTCCGTATGGGTAAAGGAAAAGGTGCTCCCGAAGGTTTTGTTGCTCCGGTAACTCCGGGCAGAATACTTATCGAGGTAGAAGGCGTATCTTTTGATGTTGCCAAAGAAGCTTTGCGTCTGGCAGCCCAAAAGTTGCCCGTTACGACCAAATTTGTGGTCAGACGTGATTATGATATTCAAAATCAAAATGTATAAGACCTATGAAAGCTAAAGAAGTCAGAGAATTGACCACTAAGGAAATTATGGAACGTGTCGATGCAGAAATCAGTCGCTTGAATACCTTGACGCTTCAGCACAGCATCTCTCCTCTGGACAATCCCGTACAGATAAAAGAAAGCCGTAGGTTGATTGCACGCCTGAGAACCATTTTAGTTGAACGCAATAAAGAACAAAACTAATACATAGCCTGATGGAAACCAGAAATTTAAGAAAAGAGAGATACGGTGTTGTCATCGGCAACAAAGGGGACAAGTCCATCACCGTTGTGAGTAAATTCAAGGAAAAACATCCGATTTACAGAAAATTTGTCAGCAAGACCAAAAAGTACTATGCCCACGACGAAAAGAACGAATGTAACATCGGTGATACCGTTAAGATTATGGAAACCCGTCCCTTGAGTAAAACCAAGAGATGGAGATTAGTTGAAATCATCGAAAGAGCGAAATAATCATGATACAAGTAGAAAGCAGGCTCAATGTAGCCGATAACAGTGGTGCAAAAGAGGTACTGTGTATCCGTGTGCTGGGAGGCACCGGAAGACGTTATGCCTCGGTGGGAGATACTATCGTGGTATCGGTAAAAAATGTTATTCCCTCCAGTGAAATGAAGAAAGGCGTTGTATCCAAAGCTATAATAGTTCGTACCAAAAAGGAAATAAAAAGAGCCGACGGCTCTTACATCCGTTTTGACGACAACGCCTGTGTGATGTTGACCAATGCTGACGAGTTGCGTGGAAGTCGTATTTTTGGCCCGGTTGCCAGGGAACTTCGCAACACCAACATGAAGATTGTTTCTTTGGCTCCCGAAGTACTTTAATTGAATAGAAATATCAGTATAATGACAAAGCTACATATCAAAAAAGGCGACACAGTATTTGTGAATGCAGGCGAAGATAAGGGTAAAACCGGTCGCGTGCTCGAAGTGGACGTAGAGAAAAAACGGGCCATCGTCGAAGGGGTCAATCTTGTATCCAAGCACACCAAGCCCAATGCCAAGAGCCCCCAGGGAGGTATTCTGAAAAAAGAAGCCCCCGTTCACATTTCCAATTTAAATCCCTTGGATCCTAAATCGGGTAAACCTACCCGCGTTGGTCGTGTCAGGAATGAAAAAGGGAAATTAGTCAGAATATCCAAAAAATCAGGGGAGGAAATTAAGTAATGAATACAGCCAGCCTCAAGAAAGATTATCAGGAACGCATTATTCCTGCTTTGACAAAAGAATTTGGGTATACCTCTGTGATGCAGGTACCTAAATTAGAAAAAATAGTCATTAACCAAGGTTTGGGTATGGCTGTGGCAGACAAGAAGATTATTGACACTGCCATTGCCGAGTTAACCGCCATTACCGGACAAAAAGCCGTTGCTACCATGTCCAAAAAAGACATATCCAACTTTAAGCTGCGTAAGAAAATGCCCATCGGAGTGATGGTTACTTTGCGTCGCGAAAAGATGTATGAATTTTTGGAACGCCTTGTTCGCGTTGCTCTGCCTCGTATCAGGGACTTCAAAGGAATTGAAAGCAAATTGGACGGACGTGGCAATTACACACTGGGAGTTCAGGAACAAATTATCTTCCCTGAAATCAACATTGACAACATTACCCATCTGGTAGGTATGAATATTACTATGGTAACCAGCGCTAAAACCGACGAAGAGGGTTATGCCCTGCTCAAGGAATTCGGTTTGCCTTTCAAGAACATCAATAATAATTAAATAGCATTATGGCAAAAGAATCAATGAAAGCCCGCGAGGTGAACCGAGCAAAACTTATTGCCAGGTACGCCGAAAAAAGAGCCAAACTTAAAGCTGAAGGTAACTACGAAGCATTGCAGGATTTACCCAAGAATTCCTGCCCGGTACGCATTCACAATCGTTGTAAAATGACCGGCAGACCCAAAGGTTACATGCGTCAGTTTGGAATCTCGCGTATACAATTCCGCGAAATGGCTTCACAAGGTTTGATACCCGGTGTTCGCAAGGCTAGCTGGTAAACATTCAACTATACATTAAATATTGTCCGGGCAGGCCGGATCAATTTAAACAAACATTATGACAGATCCTATTGCAGATTATTTGACCAGATTGCGGAATTCCATCAGTGCCAATCACAGGGTGGTTGAAATTCCCGCATCTAATTTGAAAAAGGAAATCACCAAGATCCTTTTACAAAAGGGCTATATCCTGAACTATAAGTTCGTGGAAGAAGGCCCCCAGGGTAGTATCAAAATTGCCTTAAAGTACGATCCCCTGAGTAAACAGAATGCCATTAAAAAACTGGTTCGTGTATCCACTCCCGGCCTTCGCAAATATGTTGGCCATCGCGACATTCCACGCGTACTTAATGGTTTGGGTATAGCTGTTATATCTACCTCCCAGGGTGTGATGACCGACAAGGAAGCCAAGGAATTAAAACTTGGCGGTGAAGTAATATGTTACATCTATTAATCACAGGAGGAGAATAATATGTCAAGAATTGGAAAATTGCCTATAGCTATTCCCTCTAAGGTCAGTGTAGAGGTTGACAAAAACAACATTGTTACCGTAAAGGGGCCCAAAGGCCAGCTGCAACAGTCTTTAACCGAAGGCATCAGCGTTGAGGTAAAAGATAATCACGTATACGTTTCCCGTCCCACCGACGATAAGGAACATCGCTCACTGCATGGAATGTACCGCGCTCTTATTCACAATATGGTTATCGGAGTATCCGATGGTTTTCGTAGTGTACAGGAGTTGGTGGGTGTAGGTTATCGTGCCAGTAACGAAGGACAATTATTGAAATTAGCCCTGGGATATACGCACGAAATTTACTTGCTCTTGCCTAAGGAAGTGAAAGTAGAGACCAAGTCGGAACGTAACAAGAATCCGTTGATCATGCTTGAGTCCTGCGATAAGCAATTGCTTGGACAGATTTGTGCCAAGATACGTTCTTTCCGTAAACCCGAACCCTACAAGGGTAAAGGTATCCGCTTCCAGGACGAAGTGGTTCGCAGAAAGGCCGGTAAGTCTGCTGCCAAGAAATAATCGTATAAAACACTACCAGATATGACAACTAAAGAATTAAGAAGAATCAAAATAAAACAACGGGTACGTTCCAAAAGCTTCGGTACTGCCGCAAGCCCCCGTATGACCGTTTTCAGAAGCAACAAGCAGATATACGTACAATTTGTAGACGATAAAGACGGGAAAACCCTGGCCTCTGCTTCTTCTTTGAAGCTCGAAACAAAAACCGGCAAAAAAGAACAGGCTGCCAAAGTAGGCGAAATGGCCGCTAAGAATGCTATCGAAGCAGGTATTACTACAGTGGTTTTTGACCGTAACGGTTATCTATATCACGGAAGAATTAAAGAATTGGCTGATGCCGCTCGTAAAGGCGGTCTTAAATTTTAACATCATGGCAGGACAATTGAACAGAGTTAAGACAACTAATGATTTAGAGCTGAAAGACAGGTTAGTGGCCATCAACCGGGTGACTAAAGTTACCAAAGGTGGACGTGCCTTTAGCTTTTCTGCCATTGTGGTGGTAGGCAACGAAGACGGTATAGTAGGCTGGGGCCTGGGAAAGGCCGGCGAAGTAACAGCCGCTATTTCCAAAGGAGCTGAAGCAGCCAAGAAAAATTTGATCAAAGTTCCCGTGTTTAAAGGCACTATTCCTCATGAACAGTTTGCCAAGTACAGCGGTGCCAAAGTTATTATCAGGCCCGCCACCCTGGGAACCGGAGTCAATGCAGGAGGTGCCATGCGTGCCGTACTCGAAAGTGCCGGTGTTACTGACGTGGTAGCCAAATCGCTGGGCTCATCCAATCCCCACAACATGGTTAAAGCCACTATCAAAGCCCTGAGTGAATTGCGTGACGCTTATATGGTTTCGCAAAACAGGAGTATTTCGGTTGAACGAGTATTTAAAGGATAAGGAGGAAAACATCATGTCGGTTATAAAGATCAAACAAGTAAAAAGTCGTATTGGCGCACCAAAAGATCAGAAAAGAACCCTGGATGCTCTTGGATTGAAAAAACTCAACAACGTGGTAGAACACGAAGATAACCCAGCTATCCTTGGTATGGTCAATAAAGTAAAACACTTAGTGAAAATCGTTGAATAAAAATACAAGCATGAATCTAAATAATCTCAAACCAGCACCAGGCTCAGTAAAAAGCCGTAAACGTATTGGACGTGGTCCGGGATCGGGCTTGGGCGGTACCTCCACCAGAGGTCATAAAGGAGCAAAATCACGCTCTGGTTTTTCCAAGAAACGCGGTTTTGAAGGAGGACAGATGCCATTACAGCGCCGTTTGCCGAAATTTGGTTTTACCAACATCAACCGTGTTGAGTATAAAGCCATAAATCTGGATACACTGCAAGCTCTGGCCGAAAACAAATCCTATAAAGTTATCAACAGGGATGTTTTGTTGCAGGCAGGTTTTATTTCTGCCACACAAAAAGTTAAAATACTGGCTAAAGGCAGTATTAGTGCCAGCTTACATGTCATTGCCGATGCTTTTTCGGCTGCTGCCGTAAAGGCCATTGAAGCAGCCGGAGGAAAAACGCAATTGACCAACGAATTTACAGCTCCTGAAAAGGCAGAAACTAAAACGATTGAAGAATAATAAACACACAATCGAATGAAACTGATAGAAACCTTAAAGAATATCTGGAAGATAGAAGAGCTTAAAAGCCGTTTACTGACCACTCTTTTGTTGGTGGCAGTTTTCCGCTTCGGCTCTTTTGTAGTGCTGCCAGGTATTGATCCTCAGATGTTGACCGGATTGCAGGACCAGACACGTGAAGGTCTGATGTCCTTATTGGATATGTTTACCGGAGGTGCTTTTTCGAACGCTTCAGTATTCGGTCTGGGGATAATGCCTTACATCTCTGCATCCATTGTGATTCAGTTGATGGGCATGGCAGTTCCCTATTTTCAGAAATTACAGCGCGAAGGCGAAAGTGGCAGACGCAAAATGAATCAGTACACCCGTTATTTGACAGTAGCTATTCTTTTGCTTCAGGGCCCGGCTTTTCTGGCTAACCTCTCTGCCAACGGAGTACCTCTTCCTTCCGGATTTTGGTTCCGTGTATCTTCGGTGATCCTGCTGGCTTCTGGCAGTATGTTTACCTTATGGCTTGGAGAACGTATCACTGACAAAGGTATTGGCAACGGTGTTTCCATGATTATATTGATTGGTATTATTGCCCGTTTGCCTCAATCTTTGTTCCAGGAATTTGTTTCTCGTCTGTCTGCCAATTCAGGAGGATTAGTTATGTTCCTCGGTGAATTATTGCTTCTGCTTGCAGTTACTGTATTTGGTATTCTTTTGGTGCAGGGAACCAGGAAAATTCCTGTTCAATACGCCAAAAGAGTGGTCGGTAATAAGCAATACGGCGGAGCCCGTCAGTATATTCCGCTCAAAGTGAACGCTGCCGGAGTTATGCCTATTATCTTTGCCCAGGCCATTATGTTTATACCTGCTACGATAATGCAATTCACAAAATCCGGTGGTGGTGCACTTGCCATTGCTTTAAGTGATATTACAGGCTTTTGGTATAATTTCATTTATGCTATTCTGATTATACTGTTTACCTGGTTCTATACTGCTATAACCATTAATCCGGTCCAAATGGCAGAAGACATGAAACGTAACGGTGGTTTTATTCCCGGAGTTAAACCCGGAAAGAAGACAGCCGACTATCTGGATGAAATTATGTCCCGAATCACCTTCCCCGGCTCTTTGTTTTTAGCTTTTATTGCGATTATGCCTGCTTTTGCCAAATTTTTCGGTGTCAGTTCCGGCTTTTCTCAATTCTTTGGCGGAACCTCTTTGCTGATTTTGGTGGGTGTTGTACTGGATACTTTGCAGCAAATAGAAAGTCATCTGTTGATGAGGCATTACGACGGATTGTTGAAGTCAGGCCGCATCAAAGGACGTACCGGAAGCATAGCTGCTTATTAAAACCGGACAATGATTTATTTGAAGACAGAAGACGAAATTGACTTTCTGCGAGAAAGTAATCAAATAGTGGCCAAGGCGTTGGCCGAAGTAGCAAAATATATTCAGCCGGGAGTTACTACCAAGTACCTGGATCAGATAGGAGAGGAGTTTATCCGTTCCTGCGGAGCAGTCCCTTCCTTTCTTCATTACAATGGTTATCCTGCATCGCTTTGTATTTCTGTCAACGAAGTGGTAGTTCACGGAATACCCTCGGCTCAAAAAGTTTTGCACGAAGGAGATATTGTTTCGGTAGATTGTGGTGCTTACAAAAACGGATTTCACGGGGATTCTACTTACACTTTTTGTGTAGGAGAAGTAAACGAGGAATTGAAAGCATTGATGAGAACAACCAAAGAAGCCCTGTATTTGGGCATTGAACAAGCCATCGACGGCAGCAGGTTGGGAAACATCGGCTACGCTGTACAGCAACATTGCCAAGCCAGAGGTTATACTGTAGTTCGTGAAATGGTCGGTCACGGCGTCGGACGAAATTTGCACGAAGAACCCGAGGTATCGAATGTAGGCAAAAGAGGAGCAGGCCCTCTCTTAAAAACAGGGATGGTAATTGCCATTGAGCCTATGATCAATATGGGCAAACGCAACATCGTTATCGAAAACGACGGTTGGACAGTCCGCACAGCAGACCGTAAACCTTCGGCACATTTTGAACATACGATAGTTGTACGAAAGGGAAAAGCTGAAATATTATCTTCATTTGATTACATCAAAGAAGTTATTGGAGAACGTTTCATTTAAATCGAAATTAATATATGGCAAAACAAGCTGCAATAGAACAGGACGGAACCATTATCGAAGCATTGTCGAACGCAATGTTCCGGGTAGAATTGGAAAACGGCCACGAAATTACGGCACATATTTCGGGCAAGATGCGGATGCATTACATACGTATTTTACCCGGAGACAAGGTTAGGGTGGAAATGTCCCCCTACGATTTATCAAAAGGAAGGATTTCATTTAGATACAAATAAAAAATTAAAAAAATGAGAGTAAGAGCATCAATCAAGAAGCGCAGCGCCGATTGCAAGATTGTACGCAGAAAAGGCCGTTTATACGTAATAAACAAAAAAAACCCTAAGTTTAAACAACGTCAGGGATAAGTTGTAATTCAAAATTTAATATAATAACAGATTAAGTATGGCTATAAGAATCGTTGGTGTAGATTTGCCGCAAAACAAAAGGGGCGAAATCGCGTTGACCTATATTTTCGGGATAGGACGCAGCAGTGCTCAGAAAATACTGGCAGAGGCCGGTGTTGACAAAGACATTAAAGTCAAGGACTGGACTGATGACCAGGCCGGTGCGATTCGCGAAATTATCGGTCATTCCTACAAGGTGGAAGGTGATTTACGCTCCGAAGTGCAATTGAACATTAAACGTTTAATGGACATTGGTTGTTACCGCGGAATTCGTCATCGTATCGGTTTACCCGTACGTGGACAAAGTACCAAAAACAATGCCCGTACACGTAAAGGCAAGAAAAAGACGGTAGCAAACAAGAAAAAAGCGGCTAAGTGATAAATTTAAATTAAATCAATAACAAGAACAATGGCAAAAAAGACAGTTGCAGCTAAAAAAAGAATCGTCAAAGTTGACGCTGTAGGACAAGCGCACATCCATTCGTCTTTCAACAACATCATTGTATCCCTGGCTAACGGCAACGGACAGATCATTTCCTGGTCTTCTGCCGGTAAAATGGGATTCAGAGGTTCGAAAAAGAATACACCCTACGCAGCCCAAATGGCTGCCCAGGATTGTGCCAAAGTCGCATATGATCTTGGCTTGAGAAAGGTCAAGGCATATGTCAAAGGACCCGGAAACGGAAGAGAATCTGCCGTACGTACCATTCACGGAGCAGGCATTGAAGTTACAGAGATAGTTGATGTAACACCATTGCCCCACAATGGTTGTCGTCCTCCGAAGAAAAGAAGAGTATAAATCTATTAAAGACTTAAACAATGGCAAGATATATTGGTCCGAAAACAAAAATTGCACGCAAATTCGGGGAACCTATTTTTGGCCCCGACAAAGTATTAAGCAAAAAAAATTACCCTCCGGGTATGCACGGAAGCAACCGTCGTAAGAAAACATCGGAATACGGAATACAGCTGCGTGAAAAACAAAAAACAAAGTATACCTATGGAGTATTGGAGAGACAATTCCGCAACACCTTCGAAAGAGCTGCACGCTCCAAAGGTATTACCGGCGAAGTGCTGCTGCAGTTACTGGAATCAAGACTCGATAACCTGGTATACCGTCTGGGACTGGCTCCCACCCGTGATGCTGCCCGTCAGCTGGTTGTGCATCGCCATATTACCGTGGACGGCAAGGTTGTAAACATTCCTTCCAGCACAGTAAAACCCGGTCAGGTAGTCGGTGTACGCGAACGTTCCAAAGCATTGGAAGTAATTGATAATGCTCTTTCCGGTT
>CAZAUQ010000011.1:49515-50731 GCA_964488495.1 uncultured Bacteroidales bacterium
GGTGTACGCGAACGTTCCAAAGCATTGGAAGTAATTGATAATGCTCTTTCCGGTTTTAATCACAGCAAATACTCCTGGCTGGAATTTGATGCTGCTTCTAAATCCGGAAAATATCTGCATATTCCCGAAAGAGCAGATATACCCGAAAACATAAAAGAACAACTCATAGTTGAATTGTATTCTAAATAAAACACCGTAATTATGGCTATATTAGCATTTCAAAAACCTGAAAAGGTGGTTATGTTGGAAGCGGATGAACAATTCGGTAAGTTCGAATTTCGTCCTCTTGAGCCCGGTTTCGGGATTACGATCGGCAATTCCCTGAGGCGGATATTGCTTTCATCTCTAGAAGGTTATGCCATCAATTCGGTGCGTATAGACGGTGTGGATCACGAATTTGCAAGCATACCGGGTGTTTTGGAAGACATGACCAACATTATTCTGAATCTCAAGCAGATACGTTTTAAACAAATCGTAGAAGATACAGACTTTGAAAAAGTCAGCTTAACGGTAAGTGGTTCGCAGGAACTTAAAGCCGGAGATCTGGGCAAAGCATTTACTGCTTTCGAAGTTCTCAATCCGGAGTTGAAAATCTGTTCCATGGAAAAAAACGTCAGCTTCAACATGGAGCTTAGCGTAAACAAGGGACGCGGTTACGTTCCTGCAGAAGAACAGGAATTGGGCGAAGTGGATATAAACGTTATTGCCATAGACTCCATTTATACGCCTATCAAAAACGTAAAATATTCCATTGAAAATTATCGGGTTGAACAAAAAACAGACTACGAGAAGCTGGTATTGGAAATCACCACTGACGGTTCCATTCATCCCAAAGACGCTTTAAAAGAAGCCGCTAAAATATTGATTTATCATTTTATGCTCTTTTCGGAAGAAAAAATCACTCTGGATGTGAGTGAGTCCGATAACGGAGAAGAATTTGACGAGGAGGTATTACGTATGCGTCAACTGCTCAAAACCAAACTGGTTGACCTGGATCTGTCGGTACGTGCACTCAATTGCCTGAAGGCAGCCAACGTTGAGACACTGGGACAGCTGGTCACTTTCAACAAAACCGATTTACTGAAATTCCGTAATTTCGGCAAGAAATCTTTGACAGAACTGGATGACTTGTTGTCAAAGATGGATTTGTCTTTTGCCATGGACATTTCCAAGTATAAATTAGAAAAAGAGTAAGACAATGAGACACAATAAGAAA
>CAZAUQ010000012.1:0-45529 GCA_964488495.1 uncultured Bacteroidales bacterium
AGATAGGCCCGCTCTGATAATCGTAATAAGAATGCGTCCCAAAATTCAATTTCATATCGACAACTTTACCGTTAAAAAGTTCATCGGCGTAAATATGGTAATCATTCTGAGTTTCGGTCAGGCTCAGCAAATCACCCATTTCAGTCGTGTAAAAATTCTCGACGTTATACTCATAAAACTCATAGTATTCATCGTCTTCGCTGTAGGATTGCTTTACCACCAACCGATAATAATCGCTCGAAGCAAGCGGATCCCTAAAGCTCAGAGTAATGCTTACCTGATAATTGGTATATACACCCACTGTATCAATAATATAATCCTCGGCTTCAACATCCCAGGTATACGAAAGGGCATATTGTTCCCCTGCTATGGTAACGGAAGTGTCCACTTCGAGCAGTTCAGCCCGCACAGGCAACAGGGTTTCTGCCTGAATAGATTCAAAACCGGCAGCTTCGGCTTCGACGTTCAGGACTTCGCCCTGCCTGGGGCGGTATGAACTGAAGTAATAGCCGTTTTGCTGCGATTGCAGATCTTCTTTGTAACTGCCGTCCACATATAAGCGAAGCTTGGCATCCTTAACTGTAACGAAGGAATCGGCTTCTTCCAGAAAGAACCTGCTGGCCGTCAGTCTGAACTCCAGCAGGGAATCGGGCCGGGCAAAACCATTCAGCACCAGCAAGGGTTCGGTGACCTCGCCCTTGAACTGTATCTCTTTTTCGCAAGCCGCAAAGAGCATAAAGACAGTAAGATATAAAATCACTTTTTTCATGGGGCTTAATCAAAAAGAATAAGAATAGCTGATGGAAGGGATAATGGGGAAAATGGACACCTGTTTGAGCGCTCTTTTTTCTACATACTGCTGTGTGACGGGATTGTATTGTACCGAAGACGATGGATACACAAAAAAAGGATTATTGCGATTGTAGGCATTGTAAGCACTGATGTTCCAGGTGCGGGTGCCGTGTTTGAGTTTTTTACGGAAATTCACCCCGATATCCAGCCGTTGATAGGATTCGAAGCGGTAATTATTGCGCGACTCAATATACTCCAGATTGGGGAAGTAATAATTATAACTGTCGGGTATCTGGCTCCCTTCGTAATTCTGCAAAGCCAGAGTGGCGCAATTGCCACTGCTGTAGATCCAGGTGGCCGCAAAATCTATGCGATCGTTCAGTTTGTAGGCTGCCGTAATGCTCAGGTCGTGACGACGGTCGTATTTGGCCGGAAACACTTTTCCGTTGTTGAGCTCCTGGCCCGGACGGTCAAACAGTCGTTCCGATTTGGCCCAGGTATAACCTATCCAACCGGTAAAGCGCCCATAGGACTTTTGCGCCAGAAATTCAAGTCCATAAGACCAGCCACGCCCCATACTGACTTTATCTTCCCAGCCGGTGGTTGAACCCATAAAAGAGGCGCCATCCTTATATTCCAGAATGTTATACATCGACTTATAATAGCCCTCCAGCGAAAAATCGACCAGATTGTTGAGGTTGTAAAACAAACCGGCTGACCACTGATGCGAACGCATAGGGCTAATGCGTTTGGTAACCGGCACCCAGAGGTCGGTCGGCAGGCTGATGTTGCTGTTCGACAAAAGGTGGATGTACTGGCTCATCATAGCGTAACCGGCCTTGAACGAAAAATCGTCGCTGAACAGAATACGCAAACCCAGGCGGGGTTGCAGCGAATGATAAAATTGCTGCTGCACAAAAAAGGTGGAATAATGCAGGCCCAGGTTGGCTTTGATATAGCGGCCCAGGTCTATGTTGTCTTCTACATATAGCATAGTCTCGTGGGCATAAACATAACTGTCGCCAAAGATGGTATCCAAAAGGTTGTGGTGAACACTGTCGTCGTCCAACTGGAACTGAGCAACCGTTACACCGGGTTTAAAGGTGTGGTAAGTATAATTGGCTCCCATTTTGATGGTATGCCCGGGATTGGGGGTGTAATCCAGATCGGTCTTGATGGTATAATCCTCAATACCGGAACGATAACCCATCAGAATATCGGAAGCATAATATTTGGGAGGTTGGTATTCCCAACTTTCTTCGTTCAGTCCGATGGACATGTCGAAACGATAACGGGTATAGGAAGCCGTGGTATTCAAAAACATTTTACTGTTGATGACGTGATTCCAGCGCAGAGCCGTAATCAGGTTGCCCCAGTCCCAGTCCAGCCCAATGGTGGAAGTGGATTTGTAGACATTGGATTCGGTATACTTGTCTCTTACCTTGGCATAAACGGCATCGTCGCCCGAATAAAAGCTCAGATACAGGCGGTCATTCTCCGAAAATTTATGATTGATTTTGGCGTTGAAATCATAAAAATAATAACCCGCCGACAGCTTGTCCACCTCTCCACCCATATCGCGCTTATAAGCCTGAAGTATGGGTTGAACCAGCAAGTCGGCATAGGTGCGGCGAAAGGAAAGATTGAAACTGGTTTTCTCCCGCACGATGGGGCCTTCAAAATTGATTTTGGAGGAGATGAGCCCGACGCTGATATTGCCGTGGTAGCTCTTGTCGTTGCCATCGTTCATGCGGATGTCCACCACCGATGAGAGCCGTCCCCCGAAGCGGGCCGGGAAATTGCCTTTGTACAAGGTCACGTTTTTGATGGCATCGGCATTGAATACCGAAAAGAAACCAAACATGTGATTCACGTTGTAAACGGGCACTCCGTCGAGCAACAAGAGGTTTTCGTCCGGCCCCCCTCCCCGCACATAAAGCCCGGCAGATCCTTCGGAACCCGATTGCACACCGGGCAAAAGTTGCAAAGCTTTGATAACATCGTTTTCACCCAGTAGCGAAGGAATGTTTTTGATTTGGGAAACCGGGATCTCCACCGTACTCATCTGGGTACCCAGCACACCAAATTCCTTGTGCTGCCTGCCACTTACAACGACTTCTTCGAGTTCGGTACTGGCCAGCAGCCGCACCGTCAGCTGGCGGTTGCTTTCGGCCCTGAAGACAAAGCGCTGAGGTTTATAACCTAAATAGGAATATATAAGATGAGCCGGCCCTTCGGGCAAGGTAAGTGTATAGAAACCATAAAGATTACTCACGGCTCCTTTGCCCGAAATACTGTCGTAAACCGTAGCGTTTATGAGCGTTTCTCCTGTCTCTTCGTCAGAGATGTATCCGCTAATGGTTATGTCAGCTGCATGGAGGGCGAGGCTCAGCAAGGCCAGCAAACAACTCAGCAGGTATTTTTTCATTAAGGTTCAATCCTGAAATGCGATACATCCATCCATCCGCCATCGTTCGACTCCTGGGGACGGGTACAAAACAAACCGACTTTGGCTCCTATCCATTTGCCTTCGCGGGCTTTGAATTCGGTACCGATACGTATAAATTTTTGGCCGTCAAGACTGTAATGGAAACTACAGTATTGACCTTCTCTCACTTCCACTCTGAGGTGGATTTCCTGTTGAGTCAAAGGCACGGCAGCCACTATTCTCTCCGTACCGTTGTTGTCGGCCTTGTTGCAGGTGTTTTGAGTAAGCAACAAGGTATCCTTGGTGTTCTCGATGCAAAGCACCGCGTAGTCCATGCCCATCACTATTAAGCCTCCACGTTCGCCCTTGTAGCGTTTGTCGGGTTCTAAACGAATTTTGGTCGTAGCTTTGAACTCGGGGGCAGGAAATTTTTGAAGCAACAAATTGGGCGCCTCCCATAAGCTTTTAGCTCCGGGTGTATAAAAAGAATACAAACGCAAATTACCACCGTTGGTGGGATCCAGAAAATACCACTTAAAGTTGGGATTCGCCTGCCACTGCCATTGCAATCCCAAGGTGGGATTGTCGAATTCGTCACTCTCTGCCGGCGTACTGACCGGCACTTTTGCGGCCACGGCAGGCTTGCGATAGGTGCTGACCGGTTCGCCTATGCCGTCTTTGTCCTTGTCAAGGCCAATGACCGGCCAGGTGTTTTTCCACTGCATGGGATTGAGATGAATTACCCTTCCCATAACGCCGACATCCTGAAAATGAATAAACCAGTCTTCGTTCTGTGGGGTTCTGATCCAGGCTCCCTGATGCGGGCCGTTGATGTCGGTATTCCCCTGGTGCATCACAGTGCGCACCTGCCAGGGGCCATAGGGATGATCGGCTTTTAGTACCACCTGCCAACCGGTAGACACTCCGCCGGCGGGGGCAAAGATATAATACTTGCCCTCGTGTTTGTAAAACTTGGTCCCTTCTATGGTGGGATTGCTTTCGTGTCCGTCGTAGATTATGCGCGGTTCGCCAATCAGGCTTTTACCATCGGGACTCATAGGGGCAACTAGTAAAACGGATTTAAGCCCTGCCCGGCTGCCGGCCAGCGCAAAAGACACATAGGCTTTGCCGTCTTCGTCCCAGAGGGGGCAAACGTCAATGAGGCCTTTGCCGGCTTTGACCAGATGCGGCTCCGTCCAGGGACCACGGGGATTGGAGGCCTTAACCATGTAAATACCGAATTCGGGATTGCCCCAATATACATAGTATTCCTTGTTGTGATAACGTATGGAAGGAGCCCACACTCCGCTGCCATGCTGAACCTTGTTGTAAAAATCTTCAGGAACTTGTTTGCTCAAGGCATGACCCACCAAACTCCAGTTGACCAGGTCTTTGGAAAACAACACAGGCAAACCTGGCACACAATTAAAACTGGAGGCCACCATGTAGTAACCGTCGGCACCCAGGCAGGCATCGGGGTCGGAATAATCGGCATTAATAATAGGATTTTTATAACGTCCGTCGCCCAGGTCGCCTTTCCATACTTTGGAAACGTATTGGGCTTGTAAAAGAGTGAGCGAAAAAAGAACTGTAATTAAAAGACTGATTGAGGTTTTCATAATTCTATAAAAGCATATTTGAGTTAGTAGGATTATTTCGATTTTTTGGTTTTCATCGTTTCGGGATCTTGGCTGTTTCCGGGCAGGAGCTGTTAAATTATGTTTTTTCAGACTTTCTCCTGAGCTCAGGCTTTATCCAATTCACTGAGTTTTTTTCTGAGATAGGCCGCAAAATCATCGGCAAATTCTTTGCGTTTCAGTGCAAAATCAACGGTGGTCTTCAGGTAATCGAGCTTATTGCCTATGTCGTAACGGCGTCCTTCTATTTTCATGGCAATGATGCTCTCGGTTTGCAGCAAAATACGCAGGGCATCGGTAATCTGTATTTCATTGCCCTTACCGCGCGGTGTTTGTTCTATGGCTTGGAAAATTTCGGGAGTTAGAATATAGCGTCCGGCCACGGCCCAGTTCGAAGGCGCTTTGCCTGGAACTGGTTTTTCCACCATTTCGGAAACCTGCATGATGCGGTCGCTCAAAAAAGTCCCGCCCATGATGCCGTAACGGCTCACTTTTTCATTATCCACTTGTTGCACGGCAATTACCGTATGATGATATTGCTCGTAGGTGTCTATCATTTGCTGGGTTATGGGGATAACCGAATCGTTGACACTGTCGCCCAACAAGACGGCGAAAGCCTCGTTACCACAGTGAAAACGGGCATAATAAATGGCATCGCCCAAGCCGTTTTGTTCTTTCTGACGCACAAAATGAATGTTGGCCATGCTGTCGATATGTCTAAGCTCGTTGTACCAATATTCGTCTTCGCGTTCTTTGAGCAAACGTTCTTCGAGCTCGGGATTTCGGTCAAAATGGTCTTCGATGGAGCGTTTGCCTTTGCCCGTGATTATCAGAATGTCTTCTATGCCCGATTCCACACATTCCTGCACCACGTATTGAATGGTTGGAATATCTATGATGGGCAACATCTCTTTGGGCTGCGCCTTGGTGGCAGGTAAAAATCGTGTTCCCAGCCCTGCTGCCGGGATGACTGCTTTTCGAATCATGGTTGTACTATTCTTTGTGTTGGAGTTGACTCTGGTTTGAGTTGATTTCGTTTGACTTGGTTTGGTTTGGTTTGATTTGATTTGATTTGATTTGGTTGAATCCAATTCAGTCTGGTTTAACTATCAGACAGACTTGTGTCCAAGCTGAATCATTTTACATAATGTATGGTTTTATTACCCTGACATTCAGACTCTTCATTTTAACAAAGAGGCGATGCAGGGATTCCTCGTCGCGATACATACCGATGATAGTTCCGCCCGACCCGGCAAACTTGGCCGAAAGCCCGCAGGAACGGGCCGCTTCGACCAATTCCAAATGACTGGGGCTGATCTGGTATATTTTACGACGTAAGTCAAAATTCAAATTTATCAGTTTGTCCAGGGTATCGTAATCCCTGTTCAGGATGGCAGTGCGGCCTTGTTCGGCCACTTCGGCAATCTGGGCCAGGGTATCGCAAACCAAAGGGTCTCCGGCTTCGAATTTTTCCTTGACTGGATTGTGCACAGCGCCCGAGACTTTGCTCAACTGGGTTTTGTAGGCTATGTAAAATTTGGGAAGTAAAGCAGGATCGAGACTTTCATAACGTCCACGTCCGTGCTTACGCATATATTCACGATCAAAATCCATATAAACACAACCTTCGTAAGCCTGTATGACTCTGTCCTGCAAACCTGCCGTAATGGACAATTCTTCGGATTCTGCCTTGAGCACCCAGGTTGGCAGTATTTCCTGCGGAATCTGCACCTCGTAAAATTTCATCAGGGCTTTGAAAGTGGCCGTGATGATGGCGCTGGAACCCGAAAGCCCCACCTGACGCGGAATGGTGGTACCAAAGCGCAGGGTAAAATTACGGGCAGGCAGTTGTATGCCCTCCTGATCACAGTATTCACTGAATTTCTTAACGGCAGCCTTGACCAGACGTTTACCTCCGTAATAACCAGTCCTTTTGATGGTTTCGGTCATATGCCGAAGGTTGCGGAAACGATCTTCTTCGTCTTCTTCAATGACGAGTTCCGGCGATTCATACAGCAATACACCGGCGCCGAAATTACGTACGATGATGGAAATGGTTTTACCGAAAAAGCCGTCCGAAGGATTTCCCAGCAAACCGGCACGCGCAAAGGCTCTACTCTCGATAATCATGATGATCAGCTTAGATTAAGCAACAAAGATAGCTTATTTGCTCAAAAAAGCATTATTCTTGCTTAATTCGTTGTATATCTGTTATTTTGGCCGTCGAAGGAGCACCTACCCTGCCTCCGGATATGACGTTGTCCAGCACAATGTTTTCGGCATGTTCCATAAACAGGCCTACGGCAGCCTTTTCAATGTTGATGTTACTCAAATAAATGTCAGAAACTTTTTTGGTGACGAAGCCCTGAATTACAATACCGGCATTTTCGGCCTTCTTGCAGTGGAGATTGTTGACATATATATCCCTTATTTCGGTTTCAAAACCCTTGCCCTGATTTTGATAATTGGAAGTTATAAAAAAGCAGTCTTCCACTGTGCCCAGTTTCAGGTTGTCGATATAAATATTCTTTATATAGCCTCCGCGGTCAGGATTAGATTTAAGATAAATACCCCTTTTCAGGTAACCTCCGTGATCGCAGTCGCGCACGAAGACATTGCGTACTCCCGAAGACATTTCGCTGCCGATCACCACTGCGTGCAGGCCTTTGAAACTGCAATTGCGGATAACGACGTTTTCGGAGGGAGTATTGGTTTTTCGTCCCTCGTAATCGCGGCCTGCCTTGATAGCGACGTTGTCGTCGGAATTATTGAAATGCACGTTTTCTATTAACACATTGCGGGAATATTCCGGATCTATACCGTCGTTATTTTTATTGAAAGCCGAAAAGCGGATTCCTCTGACGGTGATGTTCTCCGATTTAAGTAAATGTAAACACCAAAACGGAGAATCTTTGAGCATAACGTCCTCGATCAGTACATTCCTGCATTCAAAAAGCTGGATCAGCTGGGGACGCAGGTAATGCCCTTCGCCAAAAATCCTGTCTTCGACGGGTGTGCCGGCGTAATTCATTTCCCGGCTCAGTGCCTGATCGTTGTCATCGAGGTCGGCCCATTTGGCAAAACTTTCGGCAGCCCGGCCGTCTATACTGCCTTTGCCGATGATGGAGATATTCCTTAGCTGGTAACCGTAGATAAAAGGACTGTAATTGTACAAGAATGTGCCTTCCCAGCTGCTGCGAACCACCGGCAGGTAACTGCGGGGATTGGAACTGAAAAAGAGTTCGGCTCCTTCCTGTAAATCCAGACATACATTACTGACCAAATGAATGGGGCCGTCCAGAAAATACTTACCCTCAGGTACCACTATGCGGGCTCCGCCCAATTCCCGACAAGCTTGCATGGCTTTTTCGAAAGCAGGCCTGCAGTCGGTAACAGAATCTCCCAAAGCTCCGAAATCGAGTATAGACAAGCTGTCTTCGGGCAGGGCCGGAGCTTTGACCGAACGTAATATGGCTTTGTATTTTTCGTCGGGACGGTAAATATTGTTGGGTGTGCGATACATCAACAATAAAACTGTTGCAGCTATAAAAACAAAAATAGCCAAAAGGGTCGGGCTGTTTTTTTTCATGTTGTTGTCTGTTCTATTCTGTATTCGGCTCTGCTACGTCAAGCGTTCAGATCTTGATGTTCCTCTGAAGAAAGGCCTTATTCAAGCCCGCTTTCTCCAGATGAATTACATATGAGACATCTTATTAATAATGCTGAAATTTTCGGCTTTGATGACGTTGTCTTTGCACAAAATGACTGCTCGTTCAATCAGATTTCGAAGTTCACGTATGTTTCCGGGGAAATTATAACTCTGAAGCAGGTCATTAACCTCGGGAGCTACCTGTATACTGGATTTGGACATTTTTTCCGAAAACTGTTCCACAAAGTATTTCACCATCATGGGAATATCTTCTTTGCGTTCACGCAAAGGCGGCAGATGAATAATAAAAGTACCGATGCGATGAAAGAGATCGGTTCTGAAGACTTTGGGATTGGATATTTCTTCTAGGCTCTTGTTGGTTGCTGCTATGATGCGGATATCAAAAGTCTGTTCCTTTTGGGTTCCCACCTTAACGTATTTCTTTTCTTCCAGCACCCGTAAAAGTTTCACTTGCAAATTATGTGGCATATCGCCGATTTCATCCAAAAACAGACTGCCTTTGTCAGTAGTTTCGAACCAGCCGGCTTTGTCGGCAATGGCACCGGTAAAACTTCCTTTTTTGTGTCCGAAAAACTCACTTTCGAACAGACTTTCGGGAATGGCCGACATATTGACGGCCCCGAACAATTCGTCACTGCGAACGCTCATATTGTGTATACCCCTGGCTACCAACTCCTTACCTGTCCCGCTTTCGCCGATAATCAACACCGAAGTGTCGGGAGTGCGGGCTACCAGGTGCATCTGGTTTTTGATGTCCTCGATAAGGGGAGACTTTCCTATCATTTCATAACCCAACTCTTTGTCCACCAATTTCTTGAGATGACTGCTTTTGTTTTTTTCTACCTGAAATTCTTTTTTTAGTTTGCTAAAACGGTGCGTTTTTTCGATAGACATCCAGATATCAGCCGGCGTAAAGGGCTTCTTGAAATAATCGACTGCTCCACGGCGCAGGGCTTCGATCACCGTATCCATATTGCCGGCATCGCTCACCATAATAACCTCTATCTGAGGATAATCGGTTTTGATTCTTTCCAACACACTCAAGCCATCCATTTGAGGAAGCCGGTAGTCACAAATTACATAATCGATTCTTTCGTTTTTGAGAGTTTCGAACCCGGCCGAAGGAGAGTCTGCGGTAAACACCGTAAAACGTTCTTTAAGAATGGAAGACGATAATCTTCTGTAAACAGGATCATCGTCGATAATCAAAATTTTGTAGCCTGATGTTTCCATAATTCAACTAATTATTCAATGGAAGATACACCCTGAACTCCGTGCCCTTCCCGAGTTCACTGTCTACCTCGAGATTGCCGTTATTTTTTTTGACAAATTCCTTGACCAGCATCAGACCCAAACCGGTACCCTGCTCATTTTCGGTACCTGTACTCGTATAGTGCTGATCTTTGGCAAAGATACTTTCCTGTGTCTCCTGGCTCATCCCAATGCCATTGTCAGCGACACAAATCACAGCTTTTTGTTCTTTTTTGCCTCCGCATATACGAACCTTTCCTCCACGCGGTGTAAATTTAATGGCGTTGGAAAGTAGGTTGCGTACCATTGTGTGTACAGAGAGCTCATCGCACCAGGCTTTGAGTTCTTCTTCTACCTCCACTTCGATGGTTATTTGCTTTTGCTCGGCATTAGGACGCAGCAAATCAACGCAACTTTGAATCAGGACAAACAGATCGGTCAATTTGAACACCAGCTGATGACTGTCGATTTGTATGCGAGTCCATTGCAACAAGCTGTTCAACAAGGTGCTGGTTTCTTTGGTGCGTTCTTTGAGCAACTTTATTATTTCTTTGAGTTCATTGTCTTCAAGCCCGATATAACCCTGATCTATAGCTTCGAGGGTTTGTAATATACCAGACAAAGGAGAACGTATATCGTGAGCAATTATGGAATACAGGCGATCTCTTGATCGGTTCATTTCTAATATGGTCCGTCTGGATTCCGCCAGTTCGAGATGAGTAGTCACACGCACCCAGAGTTCTTCTCTGCGAAAAGGTTTTGTAATATAATCTACGCCACCCACGTTGAATCCTTCCACCAGATTTTCGGTCTGGGTGTTGGCTGTCAGAAAAATGACAGGAATATCCGCCCACTCCTCTTTGGCTTTGATCCGACGACACACCTCATAACCGTCCATATTGGGCATATTGATATCCAACAGAATAAGTGAAGGTTTTTGTTGCCTGATCAGTTGCAGTGCTATGGCACCACTTTCAGCAGTCTGCGTCTCACAGCCGTAACTTTCAAGAATCTTGGAAGTCAGCAACAAATTCATCGGATTGTCATCGATGACATAAATAAGGTGTTTTTTATTGCACGACATAACGATCTCTTTTTGGGGGCAGGAAAAGTACAAATTATCCCTTAAGTCGCAAATATAACATATTAAAACGGCATTGTTGTATTTCGTTTATATTTTATAATTATTGTTTTTGCTCCAACATATTTTGCACATTCTTCCATTCATTTTCCAGGCTTTCGAGCAACATTGGTAAAACCTCAGGGTCCTCGTGGTGTAATTCCATTTTTCGGGCAATATCGCCCAGCGGAACCATTTCCAGATTGTATGCACTGCCTTTGAGTGTATGGGCTATGGATTTAATGCTGACAACATCCTGGTTCTCACAGGCGGTTTTCATTTGTAGTATAAATTCCGGATATTCTACGGCAGCCATCTCCAACAGGTTTTTCATCAGACCGGCATCCTTGTTGATCTTTTCCAGCAGTTTGTCTTGGTTGAAATGATGAATACCCGATTCAAACTGGGCATCTGTTTCGTAAGCTACTTTTTCGGGGCCTATTACATTCTTGATTATTATTTGGTACAGTGCTTCTTTTTCGATGGGTTTTGGCAAAAAATCGTTCATGCCTGCCAAATAACAATTTTCCTTTTCCTGATTGGAGACGCCGGCAGTAAGTGCAATAATGGGAAGCTCTTTAGCCCGGGGATTTTCACTGTTTCTTATCCTTCGGGTAGCTTCCAGTCCATCCATTACAGGCAATTGTACATCCATCAGTATCAGATCGGGATCGACACTATTAAACATATCAATCGCTTCTTGTCCGTTGACAGCTTCATACAATTCGGCATTGGGTAGAAAGTTCTTCAGCATATTGGCTATGACCAACATGTTCATCTTGATATCTTCGGTTATTATTATTTTCAGTTTGTTTGTAAGTGTACGAATGGTGGATTCTTCTCTTTTGGACAAATTTTGTAAATAATGATCGTAACTCTCTCCGTTGCCGGCATGAAGTTTCTGCAGGTAATAGTGAAGCTCAACTGCTTTAACCGGTTTGGTAAGAGTGTACAGAATATTCAATTCTTTGGAAGCGTGATAAATAGTATCGTGATCAGAGGAGCTGTGCAATAGAATGACAGGCAACTTGTCTGCTGCGAAACGTTCGTCTTTTCGCAATAGTTTAATCGTTTCCAGGCCATCGAGTTGGGGCATGTGATAATCTACGATGATCAAATCGAAGTGTTTTCCGGATTGTAATAGTTTTACTGCTTTCAATCCGCTGTCACAGCCGGAAAATTCAATACCCCAATATTCAAATGTTCGTTCCAGAATAAGACGGTTATTATCGTTGTCGTCCACAAACAAAACCGTCTTAATATCTTTTATCGGGCTTAAGGCATTTGCAGCATCGTCGTTGTAATTGAGTCCCAGCGTAAAATAGAACTTGGATCCTTCATCTATTTTACTTTCAAACAGAATTTCTCCTCCCATTTTTCTCACTATGGAATTGGAAATAATCAGACCCAGACCTGTTCCTCCGTATCTGCGTGTGGTAGAAGTATCGGCTTGCGAAAAAGCCTTAAACAATTTGCTTTTATCCGAATCTTTTATACCTATACCTGTATCACGCACGCTCACTGTCAATTGCCCTATGTTTTCATCCCTGCGTATAAAATTCAGTTTTAATTCCACTTCACCTGTATGAGTGAATTTTACGGCATTATTCATCAAATTCACCAGGACTTGTTTAAAACGAACCGGATCAAGCGTCATGTAACGGGGCAAATCGGGCTGTACATTGAGCAATAATTCAATATCCTTGTGCGAAGCCTGAATTTTGATTATGTCGGCTGCGCTCTCTACCAGCTGAATAACATCGGTCGACACCATATCAAGCTCAAGTCTGCCTGCTTCTATCTTAGAGAAATCAAGCACATCACTTATGACACCCAGCAGTGAATTGGCCGATACTATGGCGTTGTCCAAATATTCTTTTTGCATTTTATTCAAAGGAGTGTTTGACAACAATTCGGTAAAGCCAATGACACCGTTGAGCGGGGTACGGATTTCATGGCTCATATTGGAGAGAAATTCTGATTTTGCCTTGCAGGCAGATTCTGCCAGTTCTTTGGATTTTTGCAACTCTGTCTCCATCATTTTGCGTTCTGTTATATCGCTGATGGTGGCAAATACTTTTACCGGTTTTCCGTTTTTGCATTCCATTCTGGCCTTCTGCATTACATATCGTTGTTCTCCGTCGGGTTTAATGATGAAATGTTCAATCCTGAACTCGGCATGGCTGTTGTAGCAATCGTTCATGGCCAGCAAAAATTGTTTTTTGTCCTGAGGCATGAACTGCTCCAGCATAGAATGCATGTCGGGGACGTAATGCTCCGGGTTCTGTCCGAAAATCCGAAAGCACTGTTCTGACCAAAACAGCAGATCTTTATCCACATCGTAATCCCAATGGCCGGTATTGCCTATTCGTTGAGCTTCTCTAAGCTGTATTTCGTTAAAACGGATAATGGCTTCGTTCTTTTTTTGTTCGGTAATATCGCGCGAAATATTGCCGGTGAACAGCACTTTGTTGTTTTTGTCGTATATGGGGTACTTTTTGGTCAGAATGATTCTTCTTTCGCCGGTATGAGTGACTAATTCCTCTTCGCGCAGTAAATATTCACCCGGCATTAGATTACGGGCCCTGCGCTCATCGTCCATATAGCTTTTAACAGGTTCTTCCTCGGGCGATATGTTAAAAATCTCGGCATCCGTTTTGCCTATAACCTGAGTAAAATCATCATAACCTGCTGACTGGGCAAAAGCCTTGTTGGCAGCAAACACCCTCAAATCGGAATCCTTTACCGTGATAATATCATCACTTTGTTCAACCACATGAAGTAAGGCCATAGCTTGTTGTTCAGCTCTTTTGCGTAACTTCTCCTGCTTGTTCAGTGAGTCGCTTTTGTTCATAAACAAAAAAAGAATGACAAGCAGTAATACCACAGCAAGTGCGTAAATGATATCTTCTATGGCTTCGGCCATAACAAGCTTGCGCCATTGGCTGACATCATAATCAATACCCAATAAAGCATATACAGCAGAATTCCTGAGACTTTTCATTGGTACAAACACACTTTTCCACTCACCCCAACGATCTGTGTAGGGTTTTGTAATTGCAGGCACAACCTGATTGAAAGCTTTGAGGATGGCAGAGTCGGCTTCGTAATATACCTGTCCGGGCGGAGAATAATCTCTTGAATCAGCGGGTTCTGAATCTACCAATATACAGATCTTTCCTTCTTTTTGTTTCAATATATAAATAAAATGCATCTCGGGATTTATCGCTTGCAGCTCTACCAGTTTATCCTTAATAATCTGATAATTCTCTGTAGATTCTTCTTCCGGGCTGGCGTGCAAATATTCCAGTCTTGCCGTGTTTAGCAACACTTCGATGGTTTTAGCATAATCCAGGACCTTGACTTCTAATTTTGTATTGGCTTGCCTCCAGGAATTGAATGCATAAAAAATAAAAAGAATCAAAGAACAGATTATGCCGATAATCAATAAGTGCCTTTTGGAAGATGCATGACGAATGCTCAGTTTTTGATCTGTTTTAGCTTGGCGTTTTTTCATGATTACTTATACTTCGTTTGCAATAATATTTTTCAAGATAAGCCACTCTTTTTGCAGTTTTTCGCTCTCGGGCTCCAACAAGTACTGATCGCCGGCATTTTGTTCCACAACCTTGGCCAGGCTGCCAAGGCGCGTAAACTCCATATTGAAAGCACTGCCTTTGAGTCTGTGGGCTACTGATTTTATACGATCAGGATCCTCTGTCTTAATATTTTCCAATAGTTCATGTACATCTTTTTCAAACTCTTTCAAAGACTGAGACATCAATTGTTTATATAAATCCTTATCGTTCTGAATTTTATCTAAGAGGTTGTTTTTATTGAAATGCAAAGAGATGTCCAGCAGCTTTTCGTCTTCTTCGACTTCCACATGTTGTTTCCCGCTTGCAGAAGCTGTATGTTTTAGCATAATCTGATACAGCATTTTTTTGTCTATGGGTTTGGAAATAAAATCACTCATCCCCGCCAGTTTGCACAATTCCTGTTCCGATTTGGAGACTCCTGCAGTAAGGGCTATGACAGGCAGGCTCCTTACCTGGGGATTATCGTGGGTCCGGATATAACGGCAGGCGTCCAGGCCGTCCATGACAGGCATTTGTACATCCATCAGGATCAAATCAGGAAGATTGTTTTCGAGCAGATCGAGAGCTTCTTTACCATTTGAAGCTTCAAGTATCACGGCATTCGGGAAACGTTTTCTTATAAGTTGAACCACCAACATCATATTCATTTTGACATCTTCGGCTACCAGTATACAAAATTGTTTTGAAAAATCGGCCGGCTTTTCCCGAATAGTTGAACTTTCGGGAACTTTACTAACATTCTCCGTTGGATTTGAAAGAGACATATTCTTCAAATAAAAAAGCAAATCACTTGATTTGAGTGGCTTGGTAATTGTTTGCCGGATTTGTAATGCACGGGCTCTTTCGTTTATGGCTTGATCCTCTGAGGAACTATGCAACATTATGATGGCTTGTTTTTGGGGATCAAGGAGTTTTTTCTCCCTGATGGCTGCAACTGCAGTCAATCCATCCATTTCGGGCATATTATAATCGATCATTACCACATCGAAATCCGGATCTTTTTCGAGCAAAGCCAAGGCTTCTTTAGCGCTTTCTACGCTGCTGAAATCCAGCCCCCAATACATGAAATTATGCTCCAGAATTTTGCGATTGTTGGCATTATCATCAATAATCAGCACTCTTTTTATCGGAAAGCTACCGGCACTGTCCTCGGTACGCTTGCGTTCGTAGCGGCTTACAAAGCTCATAGAAAAAACTGAACCCTTGCCGTATTCGCTCGTGAAGTCAATTTTACTGCCCATTTTTTCGGCCAGTGAGTTTGATATGATCAGACCAAGACCGGTACCCCCGTATTTGCGGGTAATAGAAGAATCAGCCTGTGAAAAGGCTTTAAAGAGTTTACTTTTGTCTTCGTTGCGGATACCAATACCGGTATCACGTACAGCCAAAGTAAATTGTCCCTGAAATTCATCGATTTCCTTAAATTTCAGACAGATTTCCACTTCGCCTTTGGTAGTAAATTTCACGGCATTGCTCAATAAATTCACCATAATCTGCTTGAGACGAATAGGATCGACATAGGCATACCTGGGCGTGTCGGGTTGAACGTTGAGTAAAAGTTCCAGGCCTTTTTGACTGGCCATAATTTTTACTATATCCGAAGATTTTTCCACCAATTGTACAATATCGCTGTGTACTATGTCCAGTTCCAGTTTGCCCGATTCAATCTTGGAAAAATCCAGAATATCGTTTATTACGGCCATCAGGGTGTTGGCTGACATAATGGCGTTTTCAACATATTCCAGTTGAATCTTATTCAGTTTGGTGTTACGCAACAATTCCGTAAAACCGAGCATGCCGTTCAAAGGAGTACGTATCTCGTGACTGGTATTGGAGAGGAATTCCGATTTTGCTTTATTAGCTGCTTCGGCCTGGTTTTTGGCTTGTATGAGTTCTTTTTCACGCTCAACCTTAAAAACAGCTTCACCAATGATATTGCTGAATATTTTCAACAAATTGGCATCTTCGTCTGTCCACTGGCGGTGTCGACTGAGCATTTGAAAACCCATTGCTCCGACAGTTTGGTTATTGTTAATTATAGATATGGACATCATGGATTTGATACCCCAGGACGTAAAATCGTTTCTTTCTGCTTCGGCTTCATGAGGCATTTCTTCTACTTTATTGATACAGAGCATTCCTTTATTGAGTTGCCTGTTAAGCCAGCTATAGTTTTCGAAAGCTATTTGTTTGGGTTTATTTCTCGGAATCAGGCTCCATTCACTGATTTGAAATTCCTGCCCCTTATTGAACTCAATCATAAAGGCACTGTCCACCTGCAGAAAACGACCCAGTTTTTCCAGGTTTTTGACGATAACATCTTGTATATTCTGAGTGTTTGCCCGTACAAAATCAGTAGAAATCTCAGCGGTAAGTCTTTCTACCTCTGCTTGTTTTTTGATAATATTGTTTACTTCTTTCCGGCTGATCAGATTCACCAGAATTTCGGCAAACAATTGTAACAATTGCTGCTCCTTAAGGCTGTACTTATGATTCTTATACAACCAGTCGAAACCCAAAAAACCAATCAGATTGGAGCCTTCGAGCATGGGGATAGCCAAAAAACTTTTTTCTTTTTTAAATTTAAGCGATTCAAACAGGGGACTTCCTTCCATTAACACTTCCATGTCTTCTATAAAGAAACTCTCCCGCTTTTTATGTATGTCGATCAACTCTTTGATAGCCTCCAGATTTACATTCTGAACCTCATTAAAAATGGAACTGACTCCCTGGTTGCACCATTCATGGGTAAGATTTATATGACCCTTGTCATAGTTAAAACCAACTATGTAAGCTCTTTCAGCATTCACATAACGCCCCATCTGCTCTAACGATACATAAACCGTCTTTTCGTAATCATCCAGTGAGGTATTGATAAAGTTAAGAGAAATGGACATCAGGAGTTCCTGCATATGCTCAAGATTTTTTAGCTCAGTAATATCCTTCACTATCAACATCAGGCCGATTTGCCGGTTTTTCCTTTCTGTAACTGCTTTTTTGGTGATAAAAAAATACTTGTCGCCAACTTTAACTTCTTGGTATTTTGTTTCATCAACATCAGAAATTTCTTCAAAATGCAAACAGTTTTCGACTCTGAAGCATTCTTCAAGAATACCAGACTTTAATAATTTTAAGGCACCGGGATTGGTATTGATAATAGTTGAATCCCGATCCAACACAAAAATTGCGTCCGGAATTATTTGATATAAATAATTCAGAACCATGGGAGTCATTTCGAATAACTTATTGGTGACAGCACCATAAGCCAATATTGCAGACATAATGAGAAAACCCAGGGGAGTTAGATCGATAAAACCTTCAGGTCTGAGATTAAATATATAGGCAATACTGGAAAAAAAAGGAACCACTGTGCCGGAGAGTAAAATCAAAATGTTACCGCGTTGCTTTTTGTTCTGTCCCTTATAAGTCTTAAGCAACAACAAAATTCCTGCGGCTATCAGGCAATAGGAATAAACCACATGTATGTAGTAAAACGGTCCGGGAACAAAAGCGTGGTAGTAATAGTAAGTTATGGTTTTGAACGAAGATTGAGCATAAAATAGATGATGGACATCGTTGCTCATTACCATGGCAACTGTGATAAGCGGTATAACAAAAAAGAAGGGATAGATCGATTTATTCAGGGATTTTTCTATCCCGGTATAATTAAATATGTAAAAGATGTAAAAAACAGGCAGCAAACTGATACCAATGTATTCCATCTGCAGATAGAACTTAATGTCTTCATCTGTTGACGAGCCCAATTCCAGGCCATAAAACAAAGACCATACAGCGGCGCAGGTCAACAACAGATAAATATAATGGCTCATGCCCTCTTTTCTTCTGATATAAACATAAGTCATCAGGCCCATGGTTAAAAGAGCCGAGGCAATATAGGTGATAATAAAAGGATTGCTTATCATAGACGAAACAAGAAAACACAACAGTAAGAGCACAAATATAATGTATTTCTGAGTTTTTGTGTCTGTTTATTCTTTAATTTTGATTGATCTAAAAATCCTTAAGAGTCATGAATAAGCTCTTCTTAAGAGAGGTAAATGATCCTAAAATCCTGCAGGCGATGAGGACTGTCGACAGAAAAGTCTTTGTCCCTGAAAAGTTGCAGCCCTTTGCCTACAGCGATACTGCCTTGCCCATCGGTCTCGGTCAGACCATTTCGCAACCTTATATTGTGGCTTATATGACAGCCACTGTAAAAGCAGGAGAATGCGGAAAAGTGCTCGAAGTGGGCACCGGATCGGGCTACCAGACAGCCATCCTGGCAGAACTGGCCCGTGAGGTATACACCATCGAAATTATTCCGGATCTGGGAATCAAAGCCAAAAAAATATTGGACAGTCTGGGATACAAAAATATACGCTATTTAACAGCAGACGGTTATCGGGGCTGGCAGGAAATGGCTCCTTTCGATGCCATAGTCGTTACGGCCGCAATAAAAAACCCGCCTCCGTCTCTGTTAGCACAACTGGCCGAAAACGGTCGTATGATTATACCTTTGGGAGCCGCAGGAAACTCACAATACCTGGTGTTGATCGAAAATAAGGCAGGACAATATACGTTCACCAGCAAGCTCGCAGTGCGTTTTGTACCTTTTACCCGGACAGACCCGGAAGATAAATAATTCAAAATCTCAAATTTCCACCTGAATTGTGTATATTTGACTTCATTATTCACCAGTAAATTTACTATTATGACAGGAAACGAATTTGAAAAAGGTCTTGCCTTTACCTATTCCGGCAGCATTGATTATGCTCCCCAGGCTGTTGTCAGCAAACAAATACTCAAAAAAAACACCGGAAATATCAGCCTCTTCGCTTTTGACAAAAACGAAGGCCTGAGTGAACACACGGCTCCTTTTGACGCATTGGTACACATTGTCGAAGGCAAAGCCGATATTATTCTGGGAGGTAAATCCCATATTCTCGAGTCCGGTCAATGCATCATTATGCCGGCCAATCTGCCCCATGCACTCAAAGCAATCGAAGCATTCAAAATGGTGCTGACTATGATAAAGCAATAAAAAGACACAAGTCCATGAAAGTTGCCGTTTTCAGCACCAAATCCTACGACAGGGAATACCTGGACAAGCTGAACCAGGAACGTAAACACGAACTCGTCTATTTCGAAGCCAGCCTCAAAGCAGAAACTGCCCGACTGGCCGAAAATTTTGATGCTGTTTGTGTGTTTGTAAACGATAAGGTCGACAAAGAGCTGATTGAAAAACTAAAAAAGCTGGGTATTAAACTGATAGTATTGCGCTGTGCCGGCTTCAATAATGTCGATATCGAAGCAGCCTGTGAACAAAACATGACAGTACTCAGGGTGCCGGCCTATTCTCCGCATGCCGTGGCCGAGCATGCCCTGGCTTTGATCATGACCCTGAACCGCAAAACCCATAAAGCATACAACCGGGTGCGCGAGGGCAATTTTTCCATTGAACGCCTCACAGGTTTCGACCTCAACAGTAAAACCACAGGTATAATCGGTACCGGTAAGATAGGCTATACTTTCGCAAAGATTATGCTGGGACTGGGTTGTAAAGTGATTGCCTTTGATACATTTCCCAACCCGGAACTGCAAGAGTTAAAAGTGGAGTATCTTTCGCTGGACGAAGTCTTTATGCAATCGGATATTATTTCGCTGCACTGCCCCCTGACTCCCGAAACCAAACATATCATCAACCACCATTCCCTGAACATGATGAAAAAAGGGGTGATGATCATCAATACCAGCCGGGGTAAACTCATCGATACCGATGCCGCCATTCAGGCTCTCAAAGATGGCCGCATAGGCTATTTAGGTGTGGATGTCTATGCCCAGGAAGAAAACCTCTTTTTCAAAGACCTCTCCGAAATGGTCATTGTAGACGATAAAATTTCGAGGCTGATGACCTTCCCCAACGTGCTGATTACGGCACATCAGGCCTATTTCACCGACAATGCCCTGACGCAGATTGCCGCCACCACCCTCAAAAATCTCAGTGATTTTGAACGAGGCAGCATCGATCACAAAAACCAGGTTTGCATTGAAATGATGAAATAAAAGAAAAGTCCGGTTGAGCTCTAAGCCTCCTGATTGCTTTCGACAAAACCGGCTGACTCAATAACACTATATTAAAGAAGGCCCCGCAAAACGGAGCCTTCTTTTCTTAGTCTGACGTCTGATAATCAATCAGAATCCGGTATTTATTGCCAACTGAGCCCAGCCATGCGTTTATAGCTGTTGTAACGCCATTTGGCACTTTCTTCGGCTGCCTTGAACAGTTCTTCTGCCTGATCCGGATATTGCTTCATCACCGATGAATAACGGACTTCGCCTTTGAGGAAGTCAGCAAACTTAGTCCAGTCGGGTTCTTTGGAATCGAGCATAAAGGGATTCTTGCCTTCGGCTTCGAGCTGAGGATTGTAACGCCACAAATGCCAGTAACCACAGGCTACCGCAGCCTCTTCTTCGGCCTGTGATTTGCCCATGCCATTCTTCAATCCGTGATTGATACAAGGTGCATAGGCAATGACCAGCGAAGGCCCATCGTAAGCTTCGGCTTCGCGGAAGGCTTTGAGGGTTTGAGCCTGATCGGCACCCATGGCCACCTGAGCTACGTAAACATAGCCGTAAGTAGTGGCAATCATTCCCAGATCTTTTTTGCGAATGCGCTTGCCGGCAGCGGCAAACTTAGCAATGGCTCCCAGCGGTGTTGCTTTGGACGACTGGCCTCCGGTGTTGGAATATACTTCGGTGTCGAGTACCAGGATGTTTACATTTTTGCCCAATGCAATTACGTGATCCAGACCTCCGTAACCAATATCGTAAGCAGCTCCGTCACCACCGATAATCCACTGGCTGCGTTTTACCAGGTATTTGCTCAGGCTGCTGATCTGTTTGCAATAATCGCAATCGCAGTCTTTGACCGCAGCAGTAATCTTATCAGCTAAAACCCGGCTCTTGTCGCCATCTTCGCGATCGTTGAGCCATTCGGTAAACAAAGCCTTGAGTTCTTCGGAACAACAGCTGCAGCTTTGCGCGTCATTCATAAGTTTTACCAGGCGTTCACGCATCTTTTCGTAAGCCAACTGCATGCCGCAACCGTATTCGCAGAAATCTTCAAACAGGGAATTGGCCCAGGCAGGACCATGGCCTTGTTCATTTTTGGTATAGGGAGTGGAAGGCACTGAACCTGAATAAATCGAGGTACAACCAGTGGCATTGGCCACTATCTGACGGTCACCAAACAATTGGGTCAGTAATTTCAGATAGGGAGTTTCACCGCAACCCGAGCAAGCTCCGGAGAACTCAAACAAAGGAGTGGCAAATTGTGAATTCTTGACGTTTTGTTTAGTGTCGACCAACTGTTGTTTGCTTTTGACTTTGGAGACACAATACTCCCAGTTAGGCGCTTCGTCCAGCTGGCTTTCGAGGCTGACCATCTTAAGAGCTTTGCCTCCGGCTTTTGGATTGCCCGGACAGACATCCGCACAATTGCCGCAACCCATACAATCCAACACCGATACCTGAATGCGGAATTGCATTCCCTTCATGGTAGCCGGGGCTTTCATTTCGATGGTGTCAAATCCCGGAGCGGCAGCAGCTTCTACCTGATCCATCACAAAAGGACGGATGGAAGCATGCGGGCAGACATAAGCACATTTGTTGCACTGAATGCAATTTTCGGCTGTCCACTCGGGCACAAAGGCACTGACACCTCTCTTTTCGTATCGGGCTGTACCGGGCATCCAGGTTCCGTCTTCGATGCCTTTGAAGGCCGAAACCGGGAGCAGGTCACCGTCCTGAGCATTGATGGGGCGTACCACTTTATTAATGAATTCGGGATCAACATTGATTGCTGCAGCATCGTCCGTCAGATTGGCCCAGGCAGGATCGACTTTGAGTTGTTTGTATTCACCACCTCTGTCAACAGCTGCGTAGTTTTTCTTAATAATGTCTTCGCCTTTTTTGCCGTATGATTTGACAATGAATTTCTTCATTTGCTCGATGGCCAGATCCACGTTTATAACCCTGGTTATTCTGAAGAAAGCCGATTGCAGTATGGTATTGGTCCGATTTCCAAGGCCAATCTCCTGAGCTATTTGAGTAGCATTGATGTAATAGACACTGATGTTCTTTTTGGCAAAATAACGTTTTACCTTGGCGGGTAAATTTTTGGCCAGTTCTTCGCCTTCCCAGATGGTATTCAACAGGAAAGTTCCATTTTGACGTAAACCTCTGGTGACATCATACAGGTTCAGATAAGCCTGCACATGACAAGCTACAAAATTGGGGGTATTCACCAGATAAGTGGAACGTATGGGGGTATCTCCGAAACGCAGGTGAGAACAGGTAAAACCACCGGACTTTTTGGAGTCGTACGAAAAATAAGCCTGACAATATTTATCGGTGTTATCTCCGATAATCTTGATGGAATTCTTATTGGCTCCCACTGTACCGTCAGCGCCCAGGCCATAGAATTTGGCTTCGTAAATGCTTTCGCCTCCCAGCGCAATTTCTTCCTCCTGGGGTAACGAAGTGAAAGTGATATCATCTACTATACCTATGGTAAACTGGTTACGGGGTTCGGGTAAGGAAAGGTTTTCGAATACGGCCAAAACCTGGGCAGGTGTGGTGTCTTTGGAGGACAAACCGTAGCGGCCGCCCACGATGAATGGCATTTTGTCCAGGCCCAGCGCATTGTTTTTGGCAAAGGCTTCGATTACGTCGAGATACAGCGGCTCTCCGTTGGCTCCGGGTTCTTTGGTTCTGTCCAGTACGGCAATTCTTTTGACCGTCTTGGGCATCACTTCTTTCATATACTTAACCGAGAAAGGACGATAGAGATGCACTGAAATAAGGCCTACTTTTTCGCCTTTTTGCATCAGGTAGTCGATGACTTCTTTGGTTGCTTCAGTAATGGAGCCCATCGCAATTATGATACGTTCCGCATCGGCTGCGCCGTAATAGGTGAAGGGTTTGTATTCACGGCCGGTCAACTTAGTAATTTCTTTCATATATGCGGCAACGATATCTGGCACTGCATCGTAATAAAGATTGGCAGCTTCTCTGTGCTGGAAGAAATGGTCTGGGTTTTCGGCCATTCCCCGCATTACGGGTTTATCGGGATTCATGGAACGTGCCCTGAAAGCAGCCAGCGCTTCCTGGTCAACCAGGGGAGACAGATCCTCGGTTTCGAGCATCTCGATTTTTTGTACTTCGTGCGAAGTACGGAAACCATCGAAGAAGTTTACAAAAGGCACCCGGCTTTTGATGGATGACAGATGGGCAACAGCCGACAAATCCATAACTTCCTGAACAGAGCCTTCGGCCAGCATGGCAAAACCTGTTTGACGGCAAGCCATGACGTCCTGTTGATCTCCAAATATTGACAGCGCATGCGAAGCTATTGTCCTGGCGGATACGTGAAACACGCAAGGTAACAATTCTCCGGCAATCTTATACATATTAGGGATCATAAGCAGCAAACCCTGAGAAGCAGTATATGTGGAGGTCAGTGCACCGGCCTGCAGTGATCCGTGTACCGCTCCTGCAGCACCGGCTTCAGATTGCATTTCCTGTACTAATACTGTCTCGCCAAACATATTCTTGCGTCCGGCAGCCGCCCATTCATCTACGTATTCTGCCATGGTAGATGAAGGAGTGATCGGATAAATGGCAGCCACTTCACTAAACATATAAGATATATGTGCAGCCGCCTGGTTCCCGTCACAAGTTAAAAATTTCTTCTTTTTCATCACTTTTTGTATTAAATAGTCCGCAAAGATAATAAAATTCAATGTACTTTTGCGATTGCCTCTTCGATCATAATATTTAAAAAAAGCATGATAAGTTTTATTGCCTGTCTAACAGCCTTGATTGTCGGCTATTTCGTATACGGAAAATACGTTGACAAAGTTTTCAATCCCCAAAAAAAGCAAATCACCCCGGCTTTCAGTAACCAAGACGGGGTTGACTTTGTTCCCATGCCCACGTGGAAAGTTTTTTTAATTCAGTTTTTAAACATAGCCGGACTGGGACCTATTTTTGGAGCCCTTATGGGAGCCATGTACGGTCCGGTGGTCTTCTTATGGATTACCCTGGGAACCATTTTTGCCGGCGCAGTGCACGATTACTTTTCCGGGATGATTTCGGAACGATTCAAGGGTGAAAGCCTGCCGGAAATCATCAGACGCTACCTGGGCGTCCCTGTGGGTAATATAATGCGAATTTTCACCATCTTTCTGATGATACTCGTAGGTACTGTCTTTACATCGGGACCGGCAGACATATTGAACAGAATAACCGGGAGCGTTATAGATGTAAGATGGTGGATGGCTTTGGTTTTTGTTTATTACATTATTTCTACTCTTTTCCCCATTGATAAAATTATCGGCAAAATCTATCCTTTTTTTGGTTTTGTGTTATTCTTTATGGCTCTTGGTATTCTGATAACCCTGATTCCCAATCTGCATTTTTTGCCCGAACTCGACAGAGAGGGCCTGAGCAACCTGCATCCGCGGGCAGACCAATTGCCTCTGTTCCCCATGATGTTCATAACAGTTGCCTGTGGAGCCATCTCGGGTTTTCACGCTACTCAATCACCGCTTATGGCTCGCTGCATCAAAACGGAATGCGACGGCAAGAAGGTCTTTTTTGGTGCCATGGTTGTCGAAGGCTGCGTTGCACTGATATGGGCTGCAGCAGGTATGGCGTTTTTCGGGGGTATGGAATCGTTTCATGGTTTTATGGCAGAAAATGGTAATTCGGCAGCTCTTGCTGTTGAAAGCATTTCAACAGGCTGGCTGGGAAAATTCGGAGGAGTGCTGGCATTGCTCGGCGTGGTGGCTGCACCCATTACATCGGCCGATACCGCCTTTCGCTCAGGCAGATTAATCATGTCTGATTTATTTCACTACGATCAAAAGAAATTCTACAAACGCATCCTGATGAGTCTGCCTTTGTTTGCAGCCGCCTTTCTTTTACTTCAGTTTAATTTCGAAATCATTTGGCGTTATTTTGCCTGGTGGAACCAAAGCCTGGCAGTATTCACTTTATGGGCTGTGACCGTTTATCTGTTCCGGGAAGGCAAAAATTACTTCATAACCTTGCTGCCGGCACTCTTTATGACCGTGGTTTGCTGTACTTATATCCTGACTGCGCCAGAAGGCTTTGGACTGAACAACTATCTCTCTGTTGGCATCGGTTTGGCGGTGGCTGTTTGTTTTTTAGTGCTTTTTTTCATAAAGAATGGTAAGAATAGCGGCTTTAACTTCAAAAAACGCTAAAGGGCTTGACAAGCTAAAAAGAACTGCTTATCCTTGTCCCCACAATTAGTAAAAACCATTCTAAACATTTAGTTTCCAACAGCATGAAAAAAACACTGCTCTTGTGCCTGATTGCAGGCACCGTAAGTATTGTGAACGCACAATACCCCACTATCCCTTCGGAACGCCAGGCCGTGATGAACCATAAGAAAGAATTTCGTATACAACTATCTGACCGGGCTTTTGAAAAGGCTTTACCTCTTATTGAAGAAGAAGCCAAAAACCACAATCGCCCTTACGTACCCTGGGCCTCTAAACCCGAAGATTTGGTTAAGGCAGACATTCCGGCTTTCCCCGGAGCCGAGGGCGGTGCCATGTACACTCCCGGCGGCCGCGGCGGTAAAGTTTTGGTCGTAACCAACCTCAACGACGAAGGCCCCGGCAGTTTTCGTGAAGCCTGCGAAACCGGAGGAGCCAGAATTGTAGTCTTCAATGTAGCCGGAGTCATCCACCTGAAATCCCCCATTAACATACGTGCCCCTTATATTACCATTGCCGGACAGACGGCTCCAGGTGACGGCATTTGTATTTTTGGAGAATCCATACAAATGGACACCCACGATGTAGTGATCCGCCATCTGCGAATACGCCGTGGCAATACCGACGTAACAGACCGTGAAGACGCACTTGGCGGTAATCCTGTCGGGAATATACTGTTGGATCACGTTTCGGCCAGCTGGGGCTGCGACGAAAACATCTCGGTTTACCGCCATATGTATATGAACGAAGAAGGCCGAAACCTCAAGTTGCCTACCGTAAACGTTACCATCCAGAATTGCATCGCCTCCGAAGGCCTCGATACTTACAATCATTCTTTTGGCAGCACCATCGGAGGTTTGAACAATACTTTTGTCCGCAACCTTTGGGCCTGCAACACCGGGCGCAATCCTTCCATGTCGAGCGGCGAAATCAATTTCCTGAACAATGTTATTTACAATTGGTATCATCGCGTGGGCGACGGAGCCGGTTATGCTTACAATATCGTGAACAATTACTTCAAACCAGGTCCGGTAACACCCAAAGATGAACCCATAGGCCATCGGGTTTTCAAGGTAGACGGCCGCAACAACCGAAGCGATTGGGCTTATATCGAAGGTAACTTTATGGAAGGCAACCCCCAAGTCACCAAAGACAACTGGAACGGAGGTGTTCAGGAAATCGCCCCGGAACTGATTCCGACTACTCGCCGTAAAGAAATCAATCCCATGAAGAATCCCGTGGAGATTACCGATGCCAAAACAGCCTATACATTTGTTTTGAAAAACGCCGGCGCCAACATACCCCGACGCGATCCGATCGACGAACGTATAGTCCGTCAGGTAAAGAGCAACAAGATAGAATACGTCGAAAACGGCAATTACGATGCCTTGCTCGAAGACATGAAAGCCTTAAGGGTTTCGCGTCGTCAGCAGGACGATTCCTATAAACTGGGCATTATTTACGACATCACTCAGGTGGGCGGCCTGCCTGCCTATCAGGGTAAACCCCGCAAAGACAGCGACAACGACGGCATGCCCGATGCCTGGGAAATCAAATACAGACTGGATCCCAACGATCCCTCCGATGCGGTTAAGGATTGCAACGGCGACGGATACACCAACATCGAGAAATACATCAACGGCATCAATCCCGGGAAAAAGGTCGACTGGACCAATCCTGAGAATAATCACGATACGCTGGCAAAAAAAGGAAAACTGCTTTGATTAAAAGCTGAAGTACAAAAAAGGAGGGTGTATTAAATAAATGATACACCCTCTTTTTATAAAATGCCGCTGTAATTATCAGAGTAAATGCTACTTTGATTATGTTCGGTTTTGTGTCAATAAGCCTCTATTGTAAAGGATTCCAGCCATCATCACCTGCCAATACTTTTTCTACCGTGTAGGCGGCCGCTTTTTTCTTGTTGAGCTTTTTAGACCAACGCACCCGTTCGGACATATCCGCTCCGGGGCCGGTCGATCCGTACTCAGCGTAAAAGGCCGTCTTCTCGTTGGAAACATTTCCCCAGTTATTCCAGCCTTCGGGAAGAATATGGGCTCCCAGCTCGCATTGAATAAATACGGTTTGAGCGTAGGGGCGCCAGGGCCTGCCCAAAAAGACTTTTTCGATGCCCGGATCGGCCGTGAGCCTGCAGTTGATGAAAACATAGCCGTAGTCCCTGCCCTCGACAGTGGAAGCCGCAGTGACATAAGCATCACGCTTAGACCTTATTTCGCAATCCTTAAACACAGCGGTCGAAGAACCGAAGATAAAATCCACCGTGCCTTCGATGTAACAATTTTCGTAATACTGACGACTGTATTTCCCGTAAGTATAGAGTGTATCCTGAAAGCCCAGAAAACGGCAGTTCTTAAACACGGCCCTGTCACCGCTCACGAAGATGGCTACTGCCTGCCCTACGGGGCCCGCCGAATTTTGGAAGGTTATATTCTCGGCCCGGAAATCGGGGGCATACATATAAAAACTCGACGAACCCGAGGTAGATTTGGATTCACCAAAAACATTCAGCTTCTGGGCGTAATCGTCGTAAGTAAGGATGGTGTGTTCCAGGCTCTCGCCTACGAAACTTACGTTGATCTTGCTTTCGGGCAATATCAGCTTTTCTTTGTACTCCCCGTTTCGTATGTAAATGACGGTACGTTCGTTTTTTCGAAAATCGGGGACCGCATCGATGGCTTCCTGCACACTGAAGAAATCACCGGAACCATCCTTGGCCACAACAAAATCGTAATCTCTGACATGAACGGCCAAAGCAGGGATTTTTTCTTTGATTTCGTTCAAAACCAAACGGGCTATTTGTTTAGCACCCAAAGCACGCAAATGAGTATCGTCTTCTTTGCCCTGTGGAAGGGCCGGATTGGTTCCCGCCTGTACCCACATAAACAATTCTTTCGATGCTTCGGGGCCCAGATTCTGAATCAGATCGCGGCTCAAAACGTTATGATCGATCAGGATTACGCCCATCTCGGCGGCCACATCGCGTACAGCCTGAGGATAATCGCCGTGGGTAGGAATCAATTGACCATTCTCGTCAAATTTGCGTCTTATTATAGGAGTAAGCAAGACAGGAACACCCCCTTTTTCGCGGGTTTCCAGCACATACTGACGCAATTGATCATTGAAAGTGCTGCCCGGTTCTGTATGGCGGTCGGGCGAAGGTTTTTCGTCGTTGTGTCCGAATTGAATCAAGACGTAATCACCCGGCTTGATCTTATTGTAAATCGGAGTCCAAAGGCCTTCGTTTCTAAAACTCAAGCTGCTGCGTCCGTTGCGGGCATGATTGTCCACTTCGACGTAACGACAGTCGAGATAAGCAGAGAGCACCTGTCCCCAGCCTCGTTCCAAAGACATATTGTCCAGGGATTTGTTGGCCATAGTGGAATCGCCTATGGTGTACACGACTATTTTTCTTTCGGGAGAAAAACCCCATAAGGCCCACACAAGCAGGCAAATGAATAAAGACTTAAGTTTCATTTCGTTTATTGTTTATTTCTTGCTTTTGCAACCGAGTCGTCAAAATGAACAGACAACTGTTTGAATGGTATTTCGATGCCTTGTTTTTTGAACTCTTCATACACAGCCTGGTTGAGCGAGAAATACAACGGCCAGTAATCTTCGGTTTTCACCCAGAGCCTTAATTGAAGATTTACCGAACTGTCGCCCAGCGATGTCACATGTACAACGGGAGCATCGGGTTCCTGCAGGACTACAGGATAAGCCGAAGCCAGATTGAGTAATACTTTACGGGCTTTGTCGATGGATTCTCCGTAACTGATACCAATACTTATATCCACACGGCGGGTTTCAGATTTGGTGTAATTGATCAAAGAATTGGTAGCCAGTTGTGAATTGGGCACTATCACTACCTTGTTGTCGGGCGTATTCAATACCGTATTGAAAATTTGAATACTCTTTACGGTACCGCTGTTGGAACCTTGTTCAATGTAATCGCCTACTTTAAAGGGTTTCAATAATAAGATAATGACACCGCCGGCAAAATTTTGCAAGGTGCCCTGCAATGCCATACCTATGGCCAAACCGGCCGCACCGAGCAAAGCAATAAATGAAGTGACCGCCACACCGATCATCTGCATAACACTCATTATAATCAGCACCTTGAGTATTATACCGATCAATGAACCCAAAAAGTCCTGCAGGGATTTTTCCATCTCGCGGACCTGCATGAGCTTGCGTATCATTTTGGTCAGGTAATTCACCAACTTGAATCCTACCCAAAGTAATACCAGGGCAATAATGATTCTTGGGACATTGGCCAATAGTACATCGGTAAAAAACACCTTGGCCTGATGCCAGAATTCATTCATAGACTCCACGGTTTGGGTCATGGTTTCTGATACCGTCGTGGGTTCAAATAGAGAACTATTAGTAACTGTTGAATCTACTGCTGTTGAATCCATAATTTTAATTTTTAGCTAGGTTGAAAATATATATGTGATTGATAATTTGCTTATTGGCCATTTATTATAAAATACTGGTTAATGCTTATGGATTGACGGGAGTTTGATTAAGACTTGGTAAACTATTTAGCTTTCTAACTGTTTTTTCAAAGCCCGGGCCGTATAACTCTCCTTGCACTGTAAAAGTCCCTCGGGTTTACCCTGATAAAGCAGATAGCCTCCCTGGTCTCCGCCTTCGGGACCCAGGTCAATCACATAATCGGCACATTTTATGATTTCCATATTGTGTTCAATAATTACCACGGTATGTCCTTTGGCAATCAGTGCATTCAGAGCTTTAAGCAAAATATGAATGTCGTGGAAATGCAAGCCGGTAGTAGGTTCGTCAAAAACATACACTCCGGGTTCTTCGCGTTCGCTGCTTAAGAAAAAGGCGAGTTTTACCCTTTGGCTTTCACCGCCCGACAAGGTGGAGGAAGACTGTCCCAGTTTGATATAACCCAAACCTACTTCCTGCAAAGGCAGCAGGCGTTTCACAATTCTCTTTTCGAGGGCTTGCTTGGTCTGTCCAAAAAATTCTATAGCTTCGTCCACAGTCATTTCGAGCACATCGTGGATGGATTTTTCGCGGTACAGCACTTCCAGCACATCGCTTTTGAAACGTTTTCCGTGACAATGCTCACAAACCATCACCAAATCTGCCATAAACTGCATTTCCACTCTTTCCACTCCTTCGCCCTGACAAGCCTCACAACGCCCGCCGTCTGTATTGAAAGAAAAATAGGAAGCGTTGAAGCCCATTTGTTTAGCCAGGGCTTGTTCGGCAAATAATTTGCGTATCTCGTCGTAAGCTTTCAGGTAGGTTACCGGATTGGAGCGTGATGATTTACCTATGGGATTCTGATCAACAAATTCTATGTTGTGCACCAGATGGAAATCACCTCTGAGTTCTCCGTAAGAACCGCAACTATCCGTGGTTTCGCTGCAAATTCTCTTGAGTGCCACGTAAAAAATATCCCTCACCAGCGAAGATTTTCCCGAGCCGCTCACTCCGCTGACCACTGTCATTACATTCAGCGGGAACTTAACGTTGATACTTTTGAGATTGTGGTGACAGGCAGCTATAATTTCAATGTAATTGTTCCATGGACGCCTCAATTCCGGCAGAGGAATTTTTTCTTTTCCGCTCAGATAATTCAGGGTATGGCTTTGGAATTGAGCGGCGTTTTCTTTAATTGGCTGCTCCCGGGTTGTTGTTTTACGCTTAGCCGATGATGAAACTGATTCAGAATACCTGATCAACTCACTTACCGGACCTTGATACATGAGTTCTCCTCCCAGCCTGCCGGCTTTGGGCCCAATATCAATGATATAATCGGCGGCGCGAATAATTTCTTCGTCGTGTTCTACCACAACGACCGTGTTGCCCAAATCCTTAAGTTCTCTGAGCACTTTAATCAGCAAAGCTGTATCTCTGGCATGCAAGCCTATGCTGGGTTCATCCAGAATATATAATGAGCCTACGAGGCTGCTGCCCAACGAGGTGGCCAGGTTGATACGCTGACTTTCACCCCCCGAAAGTGAGGAGGACAGGCGATTGAGGCTCAGGTAACCAAGTCCCACATCCAGCAGGAATTTGATCCGGGCATGAATTTCGGTAAGTAAACGTTCGGCAATGGCCTTGTCGTTGGCACTCAGTTGAAGTTGTTCAAAAAAAGACTTCAATTCCAGTATGGACAAATCTACCAATTCAGAAATGCTGCGTCCGCCGACTTTCACATACGAAGCTTCTTTCTTGAGCCTGGTACCTTTACATTCAGGGCAGAGGGTCTTGCCCCTGTAACGCGAAAGCATTACCCGATACTGTACTTTGTACTGATTGGATTCCACCATGCGAAAAAATTCGTCCAGGCCATAGAAATACTTATTACCTGCCCACACCAGTCGCTTTTGTTCTTCGCTGAGCTGATACCAGGGCTTAAACACCGGAAAATCGAAGGCGGCGGCATTTTCCACCAGGCGATCTTTCCACTCGCCCATCTTGGGCCCTCTCCAGCAAACGATGGCATCGTCGTAAACAGAAAGGGATTTGTTGGGCACTATCAGGTCGGGATCCAAACCCAGGACTTTGCCAAAACCCTCACAAACAGGACAAGCACCTGCTGGCGAGTTAAAACTGAACATCAGATCGTTCGGTTCTTCAAACACCATTCCGTCGGCTTCGAAACGATCGGAAAAATGCCTGAGTTCAGATCCTTCACCGGCAAACATCCGGATCAGGCAATTGTGATTTCCCTCGTAAAAAGCCGTTTCGATGGAGTCTGCCAGACGGCTGCGTATCAATTTGTCGTCCTTTTGCACCACCAGGCGGTCTATGACCAGATGCATGCTTTCGATATCGGACAATGTCAATCTGCCGTCTTCGGATAAAAAGTCTTCTATGTTTAGTACCTGTCCCTGGAACTCTATTCTACTGAAACCCTGTTTGATAAAACTTTCCAAATGCTCTTCCAGGCTGCGTCCGCCGGGCAGATTAAGCGGGCAAAGTACCAAAAAACGGCTGCCTTCGGGAAATTTCAGCACATACTCAATAATATCTTTGGTTCGGTGTTTTTTGACCTCTTCGCCCGATACCGGCGAATAGGTTTTGCCTATTCGGGCATACAGCAGCCTTAGGTATTCGTAAATTTCGGTCGAAGTGCCCACTGTTGAGCGGGGATTGCGCGTGTTTACCTTTTGTTCTATGGCGATGGCAGGCGGTATATTTTTAATAAAATCAACCTCGGGTTTGTTCATTCTGCCTAAAAACTGGCGGGCATAAGCAGACAAGCTCTCTACATAGCGACGCTGGCCTTCGGCATACAAAGTATCAAAAGCCAGAGAAGATTTTCCTGAACCCGATAAACCGGTTATGACGGTAAATGCGTTTTCGGGAATCTGAACATTGATATTCTTAAGATTATTGACACGAGCTCCCTGAATCTCGATATATCGTTGTTGGGGCATAAGCAGGTTGAACAGTTTCCTTTTTGGGGGGGTTGAAAAAGACTGTAAAGATAGGAATTATTTTTTTTATTGCATATCTTTGCAGCTTTAAAAGCCCTCCGTCAATAGCAGGCATAAAAAATCATAAAACTATTGTTATTCAAATGATTAACGAAGGTCTTCTCAGGAGTCAAAATATCCTGAAACAACTCAAATCCCTGCAAGCCGATGCCTGCCTTCTTAGCAGTACGGTCAACCTGTATTACCTCAACAATATAATATATAAGGGTTATTGTTATTTGTCCATCCAGGGTGAAGCAGTTCATTTTGTTCGCCGTCCTCAGGACCTGAAAGCCGAAGACATCGGATTCCCGGATAATAAATCCGGACAAAAAGGCCCCGTGCTGCACCCGGACCAGGCGCATTTTCACCTGATTCGAAAAGTAGAGCAAATACCCGAAATTCTCAGAGAGCTGGGTATAGCCCCCGCCGAAAAGCTGATGCTCGAAGGCGATGAATTGAGCTACGCTGAATGGATCAGGTTGCAGGAGTGTTTTCCCGACAGCCGGCTGGTAAACGGCAGCCAGGCTCTGCGCAAAGCCCGCAGCGTGAAAACCCCTTACGAACAGGCTTTGATACGCAAATCGGCGGAACTTCACGTTGCATCCTATCGAAGCATACCTCAACTTTTCAGGCCGGGTATGACAGACATCGAGTTGTCTATAGAACTCGAACGGGTAATGCGCCTGAACGGCAACCTGGGTTTATTCAGAACCTATGGAACCGATATGGAAGTCTTTATGGGCAGCGTATTGACCGGCGATAATGCCTCGGTGACTTCAGCTTACGATTTTGCTCTGGGGGGAGCCGGGCATCCCTCCAACCCCATAGGAGCCAACGGCAGCCCCATACTACCCGGACAAAGCGTCATGATTGATATGGCCGGCAACTTTACAGGCTATCTGGACGATGTTACCCGCTGCTATTCCTGCGGCAAACTCACTGAGAAAGCTTATAAAGCCCACCGGGTAGCCCTGGAACTACAGGATCGCTTGCAGGAAAGATTGAAAGAGGGCGAAATCTGCGAGGATTTATACCATTTTTCTCTGGACTTTGTCGCCTCGCAGGGTTTGTCTGACTGTTTTATGGGCAGCCGACAGCAGGCCCGCTTTGTCGGTCACGGCCTAGGATTGGTTATCAACGAATTGCCTGTACTGGCTCCCAAAATGAAAGAGGTTTTGGAAGCAGGTATGGTGCTTGCCCTGGAGCCTAAATTTGTTATCGAGGGCGTAGGAGCCGTGGGCATCGAAAACACTTTTATTGTCGGAAAAAATCAGGGCGAAAAAATCAGCCTGCTCGAAGAAGATATTATCGATTTAACAAACTTATAATCAAAAATATGAACACCCTCCTTTTCTCAGAACGTCACATCGGCATCGGCCCCGAAGCAGAACAAAAAATGCTTGCTAAAATAGGTCTGAAGAGTCTTGAAGAATTGATAGACAAAACCTTGCCCGGGGATATTCGCCTCCCTCAGGAGCCGGAACAAACCGAGCCGATGTCCGAATCCCGTTTTGCAGAACACATTGCCGGACTGGCCAGCCAAAATAAACTGTTTCACTCGTACATCGGACAGGGTTGGTACGGCAGCATCACACCTGCCGTTATTCTGCGCAATGTCTTCGAGAATCCCGGTTGGTACACGTCGTACACACCTTATCAGGCAGAGATTTCACAAGGCAGGCTGGAAGCTTTGCTGCATTTCCAGACTATGGTTTGCGATCTTACAGGTCTGCCGCTTTCGAACAGTTCCCTGCTCGACGAGGCCACCGCAGCTGCCGAAGCCGCTCGCATGATGTACAACATCCGTAGCCGTGAACAGGAAAAATCGGGAGCCAACAAACTTTTCGTCGACCGGGGCCTGTTTGCCCAATCTCTGGCCGTACTAAAAACCCGTTGTTCGGAACAAGGCATCGAACTGGTCATGGGCGATTACGCAGCTTTCAAACCCGATAACTCCTATTTTGGAGCCCTGCTGCAATATCCCAATGCCGAAGGTAAAGTGGAAGATTACCGGAGTTTTGCCGAAAGAATACACAAAGCCGGGCTTAAGCTGGCCGTGGCAGCCGATCTGATGGCACTGGTCATACTCGAAGCTCCAGGTAAATGGGGAGCCGATATCGTATTCGGTTCTTCTCAGCGTTTTGGAATTCCCATGGGTTTCGGAGGGCCGTCAGCCGCATTCTTTGCCACCCGCGAGGAATTCAAACGTCAAATTCCGGGTCGTATTGTAGGCCAATCCAAAGACAGCCAGGGCAAAACTGCTTATCGACTCGCCCTGCAAACCCGCGAACAACACATCAAGCGAGACAAAGCCACTTCGAATATTTGCACCGCCACTGCTCTGATGGCCATCATGTCGGGCTTCTATGCCATTTATCATGGTCCCAAAGGCTTGAACGATATAGCCACACGCATTCACGGCATGACTTCCTACCTGAACGATGCCCTGGAAGTGTACGGCTACGAACAGGAAAACAGCTCTTTCTTTGACACTTTAAAAATCAAACTGCCCGACTGCCTCAGCACCAAAGCCCTGCGTAAGGTAGCCGAAGCTGCCGGAATCAACCTCTTCTACTATACCGACGGCAAAAGCCTGGGGCTGAGCCTGGACGAAACAGTAGATACTCAGGCATTGAACGAACTTATTGAAGTATTTGCCTCGGCTGCCGGCAACCTGCCTGTACCTGTCGAAGCAGAAGATTGGAACAGCATTTGCTCACTGGACGACAGCCTGTTGCGTAAAGAACCGGTGTTGCAACAGCCCGTTTTCAACTCCTATCGTTCCGAAACAGCCATGATGCGTTACATCAAGCAGCTGGAACGCAAAGACATTTCGTTGGTCCATTCTATGATTTCGCTGGGTTCCTGCACCATGAAACTCAATGCCGCTTCGGAAATGCTGCCCCTGAGCCGGCCCGAATTCGGCCAAATCCATCCCATGGTTCCCAAAGAACAGGCAGCCGGTTACCTTAGTATCATTGAGAGCCTGGAGCAAGAGCTTGCCTCCATCACCGGTTTCGCAGCCTGTTCTTTACAGCCCAATTCAGGAGCTGCCGGCGAGTATACCGGCCTGAGGGTAATCAGGGAATATCTCAAGGCTACCAATCAATCGGGCAGAGATCTGATGCTGATTCCCGACTCGGCACACGGCACCAATCCTGCCAGTGCCGCCCAGGCAGGCTTCTCCATCGTTCAGGTTAAATGCGACGACAAGGGTAACGTCGACCTCGAAGACTGGGAAAACAAAGCCCGCGAAAATGCTGCCAGGCTGGCCGGTTGCATGATTACTTATCCTTCCACCCACGGTATTTTCGAACCGGGGATACGCAAAATGTGCCGGATCATTCACCAATACGGCGGACAGGTGTATATGGACGGAGCCAATATGAATGCCCAGGTTGGCCTGACCAGCCCCGGTTTTATCGGAGCTGACGTCTGTCACCTGAATCTGCACAAAACCTTTGCCATGCCTCACGGCGGAGGAGGCCCCGGCGTCGGACCTGTTTGTTGCGCCGCCCATCTGGCAAAATTTCTGCCTGTAGATCCCAGAGACAAAAAAGAGGGCATTACAGTGGCCTCTGCTCCCTATGGCAACGCCATGCTGCTTCCCATTACCTATGCCTATCTTTGCCTATTGGGAACAGCGGGCCTGAAAAGGGCAACTCAAATAGCCATTCTTAACGCCAATTACCTGGCGGTCTGCCTGAAGTCGCATTTCTCGGTACTCTACACAGGTACCGAAGGCTATGTGGCTCACGAGCTGATTCTGGACTGCCGCGCTTTCAAAGAGGCCGGCATCAGCGAAACGGATATTGCCAAACGACTTATGGATTACGGCTTCCACGCTCCTACCCTTTCCTTCCCCGTACACGGCACGCTGATGATTGAACCCACCGAAAGTGAAAGCCTGGAAGAACTGGATCGTTTTGTGCAGGCTATGGAAAGCATTTATCAGGAAATCGAGGAAGTCCGGTCCGGGAGTTTTCCGGCAGACAACAACCTGCTGGTGAATGCTCCTCACGCAGAATATCTGTTAATGGCTGACGAATGGCCTTATACCTATCCCCGCAGCCGGGCTGCTTATCCCCTGGCCTGGATAGAAGGCAATAAATTTCAAATCCCGGTATCCAGGGTGGACAATGCGTACGGAGACCGTAACCTGATATGCTGCAGTTGCTGACAGATTGTCAAGATCCCGTAAATACATCCGTCATAACTGACAATTCGGCCATATATTCCATTCAGGCAAGATTTTTGCAGTAAAGACGGCAAGCATTGATTTCTATTTATCTTCATTATGAACAAACAAAACGAGCCCAAAACCGAGCATATGCAGGAGGAACTCTCCGAAAAAGAACAACCTGAGGTCAACAATTCTCAGGAAGCCGAAGCAGCTTCCGAACACAAAAAAGGCAAAAGCAAACAACACGAACACAGCAAAGAAACGAGTGCCAAACGAATTCAGGAACTTGAATCGGAGTATAATCAACTAAAAGAATCCAATTTGCGTTTGCTGGCCGAATACGATAATTACCGCAAGCGCAGCATACGCGAAAAAGCCGAACTTATAAAAACAGGCGGCGAATCAGTCTTGATTGGGATTTTGAGCGTGGTAGACGATTTTGAGCGTGGGCTGTCGGCTATTCAGGACAACAGCGAAACTGCTGCGTTCAAAGAAGGCATGGATTTGATTTACAAAAAGCTGACCACTTATCTCAAGCAACACGGCGTAGTAGCCATTGATACTCAGGATCAGGACTTCAACACCGATTTACACGAGGCCATTACCACCATCCCTGCCACAGACGAAAAACAACGCGGCAAAGTGGTTGACTGCATTCAAAAAGGTTATTTCCTGCACGACAAAGTGATTCGTTTTGCCAAAGTAATTGTAGCAAACTGATTCATAGTGCAGTCCTAAGAAAACGAACATTTTACCATGGCGAAAAGAGATTATTATGAGGTGCTCGAGGTGTCAAAAAATGCCACCGAAGAAGAAATAAAAAAAGCCTACCGAAAAAAAGCCATTCAATTCCATCCCGACAAGAACCCGGGGAATAAGGAAGCCGAAGAAAAATTCAAAGAAGCGGCCCAAGCTTACGAGGTATTGAGCAATCCTGACAAAAGGCAGCGTTACGATCAGTTTGGGCATGCCGGTGTGGAAGGAGCTGCAGGTGGTGGTTTTTCGGGTGGTGGTTTTTCTATGGAAGACATCTTCTCACAATTCGGCGACATTTTCGGTGGTCACTTCGGAGGGAGCAGCTTCGGGGGCTTCGGGGGTTTCGGAGGCTTTGGAAGTTCGCGAGAATCCAGAGTCAACCGAGGTTCCAACCTCAGAGTTAAGGTAAAGCTAAATCTTAAAGAAATCGCCTACGGTACCGAAAAAAAGATCAAAGTCAAAAAGCAGGTAGCCTGCTCTCATTGTAAAGGCAGCGGAGCCGAAGGCGGCTCAGCCTATTCCACCTGCAACACCTGCAACGGCAGAGGCAGCGTAACCAGAGTAACCAACACTATCCTGGGCAGAATGCAGACTTCGTCGGTTTGCCCCGACTGTCAGGGCGAAGGCAAAATCATAACCAATAAATGCAGCTATTGCCACGGCGAAGGCGTAGAAAGCAAAGAAGAAATTATCAGCATCAACATTCCTGCCGGAGTGGAAGAAGGCATGCAACTCTCCCTGAGCGGCAAAGGCAACGCTGCCCGCAGGGGCGGTATCAACGGAGACTTGATTGTAATAATTGATACTGAAGAGCATCCGGAACTAATCCGCGAAGGCAATCATCTTATTTACAATCTTTTGTTAAGTTTTCCCACAGCCAGCCTGGGCGGTACTGTCGAAATCCCCACCATCGAAGGCAAGGTGAAAGTAAAAATCGATCCGGGTACGCAACCGGGCAAGATCCTGCGCCTGAGAGGCAAAGGGCTGCCTTCGGTCAATCAATACGGTACGGGCGATCTTTTGGTCAACATCAGTGTGTACGTTCCCGAAAACCTGAGCCGCGAAGAACGTAAGCTGATCGAAAACATGGAGCAATCCGATAATTTCAGAACTTCTCCCAGCCTGAGCAAAAAGATCTTTACCAAGTTCCGCAATCTTTTTGAATAAGTCTTTACCAAAAAGAAGCTTCCCGAAGCAGTAGAACCCTTGGGACTTTTCGGATTATTCACAACTGACTTTCCGGGATCGTTGGTTTGATTCAGCAATCGGCAACAATTTCCAAAACCAGCGCAGAGTCTTCACATTGCAGACGACAAGCACCTGCTGCTGCGGGGATGAGCAAGGTACGGCCCCGGCTAAGGTGGCCTGAACTGCCGTTTGAACATAGTAGCTCCAGTTCTCCCTCCAGACACATATAGATCACAAAAGAATTCCCTGCGGCGGGATTCCGTTCAATTTCCCGAAGAGACTTTTCCGCTTTAGAAACCAGCGGAATAGTTGAAACTCCGGAATTTGAAACTCCGGCTTTTGATGCTCCGGAATTTGATGCTCCGGAATTTGACTCTACAGACTTCCATTGGCTGGACTTCGGCCCTCCGGCTTTCAACTCCAGCCTGTTGATCCTGAAATACTTATTCCGGTTCAACTCCACAGCCTGGTTCAGGCGCTTGGAAAAGGCCGTTTTGTAATCGTCATAGTGTTTGTAGTCCAGGCATTGAGCAGCCAATTCGGTGTGCAGTGGCCGGGTATTGCCTTGGCTATCCTTGCGCTGAAAATCGTAAATTCGGTAAGTTATATCGGAGTTTTGCTGAATTTCGGCCAACAAAATGCCTTTGCCTATGGAATGCACCCTGCCGGGCGGTATCATAAAGACATCTCCGGTCTGAACCGGATGCCGGAGCAAGACCTCTTCGATGCTGTTATCAGCAATACGTCTCAGGTATTCTTCGCGGCTCAGCTCTTTGTTAAAGCCCGCTATCAGCGCGGCATCCGGTTCAGCCCGGACAACATACCAAAGCTCTGTCTTGCCGGAACGCTGACCCTGAGTCAGAGCAAAAGCATCGTCAGGATGTACCTGAATGGATAGATCCGCGGCTGTGTCTATCCATTTTATCAACAAAGGAAAATCGCTACCGTAGCGTTGGCAGACCTTGCTTCCCAACAAACCTTCGGGATCGAGGCTGATGAGTTCTTCCAGCGTTTTCCCTTTGAGCGCTCCGTTGTCAAGCACAGACACACTGCCTTCCACGGCCGATATTTCCCAGCTCTCGCCGGTTTGCAGGCTGTCGAAATCCAATTGTTTAAATTCGGCCAGGGCAGAACCTCCCCACAGCACTTTTTTATAAATCGGTTTAAAAGCCAAAGGATACCATTCCATATTACTGTTTTTAAGCTGTTTATTAGGTGAAGCCAGGTGTTTTTATTGCCAAGGGGTATACCCATTCGTCCATTTACGGTGTTGTTACGGGAACCCTCAGTACATCGCCGTGATCCTTTACCACGGCTTCTTTCCATTTTTGATTGTAACCGCCCCATTCCGGCGAGGCGGGAACATCCTGCCGAAAACCGTTGTTTTTGAAACTGCCGTCGTCTTCCTGTTTCTTGGTGTTGCCGTCCATGTATTTAACCAGCAGATAAGTATCCAGTTTCTTCCAGCGCTCAAACAAAGCGGCAGCCGTATTCAAAGAATACTCAGTCAGGTATTTCCTGGCCTCATTCGGGTTGACGACATACAATTCCGCGGCTTTCTGATCGATGTAAGGAATTTCGCGCATTCGTTCGTTTTCGTGTTTATCAATCATGCTTCGTACCTCGGCGCCTACCTGGTTGTAACGTAAATAAGCAAACTGGGCAATACGGTTGTTGAGCCAAAACATCGACGTGGGCGAATATTCCAGCATCGAACCGTTGTGCTCTCGTACACACCCGGGTACGCTGAGCGAAGCGCTGTAGATGGGCATCAAAGGGGATGTGCCGGCATCGTCTACTCCAAACCAGAACAAACCGCCCAAATCGCGGGGCAACCAACTGCGACACTGGGCTACATACCACCAGCCGGTTTGCTGGGTAGCTATGGCTCTCTCGTTGAGGTAGAGCTGGCTGTCTACTTCGAATTCCATCGGCCTCCAGCGGTAAGGACAAGCGCCTCCGCCGGCTCCTATGTCCTGAGTCATGTCCATGGGAGTTCCTTCGAAATGGTCACGCATCATATCGGCCACCTCTTTTACACTCAGTTTTTGCGAGGGTTTTACCGACAGAGGCATCTTATTGTTGAAATCATAACCCATGGCGTAATTCAGATATTGATCCATGCCCGGGGCAAAGCGATTGAAATAAGCCCAGATCCTGGCTTCGCAAGCGCGCAAAGCCCCAAAATCGGCCGGCGCGTACACATCGCAAAAGCTGAATTCTTCGTCTTTGCCCGTAAAAATACCCTGCTCACGTGCATGGCTGATAACATCCCTGCTGTACAGACAATGTTCGGGATTGTCAAAATCAATAGTAGTAATCCGCGCCTGATTGGCGTGTCCGCTTATATGTCCGTCGGGAATGCGTTTAGCCACCCAAACGGCTCCCTTGTTGAGATTTATCCCTTTTTTGTTGAAACGAGGAGCCTTGGCCATGATTTCCATTATCCAGGCTTCGTCGGGATCGGCTATGGAAAAGGACTCTCCCGAAGAGGCATAACCAAATTCCTGCATCAGATCATCTATGACGGCAATGGCTTCGCGGGCGGTTCCGGCCCTTTGCAAAGCCACATAAATCAGTGACCCGTAATCCATTACGGCTGTAGAATCGTAAAAACCCGGACGTCCGCCGAACGTGGTTTCGCCAATCACCACCTGATGCTCGTTCATATTGCCGGTTACCGAATAAGTATGCTCAGCCTGAGGAATTTCACCCAGGTGTTTGCCGGTATCCCATTCGTAAATCTGCAGCATACTGCCCGTAGGATAATCGGCTGCTGGCCGGAAATACAATTCTCCGTACAGCTGATGGGAATCGGCCGAATAACTCACTATTACAGAGCCATCTGCAGAAGCTCCCTTAGTGACGATTAAATTTGTACAGGGATAAACCGGCTCTAAGCCGACTATTGATAAAACAAGAACGAGGGCAATACTGTTTTTTTTCTTCATATTCCTGGGTTTATATTTTTCCGGTTTGTGGTTTCTATTTTTCAATTTTTCAATTTTTCTATTTTCCGGTTTCTGTTTTCAGCTCACTTCATTTCATTCCAGGCTTTGCTTTGGTATTTTTGCCTGCTGAGGGCAGCAATATCAATCAACTCTTCTTCCCTGAATCCCTGAAGCAATTGTAAGTCTTCTTGTTCTCTCTTTTGTTCTTCGTTAAAGCCTTGCAGTATAAACTTCTGATCATTTTTCAAGTCTTGCAGTTTCATTTTCTGTAAATCATTTATGTCTTGCTCTTCAGTCTTCCTTACAGTCTGGCTGTAATAACGAACAGCTGCCTCCAGAAACTTATTTAAAAACTCCTGAGCCGACAAGTTCGCCAAAGAGGGATACAAACTCCGGATATTGGCCACCGGCGAAGGCACGGAGGCAATTCCTTTGCTGCCCGGGACTTGCTTTTTCTTAGGAGCTTGCTCTGCCTTATTGTCCGGGACCAGGCCCAATGCTGCGTGCAATGCTTCCAGATTGCTGTCGTACAAGAGGGTGCCGTGATGCAATTCCCTGCCTTTTGCGATGTGCGAGGCGGTTCCCGAAATCTTGTATCCTCCCGACCAGAGGTCTTTGCGTCGGGCCCTGCTCACCTGCAGGCCCAGCGATTGCAGGATGTGCTCAACCGGCTCCAGAAAAGCCCCGTTCAGTGAGGATAGTTGCGGATTTTTGTCCTGTACGAAACAATAATTGATGTTGCCGCCGTCGTGATAGACCGCACCTCCGCCGGAAATGCGACGATAAACGCCTATATTGTTTTTCTGACAATAGGCCCTGTCGAGCTCGCTTTCCATAAACTGGTTACAGCCTATTACTACCGAAGGGGGATTGATATACAGCAACAAGGCCGAATCCCTGCCTTTGAAAAGCACTTCTTCGGCAGCCAGATTCCAGGCCGTATCCTTGTGGTTGCTGCATATAATTCTCATAAATTCAGCCGCGTCATTTAACATTGAAAGCCTTGCGTAATTCTTCGATTTCCTCTTCGCCTATGGGCTGCAACGGACCTATGGCCGAAGCCATTACCAGCGAATGCGCACTAAATTCGGCCACTTCGAGGTAATCGAAGGTTTGCAGTAATTTATCGCCGGTCACAATGACGCAATCGTTATCGACCAGGATAGCCCGATTGCGGCCCAGCATATCGGCCACCTTGTCGGTTTCCTGATAGTGCAGCCCAAAAGGAATACTGGGCACATCCTGCAAAAAGATCCAGCTTTCGGGAATGGTTCGGACATCGAATTTGGTGCCCGACACGGCAAAAGCCATCAGGTTGGGCGGCTGAGTGGTTATGATGGAGTTGATCTGCGGATTCTTTTGGTAGATGCGATGATGCAAAGCCACCGACCGGCTGGGAGTCTTGCCGGCTTCGGCCATGCCGTCCCTGACCTGCACAATGTTTTCGGGCTGAACATCCCAACGCGGCACGTTGGGCGAGGTGATCAGGAAATCGTTGTTGCGCCAACGTACCGACACGGTGCCGTAAGTTGAAATCATCAGCCCCTGATCGCAGGAGCGACGGATAATTTTGCACATTAAACTGCGAATGGCCCTTTCGTCCGAGGGATAGGACACATCCATAAAATGGCTGATGTTGTGGGGAATTCTGGCGTGAAATTCGTCGATCTTTTCGTCGCTCAGGAGCCTGAGTTTGCCCAAGCGGCCGGCGTTGACCAAAGTACGGCAACAAAACTCCAGGGTTTCGAACCGCTGATAGGCATCCATCATGTCGGTGCCACCCAGCACAACTCCGTGGTTTTCGAGTATAACAGCCTTGTATTTTGACGTTTTGAACACTTCGGCAATATTACGGCCCAACTGCTCACTGCCAGGACAGGCATAGGGAGCGTAACCGATTTCTCCGCAAATGTTTTTGGCCTGGGGGATAATATTGGTATTGGGTATCTGCCGGGCAATGCTAAAAGCCACCAGGCCGGGAGGATGGGCGTGAATCACCGCCCTGATTTCGGGACGGGTATCGTAGATAGCCTTGTGAAAAGGATATTCCGACGAGGGTTTGTGTTCGCCGATCACTTTACCGTCCGGTTTAACGCAGACAATATCCCTGAAACTCAGGGTACCTTTGTCTATGCCCGAAGGGGTGACCCAAATATCGCCGTTTTCGTCTTTGATAGAAATATTGCCTCCCGAGGTGGTGGTCATGCCACTACGATAAATGCGGCTGATAATCACATTGATCTGTTCGGCCGGATGCATAAATTTGGTATCTAACTGCTTCATATTGAAATTATCTGATAATCTTGTTATTGAACTTGTTACTGTAAGCCTTTCCTTAATTGTTCAAAAAAGCTCCAGATCAGTATGCCCGATGCCACCGACACGTTGAGCGAATGTTTGGTGCCGTATTGAGGTATTTCCACGCAGTGATGGCACAGATCGATGACTTCCTGCTGTACGCCTTTCACCTCGTTGCCCAGCACCAGCGCATACTTTTGTCCGCAATTGAGCCGGAGCTCCTGCAAAGAAATACTGTCTGTGGCCTGTTCGGCGGCAAAAAGGATGTAACCTTGTTCGCGCAAGGTTTTAAGCGCCTGCAGGCAATCTTCCTCGTAAGCCCAGTCTACGGTGAATTCAGCCCCCAGGGCCGTTTTGTGAATCTCGGGCTGAGGCGGGCAGGAACTGATGCCGCACAGTATGATTTTCTCGACCAAAAAGGCATCGGAAGTACGAAACACCGAACCTATGTTGTGCAAGCTGCGCACATTATCCAAAACCAGGATTAGCGGGATCTTGGAGGCTTTTTTATAATCTTCCGCCGTCAGGCGGTTCATTTCGAGTATATTGAGCTTTTTCACTGATAAAAAATGTGATGCTTGAGCAAAAGTACGATTTTTTTAAATACCAGTCTATATATTGAGCCTAAGAGCGTTTTTCTTCGGAATTTGTTATATTTGCAAAAATTATCAAAATCATGAAACACGTATTTTCTTTGTTAGTACTGTGCCTGCTTACATTAAACACCTGGAGTCAGGACGTTACAGGAAGTTGGTATGGCCGCATTTCCGTTATGGGACGTAACCTGCGCCTTAACTTCCACGTTAATAATGAAGCCGGGCAATATTCGGCCATCATGGACAGCCCCGATCAAAAAGCCT
>CAZAUQ010000013.1:0-14727 GCA_964488495.1 uncultured Bacteroidales bacterium
AAATCATAGCCCAGTTCCTGAACTTTTTGCCGGATCTCAGCCGGGCTGACTGCCTCAGTATCGAATTCCAGGCTCAGCACCGATGTTGCAAAATTGACGGCAGCCTTGCTGACCCCCGGATATTTATTGAGGTTTTGCTCCACGCGGGCGGCACAGCCGGCGCACGAGAGATGGAGCAGGGGATAATTTTTTTTGATCGCAGACATAATCTTGTTGTTTGTCTGCAAAGTTGAAACTTTTACCCTAAAGAACTGTTACGACATTATTTGAAAGACTTGTAAAGTTTAAAGCTGATCCAGGGCTTTTCGTTTGCTGCCCTTGAGCTTTTTGAATTGCCTGGGGCTGAACCCGGTTGTCCGTTTGAATTGGTTGCTCAGGTAAGCTACGCTGGAATAATGCAGTAAATCGGCAATCTGGCTCAGACTGAGTTCATCGTAAATCATGAGCTCTTTTACTCTTTCGATTTTTTGAGCAATAAAATATTTTTCGATGCTGATGTTTTCCAGTTCCGAAAACAAGCTGCTCAGGTAATTGTAATCCAGGTGCAGCTTATCGCTGAGGTAATCGGAGAGATTGTTGCCCAGACGGGCGTTGTATAAGTGTACCAACTCAATAATCAAGGATTTGATTTGCAATATAAGCCGGCTTTTTTTGTCGTCGATCAACTCGAAACCCAGTTTGAGTAAGTCCTGTGCTAAGGCTTGTTTTTGTTCAGGGCTGAGTTCCGAACCGAGGCTGACTTCGCCTAATTCAATGCTGAGTGCGGCAATCCCGTGTTTTTGCAAAAGATCTTTGACCGCCATTTTGCAACGTTCGCAGACCATGTTTTTTATATAGAGTTTGCCCTGATCCATATCGCTTGCAAGTATAGCGAATAATTTTGATACCTGGTTGGATCAATTTATGTGATAACCCTGAACCGTCAGTTCAGTAGCTTTGAACAAGGCATATTTTTCCTGATCAAGAGGATAATCCCAGCAACCCAGGTTGTGGCGGATTTTTCCGCCGAAGCCTGTTTTGAATTTATACAGGCCGTAGAGCGGGTGGGAGGGATCGGGCCCGGGAGCGATGCCGAACATATCGTACTGGGTACAGCCCATTTGTCTGCAACGCATGATGGCTTCCCATTGCAGAGCGTAAGTGGGCATCAGATTGCGATGTTCCGAAGAGGAGGCTCCGTAGAGATATGAGCCCCTGTTGCCCGAAATCACCAGAAACATAGCCGCCAAAGCTTTACCCTGTAGCTCGGCCACCAGCAATTGGACGTCTGTGCGGGCTTGATCGGTCCTGGCTTTCAGAACAGCCTCGAAATATTCTATATTGTTGAGATAAAGTTTGTTTCTGGCAGCGGTCTGACAGTAGAGTTCGTACCAAACTTCAATATTTTCAAGGCCGATGGAGCGAATTTGCAGGTCTTTTTTTTGGGAGAGCCTGATATTGTAGCGGGTTTTGGGTTTCATACCCGATAAGAGGGCCTCCGGTTCTTTACTGATATCTAAAAAGACCGTGCTCGATGGCAGATTGTTGAATGTGGCTTTCTGAAAGTTCCAGTGATTGGTATTTATATTGAAACGCAGTTCCTGTGTCGCTGTCTGTGGCTCTCCCTTCCACATACCTTTGTCGTCGTAATTGGCTTGGTCTTTGGCCCAGTAAGACTCCCAGCAGAGGTCGTAACGTATCAGAAAGCAGGAACGGGGAAGAAAGGAACGCAGGCATTCCGAGAGCTCTTCCAGAAACTCGCCCTGCCTTTCTTCGTCGGGTTCCAGCTCAGGCCCGTAGGGAATATGAGCTATGGCATGTTGTGCATCTATTTGTTGCAATACAACCAGTAGGTCGGAAACAACCTTCCCGTCTTTGCCGGGCTTATTGTATAGCGATGATTTACCGGAACAGAAATCAATGGCCAGGCTTTTAAAGCCAAGATTGTTTTTTAATGAAGACCAGAAACTGCTTTGCTGAACGATAGGTGTTTCGTAGAGTTCCTCCAGGTCTTTAAGACGAACATCACTGAGCATATCAAAAAAAATGCAAAGATCGGCAATAAGGTTTTGAAAAACAAACCCGATTAGCCAAGAATACTGGTAAAATTTGAAAAGACATGAGGCAGACTGAAAGGAAAAAAGAAGGACAGCCCTTTTGGTCTGCCCTTCAAATCACCCTTTCTGTTGTATACAGTTTAGCAATACAGTTATCGAATAAACAGCAGTTCCCTGTATTTGGGCAAAGTCCACATTTCGTTGTCGACTATCAATTCCAATTTGTCGATGTGATAGCGGATTTCTTCTAGCATTGGGAAAATCTTGTCGTGATAGGCAATGGCTTTTTCGCGTTCGTGTTCAATCTTGTTGGCCACTTTACGGGCATTGACCAACTCGTCTACTTTTTCTTTTATAAAGATAGTTCGATGTGCAATGTCTTCGATGATCTCCAGGTTCTTGGCAGACAAGGTCGCTGCTTTTTCGGCAGGAAATAAATCGCGCATCCGATAGACATTTTCAACAAGAGAAGTTTGATAGCGGGTGGCTACAGGGATAATGTGGTTCATGGCCAGGTCGCCCAACACACGAGCCTCGATCTGGATTTTTTTGGTGTAGGTTTCCCATTTTACTTCGTTGCGCGCCTCCAGCTCCTTGCGGTTCATAACGTGGGTGGCTTCGAACATTTCAATACTACTTTTCGATAAATAAGCGTCGAAGATAAGGGGAACACTGGTTTCACAATCCAGGCCTCGTTTGGCCGCTTCTTTTTTCCAGGCTTCAGAGTAGTTATTGCCGTCAAAGCGGATGTTTTTACTTTCGCGAACATCTTTGCTGACCACTTCGACTATGGCGGCAAATTTATCTTTGCCTTCGGCTATCAGTTTATCTACTTCGGATTTGAATAACTGCAGTTGTTCGGCTACGGCTGCATTCAGCACCAGCATGGCCGAAGCACAGTTAGCGGATGATCCGACTGCCCGGAATTCAAAACGATTACCGGTAAAGGCAAAGGGAGAGGTGCGATTGCGGTCGGTGTTGTCCATCAAGAGTTCCGGAATCCTTGCAATGTCAAGCTTCAAGCCTTGTTTACCGCAAAGATTGAAATCTTCTTTATCGCTGTTTTCTAAATGTTCCAACACAGCGCTTACCTGTTTGCCTAAAAAACTAGAGATAATGGCCGGAGGGGCTTCGTTGGCTCCCAGTCGATGTGCGTTGGTGGCAGAGGAAATACTGGCTTTGAGCAGGGCATTGTGTCGGTGTACAGCTTTGAGCACGTTGGAAACAAAGGTTATAAAGCGCAGGTTTTCTTCGGGTGTTTTGCCGGGGGCCATGAGCATAATACCGGTGTCGGTGCCTAGGGACCAGTTGTTGTGTTTGCCCGATCCGTTGATGCCTTTGAATGGTTTTTCGTGTAACAGGACCCTGAAGCCATGCCTGCGCGAAACCTTACGCATCAAAGACATTATCATCAGATTGTGATCATTGGCCAGGTTGCATTCTTCGAACACCGGAGCCAGCTCAAATTGGTTAGGAGCAACTTCGTTGTGACGTGTTTTGACCGGGATACCCAATTTGAAACTTTCGATTTCCAGTTCCTGCATAAAGGACATCACCCTGGTGGGTATGGCTCCGAAGTAATGATCTTCGAGTTGCTGATTTTTGCTGCTTTCATGCCCCATAAGCGTACGACCTGTCAATAAGAGGTCGGGCCTGGCGGCATATAGGCCTTCGTCTACCAGAAAGTATTCCTGTTCCCAACCCAGGTAAGCATTGACTTTTTTTACGTCTTCATTGAAGTAATGACAGACAGCTGTTGCGGCTTTGTTTACGGCTTCGAGAGCTTTGAGCAGGGGGGCTTTGTAATCGAGCGATTCTCCGGTATAAGCAATGAAAATTGTTGGAATGCACAAAGTATCACCAACGATAAAGGCAGGCGAGGAGGGATCCCAGGCAGAATAACCTCTGGCCTCGAAAGTATTGCGGATGCCGCCGCTGGGAAAACTCGAGGCATCGGGCTCCTGTTGAATAAGCAATTTGCCCGAGAACTTTTCAATCACACCTCCTTTGCCGTCTGGTTCGCTAAAAGAGTCATGCTTTTCGGCTGTTCCTTCGTTCAAAGGATGGAACCAGTGTGTGTAATGCGTGGCACCCATTTCCAAGGCCCATTTTTTCATGGCCGAAGCTACAGAGTCGGCCAGTTCGTGAGTCAGCGAGGCATTGTTATCAATGACATCTGTCAGTTCTTTGTAAGCTTTTTCCGGTAAATAGCGGAACATTTTTTCTCTGTTGAAGACTTTGGAACCAAAATAAGCGGAGGCTTTTCCGGAAGTTTCAACCATTTTTTCCTTCTTGGCGAAGGCAGTTTCTACTACATTAAATCGTAAAGTTGACATAAATATTGAGTTTAAAGATGAGAAAATTATCTGTTATAGGCAGTCTCGCCGTGTTCATAAATATCCAGGCCTTCTTCTTCTATCCTTGCCGGAACTCTCAGAAAATGGAGGCTTTTTAGTAATTTGAAGAGCAAAAAACCTGTTGTGGCAGCCCAGAGTCCTATGCTGAGAGCTCCGAAAATCTGTGCTCCCAGTAAACTGAATCCTCCGCCGTAGAGCAGACCGCCTTCGGTGGCAAATAAACCGGTGAGCAAGGTGCCCAATATTCCACAAACACCATGTACCGAAGAAGCTCCTACCGGATCATCAATTTTGAGAACTTTATCGATGAATTCAACCGAAAAGAGCATTGTTATTCCACAAAGGGCTCCAATGAGTACAGCACCAACAGGAGAAACCAAATCACAACCGGCAGTGATTCCCACCAGGCCTGCAAGAATTCCGTTAAGACTCATAGATAAGGAGGCTTTCTTGTATTTAACCCAGCTAAGTAGCATAGAGGAGACTCCACCCGCGGCAGCAGCCAGATTGGTGGTGAGAAATATATGTGCAATTGCGTTACGGTTAATTTCTCCCGAAGCAGCCAGTTGTGATCCCGGATTGAAACCGAACCAACCGAACCAAAGAATAAAGACTCCCAAGGTGGCCAGACTGAGATTATGACCGGGAATAGCCCTGGATTTTTTTTCTTTACTGTATTTGCCTATACGCGGGCCTAAAACGGCCGCACCCATAAGAGCAATCCAGCCTCCCACTGTATGTACAATGCTGGATCCGGCAAAATCGTGAAAAGTGCTGCCGAAAGTACGCATCATAAAGCTACCTTCTTCAGGGTTCATCAGCCAGCCACCACCCCAGGTCCAATGCCCGGAAATGGGATATACAATGGCAGAGATGAAGATGGAGATCAGAATGTAAGATGAAAAACGAGTGCGCTCGGCGATTGCTCCGGAAACGATGGTGGCTGCCGTAGCACAAAAAACAGTCTGAAAGATCAGAAAGCCTTCTACCGGCAGATCGTTTTTATAAAAGCTGAGATCGAATAAATGTGGTTGGCCGGCAAAAGATCCTGCTCCGAACATCAGGCCAAAACCCAATGCCCAAAACAGCAAGGTTCCCAGTGCAAAATCCAGCATATTTTTCATTAGGATGTTGGCCATGTTTTTGGATCGGGTAAATCCTCCTTCGACCAAGGCGAAGCCGGCTTGCATAAAGAAGACAAGCATAGCAGCCAGTAACATCCATACAGTATCCAGTGAAGTGGCAATATCTGTAATTGTAGTAAGAGTTGTTTCCATAATTTTTTGTAATACCTTATTTATATGAATGAAAATCAAAAAAAAACCGGGAGTTTGTTGGACACTCCCGGCTACTCTTCTTCCTGCGGATCGTAAAGAGTAATATCACCACGTTCACCCGTTCGGATTCGTACTGCGTCAGAGATGGGAATTACAAAGATTCTTCCGTCTCCGATTTCGCCCGTTCTGGCAGATCGAACAATTGCCTCCAGGGTTTTTTCTACGTTTTTGTCCCGTACGATGGTCGAGATCAGAATGCGTTCAATAGTGCTGGTATCGTAAATAACCCCACGGTAGATTCTGCCTTCGCGGGCTTTACCGATACCTCTGACGTCGTAATAGGAAAACCATTCAATGCCGGCTTCCAGCAAGGCTTCCTTGACTTCTTCAAATTTGGTTCTGCGAATAATCGCTTCAATCTTTTTCATAGGAATAGTCTTTGAAAATAATAAGTGTGGTTGAGATTAAAATAAAATTCAGAATCAGAGGCTCTTAGATTAGTATTAAAAATCAGAGACTCAGACCGAATACCAGATAAACATTGTTTTGATTCGGAGCAACAATGATTTGAGTGAATACCGGTAATTCAAAGCTTTGGCTGATGGGAATGCTTTTACTGGCAGTAAATACCACATCGGCTATTATAAAGCCCTTGGTACCGGTTTTGTGATAATAGCCTGTCCAGGGAGAGAGGCCTGCTGCCAGATTCAGCTTGACATCCTTGAGCGAAACATCGTAAGCAGCCTGAATGTAAGTAGAGGCCTCCTTGTCCCAAAAAGTATTCCAGGACAGAGTGAGTGGAAATATTTCCCCGAAAGAATAGCCAATACCGGCTTCGTAATGATGAAGGTTGCGATAATCAAAATAGGGATTTCCTTCGCCTTCCCACCAATAATCGTTAATAGTAAGAGAGAATCCCAGGTGTTCGTAACCAAGACTGAGGTCGAATTCCTTAAAGCTGGTGGAAAAATCGGTAGAGCCCCAAACGGACAGAAAAAAACCCGAATAAGTTGCACTTAATCCGGGTTGTAGTGAGATGCCAGTCTGGTAAGCTCCTCTCCATATATAAGAACTGACCAGGTCCACAGTGGGACTGAGTTTTAATCGTTCTTTGGATTTTTCTAAGCTTTCTTTTGGTTTTTCGGAAGCCAGTGTGCCGGAGCTGAAGGTGACAAGAAGAATTGCAAGTCCGAAGACTCGTTTTGAGTGAGTTGCTTTCATTGTTTTGTTTTAAAAAGTTAGACATTAAATCAAAAACCTGAAAGCTCTTTTGCCGGCATGGAGTTTTCTTGGTGTCCTGCTTTTGCGGCATTATGCACAAGGGCCTCGGGGTATTGTGCATGAAACAGGCAAATCTTCTCCTTTGTTCGGACGCAAATGTAGTTACATTTTTGAAATTATTATAGTCTCCAACAAAAAAATAGTGTTAAAAAACATAATTACAGAACATGATTAATAATCAGCAATTTAAGTTGAACATATATAAACAGAGAATCCCAGTTTAGATAGAAGGCTTCATTTAATCCAATCTCAAGTATAAAATAGCAATCTCTAAATTAGATTATTATTACCTTTGCGTCTGAAAATTTGAACTGAAAAGGAAGTGTAGAAAAAGCGAAAAAGGAACGAATATGCGAGAATGGAGGCTGAAAGAGTGTCAAAAAAATGGGGATCACCAGCAAAATCTTACCAGAAATCCCATAGAAAAAGAAAAGGCTGTCTCCTTTAAGAAACAGCCTTACAATGTTGGCGGAAGAAGGGGGATTCGAACCCCCGGTACCCTTACAGGTACGACAGTTTAGCAAACTGTTGGTTTCAGCCACTCACCCATCCTTCCTTATTAACGCAATAATAAGCCTGATTTTGAAATTCAACAGAGAATTCGATGGCGGTTTACAAATGCGGCGCAAAGATAGAAAGAGTTTTATTCTATTCAAATTTTCTGCCGGGATTTATTGTAAAAAATTAGTGTAAATGCTCCCTGAGGAGCTTAATTACAGATACAGGTGAAAATAAAATTACGATTGTTGCTGACAGCTTCCGGTTTGTTGTTTTTGTTGGCTGTAGGGATTTTAGCTTGGATTTACTGTGTTTATTATCGTCCGAATGTGCTTGAGGGCAAAAGTCAGGAGATTTTCCTTTACGAAGAAGACAATTTTTCAATTCTCCTGAAGCAGTTAAAAGAGAAGAACCTGCTAAGGGATGAAGGTTCTTTTATAAAAGCCGCAAATTATTACGATTATCCCTTGCAGATGCACAGTGGCCATTATGTGCTGGAAGCAGGTATGAGTAACAAAAGAGTTCTGCAAATCCTGCGTCTGGGCTTACAGGAGCCGGTTCGGATTCGCTTTCATAACCTGCGCAAAGTGGAACAACTGGCCGGCCTGCTCAGTAAACAGGTGATGGCCGATTCTTTGAGTCTGCTTGAAATTTTTTACGACCGGGAATGGCTCGACAGCCTGGGCCTGACAGCAGAAACGCTGCCGGCCTTATTTATCCCGAACACGTACGAAGTGTGGTGGAACAGCAGCCCCGAAAAGCTGATGCAATTGTTTTCGCGGACCTACGAACAATTCTGGAACGAAGAACGCAGGGCTAAAGCTGACGCCCTGGGACTGAGCCCTGTGGAAGTTTCGGTGCTGGCTTCCATCATCGAAGAGGAGAGCAATGTCAAGGATGAATGGCCCGTCATTGCCGGCCTCTACCTGAACCGTTTGCGCAGAAGGATGTATTTGCAGGCCTGTCCTACGGTGAAATTTGCCCTGAATGATTTCAGTATTCAACGCATACTCACAGAGCATACCGAAGTGGTTTCTCCCTATAATACCTACCTGCATTTTGGTTTGCCTCCCGGTCCGATTCGCATTCCCGAAAAAAGTTCGTTGCTGGCCGTGCTCAACGCCGAAAAACACTCGTATTTGTATATGTGTGCCAAAGACGATTTCTCCGGCCGGCATTATTTCTCTTCCAGTCTGGCTGAACACAATCGCTATGCTCAAAAATACCACAGGGCGTTAAATCAACGGCGTATCTTAAAGTAAATTTTATTACTTTTGCCGATTGTAAAAACTCAGATGAATGAATAAATTATTGTTACTGGCAGATGAGGCTGTGGCTCAGGCAGCCCTCGATGCGGGAATATCGGGCGTATATGCCTATCCCGGCACTCCTTCCACCGAAATTACCGAATACATACAGTCTTCCGATAAAGCACAAAGAGAAAATATTCACCGTACCTGGTCTGCAAACGAAAAAACGGCCATGGAAGCAGCCATGGGTATGTCTTTTGCCGGCAAGCGCTCTATAGTTTGTATGAAACACGTGGGAGTAAACGTGGCCGCCGATCCTTTTATGAATTCTTCCATATCTGGAATAGTCGGCGGTTTGGTTTTTGTGGTGGCTGACGATCCTTCCATGCACTCTTCGCAAAACGAACAGGATTCAAGGTTTTACGGCCGCTTTGCCATGATTCCGGTGTTGGAGCCTTCCAATCAGCAGGAAGCCTACGATATGGCTTATTATGGTTTTGAGCTTTCCGAAAAACTGGGTTTCCCTGTTATGCTCAGAATTACTACACGATTAGCTCATTCTCGTTCGGGAGTTGTCCGTCGCGAAGAAAGAGCGCAAAACAAACTTCATTTTTCGGACGATCCCCGGCAATTTGTGTTGTTACCGGTTAATGCCAGACAACGATACAAAAAACTGCTGGCTGCTCAGCAGGACATGCTGGCACTTTCGGAGGCTTCGTCCTTCAATACTTTTCTGCCCGGTAAGGATTTGTCCAAAGGCATTATAGCCTGTGGTATAACCTATAATTACCTGATGGAGAATTTTCCGGATGGATGTCCTTATCCGGTTTTGAAAATAGGACAATATCCTCTGCCCAAAGCCGCGATTGCCCAACTGCTGGAAAGCTGCGAACAGGTCATGGTGCTGGAAGAAGGCTATCCTTTGGTCGAAGAAATGACAGGAGGTTTGCTCAACGACGACAACAAGGTGACCGGGCGCTTAAGCGGTATTCTGCCTCGCGACGGAGAACTTAATCCCGACATTGTTGCGGCTGCTTTCGGATTTGAAACAACTAAGTTGTTCGAAAAACCAGAGGTGGTTATGCCCCGTCCTCCGGCTTTGTGCCAGGGTTGCGGTCACCGCGATATGTACGATGCTCTGAATGCTGCTATAGCCGAATATGGAGAGAGAGTCAAAGTGTTTGGAGACATAGGCTGCTATACGCTGGGGTATTTGCCTCCTTTCAAGGCTTTGCACGCCTGTTTGGATATGGGAGCTTCCATTACTATGGCCAAAGGCGCTGCAGATGCCGGTCTGGAATATGCCGTAGCGGTTATTGGTGATTCCACTTTTACCCATTCAGGTATGACTTCTTTGCTGGATGCTGTATATGAAAATACGCCCATAACAGTGATTATTTCCAACAACGAGGTGGCGGCCATGACCGGAGGTCAGGATTCGCCCGGTTCCGGAAGGCTCGAAGCCATCTGTGCCGGCCTTGGGGTTGAGCCAGAACACATCAGAACACTGGTACCACTCAAAAAAAATCACAACGAAATGGTGCAGGTCATCAAAGAAGAAATCAATTATGCGGGTGTTTCGGTGATTATTCCCCGAAGAGCATGCATTCATACCCTGAACCGTAAAAAAAACAGCAAGTAATGAAAACAGATATTATACTGGCCGGAGTAGGCGGTCAGGGCATTTTATCCATAGCCGCGGTTATCGGCGAAGCTGCCCTGAGCCAGGGTTTATTTATGAAACAATCCGAAGTCCACGGAATGAGTCAGCGGGGTGGGGATGTTCAGTCCAATCTCCGTATTTCGGACCAGACCATTTTTTCCGACCTGATTCCTACGGGCAAAGCCGACCTGGTACTAGCCCTGGAACCTATGGAAGCCTTGCGCTATTTGCCCTATCTCTCTGCCGCAGGATGGCTGGTCAGCAATTCGGTACCTTATGTGAATATTCCCAATTATCCCGAGGAAGAAAAGTTGCAGGAGAGTATGTCTGGATTTCAGCACAAAGTGATTCTGGATGTGGAAAGAATTGCCCGCGAAGCCGGTTCGGTGAGGGCTGCAAATATGGTGCTGCTGGGAGCTGCCAGTCCTTTTCTTCAGTTGGATTATTCGGGTCTGGAACAAGCAGTGAGATATATTTTCGGACGCAAAGGTGAAGCAGTGGTTGAGCTTAACCTCAAAGCCTTATCCATGGGTAAGGCTATAGCCGAACAAGCATTTAAACCGTAAAAATCATAAAGCTATTAAACCTTTAAATCATAAAAGCCATGAAAAAGACCATTGTAGACTTGTTTGAAGAAAGTTGTGCCAACTATGCACAAAATGTTTTTCTATGGGAACGGGATACAGAATTTCGTCCTACTACCTATGCTGAGACCCAAAAAGAGGTCTATCGTTTCGGAGCCGGTTTATTGGCTATGGGCTTGAAAAAGGATGAAAAAGTAGCTTTACTTTCGGAAGGACGCAACAAGTGGATGATTGGTGAGCTGGGTATTTTGTATACAGGTGCCGTCAACGTGCCTCTGTCTATCAAACTGCAGAGCGGCAGCGATCTGGTATTCAGAATCAAACATTCCGATTCCCGCTTTGTACTGGTTTCGGGAACTCAATTGCCCAAAGTCCGTGAAATTATGGATCAATTGCCCCAGGTCGAAAAGGTAATAGTCATGGATGAGGATATAGCTCTGCAAGACAAGGAACTCTATTTTGAAGATGTCTGCAAAATGGGCGATAAGTTCAATCAGAAGCAGCCGGGCAAATTGCTTGAAATCGCCAGAAGCGTGCAGGGAGACGATTATGCCAATATTTCCTACACTTCGGGAACAACGGCCGATCCCAAGGGTATTTTACTGACACACCGTAATTATACGGCCAATGTGGAACAATCGCGCTCCAGGGCCGATATTCCCTCGCATTATCGTATGTTGATGATTCTGCCTTTGGACCATTGTTTTGCGCACGTGACCTGTTTTTATGTGTTTATGAATTGCGGCGCCAGTATTGCAACCGTTCCGGTGGGCAAAACAGCTCTGGAGTCGCTGAAGAACATTCCGATGTCCATTCAGGAAATTAAACCCGATTTGATGATGTCGGTACCTGCGCTGGCCAAGAGTTTCAAAGCCAATGTGGAAAAAGGCGTGGCTGCCAAAGGCCCGACTGTGCAAAAATTATTCAATTTTGCTATGAAAGTGGCCGTGGCTTATAATAAAGAAGGCTATAACAAAGGAACCGGCGGTACTTTCGTACTGAAACCCCTGGTAAAACTTTTTGATAAAATTCTATTTTCCAAATTGCGTGATGCCCTTGGTGGCAACATGAAGTTCTTTATTGGCGGAGGAGCCCTGCTGGACATTGATATGCAAAAGTTCTGGTACGCCATAGGCATTCCTATGTTTCAGGGTTACGGACTGTCGGAAGCCACTCCTGTGATTTCGACCAATTTCTTTACCAAACACAAACTGGGCTCTTCGGGAGCCTTGGTGGAGCCTATGGAACTGACCATACGCGACGAAAACGGCAACATTCTTCCTACAGGACAAAAAGGAGAAATTGTTATTAAAGGCGAAAACGTCATGGCCGGTTATTGGAAAAACCCGACGGCAACTGCCGAAACCATCAAAGACGGATGGTTGTATACCGGGGACATGGGAGCTATGGATAAGGACGGTTTTCTCTTTGTATACGGACGTTTCAAAAGCTTGTTGATTGCCAGCGACGGCGAAAAATACAGCCCCGAAGGCATAGAGGAATCCCTTGTTACCTTGTCACCACACATTGATCAGGTGGTGCTTTACAACAATCAAAGTCCCTATACCGTGGCCTTGATAGTACCCAACAAGGAAATGCTTAAAAAAGACATTCCTTCCTACGCAAGTGCTGAAGGCAAAAAGCAGGCCGTTGAACTTTTATTGCAAGAAGTCAATGCTTTCAAGAAGGGCGGTTTACACGAAGGAATGTTCCCCGAACGCTGGCTGCCGGCCACATTTGCCGTTTTGCCCGAAGCCTTTACCGAGCAGAATAAATTATTAAACTCCACCATGAAGATTGTTCGCGGCAAGGTGGAGAAAATGTACGCAGATCGTATTGAATATATGATGACGGCTGCAGGCAAAGATGTTTTTAATGAAAAAAACATCGAGGCTCTGTAAACGACATCAAAACATACTGAATGTGAGCAAAAATTTTCATTTTATACAATTTGTTATAAAATAATTTGCTTTCTTTACAAAATCATTGCCCTGGTTGTTGGTTATTTAAGTATTGTTGATAGTTGGATGTGTAAAAAGGGTATTCTTGGCACAAATTTTGTTTAAAATTGTGTCAGGAAAATGAATGTTTTATTTACGCAAGTCCCTTAATTAAGGGGCTAATCAATCCTTTATGTCTGTCCGGAAAATACTTTTTTTTATTCTCTTTGTATTGGCTCTCCTGGCCTTGATCGGATTCTTTTTCCCCAAAGAAGGAATTCGTTTAGGGTCTGTCAACTTTAAGTTTCGTTCAACACGAGACTTGATTGTTCCCTCAAAAAAACAGATTAAAGCTCTGGATCCCGAAGAACAATTGGCTTTGATGGCAGAATCATTTATTCAGGAAAAACAGGAGGCATTGTCCGATTCGATGGACTTTTATAAACGTTTTTTCAGTGAAAGCCCTGTCCGTATTCATTTTCCCGACAACGATCCGGCTATGCTGGATCTGTTTTTTGAAACTCTTGATTCTTGTCAGTCGCAAAACAGAGTAGTACGTGTATTGCATTACGGTGATTCCCAAATAGAACAGGATCGGCTATCGGCCACCCTCAGAGATGGTTTGCAAAAAATAGCAGGAGGTATGGGTGTAGGAATGATTCCTGCAATACAAACCATTCCTTCCAGAACGCTTAAACAGAAGTGCGAAGGGAACGCAAATCGTTATTTGCTTTACGGACCCCTGGGCCTGAGGGCTCCTCACAATCGATATGGCCCCATGGCTGCCGTATGTGAAGTGGATGATTATGCCTACCTGATTGTGAATGCACTTAAACGCCAGGATTCGGATATTTCCAATCATTTTACCAAAATACGTTTATTAGTAGGCAATAATTCTGCCGATTTCAAAGCCACTCTGGAGTTAAAAGACAAATACGACACTAAAACCATTAAAGAAGCGGGGCTTGATTTTAAGATGATTACCTGGGATTTAGATCGTCCTGAGAATAATTTTAGCTTGTTTTTAAACGGTTCGGCCGAAATTTACGGTATACTGTTGGACGGCCCTTCGGGTGTGGCGGTTGATAATATTCCCCTGCGGGGAAGTTCTGGAAATTTGTTTACAGGTATTGACAGCCGCTTACTGCACACTGCATACCGGGCCATGGATGTGCAGCTGTTTATGCTTGAATTTGGCGGTAACCGTATGCCCTCCATAAATTCTCAGGAAGATATTGATAACTATGTCGATGCCATTGGGCGACAGATTCGCTACCTCAAAACACTGGTGCCCGGTGCGGAAGTTCTTTTTATAGGCCCGGCAGATATGTCGTGTTCCATCGATGGGGAAATGCAGACCTATCCCCTCCTGGAAGAATTGATCGAAGGCCTCAAAAAGGTGGTTTTGGAAAACGATGCTGCCTTCTGGGATCTATACCAGGTGATGGGCGGACGCAATTCCATGATTAACTGGGTAAATACCCAACCCCCTATGGCTGCTCCCGATTACATTCATTTTACGCTTAAAGGAGCCGATAAGATTGCAGATTTACTCAATGAAAATATTTCTCTCTGTTATTCTTATTATCAATTTCGCCACAAACAAAACCAAAACGATAGCAGTCGTGTCGAACTAAGTAATATGGAACGGATTAACCTTGATTATGCCGAAGAATTTGAGCAATTAATCCGCGAAAAGCTGGAAGCCTCAGACAGCTTGCCTGAGGACTTGGACAGTGAAGCGGTATTGAATGAATTTTTGGAATTACAGCACGAGAATATAAAAAAATAAAGTATAAAGAAATCTCTGAGAGCCTAATATTAAGCAGATTAATGGACAC
>CAZAUQ010000013.1:14827-29388 GCA_964488495.1 uncultured Bacteroidales bacterium
AAATAAAGTATAAAGAAATCTCTGAGAGCCTAATATTAAGCAGATTAATGGACACACAAAGCATCTTGACCCATGTTTGGGATTACCTGAAAAATATTCTTGCCTACAACGAGGATGCTCCCTTGTTATTTACACAATTTTATTTTTGGGGCTTTTTTGCTTTGGTATTTGCCTTGTTTAGTTTGTTTTATAAACGCAAACAGCTGCGTACTATTTTTCTGCTTTTTTCCAGTTTGTTTTTTTACTACAAAACCAGTGGTCTATGCTTGTTGATTCTGCTGTTTTGTATTATTTCCGATTATTTTATTGCAGAAAGAATTTATCATACCAACAAACAAACAAAGAAAATAATTCTGCTTATAGGAAGTATCTTAATTAATATGGCCTTGATGGCCTATTTTAAATACGCCTATTTTTTGCACGACCTGGTGAATTCTATATTTGGAACTGACTTTGTAGTGCAGGATCTTTTTGCCATCATTGGGAACAGGACGACAGGAAGTCCTGTGTTCTCTGTGGACAGGATAGTGCTGCCGGTAGGAATCAGCTTTTATATCTTTCAGACTCTGAGTTACACATTTGATGTTTTCAGAGGAAAATTAAAACCTGCCAGGAACATTCTGGATTATGCCTTCTACGTCAGCTTTTTTCCCCAGTTGGTGGCAGGGCCTATTGTCAGGGCTTCGCATTTTATACCTCAGATATACCGCGATTTTAAACTCTCACGCCTGCAGTTTGGAATGGCTGTCTTTTGGATATTGAACGGCCTTGTCAAGAAAATTATTTTAGGTGATTATATTGCGGTTAATTTTATCGACAGGGTCTTTGCCAATCCATTGATGTTTTCGGGATTCGAAAATTTATCGGCCCTGTTTGGCTATTCACTTCAGGTCTATGCTGACTTTTCGGGATATACCGATATTGCCATAGGTGTGGCTTTACTCATGGGATTCTATTTGCCTAAGAATTTCAATTCCCCTTACAAAGCGACCAATACTTCTGATTTTTGGAAGCGATGGCATATATCGCTGTCAAGCTGGCTCAGGGATTATCTTTATTTCCCGTTGGGTGGTAATCGGCGTGCTACTTTTGGAACATATTTCTGGATTTTATTGATTGCCTTGATTGTGGTGGCCCTGAGTGGCAATATCTGGTTTTTTGTGTCGGTAGTCTTTTTGTTGGGTATAACAGGTTTGATTATTTTTTTCGAAAACAAAGAGAATAGTCTAAAAGCTATTGCTGCCATCAATTTAATGACCGTGATGTTGTTGGGAGGTTTGTGGCATGGTGCAAGCATAAATTTTGTAATCTGGGGCGGACTGAACGGAGTTGGAATTTTATTATATAAATTTTGGAAAGAATGGTCTCCGGGGCTTAGAGCTTTCCTTATGTGTCTGTTGTTTGCCGTAGTGTTGCTCTGGTACCAATATCAACCATTGCCCGTATTGAAGATTATGCTGATTTGGACGGGTATACTCTGTATAAGTACCTTGATTCGCCTCTTTGTGTCGATGATTGAAAAATTCAGTCCGGGTATGGATCAATTCTTTTTCTTTTCCTCCAAAGGGATTGGAATGGTCTGGGGTGTGATGCAAACTTTTGTTTTTATTACTTTTACCCGTTTATTTTTTCGTTCGGGATCCAATCTGGATCCGGCTGAGGCAAATCGCATCGCCTGGAACACTGCCCGCAATATGATAGACCAAATTGGCAGTGATTGGAATTTTCAATTGATACCACAGATGATTTGGGAATACCGTTACGTATTTATCCTGATTGCCTTCGGTATGTTAGTACACTGGCTGCCGGAACGTTTTAAACGCTGGTACAGAATAAATTTTGCGTTGATGCCTCTTTGGCTGATGGCTGTGGTTGTGGTTATTACTGTCTTTGTGGTTTATCAGTTTGCCAGTGCCGGACTACAACCTTTTATCTATTTCCAGTTCTAAGAGCTTTTCATTATATTTGCCCCTCTGTCCTGAATAAATACAAGGGCTATTATGAAAATAAATTGTACTCTGCTGTTTTGCCTGCTGTTGCTGCCCTGTGTCGCACAGCCGTACCGCAATACAATTTTGGCAGAAGACATTCACAGTTTAACAGTGAACAAAGAGGGGCAATGGAATACCAATCCGGTTATTGTCCTGAATTCCGGAGAAAAAATTCATGTCTCTTTTGATCAGCTTTCGCATGACTACAAACGTTATGCTTATAGGTTGATTCATTGCAATGCCGAATGGACGGCATCCGGCCTCAATGAACTGGAATACCTCGAAGGCTTTTCGCTGCAGGATATTGATCAGTATTCTTTATCGGAGGGCACACTGACTGATTATACTCACTATGAACTGGAAGTGCCCAACGATCAGCTTAAACTAAAATTATCGGGCAATTATGCGCTGTTGTTGACAGACAGGGATCAGCAGGAGAAAATTCTGGCCGTTGCCTGTTTCTCTGTAATGGAACGCCGCATCAGTATTAAAGCTGATGTAAACAGATCCACCGATTTAGGCTACAATACTGCATATCAGCAATTGAATTTTGTTCTCCAGACAACAGCCAATCAAATTGAACGTCCCGAGAGCGATTTAAAGATACTGGTACGGCAAAACCGTCGTCTGGACAACGAGGTTTTTGGCCTGCAGCCATTGATGAGTGCTGCCAATGAGATTCGCTACGAACATTTACCCGAATTGATATTTGAGGGAGGCAACGAATACCGCCGTTTTGAAATCAGCAGCTATAAATTGTCTGGTCTGGGCGTAGACAAAATCAGGTATGAACAGCCTTTTTATCATGCTTACTTGTTGGAGTCGACTCCGCGTAATATGGGTTATACCTTCGACAAGGACCAAAACGGACGTTTTTATGTGCGAAATCTTGATGCGGATGATAATCAGCAAACCCGGTCCGATTTTTTTTGGGTGCATTTTTGTTTAAAAGCTCCTGACGCACTAAAAGAAGCCGACATTTATCTGCAGGGAGATTTTACCTACGCTTCTTTTGACGAAACATACCGGATGAAATACAATCCTCAGAACCATTGTTTTGAAAACAGTTTGTATCTAAAACAAGGGGCCTACAACTATCAGTATGTAACTATGAACAAGTCTGTTTCCGGAACAACAAAATACAATAAAGCCCCGGCAAGATCAGGAAGCTCTTCAACTGCAACAAGTTCTGGAACCACTGCTGTTCCTGTAAAGAAAGCCCGAACTTCAACATCTCCTGTGGAAGGTTGTTACTGGGAAACCGAAAACGAATATCAGATTTTTGTCTATTATCGGCCTGTAGGTGCGCAGTACGATGCCTTGATAGCATACGACGAATTTAATTTTCAGCCTTAACTCTTATATTTTTATAGGATTTATTTTAAAGGTAAAGTAAGTTTAATTATGAACATAAGTTCAAAATTTCTCTTATATTTGTACCCACTTATTAGTTAAATCTATGTCGCGACCAAGACTGGAAAGAAGAATTGCCTGCCCGCCTTTGATGATGGGGTATAAACCTTTTGGAATCCCCATGCGCATGCAAAGCGAAGTTTATTTAACATTTGATGAATTTGAAGCTTTGCGTTTACTTGACTACAAAGGCCTGACCCAGGCTCAGGCTGCCAGGGAAATGAATGTCTCCCGGCCTACCATGACCCGTATATACGAAAAAGCACGCAAAACCATTGCTCAAGCCTTAGCGGAAGGTAAATTGATCATTATAGAAGGCGGCCAGGTTGCCTTTGATGGGGAATGGTATAGATGCAAACGTTGCCATCGCCTGATAAAAGGTTTGGAAAACCATATCCCTTGCAAGGATTGCAATATGTATTCCGATAAAGAATTGTACCGTGTAAATGAACTCTAATTATGAAAGGTGTAGTTCTGTCCGATAATCGCAACTCCTCTGTTCTGCCCGAAACCGAACATGGTTTGTCGATATATCTGGACAGGGGCTCTTACAAGGTATTGCTGGATACCGGCGCATCTGATTTGTGTATTCGTAACGCCAGAAGTATAGGTGTAGGTTTGGAAGATGTAGATTATATTTTTATTTCTCATGGCCATGTTGATCATTTAGGCGGTTTAGTAGCTTTGTTGGAAATCAACGCTAAAGCTAAAGTTATTATAAGCCCGAAAGCTCTCTCGCAGCGATTTTTTTCCAACAGAAAAAGCTTAAGAGAAATTGGAATTCGCTTGTTGGCTGTTCAATATCCCGGCCGTTTTGTATTTGTAGAAGATGATGTTTTAATAGAGCCGGATTTTCATATTATTATTCCTCAGAAACTGGGTTTCCCCCTGCCCAAGGGCAATCGTCATTTGTTCAAAGATAAGGGCAAGGGCAGGGAACCCGATGATTTTAATCATGAGCTGATGGCTTGTTTTGGTCAGGAGGAGCTTTTTGTTTATGCAGGTTGCGCCCATCATGGTTTGTTGAATATTATGCAAAGCATCAGCGACAAGACGAATAAATCTGTAAAGGCCGTGCTGGGTGGTTTTCATTTGCTGGACAGCGATGGACAGAATACCTACGAAACAGAACAAGAACTAGCTGACCTGGCCGAAGTTTTGAAAATGAAATACCCAAACAATCTTTTTTGTACCGGTCATTGCACAGGATCACAGGTTCTTGCTTTTTTGAAGCAAAAGCTTGGTGCTCAGCTGGAGGCTTTCCATACCGGTTATGAAATCGAATTAACTATATAATAAATACAGATTATGAAAATTGCTATTGCAGTCGAAAGTGACAGTTTACAAACCATGATCGATACCCGATTTGGCCGTTGTGCCTATTTTGCCGTTTACAATACCGATACCAAACGAACAGTTTTTTATGCCAATCCGGCCAAAGAGGCTGCTCAGGGAGCCGGTCCGGCTGCGGTTCAGTTTGTGGCCCGCCTGGGAGTAAGCCGTGTGCTTGCCGGGGAATTCGGAGCAAAGATTGTTTCTCTTCTGCAGGATCTGAATATTGAAAAGCAGCAAATTCAACCCGAACGTCTGGATAAGGTGATAAAGAATCTGTAATAAAACAGGATTAATAAAAGAAGAATATGGAAAACAAGAAAAGATGCATTGCTATTCCTATGGAAAACGGGCTTTTATGTGCCCACTTCGGACAATGTGAGCAGTTTGCCATCGTAGAACTTCAGGACAACAAGATTGTGGCTATAAAAGAAGTGACACCGCCGGAACATGTACCCGGTTTGTATCCCCGCTGGGTGGCCGGATTCGGTGTGACAGATGTTATTGCCGGAGGTATGGGAGAAAAAGCCATACAGTTGTTTAATGCTCAAAATATTAATGCTTTTGTCGGCGCTCCGCAAAAATCAGCCAGGGAATTGGTAGAAGATTTTATTGACAACAAGCTGGAACTCTCTGCCAATTACTGTCATCACGATGAAAATCATTCCTGCGGACATTGAATAAGCAGGAAACAACTCAAAATAGCAGGCCCGATAAACAATTCAGTATTGCTGTAGCCAGTGGCAAGGGCGGCACGGGCAAGACTTTTGTTTCCGTGAATCTTTTTCATGCCCTGGAGCAAACAGGTCTAAACGTACATTTGGTCGATTGCGATGCCGAAGCACCCAACGATAAAATGTTTTTCGATGTTGAATTGAGCAGCCAAAAGGAGATTTTTCAACAAGTACCTGTGATTCATTTGCAAGCCTGTACTTTTTGTGGCAGATGTCGTGAATATTGCAACTACAACGCTATCTTTTTTGTGCCTGAGCTTAAGAAGATCTCGGTCTTGTATGATTTCTGTCATGGCTGCGGTGCCTGCCTGGCTGCCTGCCGTGAAGGAGCTATTACAGAAAGAGAAGATTTGCTGGGCGAAATCAATACTTACGTTATTTCCAAAAATAGCACTTTGTTTGAATCCAGAACCAAAGTGGGGGTTCATTCTTCAGTGCCTGTCCTGAAAGCAGCCATTCAGGAAGCACAAGATGCAGAAATCGTGTTGATGGACGCTCCACCAGGCACTTCCTGCCCCTTTATTCAAACAGTAGTCCGTACCGATTACGTGGTATTGGTCACTGAGCCTACCCCTTTTGGTTTGAGCGACCTGAAGCAATCGGTGGACACTCTTGCAAGTATCGGCCTTCCCTGCGGTGTAGTTGTCAACAAGGCAGGATTGGGAAACAGTGAAGTTTATGCTTATTTAAAGGAGAAAGACATTCCGCTGTTGATGGAAATTCCATTCGACAAAGGCCTGGCGGCCTTGTATTCCGGTGGGAAAATTCCGGTCCGTGAGGATCCGCTATGGAAAGAACGCTTTACCGAATTGTATCACACTATAAAAGAGCAATATGGAAATAGCTGTCGTAAGCGGTAAGGGTGGAACAGGCAAAAGCAGCATCACGGCTGCTCTGGCCGGGATGAAGCATAGACTCTTGCTGGCCGATTGCGATGTGGATGCTGCCAATCTGTATCTCTTATTTCAACCAGAACATACACTTGAGCAAGTCTTTATTTCGGGCTACAAGGCAATCATAGACAAGGAATCCTGCACCAATTGCGGGCTTTGCATGGATTATTGTCGTTTCGATGCTATACACTTCATTGAGGGCGAGATTCAGATTTCTGAGTTCTCTTGTGACGGTTGTTTTCTCTGTTCCCGGGTTTGCCCTGAGCGGTCTATCCATATGGAGCCCGAAAACAGAAGTCGTTTGTATGGCGGTAATTTTCGTTACGGAAAAATGGTTTATGGAAGACTATTCCCGGGTGAGGAAAATTCCGGTCGTCTGGTCGATCTGGTCAGGCAGCAGGCCAGGGAAACGGCCCGTGAAAACAACTTGGATTTTATTTTGCTGGACGGCCCTCCCGGTATCGGTTGTCCTGTTATATCAACCATAACCGGAGTAGATAAGGTAATCATAGTCACTGAACCCAGTATGTCAGGACTGCATGATTTGCAGCGTATTCATGATTTGTGTCAGCATTTCGGTCTCAATCAGGTCGTTGTCATAAATAAATTCGATCTGAATCCGGAAATGAGTACTAAAATAGAGCAGTATTGTAAGGAACAGACTTTGAAGCTGCAAGCCAACATTCCCTTCGATCCTTTAATGGTCGAAGCTATGGTCAATGGCAAAACCATTGTGGAATACGCTCCTGATTCGCCTGCAGCCCTTTGTATAAAAAACAGCCTTAAAGAGCTGCTTTAAATGGGCAAAATGTTATCTTTGTCGCAAATTCCGGCGCATGAGTTTTAAATTAGAAGCCAGGGACAAAAACAGCCAGGCCAGGGCCGGCCTTCTGCAAACAGCTCACGGAGAGGTACAGACCCCCATTTTTATGCCTGTGGGCACTGCCGGCAGCATCAAAGCCGTCAATCAGCAAGAGCTGGAGCAACAGGTAAAGGCTCAGATCATTCTGGGCAATACGTATCATTTGTATCTGCGGCCTGGCTTACATATTCTGAAGGAGGCCGGCGGCCTGCATAAATTCATGTCCTGGAACAAGCCTATTCTCACCGACAGCGGAGGTTTTCAGGTGTATTCCCTGTCTCATCGCCGCAAAATGAAAGAGGAGGGAGTTACTTTTCAGTCGCATATTGATGGTTCCCGACATTTATTCAGCCCCGAAAATGTGGTTGATACTCAACGCATCATCGGTTCGGATATTATGATGGCACTGGACGAATGCACTCCGGGTACAGCCGATTATGATTATGCGCGTACCTCGATGGAGCTGACGCATCGCTGGCTGGATCGGGGTCTGCAGCGTTACCGTGAAACAGAGCCGCTTTATGGCTATGAACAGTTTTATTTTCCCATAGTGCAAGGCTGTGTGTATCCCGATCTGAGGCGTCAATCGGCTGAATACATTGCTTCCAAAGACTGTGCGGGCTATGCTATTGGCGGCCTGGCGGTGGGAGAACCGGCCGAAAAAATGTACGAAATGATAGAGGTGGTCAATGAAATTCTGCCTCAGGACCGTCCCCGTTATCTGATGGGAGTGGGCACACCCGAAAATTTACTGGAAGCCATAGAACGAGGAGTAGATATGTTCGATTGTGTACTCCCTACGCGCAACGGACGCAATGCTTCATTATTTACCAGACAAGGGAAAATTAATATGCGCAATAAATGTTGGGCCGATGATTTTTCTCCCATCGAAGCAGAAGGTGCCGCTGATATAGATCGCTTGTATTCCAGGGCGTATCTGAGGCATTTATTCATTGCCGAGGAATTGCTGGCCTTGCAACTGGCTTCGATTCACAACCTTGCTTTTTATCTCTGGTTGATAGGTGAGGCCAGGCAACATATTTTAAACCATGATTTTGCGGAATGGAAAAAGCAAATGATCAGTCAATGGGCCAAAAAATGAAAAACAATACAATAAAATCCGGCATTCATAAGCTGCTGCAGAACCTGGGTTTAAATAAATCCGAAAGGCCTTGGTTGTCGCGTATTGATACCTACATCATCGGCAAGTTTCTGGGTACATTCTTTTTTTCCATTGTCATGATACTGGCCATCGTAGTGGTGTTTGATTACAACGAAAAATTCGATAAGTTTATTCAACACGAAGCCCCCGCTAAGGCCATAGCATTCGATTATTTCCTGAATTTCATACCTTATTTCGGAGTTAAATTCAGTCCGCTCTTTATTTTTATTTCCGTCATTTTTTTTACTTCCAAACTGGCCGGTAATTCCGAAATCATTGCCATGCTTTCCGGCGGACTGAGTTTTAACCGTCTGCTCAGACCCTATTTTATTTCGGCTGCTTTGCTGTCTGTTATGGCTTTTTTGCTCAGTTCCTATGTTATTCCGCCGGCCAACATAATACGCCTGCAATTCGAAGATCAATACGTACGCAAAGTCTCATCCGATTATGTTCGCAATGTGCAGATGGAAATTGAGCCCGGTGTCATCATTTATATGGAGCGTTACGACGATAAGAGAAAAATAGGTTACAATTTTTTTATGGAACGCTACGAAGGCCAGCAGCTGGTCTCCAGAATGACCGCCAAGCGTATTACCCTTGATTCGCTTAATCATTGGAGGGTAATGGAATACCTGATACGCGATTTTGAAGGCCTACAGGAAAACATCAGCCTGGGAGCCAGCCTGGACACTATGATAGTAATGAATCCCTCGGAGTTCTTTATTACCAAAGGCTACAGCGAACGATTGACAACTACTGAACTACGACAATACCTCGACCGTCAAAAACGCAGAGGAGTAGCTAATATAAAGGAATACGAAGTGGAGTATCAGAGACGTTTTTCGTTTCCCTTTTCGGTGTTCATTCTCACATTGATTGGTGTGTCGCTGGCTTCGCGCAAGGTGAGGGGAGGCACCGGTTTGCACCTGGGACTGGGGCTTTTGATCAGCTTTTCGTATATCTTTTTCGATACCTTGTCGGGAACCTTTGCCCTCTCGGGTTCTGCCACTCCTTTTGTGGCGGTTTGGATTCCCAATGCCGTGTATTCGGTGATAGCCTTCGGGCTTTACCTGCAGGCTCCCAAATAAATGAATACAAAGAGTAATTATTGGAATTGTTGAGCTTTGCTCACTTTTTCTTTGAGCAGAGCCACTTGCAATACTTCGCGGATATCGCTCAGATAATGAAAACTCAGGCCTTTGATATAGACCGGCTGTATGTCATCGATGTCCTTGCGGTTTTCTTCGGGTAAAATGATTTCTTTGATTCCGAAACGCTTGGCTGCCAGTATTTTCTCTTTTATGCCGCCCACGGCCAACACTTTTCCTCTTAAAGTAATCTCGCCGGTCATGGCCAGCTGCTTGCGGATTTTGCGTTGTGTATACGACGAAGCCAGCGAAGTGACCATGGTCACACCGGCCGATGGTCCGTCTTTGGGGATGGCTCCTTCGGGAACGTGGATATGTATATTGTAATTCTCAAACAAGTCCGGAGAAATTTCCAGGTCATCAGCATGGGCCTTAATGTATTCCAGGGCCAATATGGCCGATTCTTTCATCACTTCGCCCAGGTTTCCGGTTAGGCTGAGTTTACCTCCGCTTTTGCTTTTGCTCAGGCTGGATTCCACATAGAGCACTTCTCCGCCTACCGAGGTCCAGGCAAGTCCCGTGACAACGCCGGCGTAATCGTTGCCTTCGTATTTATCTTTGAGATAGATCGGACTGCCCAGGTAATCTTTCAGGTTATCGGGCTTAATTTCGAGCTGAGTGCAGGATTCATCCGAAGCCAGTTTATGAGCTGCTTTGCGGAAGATGGCGGCAATTTTTTTATCCAGTTCCCGTACTCCTGATTCCCGGGTGTATTTTTCGATAATATGCCTGAGAGTGGTTTTGTTTAAAACAATTTGACTGGCTTTTAAACCGTGGTTTTCGAGTTCCTTGGGCATGAGATGCCTGTTGGCAATTTCAACTTTTTCCTCGGTCAGGTAACCCGAAACCTCGATAAGTTCCATGCGGTCCAGCAAGGGCTTGGGTATGGTATTCAGGCTGTTGGAGGTGGCAATGAACAAGACTTTGGATAAGTCGAAATCTATATCGATGAAATTATCGTGAAAAGTGGAGTTCTGTTCCGGATCGAGTACCTCCAGCAAAGCCGACGAAGGATCGCCCTGGGCGTCACGACTCAGTTTATCGATTTCGTCCAGTATGAAAACCGGGTTGGATGTCCCCGCTTTAATCAGGCTTTTAACAATACGTCCGGGCATGGCGCCAATGTAAGTACGTCTGTGTCCCCTTATTTCGGCTTCGTCGTGGAGTCCGCCAAGAGAAATACGCAGGTATTTGCGGCCCAGTGACTCTGCCACAGATTTACCCAGAGAGGTTTTGCCTACTCCGGGAGGGCCGTACAGGCAGATGATGGGCGATTTCATGTCGCCTTTGAGCTTAAGTACGGCCAGATGCTCCAAAATGCGTTCTTTTACTTTGTCCAGGCCAAAATGATCTTTGTTCAGCGTTCTTTTGGCCCGGTTCAGATTGAAATTGTCTCTGGAGTATTCGTTCCAGGGCAGATCAAGTAAGGTCTGGAGGTAATTCATTTGGGTGGAATAGTCCGGAGAATGCGGACTCATACGTTCCAGTTTTTGAATTTCTTTTTTAAAGACCTTCAGGGTGTCGGCAGACCATTTTTTGTTTCTGGCTTTGTTTTTTAATTCTTTGATGTCCTGCTCCTGGGCACTGCCACCCAATTCATCCTGTATGGTTTTGATTTGTTGCTGCAAAAAGTATTCTCTTTGCTGTTGATTGATGTCTTCCCTGGTTTTGGATTGTATGGAGACCTTGAGCTCCAGCAGCTGCGACTCTTTGTTCATGATGTCCATCAGCTTGTAGCAACGGTCCTTGAAATCATCGGTTTGCAGCAGTCCCAGCTTATCCTGAATCTTGAATGCAAAGTTGGCACAGATAAAATTGACCAGAGCAAAGGGTTTTTCAATATTACGGATAGCAAAAATGGCCTCCTGGGGAATATTTCCGGAAGAATTCTTAATAATCTTGACCGATAAATCTTTTATAGCCTGGATCAAAGCCTCAAACTGCCGATCTTCTGTTTCCGGTAAAATATCTTCGCGAATCTGAATACGGCCTTTTAAATATGGCTCCGTAAGGGTAAGCTCATCCAGTACGCAGCGTTTGATGGCTTGCAGGATGATGGTGGTTGAATTATCGGGCATTTCGAGTACCCTGATGATACGGGAGACTATACCTACAGGTACCAGATGTTCCTGGCCGGGCTCTTCGGTCTTGGCATCCTTTTGCGTAAAGACAGCAATGATGGTGTTTTTTTGGTAGGCTTCCCTGACCAGGCGCAGGGATTTATTGCGGCCGATACTTACGGGCATTGCTACCCCGGGAAACAAGACCATATTGCGCAATGGCAGTATGGGCAGGGTGTCCGGTAAATCTGTTTGGTTAAGAGCTTGTTCTGATTCGTCTTCAGAGATCATGGGAATAAAATCCCCTCCTTCTTCCTCATCAGAAGAAAACAGTTGTTTTGAAAAAAGATTTATCATGACAATAATACCACTAAACTGGATTTATTTTGATCCGGAGCCGGTATAACGAGCGTTGAGTGCCTGGACGACATCCTTGGTGATATTGTACATATCATTGGATATCATTATATTGTCGCTCATGGTATTGCTAAAGATCAAATGATAGTTGAGTTCTTTGTTGTAAACTTTCAAAAAAGAATAAATGGTATCCCTCAACTGCTCATTCATTTTTTGCATTTCAACGGCCAGCTCTTGCGACAAGCTTTCGTCTAATTGCTGCAATTCCTGTTGTTTTAGCAAAAGGCGTTGTTGTTCGCTTTGCAGCCTTTGTTGGGTTAAAAAGGCATTGTTTTCGTATTTTCTCTGAAATTCGGCAGCTTCCTGTTCAAACTGGCGGGCTTTTTGATTGTAACTGGCCTGAGAATTTTCTCTTTTACGCAGCAATTGCTCGTTCAGGTCTTTGGAATAATTGTAATCCTGAAGCAGAGAGTCGAGATTGATGTAGGCGATGGGTAATTTTGTTTCCATCTGGCCTGAATCACTTTGATTAAGAACGGCGCTGCTTGATGACTTACTGTCTTTATTGAAAAACAATACGTAAAGCACTATTAAGGCTATGGCCAAAATTAGGTTGCTGATCAGGTTGATTTGCTTCATATCAGAATAAAAATTTAAATTACTTGTTTCTGGCCAGGCTGTCCTGACGTGTTGCACAACAAATGCCTTTATCATTGAGGGCTTTATTCCCTTCGACATGGCTGTTGGGAAATTTGCCGCCTTTGACAAAAAAGACCCTGATCCCCAATAAGAGAATGGCGATTCCTACAAACAAAACAGTTAAAAAAATCAGTTGCCACATGATAATTACAATTGAGTATGCAAAGATAGGACATTCTGTTGTTCAAACCCTCAAGTTTTATTATTTTTGTAGCAATTTCGTGGCAAGAAAACCGAAATTAACTATTTTTATTGGAAAAATCACTCAACTCTTTAAAGGATATATAATGGAAACATTGGACAATTTAAAATCGGCTTTAATTTGGTCTTATTTCTTAGAAATCACTAAGATTCCAAGACCTTCGGGAAAAACCCAGGCAATACAGGAATGGCTGTTGAATTTTGCAAAAAAACACCAGCTGGAATATAATAAAGATACTGTAGGGAATGTTATTATACGTAAAGCAGCAAGCAAAGGCATGGAGCACCTGAACTCCGTGGTAATGCAATCGCACATGGATATGGTTTGTGAAAAAAACAGCGGCGTAAAACACGATTTTGAGAAAGACCCCATCGACGTTTATATTGACGGAGAATGGCTCAAGGCCAAAGGAACCACTTTGGGAGCCGACAATGGTATAGGTATGGCTGCACAGTTGGCGGTACTGGCATCGAAAGATCTGGAACACGGTCCTCTGGAATGTCTGTTTACTGTAGACGAAGAAGTCGGTCTGGTAGGTGCCTTCAACATTGAAGCTGGTTTTATGCGATCCAAACGCTTGCTCAATCTGGATTCCGAAGACGAGGGCATGCTTTTTATAGGCTGTGCCGGCGGCATCAATACCAAGGCTTATTTTGAGTTTGAAAAAGAAGCGGCCAAAGAGAAGTTGTTCTTTTTTCAGTTAAGTGTTTCCGGCCTCAAAGGAGGACATTCCGGTTGTGATATTCACGAAGGCAGGGGAAACGCCAATCAATTGCTGGCCCGTTTCCTATGGGAGGAATCTCAGTTGAACGAGTTGTATCTCGTCGATTTCAAGGGTGGAAACCTGAGCAATGCCATTCCCCGCGAAGCCTCTTGTATTGCTGCCGTACCGGTGGCTAAAAAGGAACAGCTCAGTGCCAGGGTCAATATGTACGAAGCGGTGTTGCATAGTGAATTCTCCGGTTTGGAACCCGGGCTTAAATTCACTATAGAATCGAACGAAGCAGTGGGAGAAGTATTGAAAAAAGCAGACAGCGAGCGTTTTATTCAGTCCATATATGCCTGTCCCAACGGCGTCATTGCCATGAGCAGGGAAATAAAAGGGCTGGTAGAGACCTCAACCAATCTTGCTTCCGTCAAACCGCTTACTGAAAACAGCTGGTTGATAACAAGTTCGCAACGCAGTTCTGTAGAATCGTCCAACAAAGATATCTCGCACCGGGTGGAAGCTGTTTTCCGTCTGGCAGGCATGAAGGTGGAGCACAATGAAGGATACCCGGGCTGGAAACCGAATCCCAACTCGGAACTGGTGAAGATTATGTTTAAAACCCACAAAGAAGTGCTGGGGTTTGAGCCTGTTCTTACTGCCATTCATGCCGGCCTGGAATGCGGACTTTTCCTGCAGAAATACCCTGATCTGGATATGGTTTCCTTTGGCCCAACGATGACCGGTGTACATTCTCCTGACGAAAAGCTGCATATTCCTACGGTGAAAAACTTTTGGAATTTATTGGTAAATAGTTTAAAACAAATGTAATAATGAACTTTGTGTCACGACTGTTAATGCCTTGTTTGTCGGTCCTGTTGCTTATTTTTGCTTCCTGTACTCAGGAGCATGGCTTTGAACAACAGGGTATGCTGCGTTTATCGACAGATACGCTCAGTTTTGACACCATTTTTTCAAGTATCGGCTCTACTACTGCCCGAA
>CAZAUQ010000013.1:29488-41819 GCA_964488495.1 uncultured Bacteroidales bacterium
GATACGCTCAGTTTTGACACCATTTTTTCAAGTATCGGCTCTACTACTGCCCGAATCAAGATTTACAATCCCTATAAACAAAAGTTGCTGATTTCAAAGATTGGATTGAAAACGCAGGGCAACAGCGGTTTCCGTTTGAGCGTTGACGGCCTTTCGTCTTTGAGCTATTCGGAGGTAGAACTTCCGCCACGCGACAGTCTCTATTTGTTTGTGGAAATAACTGCCACTTTGCAGGGAGTGGCCGATCCTGTACTGATCGAAGATGCCGTATATTTTGTCACCAACGGTCATCAACAGGAAATCGTTTTGCAGGCATATGCGCAGGATGCTCTGATTTGGAAGGGCAAACGTATTGAACAGGACACTGTGTTAAAAGCAGAATTGCCCTATTTGATCTACGACAGCCTGGTGATTGATCCGGGAGTGGTACTGAATATTGATCCGGGGGTTAGACTGCATTTCCACGACGAAGCTTCTATGGTGGTTTATGGCAGTATCAAAGCCAAAGGCAACGTAGATAATCCTGTCATTTTCAGAGGAGATCGTCTTGATAAGCTCTTTGTGGATTTTCCTTACGAGTATTATCCGGGGCAATGGTATGGCATCTACCTGGACAAAGAGAGTTACGGTAATGAATTTGATTGGGTGGAAATCCGGGGTGCCTATTACGGCATTATTGCCGATTCTTCCTCATTGGAGCAACGTAAACTGGAGATAAGCAACTCCCAGATTTTCAATATGGTTTACTCCAACTTATATTGCATACATTCGAATGTACGGGTCTACAACAGTTTGCTGGCCAACAGCGGTTCTTATACTTTGCTGTTGCTTGGAGGCGATATTGAATTCATACATTGTACGATTGCTAATTATCAGCGCCTGGTAAACCGGGACGGCCCGGCTCTGGCTCTGGCTAATTTTTTGGGAGAAGAAGGTAAACCTCCTGTTTACTATCCCTTGAATAAAGCCGATTTTATCAACAGTATTATCTATGGCTCACAATTGGATGAGTTAGGCTTGGGAATAGCGGAAGAAAGTGCTCATGCCTTCTTTTTCAGGAATTGTCTGATAAGGAACAGCGCCGAACTGGCCGCGGAGTATGCCGAAGCATGTATTTACAACGAAGATCCGGTGTTTATCAGCATCGGGAAAGAGTATATATATGATTTTAGAATAGATACATTGTCGGCTGCCATTGACAGGGGACTTGAAAGCTATGCTCTTACAATTCCGTTTGATTTGGACGGCAACAGTCGGACTACAGATCTGGCTCCCGATCTTGGAGCTTATGAATGGCAATCGGCTGAATAAAACAGCCGAAAAAAGGCTAAAGCGATTTAGTTTTTTTCTTATATTATGCTAAATAATCTTTTTTTCGAGCATACCATAATCAAAGATTCGGCAAAAAGCACTAAAATTGCATCAAAATTAATGGCATAGGCAGAAAACCTTAAATGACCATCGCTATGAAGAGTTACAATCTTTTTTTTAAATATAAATCCTACAACGATTTAGTCATGACTTTTTCTAAAAAGGCATTCTCTTTTTTTAAAATTGCAGCGATTTTGGTTCTTGCACTTCAATCGTGTCAATCGTGCAAGGAAATCGACCAGGAAGCATACTATACTTTTAAAGGTGAAACCGTCGTTTCTTACCTGGAGAATAATCCAAATCAGTTCTCGGAATTTAGTGAAGTGCTCAAATACACAGGTTTGGATGCTTTGCTGGCTACTTATGGCACTTTTACCTGTTTTATTCCCACCAATGAGGCCATGCGTGCGTATTACGCAGACTCTTCCAAAAGCAGTTTTGAAGAGTTTTCGGTAGAGGCCTTGCGCGAAATGGTCTATTATCAAATTATTGACACCAGAATATACTTATCTACCGATTTTCCTCAAGGACGTTTGAGCAACAAAAATATGATGTCTCGTTTTATCGATATCTCTTTTGAAAAGTATGCCGAAGAGGGTGGTATATTGGTAAACTCCAGTTCTACAATTCGATTAAAAGACCAGGAAGTGCACAATGGTGTGATTCATGTCATAGACAAGGTGTTGGTTCCTTCCAATTATTTATTGCCTGAATCGATCCGCTCTGATTCGGCCTTTTCTATTTTTGGCGAGGCTTTATATCTGACCGGCATGAGCGATTCCCTGCTGGGAATCAGAGATGATTCGTATGTAAAACCGATTAGCTTTTTAAATGCCAGCGGAGCAACAGTGGCAACTCCTTCGGATCGTTTGTACGGTTATACAGCATTGGTTGAATCCGATTCTATTTACGCCGAATATGGTATTAATAATCTGGACGATTTGATCAGCTTTGCTGCTTCCGTTTACGACGAAGTTTTCCCTGAAGACGCGATCTATGCCGATGACTATACTCATCGCAAAAACAGTCTGAACCGCTTTGTTTCCTATCATTTGTTCAACTATCTCTGTTATTACAACGAGTTCGTTGATTACTATTACAATCATGGCGGCATAATGGATGGCAAAGAAGGAGTGGAATATATTCAGACCATGTGCCCCAATACTCTGCTGGAAGTACGCGCAGGTAATCGCTTCAATGTGCAAAGAAACGGAGAATGCATTAAAATATTGGGCGGAGGAATGAAACACAAAACCTGTGTTAATGGTATTTTTCATCCCATCGACAAGATTTTGCTTTACGATGGTACTGTTATCAACGATGTATTAAACAAACGTTTACGCATGGATGTGTACAGCACTTTACCCGAAATGATGAATATCAAGGCCCGCGGAGTAGATGCAGAAAGGGAATATTACTATCCTTCCGGTTTTTTCAAAAATCTCATCTATAAAGACGATGAAACTAAGGTAAATGGAAAACGTCCCACCGGGGGTGCGGTCAGTTTACAGGGTGACCGTTTTCATATTTACGGCTGGTACGACTTCACACATATTTTACCTCCGGTGCCCGAAGGCTCCTGGGAAATCCGTATAGGTATCAAAACCCGTGAAAAGAATATTGTTCAAATCTATGTGGACGGCATACCCAATGGTATTCCGCTGGATATGGGTAAAAACGCCCAACATCCTGATGTGGGCTGGGTAGCCGATATTAATACCGAAGACAACGGAGCTTCCAACGACAAGGATTTGCGAAATCGCGGCTGGATGAAAGCACCGGAGTATTTTTGCATGTATCCGGGCGGCCGGAGCGGTCGTGACGATTGGAACTCCCTGCGAAGGATACTCGGTATTTATTCTTTAGGAGACGGTAAAACTCATACTTTTCGTATGAAGTCTGTTTTATCAAGCAATACCAGTGATTATTTTGGTTACGACTATATTGAATTTGTACCCAAAGGATTACTTGACACTGAAGACAAATACTGACAACCTGAGGAGTTTTTCTAATCCCTGTAATATGCACAACCCTAATCCTGCTTTTTCGCCGCTTTTTATAAAACGGTTATCTTACTCTGTATTCCTGAGTGTACTGATGTTCGCCGGCTCTTCTTGCGACAGCGATAAAATTGACGCCGAATCATACTATACTTTTATAGGAGAGACGGTAGTTTCTTATTTAGAAAAAAATCCGGAGCAATTTTCAGAAATGAGCGAAGTGCTCAAGTATACGGGTTTGGATGCTTTGCTGGCCACTTACGGTACTTATACCTGCTTTATCCCCACCAATGAAGCCATGCGTGCGTATTACGCAGACTCTTCCAAAAGCAGTTACAACGAATTTTCTGTGGAGGATTTACGCGAGATGGTCTATTATCAGATTATTGACACCAAAAAATACTTGTCCACCGATTTTCCGCAAGGACGTTTGAGCAACAAAAATATGATGTCGCGTTTTATCGACATCTCTTTTGAAAAATATGCCGAGGATGGAGGTATTTTAGTAAACTCCAGTTCTACAATTCGATTAAAAGACCAGGAAGTGCACAATGGTGTGATCCACGTAATAGACAAAGTCCTGGTACCTTCAACTTATTTAATGCCCGAATCAATACGTTCCGATTCTGCTTTTTCCATTTTTGGTGAGGCTTTATACCTTACAGGTATGAGTGATTCCCTGCTTGGAATCAGGGACGATTCTTATGTACAACCTGTTAGCTTTTTGAATGCTGCCGGCGCAACAGTACCGACACCGCCGGATCGATTGTATGGATATACAGCTCTGGTAGAGCCCGATTCTATCTATGCCGAATATGGTATTTACAATTTGGACGATTTGATCAGTTTTGCAGCCTCCGTGTATGATGAACTTTTTCCTGAAGATGCGATCTATGCCGATGACTATACTCATCGCAAGAACAGTCTGAACCGCTTTGTTTCCTATCATTTGTTTGATTTTATTTGTTATTACAACGAGTTCGTAGATTACTACTACAATCACGGCGGCATGCTGGACGGTAAAGAAGGAGTGGAATACATTCAGACCATGTGCCCCAATACCTTGCTGGAAGTCAGAAAAGGTAATCGCTTCAATGTGCAAAGCAATGGAGAATGCATTAATATATTAGGCGGAGGAATGAAACACAAAACCTGTGTTAATGGTATTTTTCATCCTATCGACAAGATTCTGCTTTACGACGGAACCGTTATCAACGATGTATTGAATAAACGAATCCGGATTGATGTGTACAGCACTTTACCAGAAATGATGAACATCAAGGCCCGCGGAGTAGATGCAGAAAGGGAATATTACTATCCTTCGGGTTTTTTCAAAAATCTCTCCTACAAAGACGACGAGACAAAAGTGAACAGTAAAAAACCCACGGGCGGTGCGGTCAGTTTACAGGGTGACCGTTTCCATATTTACGGCTGGTACGACTTTACACATATTTTACCTCCGGTGCCTGAAGGTTCCTGGGAAATCCGTATAGGTATCAAAACCCGTGAAAAGAATATTGTTCAAATCTATGTGGACGGCATACCCAATGGTATTCCGCTGGATATGGGAAAAAATGCCGAACACCCTGATATAGGCTATGTCGCCGATATAAATACCGAGGACGACGGGGTTACCAACGACAAAGATTTACGCAATCGCGGCTGGATGAAAGCTCCCGATTATTTTTGCCAATACCCTTCTGGTAAGAGTGGCCGCGCAAGTACCCATTCATTAAGGCGTATTTTAGGAATATATTCTTTAGGAGACGGCAAAACCCATACTTTCCGTATGAAATCAGTCTTATCGAGTAATTCCTCCGATTATTTCGGTTACGACTACATTGAATTTGTACCCAAAGGTTTACTCGATACGGAAGACCGGAATTAAAGAAATTTTGAAAAAGTTTTAGTTTGCCCCTGTAAGGCGGATATTTCAGTGGAATATCTATAGCCGAACCGGAGCAAACTATTGCTTTGCAGCGGCTAAAGGTTTCGAAACTGTATTTGCCGTGATAATGGCCCATTCCGCTGTGGCCGACACCTCCAAAAGGCAGCCGGTGATTAGCAACGTGCAGCAGAGTGTCGTTAATGCAAACTCCTCCCGAAGAGGTTGAGTTTAAAATCTTACGAATGTTTTCCCTGTTTCTGGTAAAATAATATAAGGCCAGGGGCTTTTCTCTGCTGTTGATGAATTGTATCACTTCTTCGGTTTGATCAAACTCTCTAAGGGGAAGGATAGGCCCGAAGATTTCTTCATGCCAGACTGCAGCCTCCGGTTTTGCCTGCTCTATTATTGTAGGTTCCAGATACAAATCATCGGGATCCACTGTCCCGCCCAGCACAATTTCTCCCTCTTTAAGATAGCCGCTCAGGCGTTTCAGGGCCAAAGGAGAAACTATGCGTGGATAATCGGGCGAAGCCTGGGGCTTGGTGCCGAACATAGATATAACAGCTTGTTTGTATTCGGATATAAATTCTTCTTTAACACAACGATGCACCAACAGATAATCGGGAGCAATACAGGTCTGACCAGCGTTGATGGTTTTGCCCCAGGCTATTCTTCGGGCGGCAAAACGAATATTGGCATCGCAATCTACAATACAGGGACTCTTACCTCCCAATTCCAGGCTGACGGGTGTGAGGTGTTTAGAAGCAGCCTCCATGACGACTTTACCCACTGCGGGGCTGCCGGTATAAAAAATATAGTCAAAACGCGCTTTGAGCAGGGCTTGATTCATTTCCCTGTGTCCATGCCAGATGCTGATATATTCCCCGGGAAAACAGGATATTATTTTTTCCATCACTTCTGCAGTGGCCGGGGCCAGTGGTGAAGTCTTGAGCATGGCGCAATTACCGGCCGCCAGGGCTCCGACCAGCGGATTAAACAACAAATGAAAAGGATAGTTCCAGGGTGATATGATAAGTACTACCCCATAAGGTTCTCTGTAAAGGTGACTCCTGGAGGGGAAAAAGACCAGTGGGGTCGGTATTCGTCTGGTTTTCGACCAGGCTTTCAAATGCCTGATCTGAAAGCGAATTTCCTGCAGCACTATACTGATCTCCGTGGCAAATGATTCAAAATGCGATTTGTGCAGATCTTTGGCCAGTGCTTCCATTAATCTGGTTTCGTGTTTAGTAATGGCAGAATAGAGGCTTTTAAGAGAATTAATACGAAAACGATATTCTTTGGTAGCGTTTGTGCCGTAATATGCTCTCATTTCCTGCAGCCTTTCCTCAATTTTGGACTCATTCATAATGAATTACATTATTAGGATTCATTGCTTACTGCTATTTTATATAGCATAGTGCAATTTAGGATAAATTGTTATTTAAGAGCTTAAATCTAATCATTTTTCAGATTATTTTTTAATACTTTTGGCTCAGGCAGCGAATAAAATTACAATATAGGTTTATTTCGTTGTTATTCAATGGCTTATTTTATCTGGTCTATGCTGTGCCAATTTTTTTTAATTACAAGGAACAGACTGTGAGTTAAATAAGTGTTAATCAATAATTCAATACTTTACAATGAAAAACAAGCAGTTGAAATCGATTAGATTTGTTAAAAGGAAAGTTTGTGTAAGTGGATTACAATATATGCTGGCACTTATACTGCTCACAGGCAGTCTTTCCTGTACACCGGCAATCCGAATTGGAAAAATGAGTCTGGAATATCAGGAAAAGCCTTTGGCATCGCAAAACAAAGGATTCCGCCTGGGCTGGCAAATACTGGCTTCGGGGAATGATGTCATGCAAGAGGCTTACGAACTGGAATTCTACACAATGGAGTCTTCTCAAAAATCCTTACTTTGGAGCAGTGGAAATATAACAGACAACAGCAGTCAGCTGGTTCCTTACACCGGCCCCGAATTACAGGCACGTCAAAAATACGCATGGAGAGTACGTGTCCGTGATAATAAGGGCAATACTTCTGCCTGGAGTAAACTACAGGAGTTTTGGACTGAGCCTGATGCCACCTGGCTGAATGCCCAATGGATAGGAGCAATTACCAGGGCCGATTCCAGATTGCCAGAAGGCCGGCGTTTCGAGGGCAATTCTGTAAACCGTGATCCCGATAGTAAAGCTTTGTGGGCTGCTACAGATCCATTATCCAAAAAAAGTCTTTATCTGCGCAGGACTTTACAAATGAAAAAGCCCATTGAAGAAGCTCTGTTGTATATCAGTGGTTTAGGACATTACGAATTGAGCCTGAACGGCCAAAAAGTGGGCGATTCCGAATTTGCACCCTTGTGGAGTGATTACGAAGAAACGGTTTATTACAATATCTACGATGTAAAAGATTTTTTAAAAAAAGGTGAAAACGTGGCCGGAATTTTGCTGGGTAACGGTTTTTATAATGTTCAGGGAGGACGATATCGCAAATTACTGATCAGTTTTGGTCCACCAACTTTGTTTTTTAAACTTTTTGTCCGATATACCGATGGAACCACCGGCGAATGGATTTCCGATCAAAACTGGAAATACGATTTCAGCCCCCTTACCTTCAATTGTATTTTCGGAGGTGAAGATTACGACGCCAATCTGGAACAGACAGGCTGGGATAAACCCGGTTTTGATGACAGCCGTTGGAAACCGGTTGTATTACAGGAAGCTCCCAAAGGAGAATTCTTGCCCCAGGCGGCTAATCCAGTTAAGATAATGGATCGTTATCCCGTTAAAACAGCACAACGCCTGCCTATGCTGCCCGCCCGAAAAAGAAATTACCAGGAATCTGCAACAGAAAATAGAGATACGGTTTGGGTGTATGTGCTTGATATGGCTCAAAACCTTTCCGGTTATCCCGAAATCAGGGTAAAAGGGAAACAAGGTGATAAAATTAAACTGACTGTAGGAGAATCGCTTAACGACAAAGGTTTAGTGACACAAAGCCAGTCGGGAGGCCCGCATTATTACGAATATACGCTCAAGGGTTCCAACGAAGAATACTGGCGTCCCCGTTTCTCCTATTATGGTTTTCGTTATATACAGGTAGAGAGAGCCGTATTGCAGGGCAAAGAGAATCCGGATAATTTACCGGTAATCAAAGAAATTAATTCTTGTTTTGTATACAATTCGGTAGAAGATATAGGGCATTTTGAGTCGTCCAACAGCATTTTTAACAATGCGCACAAGCTCATTAAAATGGCTGTGAGGAGCAATATGCATGCGGTATTTACCGATTGCCCGCACAGAGAAAAACTAGGTTGGCTCGAACAAGTACAGCTCTGCGGCGAAGGCCTGATGTATAATTACGATTTGAGTCGGCTTTTCCCAAAGATTATGAGGGACATGGCCGATGAACAATATCCTAACGGCTTGGTACCCACTACGGCTCCTATGTACACCGAATTCGGAGAATTGTGGAATGATTCGCCGGAATGGGGGAGTACTTCGGTAATCCTGCCTTTTTTGTATTACGAGCGATACGGAGACGATCGTCTGATCAGGGAATATTATCCGGTCATGAAGAAATACGTTGATTACCTCGAAAGCAGGTCTGATAATCACATAGTAATGCATGGTCTGGGAGATTGGTACGATTATGGTGATTTCAGAGCGGGTTTTTCGCGCAATACTCCTGTACCTTTAGTGGGCACAGCGCATTTGTATTTTGACATTCAATTATTGATTCGTGCTGCAACCATGCTGGGATTACAGGATGATGCAGACTTTTATACCTGTCTGGGTAAAGAGGTCAATAAAGCTTTTCACGATCGCTTTTTCAGAGCTGACAGTTGTATATACGGCACCGGCAGTCAGACTTCCTATGCTTTACCGCTGTTTTTGGACATGGTTGAACCGCAATATCGTCAGCGTGTGATGGACAATCTGGTGGCCGATATCGAAGCTCACGGCAACAGGCTGACCACCGGCGAAGTGGGCAACCGTTATATGTTTCAGGTGCTGGCCCGTAACGGACTCAACGAGCTTATGTACAAAATGCATAATCACGAAGAAACGCCGGGTTACGGTTTCCAGTTGAAATTTGGAGCCACTACCCTGACCGAACAATGGGATCCCAGATTGGGCGCTTCCTGGAATCATTTTATGCTTGGATCGATCGATGAATGGTTTTTCCGCTCCCTGGGCGGCATTCAGTTTGATCATGAACAGGCTCCCGGTGCTCAACACCTGATCATAAAACCCGAAGTTGTAGGAGACCTGACTTGGGTAAAATGTCATACTCAAAATCTTTACGGTAAGATCAGCGTTGAATGGAAATTAGACGAAAACAAGAAATTCACAATGACGGTGGAGATTCCTGCCAATTGTGACGCAAAAGTGTACTTACCCGGCAATGATCTTCCCGAATTTATTCAAAGTGGAAAATATAACTTTAGTAAACAATTACTTTAAGCTCAATTATAATGAACCTGAAAAATTTAATTTTAAAGAACAGCCTGCTGGTGCTGATGCTTATGCTTCTGGCCTGCGGACAAAAAGAAGAATTGCCCTGGGATAATGGAAAACTCCAGGTTGATGCCACCCAATGCTATTTACAACACGAAAACGGCAAGCCTTTTTTCTGGCTGGGTGAGACCGGATGGCTCTTACCCGAAAGACTCAACCGGCTCGAAGCTGAGTTTTATCTCGAAAACTGTCGCCAGGCAGGATATAATGTAGTTCAGGTACAGACTATCAACGGGGTACCGGCCGTTAATACGTACGGACAACGTTCCATGGTTGATGGATTTGACTTTAGTAAGATCAACCAGGAAGGAGTGTACGGCTATTGGGATCACATGGATTATATCATTAAAACGGCTGAATCCAAAGGTATTTACATTGGTATGGTATGTATTTGGGGAGGTTTGGTCAAAAATGGCCTGATGGATGTGGAACAAGCCAAAGCCTATGGTGCTTTTCTTGCTGAAAGATATAAGGATTGTCCCAACATCATTTGGTTTATAGGAGGAGATGTTCGCGGAGATGTAAAACCCGAAGTCTGGCACGCCCTTGCTCAGAGCATCAAAGCAGTGGATAAGAATCATTTGATGACTTTTCATCCCTTTGGACGTACTTTGTCGACCACCTGGATGAATAATGCAGAATGGCTGGATTTCAATATGTTTCAAAGCGGACACCGCCGTTACGAACAATCTGACCCCGGTAAAGAGTTCCTGCCCGATTCTACCGAAGAAGACAACTGGCGTTATGTAGAAATCAGTAAATCTATTTTCCCTCTCAGACCGGTGATTGATGGCGAACCCAGCTACGAAGGCATCCCTCAGGGATTGCATGATCCCAGAGAGCCCCTTTGGAAGGCTCAGGACGTCCGTCGTTATGCTTACTGGTCAGTTTTTGCCGGTTCTTTTGGCCATACCTACGGCAACAATTCCATCATGCAGATGTACAAAGGAGGTCAGCGCCCGGGAGCTTACGGAGCTACTGTGCATTGGGTAGAAGCTCTCAAGAACGGGGGATTTAATCAAATGAAGTACCTGAAAAATCTCATACTGTCTTTTCCCTTCTTTGAACGTATTCCCGATCAATCAGTCATAGCCGGTGAAAACGGATTTCGTTATGATCGTCTTATTGTTACACGGGGAAACGACTACCTGTTGGTATATAATTATACAAGTCGGCCCATGGAAATTGATTTAACCAAAATAAGCGGCAAAACGAAGTTGGTGTGGTATATGGATCCCATCAACGGAGCCTTGAATTACCTGGGCGAATTCGAAAACGGCATTCAACGTTTTCAATCTCCCAAAACACAGTCCGAAGGCAACGATATTGTATTGATTGCCGTAGATGCTGACAAAAAATACATAGATAAGGATTGGACAGTATTACCCGTTTTAAAATAAAAAAGTTATGAAAAGACTTATTCTTATATCAACGCTTATATGCGTGATGTTTATATCCTGCAAACAGGATCAGACTTCTGCACCCGATCTCCAGGCGGTGGAATTAAGCTGTGAAATGCTCAAAAATCCGGTCGGTATTGACGCACCCTGTCCCCGTTTAAGCTGGACGCTGCAAACCGCAGCTCGTGGAGTAAAACAAACAGCATACAGAATAATAGTTGCTTCGAGCAAGGAAAAACTAGCTGAAGGTCAGGCAGATGTCTGGGATTCAGGCAAACAAGATTCCGATGCATCCATCCTGGTACCATATGCCGGACCAGAATTGCAGAGCAGCCGGTATTATTACTGGAAAGTGCAGATCTGGACCAATACAAACAAAGAGGCAGTGGAAAGTGAAGTAGCCAGCTGGGCTACAGGTCTTTTAACCGAAAACGACTGGAAAAACAGTCGCTGGATTGGCTTGGACAGAGCTATGCCCTGGGATGAGGAAAGAACACACGCCCGGCTTTCGGCCCGTTATTTTCGCAATGAATTCTATTGTGCCAAACCGGTACGTCAGGCTCTGGCACACATTTCCGGACTGGGTTTGTACGAATTATGGATCAACGGCGGACGTATCGGGGAGTACGTAATGACTCCGGCACCCACAGATTACCGCAGAAGCATACTTTACAACAGTTATGATGTGACTTCTTCCCTGAAACAGGGAGCCAATGCTCTGGGTGTTATAATTGGTAACGGACGTTATTATGCCATGCGTCAGAATTACAAGCCCTACAAATGGGCTAATTTTGGTTATCCCAAATTGCGTATGATTCTGAATATCGAGTACGAAGACGGTACCAGACAAACCATAGGTTCCAGTGAACGTTGGATGATGACAGCCAACGGACCGATTATAAGCAATAACGAATTCGACGGTGAAGAATACGATGCGCGCAAGGAATTCCCGGGTTGGAACGAAGTTGGATTCAAAACCGACAGGAATTGGTTCCCGGCTCAAAGAGTGACCATCCCCACGGCCGTAATTCGCGCCCAGCCCATGCCGGGAATGAGCATCACGGATGTGTTTAAACCTTTAAGCATTACAGCTCTGAACAAAAACACCTACATCCTGGATATGGGCCAAAACATGACCGGCTGGATACG
>CAZAUQ010000013.1:41919-43187 GCA_964488495.1 uncultured Bacteroidales bacterium
TATGCTAAATGGATGGACGATATTCGTGAGGCTCAACGTTGGGACGGCAGTATTCCCGATGTGGCTCCGGCTTATTGGAATTATTATTCCGACGATGTTACCTGGCCGTCTACCTTCTTTTTCATTTGCGATATGCTTTATCGTCAATACGGAGACCTGAGACCCATAGAAAAGAATTATGAGGCTATGAAGCTTTGGATGGAACACATGAAGAGACATTATTTCAGAGACGGCCTCCTGGTGGCCGACAAATACGGAGACTGGTGCATGCCTCCGGAAGCTCCGGAAATAATTCATTCCAAAGATCCGTCTCGCATTACCGAGGGAGCCTTGATTTCTACGGCATACTTTTATAAACTTTATCAGCTAATGGCCGGTTTTGCACAATTGCTCAATAAAACCGAAGATGCAAGCGTATACCTGACGCTGGCTCAGGATATGAAAACTGCATTTAACCGTCATTTCTACAAGAGCGATAAAAGATATTACAGCAACAATACCGTGACAGCCAATCTTTTGCCTCTGGCTTTTAATTTAGTTCCTGCAGAAGTACGTAAAGGTGTGGAAGAAAATGTACAGAAAACTCTTTTAGAGACCTATGGTGGCACCATGGCTACCGGAGTCATAGGCGGCCAGTGGCTGATGCGTGAGCTCACAGCCATGGGCAGGGGAGATATAGCCTTTTTGCTGGCAAGTACTACCAAACAACCCAGTTGGGGCTATATGCTGACCAAAGACGCCACCACCATCTGGGAATTGTGGAATGGTGACACGGCCGACCCAAGCATGAATTCGGGTAATCACGTTATGTTGCTGGGTGACCTGCTGATTTGGTGTTTTGAAAATCTGGCAGGTATTAGCAGCGACACAGAACAGGTGGGCTACAAACGAATTATAATGAGACCTGATTTTAGTATTGCCGGTTTAAACTTTATAAATGCCTCCTACAAGACACCTTATGGTCTGGTTGTTTCGAACTGGAAAAAATCAGAAGGTCGTTTAGAATGGACAATTAAGGTTCCGGCCAATTCCTCCGCCCTTGTCTATTTACCTACAACTCAAAAAAAGAACATCCGTGAGAGTGCCCAGCCTTTTAGTTCATCAAAGAACATACGCTACCAGGGAACCGAAAACAATTGCACTATGCTTGAGTTGGGATCGGGAGAGTACACTTTTGATATAATTCTATAATTATGATAAGTATGAAAAAGACGATTATACTGTGTGCCCTGCTGGCATGCACCGGCCTGTATGCACAGGACAAAGGA
>CAZAUQ010000014.1:0-5287 GCA_964488495.1 uncultured Bacteroidales bacterium
GCATAACTCAGATAAGCTACCAAATCGTTGGCTCTGGACAAAATCTGAGAGATAACCACAATCCAGATAAAGACTTCGAAAAAACCGATGAGCGGAGCCAGCGTTTTTTGTCCCTTAGATACAAAAATAATACGGAGCGTGCCCAGAGTCACATCGATAATACGGCCAAAGAAAATTATCAGAGGCAACAAAATGGGATAGTTGTCCAGAAAATCGAACATAAAAAACAGTCTTAATATTATCGCAGATAAGTCAAAATTCTACTATATATAATAGAATAAAAATGCAAAGATATTTCAAAAATACACCATTTGCAAACTCTAGAGGCTTAAGCAAAAAATAAAAAAGAATGTCAATTATTTCCCTTCTTTTTAATGCCGTAATGGGATGTTAAAATCGGCATAAACCAACACGAAGGAAGAATCCGTTTGAGAAATACAGCCAGTTTCTGGTCAAGTGTTGCCACAACGTAACGATGCCGGGGATTTTTAGCTGCTACTATTTTCAGCAGTTTGCGAGCCATTACTGTGGGTTGGCCTCCGTTGATTTCGTCAGATTCAAAACAGGCTTTGGAAAGCTCAAACTGCCTGGAGTAAGGGCCTTTTTCGTCACAGACATTAATACGGTTGGCTGTGTTGCTGGTATGAAAATCACCCGGATTGATCAGCACAACCTTGATACCGAAGGCCTGAACCTCCATCCTAAGGGCTTCGCTCAAACCTTCGATGGCAAATTTACTGGCGGAATAAAAGGCCTGAAAGGGCAGACCCATCAGACCACCGATAGAACTGAAATTGATTATTAACCCCTTATTCTGCGCCCGCATTTGCGGCAGTACTGCCTGTAATAAATGCACCATACCGTGCAGATTGGTGTCCAATTGCCTGCGATAAAGTTCAGCCGGAGTTTCCTCGATGGGGCCTCCTAAATGCATGCCGGCATTATTGATCAATACATCAATGCGTTTTTCGCGTTCCAGCAATTCGACAACAGCTTTGTCAATGCTTGCCGGCACTGTCAAATCCATGTTGAGCATATGCACGCCCTCCAGAGGTTCAATGGTTTTGCGAACCGTTCCGTAAACAGCACACCCGGCCCGGGCTAATAAAACAGCTGCCTCTTTTCCAAAGCCTGAGGAAACGCCGGTAATGAGTACCACTTTTTTCATGCTGTACCGATTGTTATGCGAATCGAATTGTTAAGCTTACCGGATTATGAGCTTATCCTAACTGCTATACTTCCAACGTTGCCATATCAAAAACTCCCAGTTTTTTGGCAACGCGCGACATTTTATCTATAGCTTCATCCACTTGTTCAAAACTATGGGTTGCCATAAGAGAAAAGCGAATCAAACTGGAACCTTTGGGCACTGCCGGCGAAATAACCGGATTGACAAACACACCCTGATCAAGCAATATTCTGGTCATCTTCAAAGCCTTGAAATCATCCCTGACCAATAGCGGAATAATGGGTGTTTCTGAAGGCCCGGTATCAAATCCATTCGCCTGGAAAGCATTTCTGGCATAATGAGTCAGCTTCCACAAATGTTCAATGCGTTCGGGCTCCTGCTCCATGATATCAAGAGCGGCAAGAGCAGTGGCAGCAGAAGCAGGCGTCATGCTGGCACTGAAAATAAGCGAACGGGAATTATGTTTGATATAATTTATAACTTCTTTGTCTGCAGCAATATAACCGCCCAGCGATGCCAATGATTTGGAAAAAGTACCCATAATGAGTTCTACCTCGTCGGTAAGACCAAAATAAGCTGCCGTACCGGCTCCGTTTTTGCCCAACACGCCAAGGGCATGTGCGTCATCCACCATAATAGAAGCCCTGTATTTTTTGGCCAAAGCCACAATCTCAGGCAAACGGGCAATATCGCCTTCCATCGAGAAAATACCGTCCACCACAATCAAAATATCGTGTCCCGGTTCGCAAAGTTTCAATTTTTGCTCCAGGGCTTGCATATCGTTGTGAGCGTATTTCATGGTCTTCGAAAAAGAAAGCCTGGATCCTTCTATAATGGATGCATGATCCAATTCGTCAAGTATCAAGTAATTATTGCGTTCTCCAAGGACAGAAACCACTCCCAGGTTTACCTGGAAACCAGTGCTGTAACACAAAGCAGCTTCCTTTCCACTCAATTTCGCCAGTCTTGCTTCGAGTCGAGTGTGGATATCAAGAGTACCGTTCAAAAAACGGGAACCCGCGCAACCGGCACCGTATTTTTCGGTAGCCTGTATGGCAGCTTCTTTAATTTTCGGATGACTGGTCAAACCCAGATAACTGTTTGAACCGAACATCAACACGCGTTTACCGTTGATGCTTACCACTGTATCCTGATCCGACTGAATTTCCCGGAAATAAGGATAAACACCTGCTGCCATCAATTCCTGAGGTGTAGTGTAATTGATAAACTTCTCTTTTAATATCCCCATTTTGCTATATTTTTATTGTCATCTACACGCAAGCAGACATACAAAAACCGGTCAAAAATAATGAAGAATTTTCAGATCTTGTACTAATACATCCGATAAACATGGACAAAAAAAATAGCAAAAAGATATCTGTTTGAATCATACAATATTACAAATTCAAAAAAATGACACAAAGTGCATATTATAACAAAATGCTCATCGAATTAAAGTAAAACCAAGGAATTTGTGTAAATAAATACATTATATTTGCATTTAAAGAAGCCAAAGAACCAAAGAATACCCCAAAAAACGATTTATGAAAACAAGAATCCTGTTATTGTCCCTTTTTGCCTTGAGCTGCATGCAGACAACACAAGCTCAGGTCAATATTTCGGTAGATACCAATAAGTCAGCCATTCCCATGAGTCAGGATTTGGTAGGAGTCTTTTTCGAAGACATCAACTATGCCGCTGACGGAGGCCTGTATGCCGAATTGATACAGAACCGTTCCTTTGAATATTATGTGGTGGACGGCTACACCAGCCTGGGGCCGCTAACGGCCTGGTCGGGAGTTCAGGAAGGAGGAGCCTCGGTGGCCCTGAGCGTGGCAGGAAATCAGCCTCTGAATCAACATAATACAAATTGCCTGAAATTGGTCATCTACAATCAGGGAACAGCCGCAGGAGTTAAAAACACCGGTTTTGACGGAATTGCCCTAAAACAAAACGAGAATTACTTCTTTTCGGTTTACCTCAAACGCAACGCAGACCACGATAAAGCAGTGATAGTGCAACTAAAAAGCAGCGGCGGTTATATTATTGCTTCGGACACTATCAAAGCTACCAGCGGTGAATGGCAACAGTACCATTTAACACTCAAGAGTAAAATTGATTTTAATGATGCCGCACTGTATATTCTGCCTCAAGGCAGTGGAAACATATACCTGGACATGGTTTCACTCTTTCCCGAAAACACCTTCAAAAACCGAAAAAACGGACTCCGGGCCGATCTGGCACAGGCTATCGCCGATCTGCAACCTCAGTTTCTTCGTTTCCCTGGAGGTTGTATTTCTCACGGCAGGGGGCTGGACAATGCTTATCGCTGGAAACATACCGTAGGCGATGTGGCAGCACGCAAACCCAACTGGAATCTCTGGGGCTATCACCAAACGTACGGTTTAGGTTTTTACGAATATTTCCTCTTTTGCGAAGACATTGGAGCCAAACCTTTGCCTGTACTACCTGTAGGCGTTTCCTGTCAATTCAGAAGCAGAGAAGTAGCGCCTCTGTCAGAAATGGGGCCCTGGATACAGGACGCCATCGACCTGGTTGAATTTGCCAACGGAGATATTACTACTACCTGGGGAGCCCTGAGGGCTGAAATGGGACATCCCGATCCTTTTAATTTGGAATACATTTGTCTGGGTAACGAAGAGGACTATATTCCCGAATTCAGGGAACGTTTTTTGATGTTTACCGACAGCTTGCGTAAGTATTGCCCTGAAATTAAAATCATTGGCACTTCAGGCACCGACGACACCGGCAGCCACTACACCAGCCTTTGGGAATTCAGCCGCGAAAATCAACTGGACGCCGTCGACGAACATTATTACAATTCTCCTGACTGGTTTCTGAACAACAATCATCGCTACGACAATTTTGACCGCCAGGGCCCCAAGGTTTTCATCGGCGAATACGCCTCCCAGGACGACAAGTTGTACAATGCTATTGCCGAAGCCGCTTATCTGACGGGTGTCGAACGCAATGCCGATATTATTGAACTGACCTGTTACGCTCCTTTGCTATGCAACGACAAACACCAGCAATGGCATCCCGACCTGATTCGTTTTGATAACACTCAGGTGGTCAAAACAGCCAGTTATTACGTGCAGCAAATGTATGCCACTAATCCGGGAGATGAATACCTGCAATCCCTAATCAATTACGATCCTTCATTTCAACTGAGTGGACGGGATTTCAGCGGCCGGGTGGGTGTCGGCACATGGAATACCCAGGCTAGTTTTGATGACTTAAGCATCACAAGCGGTGAAAACCAACTGTTTTCTGAGAACTTTTCGGCCGGAAGCACCAACTGGCAAGTGTTCTCAGGAAGTTTTAATGCTACGGGAGGTATTTATAACCAGACAGCCAATACAGCACCGGCTGTGAGTATATTTAAATCATCCGTCGATAGCAGTCATTATGTCTTCCGTATAAAAGCTCAAAAAACCGGAGGCAACGAGGGTTTTCTGATTCCTTTTGCCTATCAGGACGAAAACAATTATTATTGGCTCAATATTGGAGGCTGGGGCAATACCCAACACGCCATTGAAAAAGTCAGCAATGGAGTCAAAAACGTCTTGTTTGCCACATCGGGCAGTATCAATTCAAACCAGTGGTACGAAATTCGACTGGAAGCCAAAGGCGAAACCATTGAATGTTATCTGGACGACACCAGACTTTTCGTAGTTCCGGCAGCCACAGGACCTGTCACCGCCTCCATCAGTCGGGACAACGACAGCAAAGAGCTAATCTTCAAGATTGTAAATTCCGGAAATCAGGCTCTCACAGCCAATATCAACATCGATGGAGCATCGATTGACCAACAGGTGGAATGCCATTTACTGACAGGAACAGCAGAGCAACGCAACAGTCTGGCTGAGCCTGAGCTGATTAAGCCAAGTACCCATACCCTGTCAGTTAGCAATCAGTTTCAATGTCAGCTGCCGGCTTATTCCATGCAAGTTTTCCGGGTGGACGAGAACGGATCTGCTCTCGATAAACTACATCAGGAGGAAAGCTCTCTGCTGAAAATAATTCCGAATCCGGTCCATAGCGACAAAGCCGACATCGTTTTCGAGAAACCCGACC
>CAZAUQ010000014.1:5387-6688 GCA_964488495.1 uncultured Bacteroidales bacterium
CCCCTGGCTCTGAGGCCTTTCACACTGCCTTCCTGCCAGACTGAGGGCAAAGCCGGTAATATATGCAAAGCCCCATCCTGGCTTTGCAACAACATTTCGGCTATCCCTGAAGTGCAACCGAAATTGCCGTCGATCTGAAAAGGCGGATGAGCATCCAGCAGGTTGGGATAGGTTCCTCCGGTTTGGCTGCCGTCGGGCCGGATGGCGGGGCTGAGTTGTTCCGTGATAAGTTTCATTGCCCGGTCGCCATCGAGCAAACGAGCCCAAAGATTCACTTTCCAGCCCATAGACCAACCTGTGGAGATATCTCCTCTGGCCTCAAGCGATGTTTTGGCTGCCACAAACAATTCAGGATTGCGGTAAGGCGAAATCTGGTTTGAAGGAAACAAACCGTACAAATGCGATACATGCCGATGACGGTCATTGGGCCTGTCCCAGTCGTGCATCCATTCCTGCAGGTGTCCCCAGCGCCCCACCTGCATCGGAGCCAATTGTTCACGGAGCGACAGCAAGCTGTCGGCGTATTGTTGATCTCTGTTCAGAATCTGAGCTGCTGCAATCAGGTTAGAAAAAACATCGTAGATTATCTGATTGTCCATGGTGGTACCGGCCACTATGCTAACACCCGAACGATGGGAGTTTTCGGGGGACATGGAGGGACTAAGCACCATCCAGCCGTGTACAGGTTCTTTTTGCAATACGTCTTTAAAAAACAGGGAAGCTCCCATCAGTACGGGATAATACTCTTCGAGAAAAGCCCGGTCGCCCGAATAGAGATAATGCTGCCAGATATGCTGGCTGAGCCAGGCACCTCCCATAGGCCAGAGACCGTAAAAAGCCCCGTCCACCGGTCCGCTTATACGCCAGCGGTCGGTATTGTGGTGTATGCACCAACCTCTGGCACCGTACATTTGACTGGCGGCCTCAGCTCCGGTAACGGAAAGATCGCGGAGCATGGCAAACAGCGGCTCGTGCATTTCCGGTAAATTACAGGATTCTGCCGGCCAGTAATTCATTTCGGTATTGATATTTACTGTGTATTTACTGTCCCAGGCCGGGCTGAGTTTATCGGTCCACAGACCTTGCAAGGTAGCAGGCTGAGTGCCGGGCATGGAGCTGCTGATTAACAAATAACGGCCAAACTGATAATACAAGGCAGCCAACTGAGGATCGTTGCCTTCTTTAAACTTTTCCAGACGTTGGTTTGTAGGTAAATCCACCGAAGCGGAGCTGCCCAGATTCAAATCGACTCTCCCGAACAGAGGGCGATAAATGGCTATATGATCGTTGCGTAATTGTTT
>CAZAUQ010000014.1:6788-34277 GCA_964488495.1 uncultured Bacteroidales bacterium
TTCTACCTGTCCTTCTCCCTGCTGATCCAGAAACAAACGTCCCAAGGGCTGGTAACACATACCGTGGTTGCTCTCTGTTCCGATGTTTTTGGGTAAAACACTAAAAGCCAGGTCTTGAGCTTCCTGATATTTTTCCTCGAAAATCAGCTGACGTATTTGAGGCAACAGAGCCTTGAATGCAGGTTGTATGTTGTTACCCGGACCTCCTGACCATACATTTTCTTCGTTTAATTGTAATTGTTCCGTTTCAACACCGCCAAAAACCATAGCTCCCAGGCGGCCGTTGCCTATGGGCAATGCTTCTTCCCATATTGATGCAGGCTGTTGGTAAAACAAATGCATAGGGTTGTCTTCGGGCGAAGATGCCGGAATATTTTGTCCGTTACATGCTGCGAACATTAATGCTATGCCGCCTAATAATAGAAGGATTTTTTTCATGATATGGAACTCTTTATAATGATATGATATTATGATTTATAAATTTTTTTGCGATCAAAATTGTAAAATGCATCAAAGACCACTTTGTTGGAAGCTATTATACTTAGAAATAAATTGAGCGTACAACCGGTAAAAATAGCCAACATTATCATTATTTGATACTTGATTGCAATAGCGGGAGAACTGCCGCCCAGAAGTTGACCGGTCATCATTCCGGGCAAAGAAATCAATCCCATCACTGACATATTGGCTATCATCGGATTGATGGCCTGTTTCAGAGCCTCGGCAATAAACGGACGTAAGCTTAATCTAAGGTTATTCCCGGTATTGGTCAGCAAAAAGTGAAACAAATCGGATTTCTCGTTCAATTCTTTAAAATAGCTGCGCATACCCACAATATTATGGTTAAGTGCATTCCCCAAGATCATTCCTGTGATCGGAATAAAATATTGTGTTTCAAACAGATATTCCAACCTGATCACCAGACCAAGAAAAAAAGCATCCACTATAAGCACCGAAGTAAACGAAGTAATGAACAAAGGGAACAAGAAACTTTTCCAATTAAGCGATGCCCTGCTAATAGTAGTTGTTATGCCCACAATAATCATAATCAACACCCAAAGTATATTGAGCCAGGCATTATTCATTTCAAAGATCCATTCCAGATATACCGCTACCAGAGATAATTGTACTACCATCCTTAAAACAGCAATCAAGGTGCTTTTGATCAATCCTGTTTTATAATAATACAAAAAAGCCAGTGGAATGAACAAAATAATAAAACTCAACAGCAAATCTTTGGTGCTGATATCAATAGCTCCGTTCATAAGGCAATTCTTTTGGGGACAGCATTGATCCAGGTTTGGTTGTGCGATGCCGATATTATAGTTCTGTCTTGCATTTGTCCGATGGTGCTCAAAAGCAACTGAATGGATTGTTCATCCAAAGAGGCCGTGGGTTCATCCATAAGCAGAATGCTTTTATCCAGAGCAAAACAAACAGCCATGATGAGTCGTTGCTTTTGCCCTCCACTGATGACACTAAATGCTTGTTCAATGATTTTGTCTTCCAGTCCCAACTTTTTAGCATATTGTTCCACCAGATCGCGTTTCTGCTTCATATGGAGCATATGGAGCAATTCCACCCCGTTTTGCACCGGAAGATTACTATTTTGGGGAATCCAGGCCATGGATTCTCTTATGACTTTAACACTGGAAGGATTGAGTTCTTTGCCCTCAATAATAATTTGACCTTGATCAGGACGAACATAAGCCTGAATAAGTTTTAACAAGGTTGATTTTCCTCTGCCCGAAGCGCCTGTAATGCAGCAATGTTCACCCTCCTGAACGGTGAAATTTAAATCTTTGAATATTTCTTTTTCTCCGAAATTCAAAAAAATATTTCTACATTCGATCATTCCATTTGTTTTCTTCGCACAATTGTAACAGCTCGCTGAACGTTATCAACAGCCTTTCAGCTTTTACAATAGACGAACTTTTCAACAGCATTTAAGCCTTCAGCCCTTAACCTGACATGATAAATGCCTTGTTGCAGCTTTAACTTATTTAAAACGATTGATTCGGTGTATGAACCGGTATCTTTAAGTGTTTTTTCTGTGGTAAAAACCAACACACCGGCCATATCGTAAAGCTGTATCTGCACTTGGGCAGCATGCGACAAACTAAACCTGACATGCAATTCTTCTTCGGCAGTATTATAGCTCAACAACAAAGGCAACTGCTTGCTTTCGATGGTGGAGAGCCTGTTTTGTGTGGTGTCTTCGATCAGGGAAGGAGGAGTTAAATATTGATCAAAAAAAGCATAAAGCTGTCCGAGTGAAGCTGAATCTTTAGGTACGGAATGGCCATTGTCGTAATCGACCAGGCTAACGGGCGGTATAGCCCATTCTTCGAGTTTAGCTTTGAATTGTTGAATTTGATCCAGGTAATAATGACTGTCGGAGGTATTGTAAAAAAACAACACCGGAGCCGATTGTCCTGATTGCACCAGGTAAGAGGCACCCATCGTTTCCCAGAGATCGTAGTTGTCTTTCAAAGCCCCCCAGACCCAGGGGCAGCGCGTTTCCAAATTACCGTCGCCGTCGTTTGTTGTGTTGTATATTTGAGTAAAATCAAACACACCCGAGCCCAGAGCTGCCGCCTGCACATCATCGGATACTCCGATGTGTAAGCCGGCGTTTTCAAATTCAGGCACAGAGCGGTCGCCCACTGCCATGGCACCGGCATCGGAGCCACGCGAGAATCCGTAAATACCTATTTTACCCGACAATCCCAACTCCTGACTTTTGGCCCTGAGCGTACGAACGGCTGATTTCACCTTTTGAGCCGCATCCGGATTGGTTTGATACGATTTGTAGGTATCGTTGGCTCCGCCGGTGGGCTTTCCGTTACCCCAGTTGCAATATTTGGGATGATCGGCGATGGCCCATGCCATGCCTCTGGCCGGCGCGCCTTCCAGAAAAGAATCATCGAAACCTCCCAATGTGTAGGGCAAAAACAAGCGTAAATGTTTGTGGGCGTCTGTCATCATGCCACTTTCACTGTCGTAAGTGGCGTAGCTGTTGCTGTAAGAAAAAGACAAAACCACCGGCACAGACTCCCGGGGATCGGCCGGATAAATTATGTCCATATACAAGGAATCGCCCTGGGTATATCCGGCAGGCCAGTTATAAACGCTGGGATCGTCTTTAAAATAGGCCACATCACGAGCTATGCGATAGCCTTCGAACAAAATATAACTCCTGTAGTCAGAACAGTTGCTGAGTCCGCAAAAAGAAAATGATTGCAGCGCATCGTTAATGGCGATAATATCTTTGTTAATAGCAGGAGAAACGGCTTTACTCAAGTTGGCATAGTCCAGCTCAATGACACGGTAACCCTGTGCCAGCAGCCAGGAAACGTTATCGGCATTACTGTATTGGCCTATCTTGCCAAATCCGAGATTCTCGAGATATACTACTGTCATATACTTGCCGTTAGAGTCCTTTTTAGGTGACTCGGCTTCAGTAACAGTATAAGCAAGAGGACCTCCCGCAAGCGGACTGTTCCACAAGCCGGAAGCAGCCTTCAACACTAAGGGCAGCAAAAACAAAAAAAGTGGAAAAACTATTTTTCTGCTCATCAACAGGGTACAAAACTTAAAAAAGGCTTTCATCGTTAAGGGTTATTACAAAAAAAATAAAGTACCAAACAGCATAGTACTTTAAAATGAGTATTACTATGGCACAAAAATATCATAAAATCGATGAATAGAGTACTTTCATACAGAAAAAAAATGCTAAACTATCCTGTCCGTGTAAAATCGGGATTCTGCTACAATGTACGCAAGACTTAAAGGAAATCGCTATATTTGTCGCATTCATAAAACTAAAGTATGAAAAGATTTATTTGCCGGTTGATGACAGCTTTGCTGTTAAGTCCTTTGTTTTTTTCCTGCCATCGGACAACCGAAGCCGACCTCAGTCTGCAGGTAAGTACACTTGATCCCGGGATTGTCGTTTCTGATCAGATTATAGGCCTCAGCTACGAGATCAGCACCTTACTGCCGCGTAAGGGTGTGTATTACTTTAATCCGCAAAACACTGAGCTCTTGAACCTATTTCGAACCCTCGGAATCAAGCACCTCCGGCTGGGAGGGAATTCGGTGGACGAAGCAACAATACCCCAGGCTACCGAAGACGACATTCGCTCTTTTTTCGAATTTGCCAAAGCAGCAAACATAAAAGTGATCTATTCGTTCCGGCTCAAAGAAGGAGACCCGGTTTACGCCAAAAACACAGCCCGCTTTATCTTGGACAATTACCCTGATCAGCTCGAAAGTTTTGCCCTTGGAAACGAGCCGAGTTACTACAAAGACTACGAGCTCTATATATCCAAATGGACAGCCATTAGGGACGCCATACTGGAAAGCTGCCCGCAGGCCGTTTTCAGCGGACCAGATCAGAATCCCGATGCAGAGAGGCTGAAACAACTGGCTGATGACTTTGCACAAGAAAAAGGGCACCTGGTACAACTGAGTCAGCACAACTATCCTTTTGGCTGTTCATACGTCAATTACAAAGAACACGACGTCAGTAAGTTGATTCCCCGCGACACACTTTTGCGCAGGAATGATTTACTCTCCGACTCTGCCTACAACATTTACCGGGAAGTAAGAGACGGTATGCTGGATGCCGTAAAAGACAAAAAACTCAGCTTCAGGCTTACCGAAACCAACAGCTTGTGGTACAGCGGCCTGGAAGGCGTCAGCGATCGCTACGTCTCCGCCTTATGGGGCCTGGATTACCTGCATTGGTGGTCAGCGCAAGGCATTGCAGGCTTAAACTTCCACACGGGTGATTCCACCGGAGGAGCCATCGCCCTGCCCTGCCGTTATGCTGTGTTTGTTCGCTCAGATCAAGGGCTGGAAGCCCGTCCTCTGGCCTATGGTATTAAAATGTTTGAACAAGGGGCTGAGGGTCAGGTTTTGCCCTTGAAAATCAGTTCAGGCTCTGCTCAGCAATTAAGCACTTACGCCTATCTGAACGAGAACAAGGAGGTGCTTATAACTTTGATCAACAAAAACAATCAGCCCTCTGGCACTTTCAAAACCCAAAACCAAGCTTCTGGTTTTATTAACAAGAATAATAAACATTCTATCAATAAAGAGAACAACAGACCCTCCGGTAGCCGAACTGTCAGCATTTCCTTAGACCGGGAATTTTCACAGGCAGCCTTTTTAGCCATGCAGGCCAAAGACAACTATGTCGGTGCCCGGGCAGCAGACATACGCATTGGCGATGCATGCATTGATGCCGATGGAAATTGGAACGGACGCTGGCAACAAGTTAAAAAAACGGCTATACGCAACCAATTCATTACACTTGAGCTGGCTCCTGCCAGCGCAGTGGTTATGAAAATTGCTCTCAAATAAAACTTTCATAAAACAAAACAACAATGAAACAACCCATCCTCCCCCTGAAAATCCTTTTTCTGCTGCTGATACTATTCAGCCTGAATAATGCGGCTGAACTGCAAGCCAAAGAGCTCACCAAAGCCAAAAATACACTTGTTCCCCAATACCGGCTTTTTGAAGCATCGGTCAGTAATAACAAAGCTTACCAAAATCGTTTTACGGACGTTGAGCTGTTGGTGAGCTATCAGGCTCCTTCGGGCCGACGCGTTGAGTTTCGCGGCTTTTACGACGGCGACGGCAAAGGCGGTGGCAATGCGCAGAACGGCAAGATCTGGAAAATGCGTTTTATGCCCGACGAGACAGGCATCTGGCAATACGAATACCGCTGGAGCGACGACAGTCCGAGCGGCAATGGCAGTTTTACCTGCATCGCCGAAGGAGCCGGCAAAGGCATACTTCAAGCCTACAAAGAGAATCCTCACTGGTTTGCCTACAACGGCACCGAACCTGTGTATTTGAAATCCTACTATGAAACCGGGCACGGCTCCATAGGCCAGGACTTCGACTGGATCAGTGAGCACGTTTACGGCCGGCTTATCGAACACGGTTACAACCATCTGCAGGTAAACTGGCTCTTATCTCTTTGCTGTTTTGGCCAGTACTACAAAGACGGTCCCGAACCGGAATGCCAGGATCTGACCTTATATGAGGAAGGCAAAGCCTCTTCTACCATGAACCTGGCCGTATGGAAACGCATGGAACAACATTTGGGTTTTCTCAACAGCAAAGATGTCGGAGTGCATATGTTTTTGGGCGTAAACGGCAGCCGCAACGATGGCCCTGCCTGGACAGCACTCAGCGCTGAAGAAAAAGATTTTTATGTCCGTTACATGGTGGCCCGTCTGGCGCCCTACGCCAATCTGGCCGGCTGGAATTACGTCTGGGAAGTACCCGGCGACCGTGAAGATCAGGAATTAGGTTTTGCCCGGCTAATCAGCCAATACGATGTATTCAATCATCTGCGTACTTACGAAGACGAGTTCCCGCGCGAACATCAGTATCAATTACCCGAATATACTTTTGCAGCCATAGAAAATCACCAGATTGCCGCTCCCTGGAAAAACCTGGAACGCCATCTCTGGCGAGATGCATGGACCCATCACATGGCCTGTTTGTTGGGCTATGCAGGTAAACCGGTATTTATGAGCGAAGGTAATGCCCTGTGGAGACGCTACTGGCACGAACGCAGCGGAGCCACTCAGGAGGACCTGCGTCGTTCAGCCTGGGCCTGTGCCACCGCCGGAGCTTCCTTTACCTGGAACGGCCACGCCAGCGAATACGAGCTCTACGCTTACGGACCCGAAGGCCTGCCCTTTAGTGAAGACAACGAATTCAAACTTTCGGAAAACTATGTAGATATTCTGACTAAGGTCCTGCGCAACGAAGTGGATTTCTATCGCATGCAACCCCACGACGAACTCCTGGCCAATCAACAGGCTTTACGGGTGTACGCTCTGGCTGAACCGGGTCAGCAGTACCTGGTATTTGCTCAGGACGGAGAAAGTTTTTCGCTGCTGCTCGAAGCCGGCACTTATAGCCGTTGCAGCTGGATTGACAGTAAGACCGGCGAAAAGCAGGCTTTGCCCCAAGTGCAAAGCTCCGGTCCAAAGCAAGCCAACGCATTTACTCCGCCCAACAAGGAGACCGACTGGGTGCTGGTGGTTCGGAAATAAGGACTTCCTGATCAAAAATTAAGCAGCTTGTGCTTTTACCAGGGGCTCTTACCAAGGCTCGTTGGCAATCAAGGGCTTAATTCTGTCTTGGTAGATGGAACGAACCCCCTTCATTTGCTCCTCAGTAAGAGCAGGCAAATCCATAGCCTGAACATTTGTCTGCACCTGTTCGGGCCTGGAAGCCCCGGGGATAACCGTACTGACTTGGCTGAACATCAGAATCCATCTGAGTGCGTAAGCTGATAAGGCTAATCCGGCTGGAAATAACTTTTTGATTTCCTCCACGGCAGCCAGGCCTTGCACGTAATCCACTCCGGAAAATGTTTCGCCTTTGTCGAAGGCTGCCCCACTACGGTTGTATGCTCGATGGTCGTCTTTGCCAAAACGGGTATCAGCTGTGAATTTCCCTGTCAGTAAGCCGCTGGCAAGGGGTACCCGCACAATGATACCGACATCTTTTTGGGCAGCCCGGGCAAAGAACTCCTCTGCCGGACGTTGTCTGAACATATTGAAAATGATCTGCACACTGCAGACATTATCGTATTCTATGGCTTTTAAGGCCTCGTCCACCCTTTCGACACTGACTCCCATATTCCTGATTTTGCCTTCTTTTTTGAGAGCATCAAACAAGGCAAAAATCTCGGGACGATAATAAGTTTCGGTGGGCGGACAATGCAACTGAATCAAATCGATGGTTTCCAAACCCATGTTGCGTAAGCTGTCTTCTACAAATTTGCGTAAGACATCCACCTGGTAGGAGGCATCCACGTGAGGATCTAATTTACGCCCGCATTTGGTGGCCACGTAAATGCTTTCGTTGCGGGAACGCAAAAGCCGGCCTACGGCCTTTTCGCTCTCTCCATCACCGTAGACATCGGCAGTATCAATAAAATTAATTTCATGGTCAACAGCAGTATTTAAAACAGCATCGGCATTACCATGGCTAAAAGGGCTGCCCCATTTACCACCCACCTGCCAGGTTCCCAGACTGATCTCGGATATTTCAAATCCGGTTTTTCCTAATCTTCGCTTGTTCATATCTCTTTGTTATATCTAAATGCAAATATACTCTTATAATTAAACAGTTCCGGGAAATTCCGATAGAGGGTGTCATGCTTATATTGTCGGCATAAACCCCTTTAATTGGCTCCGACAAATTTTGAACGGGTTTTATTTGCAATCCATACCAGTGTAAGCATCACCGGCACCTCTACCAGCACACCCACCACTGTAGCCAGTGTGGCACGAGAATTCAGACCAAACAATACTATAGCCACAGCCACCGAAAGTTCAAAAAAATTGCTGGCGCCAATCATGGCTGCCGGTGCGGCAATGTTGTGGGGAAATTTCCATTTAAAGGCCCAGCCGTAGGCAATAAAGAAAATCAGAAAAGTTTGAATAATCAAGGGAACAGCAATCAAGAGAATATCGAGAGGTTTATTGAGTATTATTTCGCCCTGAAACGAGAAAATCATAATCAGGGTCAACAATAATCCCGAAATGGTGGTACCGGTAAATTTTTTCAGGAATACTTTTTCAAAGAATTCTTTCCCTTTACGACAGATGACAAGGCGACGTGTCAACAGGGCTGAAACCAAAGGAAAAACAACAAATAGCACCACCGACATCAAAAGCGTATTCCATGGTATGCTAATACCGCTTACACCTAGCAAAAAACGGACTATAGGCAAAAAAGCCAGTAAAATGATCAAGTCGTTTATGGCTACCTGAACCAGTGTATAGGCAGGATTACCTTTGGTGAGATGGCTCCAGACAAACACCATGGCTGTACAGGGTGCAGCTCCCAAAAGCACGGCTCCGGCCAGGTACTCCCGGGCTAAATCCTCTGCGATGAATGTTTTAAATACAACAAAGAAAAACAACCAGGCAATTCCAAACATAGTAAAGGGTTTGATAAGCCAGTTTATCACTAAAGTAACTGTCAGACCCTTAGGCATTTTCAGGGCATGGACTATGCTTCCGAAATCAATTTTCAACATCATGGGAAAAATCATGATCCAAATAAGAATGGCAATTGGAATGGAAACATTGGCGTACTCGAGTTTTCCCAGGGTGTCGGGCACTATGGGCAGCCATTTACCAACGACGATGCCGGCTACAATACACAACGCAACCCATAAACTCAGAAAACGGTCAAAAAAAGACAGGCCTTGAACTTTGCTCATTTTTGATCTGTTAATTAAATAAATTCATATTACATTTTGTATCCCGAGACGGTAATGCTAAAAACGCCGTAGCTCTTTTCCTTTAAGTGCTCTGTTTCCTGCGCGCTGAGGTATTTTTTCAGCACCTCATCGGGAATCGGGATTTCTCGTTGTTTGTGAACGCTTATCTGCTGGAAACCTTGCTTGCGGATACTATCCAGATATACTTCCATGTTGAGCGCTCCCGAAACACAACCCACGTACATTTCGGCAGCGTTTCGAATGCTCTGGGGCAATCGGCCTTTAATTACCACATCCGACACACAAAAATGACCTCCTGATTTTAATACCCTCTTAATTTCGGAGAAGGCCTTGTTCTTATCGGGCACCAGATTCAATACACAATTGGATACCACAACATCGTATGCATTATCGGGCAAGGGCATTTCTTCAATATCGCCCAGGATAAACTCCACATTGCTATAACCACGCTTCCGGGCATTTTCCCTGGCTTTGTCTACCATGGCTTCGGTAAAGTCCAGTCCGCAGACCTTGCCGGTTTCGCCCACCAGAGAACGGGCCACAAAGCAATCGTTTCCGGCTCCGCTGCCAAGATCAAGTACAAAGTGCCCGGGTTTTATGCCGGCAAATTGAGTCGGAAGGCCACAACCCAGACCCAGGTCCGCCTCAGGATGATAACCCTCTATGGTTTGGTATTCCTCTCCTATCATACTAAACTCCAGTTCACCGCAACAAGAGGAAGTGCCACAGCAGGACGATTGAGCCCGGGGACCACTCTGACGGGCAATTTCTCCGTACTTCTCTTTTACAATTCGTTTTAAATCACTTGCTTTCATATTTTTAAAAATTAGTCCTGATCGGGACCTATACTTAATTAAATCTCTTAAAGTTGAGATTTTAATTCCTGAGTGTAGAAAGCCTGGAAGCGCTCTTTTATTTCATCCCTTACCCTGTAAAACTCGCTAAATATGAATTCTTCAGAGCCCTGAGCACGCGAAGGATCCTCAAAGCCCAGGTGCAGGCGATGTTTAACCTTACCCACAAATAAAGGACAGGTTTCGTTGGCGTGATCGCAAACCGTAATCACATAATCCCATTCTTCGCGGAGGTATTGATCCACCGACTTTGGCTTATGATGACTGATATCAACACCCGCTTCTTTCATCACCTGCACGGCTCTTTGACTGACCTTGCCGGCTGGTTCAGTTCCGGCTGAACATACCGTAAGTTTTTTATCAAAACTATGTAAAAAGCCCTGCGCCATCTGACTGCGACAGCTGTTTCCGGTACATAATATTAAGATTTTCATTTATAGTCGTTTAGTAGTTAAATCGAGTTATTCTCCCGGTAGCTAAAGTTTTTCTCAATATCAAATGCTATTCTCAATATCAAAAGTTTTTCTCTAATTTTTCCCCGGGAAATTATATCCCTCCGTAAATCAAGCCGGAGATGGTCGCCATAACCACCACCAGTGCAACATACACTATGGTTTTTTGCGTTCCTATTATTTTCCTTATAACCAACATATTGGGCAAAGACAAAGAAGGGCCGGCCAGCAATAAAGCCAAAGCAGGGCCTTTGCCCATACCGGAAGCAATCAGTCCTTGCAATATTGGGACCTCGGTTAAAGTGGCAAAATACATAAAGGCTCCAACAAAGGAGGCAAAGAAATTAGACAACAAAGAATTGCCGCCAACCAGTCGTTGAATCCACTCATTGGGAATGATTCCGGCAATGCTGTAACCATCGTGTGTAGAACCCAACAAAAAACCAGCCGTGACAACGCCTATGGCCAATAAGGGTAAAATTTGTTTGGCAAAACCCCAGGTAGATAAAGTCCACTCCTTATTGTCCTGATCCCTTTTATCTGATAAGGTGATTATGCTCAAAGCTGCTATGCCTACCATCATGGGTACCAGCGGGACCATTTTGGCATTCTCAATAAAAACAGAGGAGATAACAGCTGAACCAACAACGACAATAGCAGACAACAACACCCATTGCCACTTAATTTTAAGTATATGAATCAAGGAATATCCCAATAACAAAGAAAAGAATCCGGTAATGTACCATTTGTAAGCCCATAAATAATACCAGACACTTGAAGTATCGTTAGCGGCAGGACTACCCCAGTTGGCAAAAACCAAAATCAACACCAGTATAAAAAAATGAAAGGCGGTTTGCCACATCGGACGTTTTTCATCGGGTAATTCAATATTCATCTGTTCTTCGCGTTTGATTTTTTCTTCTTTGCGATAAATCAATGACATGATGATGCCAATAACAACACTAAAAACAACAGCGCCTACGGTTCGGGCCAGCCCCATTTCAAAACCCAAAATGCGGGCAGTTAAAATAATGGCCAGAATATTGATGGCGGGGCCGGAATATAAAAAGGCTATGGCCGGGCCTAAACCTGCACCCCGTTTGTGAATGCTCGAAAACAGCGGAAGAATAGTACAACTGCACACAGCCAGAATGGTCCCGGAAACAGCCGCAACCGAATAAGCCAGCCATTTTTTGGCGTTTGCTCCAAAATAACGCAATACCGAACCCTGGCTAACAAACACGGCAATGACTCCGGCAATGAAAAAGGCCGGTAACAAACACAAAATAACATGCTCGCGGGCATACCACTTGACTAAATCAAAAGTGGCGGTAATGGCTGTATTAAATCTTGCACTTTCGATAGGCAGAAAAAAAGCAAGGCCAAAAATCAGAGCAATCCAAAACAGAATTTTAAATTCTTTCTTTGTTTCCATTATTAGGTCTAATTTGAATTTCTATTTGGTAAAATTTGAATTTCGTCTAAAACCGAAATATATGATCAAAAAAATTATATAAACATTCTCAGCACGTAATAAATACCCACCAGAATAAACATAACGGCAATAATTCGTCGAAACCAGATTTCTATTGTTTTTATTTTTTGGTAGACTTTTCCCACGCCCGCTACGGTATAAGCCAGCAGCCAGGCAAAAATAATCACCGGAACACCTGTGGCAATTGCAAAAATAAGGGGAAGATATAAACCCGAAGCGCTGACCACCGTCATGGGAACCAGCATGCCAAAATACAGAACTCCGCTGTAAGGACAAAAGGCCAGGGCAAATACTATGCCCAATAAAAGAGTATCCCAATAATTCCAGGATTTTTTATTCTCCAGACCTGAGCTTAATTTTCCCAAACCCGGGAAATTAATTTTAATAATACCCAGCATAAAAACACCAATTATAATTAAAAGCGGGCCTAAAATTTTCTCTCCGTATTGCTGTAGAAATCCCGAGAACTTAAATTGATCTGCTCCCAAATAGATGATTAATGCTATGGAAGTGTAAGTTATTGCCCTGCCCAGGGTATAAATTAATCCATTAATGAAAACACGATTACGGTTTTCAATATCCTTGCTTACAAATCCTATGGCCGTAATATTTGTGGCCAGCGGGCAGGGACTGATGGCCGTCATCAAGCCAAGTACCAGGGCCGAAAGCCAGGGCATGGTGCTGTTTTCTAAGATAGAGGTTAAAAAATCCATTTAGGGTTTAGTTGACTAAGGGGTCAATTCTTTCTTTTATAATGGATTTAAATTTATCCGGATTGTTGCGGGCATACATAAAACCTTCGTTGGTAATATTTATTTTGGTATCGCCTTTTACTATCAGCATGGTTTGTCCGGCAACTCCTAATTTCTTTGCCAGAGCTTTGCCGTAGGCCTCATCGAGATTTACAGAGCTAAAAGGAATTTTGTCTCCGTAAAAATCCAGCAAAGAGGCTTTTGCCACAGATTCAACGGCTTTGCAAGTAACACATCTGCCGGTAAAATGGAAATAATAAACTTCCACTTTGTCGGAAACAGCGGTGCTTACTTCATTCTTTTTTGTTTTGGCGTTGCAGGACCAGGAGCCCAACATTATCAGGAGGACAAAAATTTGAATTAATGACTTTTTCATAGTGAATTACTGTTTGAGGTTAGGTCTGAGGTTAAATCTAATTTAGTTAGTTTTGGTTTGTCCAAGTATCGCTTTTTAGCCTGAAGCCAAATGTTAAGCTTAATAGTTGGAAAGAATTTCTTTAATTTCCTCAGCGGACGGAACTCTTCCTTTAATAATTACCTTTTCGTTCACCACCAGGGCCGGTGTCGACATGATGTTGTACTTCATTATATCCATAATATCCTCTACTTTGGTAATGTTTGCCTCAAAACCATTTTGTTCAACCACTTCACGGGTCATTTTTTCAAGTGTCTTGCACTTAGGACAACCTGTGCCCAAAATTTTAATTTCCATACTGCTTGTTTAAAATATTCTGTTTATTAAAACATTCTCATTTAACCACTTAATTTATTTTTTGATTTATTTGTCGACTATTTCTTTTGCAATTAATTTAGTTGAAAATTTTCATTCCGATTCTATTTTCGACTATTTTTCATCCGACGAATTACAACACGTCGACAGCGATATTAAATCGATTTCTTCCCGAAAAAATTGTTCCAGACTTTTTTTGGCCTCTTCCCAATTTTCGGGATTTATGCAATATTTAATGTAGGGAGGATTGATCTCGCCCTGAATCAATCCGACTTTTTTTAATTCTTTCAAATGTTCCGAAAGAGTGGAACGGGCAATGGGCAATTCTTCGGCCATATCGCCGCTGTAGCAGCAACGGTTCAGATTTTTCGATAAATAAGTAAGAATAAAAACCCGGGCCGGATGAGAAAGCGCTTTAGCGTAACGAGCTACTTTCTCCTGTTGTTCTGTGTAATACTTTGTTTTCAAAATCGATTTCATTTAGTATTTCGCAAAAATACGAAATGATTTTGAAATCGACTTTAGTTAGTCTCTTTTTTCTTATATTTTTTCTAAATCAAAAAAGAGTTGCTTAACGAAATGTATTTCAGTAAGAATTTACAGACTCAACATTTTGTCGATAGTGTCTTTGATGCCTTTTTTGACTATTTCCGGTTGGTCGGGGCGTATATGTTCTTTCAATTTTCGATCAATTCAATCATTTTGCTTGTTTGATTTTTCAAACAGGTAAATTATTTCAGCGCTTTCATGGCCTCAAAAACCAAAGCTGCCACCACCCTGGCCCCTTCGGGCTGGAAATGAGTATTATCTGATTGCCCGTCGGGATAGGCTTCGTAAACGCCGGCGGGTAAATTCATAAAATAATGACTGCTCACGTAGTCCTGTCCCTTTTCGCTAAAAGCATCCATCGAAAGCTGATTCAAATCGATAAAAAAGACGTTCATTTCTTCGGCCACTTCTTTGGCAGCCTGAGGATAGTCTCCGTGGATATTTTCCAGACGTCCGTCTTTCCAGGGAAAATTCCGGCACACGGGTGTCAATATTACGGGAATGGCCTGCCTGGCTCTGGTTTGCAATACATACATGCGTAAATATTCTTTGTAGCCATCAACACTTACATAACGCTCTACTTTGTTGACAGCGGCATCGTTATGACCAAATTGCATTAACACCAGATCGCCGACCTGCAATTGTTCATAAACGGCTCTCCAGCGGCCTTCTTCGAAAAAAGACCGGGTGCTGCGTCCCCCACGGGCACGATTATCGATCAGCACACTGTCGGTATCGAATAAATGCTTGAAATTTTTCAGCTCATTTTCTACAAATAATTCCTGAAACACCTGTCCCCAGCCGGTCACAGGATAGCGGGTTTTTAAATAATCTTTACCCGGATCGTAATTATTGGCGTAATCGGCCACAGTAGAATCACCGATTAAAAAAAGGCGGGTTACTTTTTCCTGCTTCGAAGTACAGGAAAAAAGCAAGGCGGTTAACAGGATAAAGACAATGTTTAATTTTAGTTTTTTATGTGACATTTCCTTTAGGTTTATATATAAATGAAGTTGGTTTCTCAATGTGTATAAAAATCAATCAAAATCTTCCCACTTAGGCAAACCATAATCCGGTAAGCGTAAAGACTTATTAATATCGTCAAGTTCAAATTTATCCGGATTGAATTTGTTCCCCAGCCAGGCTTTATAATGCTTGTATTCCGGATGTTTAATGTTTTTTAGCACGTTTAAAATATCCACATATCCCCAAACTCCTCCACAATCTTCCGGCGGACAATGTCTCTCTCCTCCCAGGCAAAGGGGATACATAGGGTAGACGTCTTTTTCCAGAATATCTTCAAGCAGTACAGTATGTATCCAACTGTCTCCGTAATCATATTCATAATCGATCATATCTTGCTTCTCTTTAAGCAAATCACCAATCGTAACTCCTGTGTAATCTTTATTCATAGCCTCATCCCAGAACTCTTCATCACCTTCCGTTCTGGGGGAATAAAAGACATTAGTTTTAATAAATTGATGCAAGTGGCTGTTTGTCCAGCCCATAACCACCTGGAGTACTTTATGTAAATCGGCCAGTTCCATTTCGGCGGGCACTTGGATGCGCCTCCAAACTGCAGGTTCCAGATCCTGCAGTTCGATGTAAAGTTGATAGATTGATTTCATAATAATATGTCTTTCACTCTTTTGTTTACCAACAATACGTTGGGTATGAGTAATTATAAAATATTTATAACAATGCTTCTATCTTTTTAAACAAATCGTCCGAGAATAATTTAACAAGTGTCTCTCTGTCTTTTTCTGAGGGATAATTGCCGTAGGGGTATTTCTTATCAATAAAGGGGACTTCGTAGTGGTCTTCTTTAAATTGAATATCCAGTTTTATTTTGATTTCCAATATGTTGTCTGATTTTATTTCTTTGGGGTTTATAAGTTCCACATTGTACCACATGGATTGTGCGGCTTCTACAAATTCGCTGATTTGGGAATTTTGTCCGCTTCGATCTACATAATTCAAATGAATACATTCATTCCTTCGGATATCCGGATATTTTGAAATCAAGTTATAATGAATGGATTGAGTGAATAAAATCGATGCTTCTTTCACTTTTTCATTTAAGGCTTTTTCTAAAGGGAAATAAAAATATTCCAGCACATTCCATATCTCATTTGAATTCCGCTTGGGTTTAAGTTGTTTTTCCTTCATCTGTTTTTCTACCAATCGGATACGTTTGGCGAAATCGCCCGGTTCTTCGATGCTTTCTCCTCGCCCGGCACGAATCGCCAAATCGAAAGCATGCTCTACCAACTCGCTCAGGTAATCGGTAAACGGTTGTAAATCTTCGGCCTTTGCATTTGCTCCTTCAGAAGGAATTAATCCAACTTTCACATCACATTGGTGCAACAATTGCAAGTATCGGGTTTTATCATCTATCGGCACGACAATCATCGGATAGCCATGTCTGTGCAAAATAAAGTTAACAATCAATCGGGCTATACGTCCGTTACCATCCTCAAAAGGATGTATGCGAATGTACCGGTAATGAAATATGCTTGCCAATTCGATAGGATTTAACTCGCCTTGCTTTTCTTCTTTATTATACCATTCCACCAACTCTTTCATCAAAACAGGTGTTTCTTCGGGAGAAGCATAATGGAACTCCTCACCTGTACTTGTTATGACTGAATTTGGTCGGGTTTTATAAATACCGACATGGATTTCAAAACTAGATTTACCATCTTGAGTAAGTTTTCGAAAATCTTCTACCTGAATCGTCTGATTTAGTATTCGGATAAAATTTTCTGTCAGAGGACGTTCCCGATCTTCGGCCTCTATTTTCATCAGCCGGAGTCCTACATTATGTGCTTTCATCTCCTGATAATCGCGCATAGAGGCAGATCCCTCCGTTTGGTCAAAAATGAGAAGAAGTTTGGTCTGACCGTATGTCAGTGTATTGCCCTCCAATCGATTGGAATTATAGTTGAAGTCGAGCATAAACTTTTGATCAAGTCGCTTTTGGTCTTCTTCCTTTAATGGCTGAAGCTGCTTCCATATTTCAAAAAAACGCTCAATATTTAAATTCTCTTTCATCGTTGTAAGTAAAAATTATAGAGGTAATGACAATATCTCCGTCATTATAATGCCCGAATTTAAAGCCACTAAATTAAACAAAATTTCCATTTCGTAACCATTCAGAAAGTAAATTACTGATAATTGATTATTTAAACTGGTTCTAGCCCGAAATGTCCGGTTTTCAGGTTTGATAAAGGTCCTGAAGTTTGGCTGCTGTGATTTTTTTTCTACTTTTGAGACTTTCCAAAAGTACATGAATAAGATAAACACTTTCTTCGAACCATTAGTTGATTATCTCGGACGAATTCTTTTTTGGGATCCCTTTGCAGCACTGGGATTGAATTTGGGAGCAAAGGTCCCTTTTATAGTAGTCTGGCTTATCGCCGGCGGATTGTTTTTTACCTTCTACCTTAAGTTTATCAACTTTAGGGGAATTAAACAGGGATTTGCACTGGCTTTCGGCCGGGACAAACGCCATGCCGGCAAAGGCGACACCTCGCATTTTCAGGCAGTTTCCACAGCCCTTTCATCAACGGTTGGACTGGGAAATATTGCCGGAGTGGCTGTGGCCATATCCATGGGCGGGCCGGGAGCTACTTTTTGGATGATTGTGGCCGGTTTGCTGGGTATGTCTTCCAAATTTGCCGAATGTACCCTGGGCGTTAAGTACCGCAAAATAAACGAACAGGGACAGGTATCGGGCGGGCCGATGTATTACCTGCGAGATGGACTCAAAGAAAGAGGCCTGCCCCGGACCGGGAAATTTTTATCTTATCTCTACGGGATTATTATAGCTTTATCGGCCTTTGGTATAGGTAACATGTTTCAGTCTAATCAGATACACGCCCAGCTTTCTACTGTTTTCCCTGTCCTGACTCCCCACGGTCTGTGGGTAGGCATTGCTTTGGCTTTGCTGACCGGACTGGTGATACTGGGAGGCATACGCAGCATCGCCAAAGTCTGTGGAAGATTATTCCCCATTATGGCCGGTATTTACATTATTATGTGCCTGCTTATTATTTTTAGCAATATTAGCCATCTGGGCGAAGCTATTCGAGTCATCTGGGATGGCGCTTTCTCACCCGAGGCGGCCAAAGGAGGATTTGTCGGTGTACTGATTATGGGCTTCCGAAGGGCAGTTTTTTCGAACGAAGCCGGCATTGGTTCCGCAGCCATTGCTCATTCCACCGTAAAGACCAAAGAGCCCGTTACTGAAGGTTATGTAGCTTTGCTGGAACCTTTTATAGACACTGTCGTCATTTGTACCCTAACGGCTCTTAGCCTGATTTTCACCGGTGTTTATCAAAACCCGGGACAACTGGAAGGCGCTCAGCTTACCTCTGCCGCCTTTGCCACGCTCTCGCCCTGGGCACCCTACGTACTCTTGCTTTGCATGATGCTTTTCGTTTATTCCACCCTGATTGGCTGGTCTTATTACGGGGTAAAAGGCTTTGATTATGTATTCGGCGATCTGTCCAAACGCCTGACCGGTAAACGAATTTATGCCGAAAAAACCTACCAGCTCCTCTTTTTGTTTATGATCGTCGTGGGCACCACCACCAGTTTAAATAGCATCATCGATTTTTCGGATATGCTGGTACTTTCCATGTCTGTACCCAACATTATCGGGCTTTACGTGCTGGCACCTGTTATCAAAGAGGAATTGAAAAATTACCGGGCAAAGATCAAGAAATAATTCCTTGACTGTCCTGCTGGTCAGTGCTGATTTTTTATTTTCCTGAACTTTTTTGATTATTTTTGTGCTCAGCGATGAGCTTTCTGTAAGGCGATGCCTAATTGTTTGCTCTGTTGCAATTTTTGCAACTAATTGCTTCTTAGTACATTGTGAGGCACAAATTTATTGTTTATACAACACTAACTTCTTTTGCTATGAACCAACAAGTATTTACCTTCTCAACCAAAAAGAAATTGTTTCGATCAGGCACTATTGTTATGGTTTTGATTCTGACAACTCTATTCTTCACCACCTGTCTACAAGCACAACATCCCTCACCCAGCCACGGCCCTTACAGCGCTTATCTGTTCGCTTATTTTACCGGAAACAACATCGATCAGGAAGCCGTACATTTTGCCATCAGCGCGGACGGTTACAACTATCTGGCACTGAACGACAACAAACCCGTACTAAATTCAAGTGACATCAGTTCTACCGGCGGAGTGCGCGATCCCCATATCTTGCGGGGCGAAGACGGAAAAACATTTTATATGGTGCTTACCGACATGGTCTCGGCCAAGGGCTGGAGTTCCAACCGGGCGATGGTTTTGCTCAAATCAACCGACCTGATCAACTGGCAATCGAGCGTAGTAAATATTCAGAAAAAATACCCCAATCAGGAAAACCTCTTACGTGTATGGGCTCCACAAACCATCTTCGACAAAGAAGCAGGTAAATACATGATCTACTGGTCGATGATGCACAGCGGAGGCCCCGATATCATTTATTATGCTTATGCCAACGAAGACTTTACTGATATCGAAGGCGAACCCAAACAACTGTTTTTCCCCGCAAACGGCCGGTCTTGCATAGACGGAGATATTATTTACAAAGACAGCGTTTATCACATGTTCTACAAAACCGAAGGCCACGGCAACGGCATCAAACACGCCAGTACCGCTTCACTCACTTCGGGCCAGTGGACAGAATCGGACGACTACAAGCAGCAAACACGAGAGGCCGTGGAAGGTTCTTCCGTGTTTAAACATCTGGCCGATAACAAATACATCCTGATGTACGATGTATATATGAAGGGCAGCTATCAATTCACCGAAAGTAGCGATTTGGAAAATTTCAAAATCATTGACGAAGCCGTTTCGATGAATTTCCATCCCCGTCACGGCACCATTATTCCCATTACCAGGACTGAACTGAAATCACTGATAGAGAAATGGGGCAAGCCCGAGGGATTTCCTGCTCTCAAAGGCAACCCCGTGCTCAACGGCTATTATGCCGATCCCGATGTGCTTTTTTCCCAAAAAACAGGTAAATACTACATCTATCCCACCAGCGACGGTTTCGACGGCTGGAGCGGTACCTACTTCAAAACCTTCTCCTCGGACGATTTGCTCAACTGGACCGACGAAGGCATCATACTTGACCTGAAAACCGATGTAAGCTGGGCCGATCGCAACGCCTGGGCTCCCTGCATTATCGAGATAAAGAGTAAGAGTAATTATAAGTACTATTACTATTTTACGGCTGCCCAAAGAATCGGAGTGGCCGTGGCTGACCATCCAACCGGACCTTTTATGGATTCTGGCAAGGCCTTGATCGACTTTAAACCCGAAGGCATCAACCGGGGCCAGGAAATTGATCCTGAAGTCTTTTTTGATCCTAAATCCAAAAAGAATTATTTGTATTGGGGAAATGGTTATCTGGCTGTAGCTGAACTCAATAAAGATATGATTTCCCTCAAAGAAAATAGTCTGAAAGTGATCACGCCCGACCGGACTTTCCGCGAAGGGGCCACGGTGTTTTACCGTGAAGGCCTCTATTATTTCCTTTGGTCTGAAAACGATACCCGCGATCCGGATTACCGGGTGCGTTACGGTACCTCCAAATCACCTCTGGGGCCTATCGATGTGCCCAATGACAACCTGGTAATCTCCAAAAATTCAGAAGAAGGCATCTACGGAACCGGACATAATTCAGTGCTGCAAATTCCGGGCAAAGACGAATGGTACATCGTTTACCATCGCTTCAACTGGCCTGCAGGCATCCACATGGGGCGTGCCGCAGGTTTCCACCGCGAAGTCTGCATAGACAAAATGGAATTCAGACCCGATGGCTCAATTATTCAGGTGATTCCAACGCACAAAAGCATCGATCCGCTTTTAAAAAACAAACCATGATCGAGGTTAGCCGCATTAAGATTGCCAACAAGCTGTTCATTGGCGGAAAAGCCGGATTTGTGCTGATTGCCGGCCCCTGCGCCATCGAAAGCGCTGCCATGGCTTTTGACACAGCGGCCGCTATCAGGGAGCTGTGTCTGGAATTAAACATTCCACTGGTATTCAAATCCTCGTTTGACAAAGCCAACCGTTCATCACTGCACTCGCCACGAGGTGTGGGTATGGAAAAAGGCCTGGCCGTATTGCAGGATATTAAAACGAAGTTGCAAATTCCGGTGCTGACCGATGTGCACGAAAGCGGACAATGTGCTCCTGTGGCCGAAGTGGTTGATATTCTGCAGATACCGGCTTTTCTCTCGCGCCAGACCGATCTCCTGCTCGCTGCCGCCCGTACAGGCAAAGTAGTCAATATCAAAAAAGGGCAATTCATGGCTCCCTGGGATATGCGCAATGTCATCACCAAAATGGAAGAGGCCGGCAATAAAAAAATTTTGCTCTGTGAGCGTGGCAGTTGCTTTGGCTATAACAATCTGGTGGTGGACATGACCGGCTTGCCAGAAATGCGTTCGTACGGTTATCCGGTGGTGTTTGATGCCACGCATTCGGTGCAAAAACCCGGAGGGCTGGGCAACAGCAGCGGTGGCAACCGAGAGATGATTCCTCCTTTGATTCGTGCCGCTATGGCTGTAGGTGTAGACGGCCTCTTTCTCGAAGTTCACCCCGATCCCGACCGGGCTATTTCGGACGGGCCCAATCAACTCCGGCTGGATAGCCTCAAAGGTATTCTGCAACAAGCGGCAGCCCTGGATAAGCTGGTCAAGAATGTATGTTAATTATGGATTATGCAGAGATAAGTCGTTCGGTGTTTGAACAGGAAATGGCAGCACTGGCCAAAGTCTGCGCCCAAATTGGGCCTGAAATGAATGCCCTGGTGGACTTGATTTACAAGAGCCCGGGCAAAGTCGTCGTGACAGGCATAGGCAAAACAGGGCATATCGGACGAAAAATAGCAGCCTCACTGGCTTCCACAGGTACTCCGGCTATTTTTATGAATGCCACGGAAGCCGTTCACGGCGATTTGGGGATGCTGAGCGCGGGCGATATTGTTATTGCTATCTCCAACAGCGGGAGCAGCCTGGAAATCACCAACATCCTTCCCTCGCTTCGAAAAATAGGCAGCCATTTAGTGGCCATGACCGGTCGGCCCGAATCTGTCCTGGGCAAAGAAGCCGAGCTTGTATTAAACACCGCCGTTGATTCCGAAGCCTGCCCGCTGGGCCTGGCTCCCACCTGTTCTACCACTGCCTGCCTGGTCATGGGTGATGCCCTGTGTATCAGCCTGATGCAAAGGAGGGGTTTCAGCAGCGAACAATATGCCTTGTACCACCCGGGCGGGGCTCTGGGCCGCCGTTTGCTCACCAGAGTGGAAGACCTCATGAGCAGAGATATTCCCACCGTACTCGAAAGCGATCTCTTCAAGGATGTCATTTATACCATCAGCGATCGTCGCAAGGGCATGACCATGGTTGTCAATAAAGAAGGACAAATGACGGGCATCATTACCGACGGTGATATTCGTCGCGCCGTGCAACGTTACGACGATATCATCAAAAAAACAGCCCTGGATTTCATGACCCGGGGCTTCAAAAAGATCAGCGCTCAAGCTCAGATTGAGGACGCCCTGCGTATGATGACCCAAAACAAAATAACTTCACTGGCAGTCACTGAAAACGAACAGTCCGACAAGATGGTGGGACTCATCACCATTCACGACATTATTGATTGCGAGAAATAGTTCCGGGCTGGTGTTAGTTGTTTTCCGCCTCCATCAGCAGGCAATTTTCTTTATCCAACTCTGTTTCGATGGTATAATGCTCAAAACGATAGTTCTCCAGAATGGACTTAATCTCTTCTTTTACTCTTATTAATTGATCGAAACTCTCCAGTTTTTCCAACTTGACATGGGTGGTAAACACATGGCGTTCCCCGTCGAGCGACCAGATATGCGTATGATGCAAGGACTGCACATGAGCTGTCCGGGCGATTCTCTGCTCGATTTCATTCAGATTGATGTCGGCGGGTACGCCTTGTAAAAACAGAAAGACCGTTTCTTTCAGTCTTTTGGTGACACCCCATAAAATAAACAAGGTGATAAACAACGAAAGTGCCGGATCCAGATAATGGATATCCTTAAAGTGCAATATTATGGCCACGATCAACACGGCTACCCAACCCAGTAAGTCTTCGAGCAAATGCCAGGAAACCACTTTTTCGTTGAGCGTTTTGCCCGAGCTCATTTTCCAGGCAGCATAGCCGTTGACCAATATTCCGATAATGGCAAAAATCAGCATACCCCCGGCATCGGAATGTTGCGGATGCAATATTCGGCCCACGGCTTCATAAACAACATAAATTGAGCCGGCTATAAGCACAACGCTGTTAATTAATGCGCCCAGCAGGGAAAATCGCCTATAGCCAAACGAATATTTTTTGTCGGGATGTTGTTTGGATTTCTTATCAAGATACCAGGCCGTTCCCAAAGATAAACTGTCGCCCAGGTCATGAACGGCATCCGAAACAATGGCAATGCTGTTCACGTACAAGCCGCCTATAAATTCAAACAAGGTAAATCCCAGGTTCAGAAAAAAGGCAATCCGAAGGTTTTTGCCCGTTTGCCCATGGCCATGAGAATGGTCATGCTGATGATGCTGATGAGTATGCTTTACCATACTATTTTACTTTTTAGTTCCGCCGAATCAATGTTTGTGGCCGGGTTTAGATAACAAAACCCTGGCCTCTTGGAGTAATACCAGGCAACCGTAGCGCATACTTTCCAGATCAGGTTTGATGCTTTCATAAAAAGAAAGAATCTGATCCTCTGTATCGATAATTTCAACAACAACCGGAAGTTTTTCGGATATTTCCCAAAACTTCTGCGAGAGAAGCCGGGAACTTGCACCGAAACCCAGCACACCTTTAAAAACACTGGCTCCGGTCAGGCCAAATTCCTTTGCTTTAAACACCAGGTGTTCGTACAGCAGGCCATCCTTGTATTTATCGGTCGAACTCACAAAAATGCGTAAGATCAAGGAAGAAGAATTGTTTTCCATGTCAAATTGTTTTAATGATTAACCTTCCCAAAATAACTGCTCCTATCCCCAAAAACACGCTCAGACCCGAATAATAGGCCAGGCGTAGTAATTCCCTGCCTTGCAGCAACAAAAAAGCCTCGTTCGAAAAAGAAGAAAAGGTGGTAAATCCACCACAAAGGCCGATCGTCAAAAACAAACGCCATTCGGGGGAAAGAAAATTCCCCTTTTCCGAAATCCCCAAAACTATTCCTATCACGAAACTACCGATAATATTTACCGTTAAAGTACCCCAGGGAAATACCGAAGTCTGCGAAAGTTGAAAGCCTCTTGTTACTAAAAAACGCAGAACAGTTCCTATAAAACCGCCTAATCCCACTATCAAAACCGATTTCAGCATACACTCTCTATTTTTCAATCAAGCTTTTCACTTTATTCAATTTGAGCCCTTTCAACCGGATAGTTATCATGTCCGGCCCGGCGTAATAGCGGAACAAGACGCTGTTAGCTTTACGGATACGCTCAATTACTTTTTTATCAAGTGTATAAGTGAAGCGGGTAATTTTTTTGTTGTTTTCGGTGTAACCGGTAACAACTTTTACTGTCGATGAATCGGCCCTTATCACCTCCTGGGTATTCTCTTGAATTTCTCTGGCATTTTCATATTCCAGACTGCTTACAGCAGGCTTAAAAACCTCTTCATCAATAATGATATAAAGCTCGTTTTTTACCTGATAACTCATACTGCTTAACACCAGCACATCATATACCGTGTAATTGCTCCCCTGTGCATTGACCTCTTTTACAATGGATTGTTCAATATTCAACATGGGTGATCTCCGGTCGGAAATCCGGTAATTCAAATCCAGTTCATAACGTTTGGCCGCCTGAACCTGGTCGTATTTCTCATAGATTCTGCTGCCTAAAGAGCAGCCGGCTAATAAAAAAAGCATAAGCAAAAAGAGCAGGCTTACAAACTTATTCGGAAGAGGCATCGTTGTTTTCATTCCTTCTAGTTGATTTTTATTACAGGAAACAATCGGGTATTTTTGCAGATGGCAGCCACAAAAATATAAAAAATTCCTTTGCTTTTTGCGCACAGTATAATTGGGCTGAAAATAGACATTCAGCAAGATTTGTATATTTTTACTGAATGCTTTCTGTATTTTTGCACAGGTCTTTGTTTATGCTATGGATGTTCAGGAAATCAGCAAAAAGGAGTATACGGCCAGGATCAACCGAGTGATGGATTACATTGGGCAACATCTCGATAAAAACATAGATTTGTCGACCATGGCAGAAGTTGCCGCCTTCTCGCCCTATCATTTTCACCGGATTTTTAGCTATTTAGTCAACGAAACTCCCAACAATTTTGTTACCCGGCTTCGCCTCGAAAAAGCCGCCCAATTCTTACAAAACAGCCCAAACAGCAGCATCAGTGATATTGCTTTTCGTTGCGGTTTTGCCAATATCTCCTCATTCAGCCGGGCTTTTAAACTGTATTTCGGATTGAGCGCCAAAGCTTTTCGGACTCAGAATAAAGCCATTTTCGTCAAAGACGGCATACGATATAGCAAGAATGGCAAAATCATTAGCAAGATCGGAAAAAACGATCAGCCGGTAAACGGACAACTTTGCAGCGTCGAACTTAAACAAATTCTCATTATGGAAACAAAAATCGAAGTTAAGCAAATGCCGGCGTTCAATTTAATCTATTGCCGGCACATGGGCGCATTCGACAAAATCGGACAAGCCTACGAAAAATTATTTAAATGGGCAGGAGCCCGCGGGCTGGCAGGACCCGGCACCAAAACCATCACCGTTTATCACGATGATCCCGCCATCACACATGTGGACAAGGTCCGCCAGGATGCCTGCATTATAGTTAACGAAGAAGTCAAGGTTGAAGGTGAAATTGGCAAATCAAAGCTGCCTGCCGGAAAATACGCAGTCGGACACTTTGAAATCAAAGAAACCGAATTCGAACAGGCCTGGAACACCATGTGTGCATGGTTCACCGAAAGCGGCTATCAGCCGGGCGAGGGTTGCACCTACGAACTTTACCACAACCATTACAGCGATCATGCCGAACATCGCTTTGTCGTAGACATTTGTATTCCGGTTAAACCGCTTTGAAAACTGTGTGTTAAACCGCTTTAAAAACCCAAAATTAAATCGTGTGGGGCTGTCTCAAAACAACTATTCAACCAAAAAAACAGTAAGGTGTCTTAGAAGTGCCCAACTGCAAGACAATGAGATTGAGGGCAAAGGAACGTACTTGAAGTACGTGACTGAGCCCGAATATCGAAAGTAACGCAGCAGTTGGGCACTAATAAGACACCGACATTTTATTCACAAGTGTACAGCTCTTTGATGGCCGCTTTCATTTTCCTGTTCTGTTTTTTCATCAGGAGCACAAAACAGAGGGCAAGCACCGAGGAGGCAAGCCCAAAACCTGTACCAAAGCCCCGGAAAAAGTCCGCTACAGGAATTCCTGAAAATTCTTCCAGAGCCAAAATCAGCACAAACGAAAACACCACCATCAGCATCAGCATGTTCCTTATTGAATTCTGAAACTGCTGAATTTTCATCAGATGACTCAATTCATCCAGACGGGGCTTGGACGACACAAAAGCTTTGTCAGCGGTTTTGCTTCTGAGGTAAATCCAGTTGCTGCATTCTCCCACCAGTTCGATGCCGGCATCTTTTAAAAATTCCAGGTAAGATTTGCTTTCGACCGAAGCGGTCTTTTTTTCGAGCAATTCCAACTTGTATTCATACTGACCGGGCTCCCCTTTTTCGAAAACGTATTTACAAATACTAGCCCTTGTTAATTGCCAGCCTTGTTTTGACATCTCGTTGAGCCAACGCTCTTCTTTTTCGTATTCCCAGACAAAGAACACTTTTCGTACTGTTTTTTTCATACTGTTATCGATTAAAAATGCTTTTTCCGTTATTAACCAATTCTTCGAGCCGGGACAATTCTGTTTTAAATACTTCTTTACCCAACTCACTGATAAGGTATTCCTTTTTGCGGCTCTCTTCTTTGCTTTCGACGGCCGTAATCCAGGATTTCTCGAGCATGGCAGAGATAGCTCCGTACAAGGTCCCTGCCGACAGACTGAGTCTGCCATTGGTCAATTTTTGCGTTTCCTGCATTATACCATAGCCATGCAAGGGTTGATGCAGCGCCAGCAAAATGTAATAAACCGCTTCTGTAAGCGCAATGTTTTCGGTTTTGTTCATAATTGTACGTATTATTTCATCTTGTTAAATTACATCGACGAGCAATATACCGCCAGCCTTTATATCGGTTGTCGATACAAAGGTGCACGATATATTTATAACTACCAAATTTTTTTGGAAGAAA
>CAZAUQ010000014.1:34377-41325 GCA_964488495.1 uncultured Bacteroidales bacterium
TGTCGATACAAAGGTGCACGATATATTTATAACTACCAAATTTTTTTGGAAGAAAATTATAAAAATAATTTATCAGCTCTCTAAATGATTCACAGAGAGCGTGTTTAGATAGAACAAAAAAAAGAATAGAAACTCATCGCGGTATTGAGCTTGGAACTAAGTTTAGTCCAACTCTTTCCACCACTCCGTAAAGGCTTGATCTTTGTCATCGAAATTAACAATTTCGCCAATGAGTGGAGTCACCAAAGGAATAGGCTCGGAAGATTGCCGGTTTAATTCGCTCAGGCGGATCAGCGGCTCGTTCCAGGGATGAAAAGCCAGACTGAATTTACCGTTATGCCCCGGAAATATCCGGCTGGCCCGAAGGTCTTTGCCGGATTGAAGAACGTCTTCGGGGAAATTGTGGATGTTTCTCCACAGGGCATTGTACTGTCCGTTTTCCAAAACGGCCAAATCGAAGGGGCCGTGTTTTTTCCCGATTTCCTTCACATGATTGCCATAACCTCCGTCACCACCGATAAACAGATTAAAGCCCGGCGTCTTTAGTACATAAGACAGCCAGAGGGTGTTGTTTCTGGATAAAAAACGGCCGGAAAAATGTCTGGAAGTTTCGGTATACAGGCTAATCTTATTGTCCAGCATCAGGCTGTCGTTCCAATCCTTCTCGATTATTTTGGAAGCAGGATAGCCCCAATACGCCAGATGCGAGCCGACACCCAAACCGCATACTACTACTCCTACTTTGTGCCTGAGTTTTTTTATCGTCTTATAATCCAGGTGATCGTAATGGTCGTGTGTAATCAGCAGGTAGTCGATGTAAGGCAGATCTTCTGCCTTGAACACGGCGCTTCCGGGAAAAGCCCAGAGCATTCCGGGCACGGGAGAAGCTCTTCTGCCCAACACCGGATCGACCAGAAAACGCTTTCCCTCCAGTTGAAAATAATACGAAGAATGCCCAAACCAGACCAGGAGATTTTGATCCACAGGAAGATCTTTGAACCTGGTTTTTATCGAAGGTAATTGGGCAGCCGGCCGTAGGTTTTTCTTGCTTTTAAAAAGGAATTTGGGGAAAACGCTTTTATTGCCGTTTTGTTCCACAAACATGGGCGTGTATTCCATATTATGAAAACGACCGTTCTTATAATGCCCCGAGGCCTCTATCCGGGCCAGACGCTTGCCCGCAGGGGCTTTACCGAATTGTGGAATTATCATAAGTATAAAAAACAGCAACAACAGGGCCGCTGCAAGGCCCACTATACTCCAGAGGGTTTTTCCGAGAAATTTCATTTATTAATAACGGTCGTTCTCCTAAAATATTTTGTATTGCTTTGTTGATAGAAAATACCGGTCATGGCCAATAATATTCCTGACACAACAAGAATTGATTCTACCGAAATCACATCGGCCAGCGGCCCAAACAACAAAATAGCCAAAGGCATGGCGCTGGCTGAAAGGAGTTGGATGATGGAAAAAACCCGGCCCATTTTGGCGGGTTCGGTATTTTCCTGTATAAAGACAATTTCGGCCGTCGCAATGACAGGCATAAAGAAGCCGGCTACACCCATAATGATCAGATAAACAACAAAATTTCCGGCCACACCCAACAAAGCAAAAGTCACTCCAAAAGCCACCAGTGATAAGGCTATAGTTCGAATTTTGTTCTTAAAATTGCCGTAAATGGAGACAAAAACACCTCCAACGATAGAGCCCGCACTCCAGACAATTTCGTTGGCAGAGAGCATCCATACGGAGTTGCCAAAACTGCGTTCAATAAGCAGGGGAGTAAGCACTGCCGCCGGCGTTAAGAGGAAAAATGAAAAGCCGTAGCAAATAATTATTCTACGCAACAAGGGGTGTTTGAAAGCATAATTTATTCCCTGTCTCAAATCACTGAACATAGAAGCCGGAGCATCGCTGCGCAATATTTTTTCCAGTTTTATGAAACTTAGAATCAGGATAGCCATCAGGGCTGTTACCACATCGAGCATAAAGGCCCAGACAATAGACATAGAACCAAGCACCACCCCTCCCACAGCAGGCGCCAGTAACATCAATACTGAACCGAGTGTCTGATTAATTCCCTGCACCCGGGCGAGCTGCTCAGGCGGTACAAGCTGAGTATAGGCGGCATTCACGGCAGGACTGTGTATGCCTGCGCCAATGGAACGAACCACCGCCACTGCCAGTAAAAGTTCCAGGCGTTGAAAACCGGCCAAAAAGGCCAGTGCCAATCCCAGGGTTGCCAAGGCTATAAAAGCGTCGGCCAGCATAATGAGATGCTTGCGGTTATAGCGGTCGGCCCATACCCCACCCCAAAGCGAAATCACTACCTGGGGCAACATGGAACAAACCGTGGACAGCATCAGCCAGGTGCCAGAAGAAGTTTCCAGCGTAATATACCATATGATGGCATACCCCACCACCGAGGAGCCAAACAGGGAAATATTCTGACTGATCAGAAATAAAACGATTTGTTTATTGAACAATGGAATCTTCTTTGACTTTTGCGCGTCGTTCATATATTCTTCCAACAAAAAAGCTAAGCTCCAAAAAGACCGACAAAGATAGCCAGCCTTCTTGTTCCGGATGCAACATCAGCAAGAAATGATTGAAAGAATCTTACAACAACTGTTTATTTCAAGCCGAAAATGAGGGGAAATACAAAAACAACCAGCAAAGTCCAACACAGATAAACAGGCATATAGCTGCCAATGGTAGATTCAATTGCAGAAACGGGGCGTTTTTTGAAAAATACCCGGAACATGTCCGTCAGGGTAAGCAACAAATGTCCTAAAATCAGCACATTGGAGCCCAGCACTGCCGTACGGTTGGGTGTGAATCCATATTCACTCAGCCTGTAAATAATGGCCGATAAGGCAAGTACATCAATAATCAGACTGAGAATGATCAGCGCAAACAAACAGTACAGATTGAAACGCTGTCTTTTTTGAGTTTTGAGCTCCGAAACAGAAAAAACAACCAGAGCCATCACCCCTAAGAGCATTAAATTGAATAACAATAATAAATCTCTGTCACCGTATAAATCCTTGCCGGTGATCAAAATACTCAAGAGATAAGCCAGCAGGCTGATTACAACCAGAGGGCTGAATAATGAAGCAATAATCGGAGCGATCTTATTGGCAAGCACGGAATAATGACGGAGGATAAAAGCAGCTACCACAGGGATAGATACAGCTCCTATCAATACAATGTACTCAAAGTAAAATTTTTCGATATTCAGGTCAATCACCGAGAATAAACCCAAGGTCATTGCAGTGAGGATTCCTCCGCATATCACTAAAAGCGTTGAAAAAATGACCAAATCTCCGTTATGCCTCAGGTAATCCATGCGCAGGCTTTTGTCCCTTAAATTAAAATCAATATAAATCAGGCCGTACAAACACCAGAGCATCAAAGGCAAATGAATATAGATTAAATTAATGACAGCGCTGTCCTTGTTGACGGGTAAAACATTTACATAAACGACCGACAAGATAAAAAGGGCCAGACTCAGCCATAACTGTTTGGGTTTATACACTTGACGGCTCACAAAAACATACAGGCTAAGTCCCAGTAAAACGATCAGACCGGCATTTCTTTCGTAAAATGGATAATCGTTTCTTTCCACATTCAATATTTCCGGCATCTTGATCAGCAAACCGCAACACGCACAAATCAGGATCAGCCACAGTATGTTTTTAAACGAAATGGGCAGGGCGGCTTCGCGGGCTTCTCCGGAATTATCGGCTTTCCTGCATTCATGAGCTTTATCGGCATTATGGGCACCCCGTTCTTTTTCGCTCTTGTAGCTTAACCGGGCTTTCCAGCAGGCGGCCACAGGGCTGCCTGCTATATCGGGATAAAGTTCGAAAAAAGCCTGTTCAAAAGCTTGTTCGTCGGAATGATAAAGAGCTTCCAACTGCTCTTCGCGGTCAATATTGGCCAGAATCTTGTTTTTCATCGGATACTGTTGAATCGTCAAAAAATTTCTTCACTACCCACTTATCCATCGAAAAGCTGCCCGGCCCAACCAAACCTATAAATAAATAAACACAGGCATAGAGCAAGGGCAATTCTTTACTCAAAAAGGGATCGGAAGCATGCACCACCAAGGTTGCCACTGCCATGGTAGTCAACAGGGGAATGACAGCGTAGCGGGTAGCCAGTCCTAAAAAAAGCAGGATGGAACACAGAAATTCAGCCAGTACTGCCAAAATCAGCGAGGTGGTTGCACCCAGGCTAATGGGATCGGCAAACTGGACAGGCTCTTCGCTTATCAACAATTGTAATTTTCCATAACCATGCGACAGCATCATGACTGCAACAATAACACGCAAAATCAATAAGGCGGTCGAAACCAGGCCCGGATAATTGCCCGTAGCTAAGGTCCATTTTATAAACTTTTTCATTGCTGTAGGAATGGGGAATAAATAATAATTAAATAACGCAGAGTCAGACTATTTATTTCTCTTCTGCAGTTATTTTTTCATACGGCCGGAAATTATTTTTTCAGGATATTCCAGCGTTGGGCCCAATCGAGCAAAACTTCCTCGCGCCATCTCGAAACAGTGCGGGCTCCCTGCCATTGACCCTCAAACAAGGCAGGATCCGAACAATCGGTATACCAATTATTTCCTAAAGTAAAACTGTTGTCCTTAACTTCTCCCGGCCAGCTGTTGTCCACCATAAATTCACCCCAGAGTCCTGATAAAGCTTTAATATCCGAATCAACCAGATAAGACAGTTTTTGGACTTGTTTGGGACAACAGCGAACCGAATAAATACCTTCGCCCAGGTAATAACCGCTCAATACCTGATTAGTAACAGAGAGGGTAAAACAACTTGAATCCTTGTCAATATCAAGCTCCGGCCCTCTAAAACGAATTTCTACTATGGAATAAACAGGCACCGTATCCTTAAGACTGAGCGGATGCTCCAACACCATACAGGGACTGTGTTTCATTTTTTCGAAACGTCCGCCCCAGTGATCTGTTTCGGGCAAACCTGGATTGCCTTTCATCAGATAAAGTAGTGACGGAGTGTCGCCCATTTTAATATTTCCTTTGTAATAATTTTTGAAAGCAGCCCCCATTTTACTTCGGTCTGCCACATAAGTTGAGTAATACCGGTCGTTTTTCAGCTCTTCCCTGCAGTCCTTATCCGAAAATAACCCCCTGTAAGCTGCATTGGCTTCAATAAACCAGAGATCCGGAAAATTTGAGGCGATGTAAGCATAACTGTCCGGACTCCATTTTTTGTTGGGGCCTCCTATCCAGTAGACTTTAATCTTAGTCCGGATGTCGGGAGCGTCGTGCAAAGCCTGAGCCAGATCTTCCAAACCGCCCCAGACCAAAACCCATAAATCTTGTTCTTTATCGGCCCTGGCGCATTGCACAATCCAGTCAGAACCTTCGGTGGCTGTTGAATACCCCTTATACGGAGCAGCTCTCCGGCAACCTTGTTTGCTGATTGAACGTAAATAGTCAGGATCGGGGTAGCCTTGCAGTTGTTGTTGCAATACGGGCAAATCTTCTTCATAGAGAGCTATCATACGCAATATTTCTTCTTTGCTGCCCTGTCCGAACGATGGCGAAGAAATCAAACCTTCCGTTTGAAATTCGTTGCTGTACATCAGCAAATGAATCATGGACTGATTATCGTCCGGATCGGTACCGCCGATATCGCTGCTTACCAGAATGCGGGGTTTTGATTGTTGTACCTCAACAATCACTCTCTGGTAACGTGTCAGCGAGGGGCTGCCGTTATCGCTGACTGCCAGTATGATATGCATGGTGCCCATTCGGGCTTTTTCGGGCGCGATAAACCAGGCTGTTTCCTTGTCCGCATCGTTTATTTTCAGAGGATTACCTGTTCTTGCCGTTCCCACGGCAAAAGTCCCGGGTTCTCCGTACAAAAACCACTTGTACGAAAGACTGTCTGCATCGGGATCGGAACTGCCCTCTGCACTTAAGTTCACCCTCTCTCCTGCTTTTACCCGAAGGTATGGTTCGTGCCCGAGTTTAGGAACCGGAGGGTGATTTGCTTCGTCGTAGGTTTTGATTGTCCAGTCCATTCGAGCCGAAAAATCATTTTGAAAATGTTCTCTCCAGCGCCAGATGGTGGCATGATTGCCGGTATACCAACGGCCATCAATACCCAGGACTTCGTCAACAGCATTGGTCCACAGCGGACGGGTTTCGGGTTCCGGAAACCATTTTTCGAATTTAGGCAGATAATATTCGTAGCGACCTCCCCAGCTGCCCCAATCCGGATGCTCGGAACTTCCCAGTCCGTTATTTATCAAATACATAAAACTGGGCGAATCGCCTTCCATCAAAAACTTAATATCGGGATATTGCTTTCCCAAAGGCCCTTTGTTTTGAATGTTGTTGTCTACCCAATTATTGTCAACCAGACTGAAATCGCCTCCGGGGCAACGGGCATGAAAATAATCTCCGCTGATTCCGCTCCAGGTGGCGTAATGATAGCCTCCGTAACGGTGAAAACCGGGACTGGCAATATAAAACAGTTCCGGGAAGGTTTTACGAATCCAGGGGCCGCTGTCGTCCTGGTCCGAAATGGTATACACCCTGAGTTTAGATACAAAGTGTTCCATCTCCTTTTGTGTGCGGTTTTCTTTTACCTTCCACAAGGCCTGCGCCAGACAGTTGGGGCCTCCCCACACCAAAACCCAGACCGGCCTTGAATCGGGACGATCGACCGCCTGAATAATTAATTCCGATCCGGGCGAATCCATGCCTTCTCCAACAGCCCTCATGCCGTAATCGGCTCTTCCTTCGCGAACCAGCGACAATAAATGCGCTTTTGTGGGAAAGCCTTGTTCGTGTTGTTCCAGATTGTCGCGGACCTCGCCATAGGCTTCAATAATTTCCTTTATACGCCAGGCCGCCGTTTCAGTTTGCTGATGTACCGAAGTGGTGGCCACCA
>CAZAUQ010000015.1:0-37284 GCA_964488495.1 uncultured Bacteroidales bacterium
CTTCGATCCTGCGATACCGGACAAAGTCGCGCTTACCGGATGTCCGGATGACCTTGCCCATCAGTAGATGATTCTCGTCCATGAGGCGGTACACCTTTTTGTGGTTGATGATGTACCCCATGTCCTTTAGGTCCATGGTCATGTTCTGGTATCCGTAGCAAACAAATTCGCCGCTTAAGGCCGTACGGATATCTTCGACCACCTCCGTATTGTCCACCACCGTTCCGTCCGTTCGGTTGGTGGTTGCGCTGGGTCGGGCACCCTTCCTGCCGTTCGTTGGCCGATAATAATACACGCTGCGGGGCAGCAGGGTCCAACTGCAAAGATCCTCGATAGAGGCATCAGGCTTATATTTATTCACGACGCTCATCTTGTCCTGGTTTGGAATGAAGTTTTTTTTAAAAGCTCACTCTTGACTTCGAGTTCTAGTGCTTGCTTGGCAATGATACGCTTGAGGCGCTCGTTCTCCTCTTGCAGTGCCTGAACTTCAGGATCAATGCGTCTGTGTGCATCCTTGAGTCCTTTCAGACCATCACTCAAATACTTCTTGCGCCAGCGATCATACAACGAGGGTGCAATGCTGTACTTGCGCAAGGTATTGGCACGGCCTTCACGTTCCGCTTCCCTGAGGATAGAAAGACGGTCTTCAGCTGTAAATTTTCTTCTTTCTGTTGTCATAATTCTCCAAATTTAATAGACCTAACTTGATTCTCAAATTATGTCCAGGCATTTGGGGGGTTAAGACAATCAACTCCGGATTGATCCCGGCGACGGGCCTGATCCAAAAAACAGTAAAGAGAGCAAGATTGTTCAAAAAGAATTTATGTCGTTCGAGTACCTTAAATTTGTACCAAAGTAACCTGGAGTTATTCCACCTTTCGTCCTGCTTTCCAAAGCTAATTGCAACTATTATCTTAACAAATTCGACGTTAATTTAGCTAAATTGTGGTTTTATACAATTCTTGTTTAAAGTACCTGATAAAAATATATTTTTACAAAAAATCAGTTATTTCTGCTTATGAAACTCAGCGTTTATTTAGGAATTACGGTAGTTATTGTATCGGTTTTGCTTGGATTACTGCTTTTAAATGCTCATTATAAAAAGAAATTAACAAAATTAACGACCGAAAGCGTGCAAAAGCAAGATGTAATCAAAAAAGATCTCATTTCTGAAACGAAGTCCGCCTCCGCAAGTCTTGACAGACAGGAAACAAATCATTTTCCTCCAAACAACAACAATAAAAGAAAAAGAGAACCCGGGCTTGAAGAAAGTATCTTTATAAATAAAAGGCAAGCTGAATATAGTAAAACCTGATGTAGAGCAATTAGAAATATTTACTTGTTTGAAAGTAGTGTTTTAATTTTCATTTAGGTTCATTTAGGGGGAGATGCTGAGGGCAATTTGTTCTCAGCATCTTTTTTTAAAACAATTGTGTATTTTTGTTGTTCTGTCAATAAAAGACAGGAACCATCAAAGTCTGCATTATGCCATTGAAAATCTGCTATTTATGTCTCCTAATAATGCTTACCACAAGTTCTTTCGGTTTGCCGGCCTCAACAAACCGGGAGTTGTGGCTGCCTGATTCAGCCTGGTCTGTCGTACAAGTCAAAATGCCCGCCGGAAAAGACTCTCCCACCCTGAAACTAGCGAAACAAGCCTTGATTGAAGGATGGCATGATCAGGATAATACAGCCATCAAATTAACAATCAGTCGAGATAAGAGGCTTACTGACGAGGGTTTCAAATTGTCACCCGGCTGCATCAGCGCCAAAACCCACCAAGGCTTGCTCTACGGAGTATATGAGTATTTGAGACGCCAGCAGATACGAGCTCCTTTAGATCTGCCCTTTTCCAATCCTTCTTACCAAAGACGCATACTCAACCACTGGGACAATCTGGACGGTTCCGTGGAACGGGGCTATGCAGGACGCTCTATATTTTGGAAAGGTAAAAACCAGTTGGAGCCAACTAAAGAAGATCGGGAACGCTGGCGAACCTATGCCCGGGCAAACGCCTCCATCGGCATAAACGGAGCTGTACTAAACAACGTCAATGCTTCGCCCGAAATACTTAGCCTGCCGGTGCTCCGAAGAGCAGCAGCAATAGCCGACGAACTCCGTCCTTACGGTATAACCACCTACCTGAGTATCAATTTTTCCACCCCTGTATTGCTGGGTGGACTAAAGAATGCTGATCCTCTTGATCGGTCTGTAATTGACTGGTGGCAGACTAAAATTAAAGAAATTTATTCTCTGATTCCCGATTTTGGCGGTTTCCTTGTCAAAGCCAGCAGCGAAGGTCTGCCCGGACCCGGAGATTATGGCCGTACTCACGCCCAAGGAGCTAATATGCTGGCCGGGCTGCTCAAGCCTTATCACGGAATTGTGATGTGGCGGGCTTTTGTATATAAACCGGACAGTTACGACCGTGCCAAACAAGCATACGAGGAATTCGTGCCTATGGACGGACAATTCAGCGACAACGTGATTCTACAGATAAAAAACGGCCCCATAGATTTTCAGCCACGTGAACCCTTAAGTCCTTTATTTGGAGCTCTCCAAAAAACAGCTATCATGCCTGAACTGCAAATCACCCAGGAATACCTGGGACAGCAGCATCAGCTGGCATTTTTGGCAGGTTTGTGGGAAGAATGCCTGCAAAGCGATACCTATCAGCAAGGACTCGGAAGCACTGTAGCCCGCTGCACGGATGGCAGTCTTTTTCCCCGGTCCCTGACTGCCATAGCAGGAGTTTCAAACATTGGTACAGACAGCAACTGGTGCGGTCATCCATTTGCCGTCGCCAACTGGTATGCATTTGGACGACTGGCCTGGGACAACTCGGCCACAGCCTCTGACATAGCCGGAGAATGGCTGAGACTGACTTTTAAATCCACACAGGCTTCGTATTGGAATCCGGCTTCGGATGAGAATGCAACTTTTAACGAGAATCCGGCTTCGAACCAAAAGAACAGCGACTGGGAAAAGGAATTTTTTGAACCGGTTTTAGCGATGATGCTCCAAAGTCGCGAAACAATGGTAAATTACATGATGCCTCTGGGTTTGCACCATTTGTTTGCCTTCGGTCATCATTATGGCCCAGGCCCCTGGTATGACGCCCCCGGGCAAAGAAAAGACTGGACTCCGCCCTATTATCATCAGGCAGATGCTTATGGTCTGGGCTTTGACCGCAGCTCAACGGGCAGCAATGCGGTAGAGCAATACCGGGAACCTCTGCGTTCTCTGTACAATAATCCGGCTACTTGTCCCGAGAACCTGCTGCTCTGGTTTCATCACCTTCCCTGGCAATACAGCCTGAAGAATGGCCTCAGCCTGTGGGAAGAACTCTGCCGGCGTTACGATGCCGGCCTGCGGGAAGTACATCGTTACCAGTTGGTCTGGGATAGTGTGGAAAACTGGGTTGACAGCGAACTTTTTCATCTGGTTCAGGCAAAACTCAGCAGACAGGCCGGGGATGCCCGGGTATGGAAAGATGCATGCCTGCTGTATTTTCAATCAATCAACCTACTGCCCTTTCCAGACGACATGGAAAAGCCGGTTCACGACCTGGAAGTACTCAAGAAATCAGATATGCGGCATTATATGAACCACTGAATCTTCCACAAATTCCATTCAGGCAAAATCGAAAAAGATTCTTTACTATCACACCTACTTTTAAATAAATTTTTAATCCGTAAACTATGCAACGAACATTCCTGCTTCTGACAATCGCTGCCCTGGCTTATTACAACGGCATTTCAGCACAAACCACACTGCGCCAGGCTACCGAAGGTCTTTTCCTGATAGGTGTGGCCGTCAATAACCAACAGGTAAACGGCATGAAAGCTGCCGAAGCCGCACAAATCTCTAAGCATTTCAACGCTATTGTACCCGAGAATTGCATGAAATCGGCAGTAATTCATCCCGAAGAACATCGTTACAACTTCGAAGCCAGCGACATGATGGTTTCTTTTGGAGAGGCCAATCAGCAAGTTATCACCGGACATTGTCTCATCTGGCATTCCCAGCTGGCTCCCTGGTTTTGCGTTGATAAAGAGGGTAAACCGGTTTCTGCCGAAGTGCTCAAAGCCAGGATGCGTGAGCATATTTTTACTATTATGACTCGCTACAAAGGCCGCATCAAAGGTTATGACGTGGTCAACGAAGCTTTCGAAGACAACGGCAGCTATCGTAACAGCCCTTTTTACCGGATACTGGGTAAGGACTACATCCGGTTTGCCTTTGAATACGCCCACGAAGCCGATCCCGACGCTGAACTTTATTACAACGATTACAACATGGCTAACCCGGTCAAATGCGATGCCGTAGTAAAAATGACAGAAGAACTCAAAGCCGCCGGCTGCCGCATAGACGCCGTAGGCATGCAGGGGCACGTGCATTTGGACGAACCTTCAACGGCTGATTTCGAAACCAGTATTCTCAAACTGGCCGCAGCCGGAGTCAAAGTCCTGATCACCGAGTGGGATATTTCCATTTTACCCAATCCCTACAAGCATACGGGAGCAAATGTTGCCGACCGCTTCAATTACACTCCTGAGGCAGATCCTTATCGCGGGGAAGTGCCCGAAAAAGTGATGCAAGCTTGGGAACAACGCGTCACTGACCTCTTTGCTCTATTTCTGAAACACCACTGGCAGATCGATCGTGTTACCCTCTGGGGCCTGAACGACGGCAACTCCTGGCGCAACAACTTTCCCATCCGCGGGCGCAAAGATTATCCACTGCTCTTCGATCGCAACAATCAGGCTAAAGCAGTGGTACAACAGATGATTGAGCTGGCAACAGAAACAAAATCAAAGTAATAACAATCCGGGAAAATTGTTTTTATAAAAATATCATCTCATTATAGCACACTAAGCCCCTTTTCAGGCTGACATAGATAATCTATGTTCAGGTCGGAATAAAAAAATATTCTTCTTTGAGCATAATTGTTTGTATATGTCAAAGAACTTTAATTCATTTGCGAAATTTTTTTATTCACTCATTAAAATTCTGCCATGAAAAAGACCAGCTTTATTGCCGTATTGTTAGCTCTGACTACTTGCTTGTATGCACAAAAAATGACGATTTGCGAAGCTTTCGAGCAATTAACCAATCAGTCTGCTGATTTTTCTCCTATGATTGGAGACCCCGTTGATTCATTGGAAATCTCGTTTTTTTCCACTATAGAAATCGATAAGGCAGAAGAATCCGTTTTTAAAAAGTTTCTCGGTGCACCTACTTTTAAAGCCACCTATGGTTCTTTTCAGACAGAAAACGAAGCCCTGATGTTGGTCGAAGAATTAAAGAAGCAATTCTGTGATTGCTGGGGAGTTTTTCATTTTGCAGATAAGATTGACACAATCATGGATAGTCATGAATATCACTTCATACAAGCCGCCGAGGGTCAGTTTCGCGTTTATGAAGCCTGTTTTAAAATAAATAACTGGGGTGACACTTACGACGTAGTTTTCGAATATCCGCAAACGGAGGATAATTTTCTTACAGGATACACACCCTCTTACACAGATTATACCGTGCTGCCTTACACGGGCGACGAATCGGCATTTGCTTTTAGTTTAAAACTGATCTTGTCTGAGTCTTTTGAAGCTTTCGAAGGTATCAAGGGCGATTTGATTCTGGATCCCAATAATTATTTCGATCGTTACGAAGCCAGATATATGCCTTCGGGTTTCGAAAACTGCTACATCGAAGACCGGGGCCTGGGCATAGTTTTTTACACCATTCCTCTTTGCAGCAATGTAGAAGAAGCCGAGTTTCAGGAATTGGTCCAAAAACTCGCCAATCAGGTATTTAGTGCTTTAGAATCCCATTATGGAGCTTCGGCTTCGCAAGATGGAAGTACTATCACTTTTGTTCACAAAGACAATCCGATGCACCGGGTAGGCATGCTTTATACTTCGGTAGAGGACGGTTTATATTCGCTGACGCTGATTCTGGACGCTTATCGTTGATTTCTTCAGCATCATGAAAAAGTTCCTGCTTCTTTTGCTCTTACTGCTCTCCCGCTTAGTGGTGACGGCACAAAATAACGAGGCTTATTACCTTGAACAAGAAGCCATTGAACTGATTGGTCAGGGGAATTACATAGAAGCCATCGGGAAATACAACCGGATAATTGAACTTTTCCCGGACAAAGGCGGCCTCTACTATAACCGGGCATGGTGTTACGATATGCTGAATATGTATGAGGAAGCTATCGCCGATTTGGAGAAGGCTGTCCAGTATGACGAGTACCTTTCTGATGCACATTACCTGCTTGCACAACTCCTCTACACTAAAGGAGACAAGAAAAGGGCCGTTTACCATGTGGGCAAAATGGAAGGGGGACGGGATACACCTCAAAACCAACTGTTTCTGGAGGCTCTCTCTTTGAACATGAAACAAGAATATGACGAAGCGCTGGTTTTGTTTAAGCAATGTACGGAGCTCAATATCCAAACGGGTCATTCCTCTTATTTTATAGGGGAGATTTATTTCAAAAGATACCAGTATGATCAGGCCATAGACTATTTCAGACAAGCCCTGAAACTGAAATCTTACAAAAACGGATCCGATATCTATCTGATGTTGGGTGGATCGGAATCCAAGCTCAAACAATACTTTAACGCCTTCTATACGCTCAATAAATACATCGATGGGGGACCACCGTATGCTTATGCCTATTATCACCGGGGTATAAGTCGATTGAGAATCCGTGATTTTACTTATGAATTGGAACCTCTTGATGATTTCCGGAAAATACTGGCTTTGGATCCTGCCTCCGCGGAGGGAGCCCACGGCATCGCCTGTTTTCACATCGTAGCACGTCGTTACAAAGAGGGTAAAACCATGCTGGATTCACTTATACAGATTTATCCTTACGAACCTGAATTCTACATTGAGCTGGGGAAAGCGTATGCCGGACTGAAAAATCCGGACCAGGCTCATAAATCCTTCAATAAGGCCAAACAACTGAACCCTGCAATGTCCGATCCCTATTTGGAAGCAGGCATACTATACCTTGATCAGCACCTGCCGGAACAAGCCCTTCAGGAGCTCGAAACAGCCATGCGGCTTGATACTGCACACAAGCTTATCACCGTGTATTACGCCAGAGCGATCAGTTTACTGGGGAAGGCCAATGAAGCTCAGCAGATGCTGAATGCTCTGTTTTTGTTACCCTCGGAACAATGCAGTCTTTATTACAAGCGCTTGGCGCACTATGTCCTGGGGATGATTCTCATGGAACAAAAAAAGGAAAAGGCTGCCAGGGAACACCTGGAGGATGCGTTTTTCAGAATTGAAGAAGCGGGCTTGTATTACGGGGATTGGTGGTTGGAGCAGGGTGATAAGGTCAACGCTGAACGCATTTACTCGGGTTCAATAATGGGCAGTTTTTTTGACAACGTCGAGCTTGAATGCCGGCTCGGAGCTGTCTATCTGATGAAAAAAAAGTATTGGGACGCCCGTTTTACGTTCAATAAAGCCGTAGAAATTAATCCCGGATTGGCCGAGGCCCACCTGGGCCTGGGAAGGGCACAGTTCGGCCTGAAGTATTACGCTGAGGCGATGGATGAACTAACCAAAGCCATCGAACTGGACGAGAATCTGTCGGAAGCCTATTACCAACGAGCTTTACTGCATCTGGCACAGAAAAATAAAGACCTGGCACAGAATGACCTGCAGATCGCCGCCGATCTGGGGCATGAAAAAGCTCAAAAGCACCTGAAAAAACAGGAGTGAGGAAAAATTGATACAATAAGAGCTCAAAAAGACAACTAAAATAGTTTGTCTGCATTCCATACATTACACCACTCAGACTCTTTGCTGCAATTCACGAATTTGCTATAAAAAGGGACGATATTGGCAGAAATCAGTTTTAAGAGCCAAGATATTATCTCTAATTTTGACAACGGAGAAAATTGTCTCTCTTTTATATTTATTAAAGACTCAAATTACTTTTACTTGATAACAACTATGCGAATCCCCGGACTTATTCTTGGCTTTTGTGCTTTATTCACCACCACCTTAATGGCTCAAAACGGAGATCAGATTTTGGACGGTATAGGAGAAACCGGCTTAATTGCCCGATATACATTTAAAAGCGATGCCAACGACTGGTCACGCAACAATTTACACGGCAGTATCAATGGAGAGGGCTTCGCCTTTATAGCAGACTCCCTATTTAGTAGTGTGTTATCCTTATCCGGAGAGGCACAAAGTTATATAAAGGTGCCCGGAGAATCTGTGTCTGGCGAAGAATCGCTCAGTATCAGCGGATGGATCTATCCGCGTTCGGCCAATAAAGGACAGGTGTTTTTTGATTTCGGTAAAAACAGCGTTGCACATCTCTTGGCTGCTCTGGCCGGAAATGGAGAAAAAGCTTTTTTTGAGGCTCAGTTGCAAACAACTGCCAAAACGTATACATTGAATTCGGAGGCTTTAACCTTAAACGCCTGGCAGCATCTTGCACTTGTAGTCGACTTGTCATCCAAAAGGCTGAGGATGTTTGTCAACGGGAAAATGGCCGGCGAGGTACAAAACGTGGAAACAAGCCTGGCTGATTTGTTTGATATGGAAACAGGGAAAGAAAACATGCTGTTGATCGGAAAATCTCTGACAGCCGTCAATACACCTTTGAATGCGGCCCTGCACGATTTCCGGCTTTATCGTATACCATTGAATGAATGGCAAATAGGCTGGATACATGCCCTTGCATTGAACAAAGAGCTCTCTGAAAACAGAAGAGGAAGGAGAGAACCTAATCGTGAACTACCCGTATTTCCATCCACAACTCCCCAGCTGTACAACGCCTTTTTGACCGCTGTGCCGGACATAACAGTCGAAACTGTGGTCGGCCAACTACCGCGTTTGCCGCGTTTTGTAAAAGGAATATACGGAAACGGCATAGAAGGGCCTGATGTCAGAGTAATCTGGCCCTCACCAACAGATAACTCACAGGTACTTACACCCGGCACATACGAAGTAAGCGGTAAAGTATCGGGCACAGAACTGCAGCCCAAAGCTCTGGTTACCGTAAAGGCGCACGAAAAGCCAAACAACCCCCAACGCAGACTGGAAGTCTTTCCGCTTGATCGGGTGACACTGAATACAGATTATCAACAAAAAAATACCAAATTCATCGAAAACCGCGATAAATTCTTCGATGGGCTGGCCGCTACCAATCCCGACAATTTCCTCTATATGTTTCGCAATGCTTTCGGGCAGTCACAACCCGACGGGGCTGAACCCCTGGGTGTATGGGACAGTCAACAAACCAAGCTGCGCGGTCACGCCACGGGCCATTACATGACGGCCCTTGCCCAGGCATATTCCGGTTCAGCCCACGATGCTGTGCTGCAGGCGAACTTTGCGCAAAAGATGGACTATATGGTCAATACCCTCTACGAGCTGGCTCAATTATCGGGAAATCCACCAACAGAGGGAGCCCCTCAGGTCTCCGATCCTTGTCTTGTTCCGCCCGCTGCGGGCAAGACCGGTTACGACTCCGATCTGAGCGAAGAAGGCATCCGCACTGATTACTGGAACTGGGGTAAAGGCTTTATCAGCGCTTATCCGCCCGATCAGTTCGTAATGCTCGAAAATGGAGCCTCCTACGGAGGATCCAATACACAAGTATGGGCACCTTACTACACTCTGCATAAAATTCTGGTCGGTTTAATGGACATTTATGAACTCAGCGGAAACCAAAAAGCCCTGGATATAGTTAAAGGTATGGGCGACTGGGTGTATGCCCGTTTAAGCAAATTGTCCACCGAAACGCTGATTAGTATGTGGAACCAGTATATTGCAGGCGAGTTCGGAGGCATGAACGAGGCCATGGCCAGATTGTATCGCATCACCGGACAAGTGCGCTATCTGCAGACGGCTCGCTTGTTTGATAATATTGAACTCTTCTACGGCGATTCCGACCACAGCCACGGACTGGCCAAAAACGTAGATTGCCTGCGCGGTTTACATGCCAATCAACACATTCCCCAAATAGTGGGAGCCCTGGAAATTTATCGCGATTCGCAGGCCCCCGAATATTTCCATATTGCCGATAATTTCTGGAACATAGTCACCGGTGATTACATGTACAGCATAGGAGGTGTAGCAGGAGCCCGCCATCCCAACAATGCCGAATGTTTCACCGCCCAACCTTCCTCGCTTTATGAAAACGGCTTTGCTGCCGGCGGACAAAACGAAACCTGCGCCACCTACAATATGCTCAAACTGACCGCTGAGTTATTTATGTACAATCAGCGGGCAGAGTTAATGGATTATTACGAGCGCGGCTTATACAACCATATTTTGGCTTCGGTGGCAGAGCATGCTCCTGCCAATACCTACCACGTGCCTCTCAGACCCGGCTCTGTAAAGCAATTTGGCAATCCTCACATGGACGGATTCACCTGCTGCAACGGCACTGCGCTTGAGAGCAGCACTAAGTTGCAAAACTCCATTTATTTCAAGAGTACCGACAACAAAACCCTGTATGTCAATCTCTTCGTGGCATCCACCCTGCAATGGAAAGAGCGTAAAATCACAATCAAACAAAGCACCTCCTACCCCAACGAAGACAAGACCAGCCTCACCATTGAGGGCAAAGGTAAATTTGAACTGAAGGTACGGGTGCCTGGTTGGGCTACCAAAGGCTATTATATAACAATCAACGGTAAGGAAATCAAGGCAGTTGCTGAACCCGGCTCTTACCTGAGTCTGGACCGTAAGTGGAAAAAAGGAGACGTCGTGGAATTGCGTATGCCCTTCAGTTTTTACCTGGAGCCGGTGATGGATCAACAAAACATCGCCAGCTTGTTTTACGGCCCTGTCCTGTTGGCTGCCCAGGAAGAAGAAGCCCGTACCGACTGGCGCAAAATCACCCTTGATGCCAGGGATATCAGCAAATCTGTTACGGGCGACCCTGCCGGCCTGGAATTCAGGATTGACAGTGTACTATTCAAACCATTTTACAACACTTACGGGCGTCATTCGGTTTATCTGGATGTTAACTTAAAATAGTATTCTTTTGTCGTCAGGCCGTTAATTTTTCTCATAAGCCAGTTCCAACGAATTTTTCTCAAAAGCAAGTTCCAATAAATATAAACTTGCTTTTGCCGCTCTATTGCCGGATTCATGAAACAGGTCAAAAAAAACAGGAAATCACTCTTTTTTTTTGACAAAATAGAGGGCTGTTCGCATTTTTTTGTATTATTGCATCCTGTTTGTTATTAGTTTTGTAATTTTCAAAAAGATTGTTTAAGGGGTCGGTTTAATTTAATACCATACGAACATGAAAACACCTATTCTAAGCATAATACTGTTTCTCTGCCTGGTGTTGCAGGCACAATCTCAAAGTTTTGAGGAATACATCCGACAGGAACAGGAAAAAATGAAACAATTTGAACAAGAGCAAATTGAAGGAATGGAACGCCTGCGCAAGGAATACGCTGCCTACGTGGCCAAGCGCGACCAGGAATGGGCAGATTACCTTAAAAAAGAATGGGAAAACTACTCAGCCTTTGCCGCCAAAGAAATACCTGCCAAACCCAAACCCCAAACCAGCCCGGTGTTTGACAAGAACAGCCAAATTGAAAGCAAGACCATTACTGCCGCCCGTACCGAAAATCTAAAACCGGAGCCCCTGCCGACAGTGGTGGAACCGGTTCGCAAACCTGCAGAGACAGCCTCCAATTTCAGAACTGCCAACCTGAATTTCTACAACCGCAGCCTGGCCATTCCCTACGATCCGGCCATGAGGGCTTTTGTGTTGCAAGGCCTCAGTCAGGAAAGCATTGGCGCTTTTTGGGAAAAAATTTCAGAAAGCAATTATACTCCGGCCGTCGAGAGTCTGCTCGAAGCCAAAAAAGAGCTCAACATAAACGACTATGCCTACATGCTGCTCTGCCAGTATTTTTCCAAAAGCCTTTATCCGGCCAATGCCAATGCGGCCAGGCTGATGACCTGGTTTGTTATGTTACGTTCGGGCTATTCCCTGCGTGTGGGATTCAACGATGAGGCCATTGCCCTGCTTGTTCCCACTCAGGACCAGGTCTATCAAAAAGCCTATTTAAACCTGGAAGGCATCAATTATTATATTTTCCCCGACCTGGAGAATAATTCGCTTTATACCTACGAAGAGGATTACCGCAGCGGCAAACCGATAAGCTTCAGCATTAATTCTCCCATGAATCTGGGAGGAAAAACAGCCGAAAGACAGGTTCAGTTTGAATTCGAAGGTAAAACCTACGACATTAAGCTCAGCTATGACCCCGACCTGATCGACTTTTTCCAATACTACCCATTGCTGGCTTTTGAAACTTATTTCAATGCTCCCATGTCGGTACAATCCAGGGAAGCTTTGTATACTGCCCTGCAGCCTGTGGTAAGCGAAATGGAAGAAGTTCAGGCCGTCAACTTTATCCTGCGCTTTGTGCAAACAGCCTTTGCCTATAAAACCGATCCTGAGCAATTCGGCCGCGAAAAGTATTTCTTTGCCGAAGAAGTCTTGCATTATCCCTATTGCGATTGCGAAGACCGTTCGGTCTTATTTTCCTATCTGGTTCGGGAATTGCTGGGGCTCAACGTAGTCGGTCTGGAATACCCCGGACATATGGCAACCGCTGTAGCCTTTAAATCCCCGTTTAGCGGTAACCATTTGGTATACAACAACCAGCGCTACGTGATCGCCGATCCTACTTTTATAAATGCACCCGTAGGAGTAGCTATGCCCGAATACAGCAATGCAACACCGGTTATTCACGAAATAGCCAACCTTCAGGGCAGAGCCCTTTCTCTGTCGGGGCTATGGGATAAATTCTCGGAAAATGGTTGCTACAAAGGCAGTTTCCGCAAGAATGCCAAACTATTGGCCGACGGATCCGCCCTGCTGACCGGTTATTTTGCCGAAGCAGTACAATTGGAGGGAATCAATTTATCAGGCAACGACAAATCACACAATTGCTTTGTAGCCAAACTCAATCCCGAAGGCAAAGTATTGTGGGCCAACATACTGACTTCGTCAGGCAATGCCGTCGGAATGTCGGTCGACTGTCAGGCTTCGGGCAACATTGTGGTAGCCGGAGTATTCACCGGAGAACTGCAGGCGGGGAGCAATAAATTGCTGGCGCCCGAAGGCAAATCTGACCTCTTTATGGCAGGTTATTCCCCCGAAGGCCGCCTGCTCTGGCTAAGTAAAGCAGGGCTGGACGAACTGCCTCAAACCATCCATACAGCCTTTTCGGCAGTATTCTCGCCCGATGGCAACAAACTGTCGACCCAACACGCAGGAGAACAACTCGAAGAATCACAGCAAGGTTTATTCATTGCTCCCGATGGACAAATCTTGTATTCGGGCATGATCAACAACGCCCTGGCTATAGCCGGCAATCAGCAACCTGTGGCTTTTGCCTCGGAAGCTACGCTGGATATCCCGGGGCTGTTCAAGGCTGAATCGGCCAAATTCATAGGAGAAAAAACCGATCCCGCCATGGCCGGTTTGTTTGCCGCCTGCAAAATGGTCAAAGATATGGGCATCAGCCTCACCGGCAAATCTGTACAAGAAACTCTCGATAAAAACAATCCGGGTTTCAAAACATCCTGCCCCAATATTTACAAGAATTTCGGAGCCATCAATTTCGTCCGCAACGCCCAAGGTATTATATCCATCCTGACCGTGGACAAAAAAAGCATTTCCTTTGACAAAGTAAAAATCTCGAACAACAGTACCATATCCATAACTCAAATCCCCGGAAACAATTATCGCATTGATGCACTTTCGGGTATCAAAGTAGGAATGGCGGTTGTATGGTTCGATTTGAATTTTATAAAACTGATGGCCTCCAACGGAGATATGGTCTTTGATTATTCCACCGATCATTCTCAGGTTTCAGTTAATTTACAAAAAGACATCTTAGAATAATTGCATTTACTTTATTATCAACCATTAAATTCAAAAATTATGAAAACTTCTATCTTGAAAGTATTAGGACTCGGTGTTCTTGCCGGCATGCTGTTTTATTCCTGCGGTTCTTCCAAAAAAATCACCCCAAAAAACGATGGTGAAATCGAAATCGTTTCCTATTGTTCCGGTCCCGAATTTCAAAGCACCAACAAAGCCTTCCGTTACACTGGCATAGGTGAAAGCATGAACCAGATGACCGCCAAGAACATGGCCATGAGCCAGGCTCGTGCGGGATTGGCCGCCACCATCAACACCACCATCAAGACCGTCACCGACAATTATGTAAAATCGGGGAATTTCAACAACAAAGAAGAATTATTGAACAATTACGAAGGTATGACCCGCGAAGTAGTCAACCAAACCCTGAGTGGAGCTATTGTAGTTTGCGAAAAAATGACCAAAACCCAGCAAGGCAACTATAAATCCTATATTTGCCTGGAATACGGATCCAGCGAGGTATTGCAAAACATCAACAACCGCGCCACCAGCCAGGAAATTTTAAAAGTTGACTACAACTACGAGAAATTCAAAAGCACCTTCGAGGAAGAAATGAGCAAATTCTGATTTTTTCTTGCCCACCAAGGCGATTGAACGCAGAGGACAAACTCAGTTGACGGGCATTAAAAAGCCCGCCAACCGAGTTGTATAACAAACAGGTATCTAAACCAAGATTGTTCAGGAATCCCCTACTATGAAAACCATATACAGATTATTACTCACACTGCTGCTCACTGCAAACCTGTTCCCGTTAATGAGTCAGGAAGCGGCTCAGGAAAACATGCTTCCCGAAGAACGCTACACCCGTAATTCCGCCGGTATTATCCGCGTGGAATACGGCGATTCTTACGATACCCAGGTCGCTGCACACATCAACAATGCCCGATTGGGCGGCCGCTTCGACATCAATGAAATTGCTCTGCAAGCTATTAAGATCGGGGAATCGCGTACTTACTATTATGAGGGTAGCAGCCTGCCCAAAGCACCCGACCGCACTGAACTTATCAGCAATTTGCTAAACGGACAAAAGGCGGGCCAACAAATAGTAGCCTACATTTTCAACCGACAGGCAGACGGCAGTATGAATCTGGACCGGGTATTTGAACGAGGGGAATACAGCGCCCACGATGTGGATATGCGCCTGAGCGGCACCCTAAAAGTGGAAACCGTCCGCGATGCCGGCAGCCAGTTGATAGGCCGGAGTTACCTGATGGTCTACGATGTAACGAATCTGCGTCAGGAATATTCCGGTGAGGGCGACAGCCGCGAACTCTACTGGAAAGCCACCTCTGCCCTTTATTTATACAAACTCAACTGGGACGAACAAGACCTGGATACCTTTTACGACAAGTACTGGCTGGACGAAAACACGCCCGCCGAAGAAAAACAGGCAAAAAAAGCCGCTTTCGAAGCCTGGAATATACCCGTGGAATTGGTCAGCCGGGAAAGCCTAAGCGATAAAAGCGTTTCCACAGGCATTGAGGCCAATAAAAGACTTGGAGTACTGGGAGACAAGAAAAAAACAGACGAGCAACGCCTTACGGACGCTTTCACCGAACTGCATAAGCAAATTTACAACGATCTGAATTATAAGATCGAGAAACAAAACGAAGACTTCGTGGTCACCACTCCCATCACCAGCCTCCGCCCCATCAGAGCCAAAATCGGCACCAAAGAAGACGTCAGACACGGCCTGCGCTTTTTTGCCTACGGTTTTAAGGGTGAAAACGACGGCAGCATTAAACTGGTACGTAAAGGCATTTTACGGGCCACCAAAAATGTGGCTGACAACCGCATAGTGGCTACCGGCGAGAGCCCCGAATCGGAGTTCACCAAGATTGCCGGTTATGGCAGGGTGGTTGAAGGGCTTACCCTGGTAGAGAAAAAAGACCTGAATCTTTCCCTCGGAGTGGGATTCAACAACATTCCGCAAGGAATTGCCGTCAATGGAGGATTTCACGCAGACCTTTCGTACGAGAATCACACCGCCAAAGGCTTCTGTTCCTATACATCTGTGGCACTCAACATTGACGGCAGCGCATTGAACTACCTTCTGAGCTACGGTTACGGCTTACGTATCCCCAATTTTGAAATCTATCCTTTTGCCGGCGTTGGAGTAGATGCCTACAGTTTCGATGGCGACGATGCTTACGAAAGTTCCGATTTGAACGCCTACGTCCTGCAAGGCGGGTTACGGGCACAGCTCAACATTTATTATCCGGTGTATTTGTTCTGGAATCTAAGCTATAATGCCGTGTTTGGTAAAGGATCTGTCTATGAATCCCTGGAAGGCGTATCCAACAGCGACGGTAAATTCCGCGATATGAACGGCATGCAGACTGCCCTGGGTGTCCGCTTTTGTTTTTAATGTTTAGACATATATGATTTTATCCAACATTAGACCAACATGATTATGAAAACCAAGTATCTATTTGCTGTAATGTTGACCGCTCTGTTTTGTCTGGCTGTGTTCCGGCTGGAAGCTCAGAACGCCCGGGCTGTCAACAAAGGAATGTTCAAGAGTGCTGCCAGTTACGAAGTGCAGGTGTTGGGGGTTGGCCAGGATGGTACCAAAGTATTCAGAATCTGGGCTTACGACAAGACAGTGGAAGCGGCCATCAACAAAGCCAAAAGAGACGCCGTGGCTGCCTGCCTCTTTTCGGGATTACCCGGCAGCGGACATACCAACCAGACTCCGGCCATATGTAAACTCAGTGACGAAGAAACCCACGAAGACTTTTTCCAGGAATTCTTTGCCTATCCCGACAAAAAAGGCAACGGAGGAGCCTACCTGCGTTTTGTAAACCGCACTACCGATGAGCCACCCTCGGGAAAATACCGCGTTCAGATGAAAGGCGGTTACAAAATTGCCATAGATGTGCAGGTTATGTACAACAACTTGCGCAGCTACATGGAAGAAAAAGGCATAGTCAAGAAATTAGGCCAAGGTTTTTAACTCAATAATCCATCCGATATGCGTACCCTATTACTATGTTTTGCACTGGCCGCCACGATACTGAGTGTTTCGGGGCAAGCCAAAAAACCCATACTGATGGTTGTCCCCAGCGACAGCTATTGTGACCGCAATGCTTTTACCCAGGAATACACCGACGAGGCAGGTAACACCCGCAGCATTTCCGATTACAACAAAGCCTTTAAAAGCGCCGAAAGCGAAGAACTCAGGCTGGTTATTTCGGAACTCTCCAAAATTATGGCTGAACGTGGTTTCCCGCTCAAAGACCTGGAACAGACCCTGAAATCTATAGCCCAGTCGAATGTGGAATTATCCATGCTGCAAAGCAGTAGCTCGGGCAGTATGATAAAGGAATCACCCATCGATGTACTCAAACGTACAGCTCAGGCCGACATCATTATGGATATCGACTTTTCGGTCAAGATCAAAGGGCCTCAGCGTTTCATTACCTACAACCTGCGCGCGGTTGACGCCTATACCAACAAGGTGATCACAGCGGTCGCCGGCGACGGCAAACCTTCGGGTTCTGCCTCCATAGGGCTCTTGCTCGAAGAAGCAGTGCTCAACTATATGGACGATTATACCACAGCCTTGCAAAATCACTTTGACGACATTTTCACCAACGGTCGCGAAGTGGTGGTAGTGCTCCGGGTATGGGACAACGCCGACGTGAACTTCGAAACCGACTTTGAGTATATGGGCGAAACCGGCATGTTGGGCGACATTATGGATGTCTGGATGGACGACAATACGGTGAACAGCCGCTTTTCGAGAGTATCGGGAACCGAGAACACCATACGTTACGAACAGGTGCGTATTCCCCTGTTTAAAACGTCTTTCGGCAAGGAACGTGCCATCGATGCACGCGGATTTATCAACGGCCTGGGCTCCATGCTCAAAGCCGAACCTTTCAACATTCAAAGCAAGGTCTACGAAAGGGGTTTAGGAGAAGTATGGTTGATTTTAGGAGAAAAATAATATGAAAAAGATATGCACCCTTTTGCTTGGTCTTATCTTGCCGTTTATGGCAAGTTTTGCCCAGGAAATTAACGAAGCAAGCCGTATTGCCATCAAGGTGGAAATACCTCAAAACATCGATCTTAAAACCGATGCTTCAAACATCTTATTCAACCGGCTCAACCAGGCAGTCGCCCTGAACGGCCTGGGAGCTTCATCGGGCAAGTTTTTGCTGGTACCCCGTGTGAGCTTGCTTTCCAAAGACGTCACCACTACCATTCCTCAACAATTTGTGGTGGAGATTGAAGTGTATTTGTTTATCGTGGATGTTACCCAAAAGACCATTCTGCAGCAAGAATCCATAGTACTCAAAGGCATCGCCGAAAACGAAAACAAGGCATTACTGAAAGCTGTCAGCTCTTTGCAGGCCAGAAATCCCAGGCTGAAAAATCTTATCGTCAGAGGCAAGGATAAAATTGTAGCCTATTACAATACCGAATGCGATGTCTTACTCAAAAAAGCCGAATCGCTCATTGCCCGCAATATGTATTACGATGCTGTGATCGAACTGGAATCGATACCTCTGCTCAACAACAACGTGTCCTGCTTTGAGAAATCTCTCCAAATGCTCGAACAAATAGATCAAAGCATCCGGCTCGAAGCAAAAGAAAAAATGGAACAAAGCGAGCACAACCTGGATTGGCTGGCTGAATAAAAAATAGTGTTATGAAAACAATCATCTTAACGATCCTGCTGCTCTGCACTCTGCCGGGCATGGCACAGAAAGTGGAAGAAAAAAGCCACAAGTCCAAACCAACCTGGGTGAACGGAGCCGAGATGGGCTATCTGGTGGTTTCGGCCGAAGCTTCCGATATTGAAAGTGCCAAAACCATGATCCTGAGCCAGCTCAAGGCTCAGGTGGCGGGTTCGGTTGCCTCCAGAGTATTATCGGAATCTACCATCCTAACCAGGGAAACCAGCCTGAACGATACACAGAGGGAACGCAGCGAAGAATACGAGTCGTACATCAACACCAAAGCCGCCAACATTCCCTTTATCAACGAGATATCCCTGTCTAAGGCCAGCGATTATTACTGGGAAAAGATCTACGACAAAAAAAGCAAAAGCAGTACTTACCACTACCACGTTAAGTACCCCTTCTCCGATTTGGAACTCAAACGCATGGTTGAGGCCTTTCTGGCTCACGAAGCCGAACTGGATGCCCGTATCAAACAATACGCTGACGACCTGAATACCATTCCCAGTGTCGAATTCATCGACAAAACCCTGAATGAACTCAGAGCTTTTCTGCAGGAATTCACCAAAGACGATCCCCGCTACGCCCAGGTTGAACAATTGAGCAACAACTACCGCAAAGCCTACAAAAACATCATTGTAGAGGAGGTGGGCAACAAACCCGGCGAAGTCAGTGTGCGGCTGGTACTCAATCAACGCAGCATTACCACCTCGCAGCAAGCCAGGATTTCATCCAATTGCGCCGATCAGTTCAACCCCATCTATCAGGGCGATCTGCTGGTAGTAAAATTCAACGACTTCAATTGCTACGAAGACGACAGCAATTACATAGATATCCGCTTTAAATTCGGTAACGACTTCGTTTCCAAAAAAATCTACTATAAAAAGAAATAGCCCTATGAAAAAAATACTATTCTGTCTGGCAGCACTGCTGATTGCCTGTACAAGCTTTGCCCAAGACGACGATCCCTTCAGAACCGGCGAAAATTCAGGCAGCCTCAAGGTGCAGGAAGAAGGCAATCAGCCTTTTGAAACCACCGTGCAACGCAAAAAAACACAAACACCCAAAGAAGAAGCACCCAAAGAAGAAGAAAAACCCAAGGTTACGATAAACAACCCCTCGAAAGACATCAAAGTGGAATTTGTTTCCTGCATTGGCAACAGGGCCGCTCAAACTTTTGAATTAACCATCAAAGTAACCAATTTCCAAGTGAATCAGCAGATTTACCTCAACAACCTTCTGGCCTACGATAACCAGGGAGACGAGAACTTTGCATACGGCAACAGCTGGGAAGCCCTCACCGATGTCACCGTCAAGCAGGTATATGCTTTTCGCAACAAAGTGTTGCCTGCCAAGGTCGATAAATTATCGGTGATCAAACTGCCTTTTGCTAAATTCGGATCGGTAGAATTCCGCAATGTTACTATCGACTGGAGATAAGTTTTACTCTGCCTTATTTACTTTAATACCTAATTTTAGAAAAACACAAACAATGGCAAAACAAGACGAAGATCCCAAAAAAGGACAAACCTTGAACTCCGGCTACACGCCCTTCAGCAAAGAAGACATTAAACAAGGAGACAATGTAAACGAAAAAGCGGAACAGCTGTTTCTGGAACTGCTTGACATACCCAAAAGGGCAACCAAAAAAAAGAAGAAAGGCAAAGAAGTCGAAGACGATGATTTTTATCCCACCAGCATGGACGAGACCCTCAGAATGGAAGCCTTGCTCAACCAGGTGGACGAATCCATCGAAGACCGCTCAGACACAGAGTTCGTAGGCTACGTAGATTGGATGCGTAATGTGTTGAATTGGTCCAAAACCCGGCATTGGGAATTTGCCTGGTGGATAGTGATCTGTGTTTTTATTGTCTCTATCTTCTTCTTTGTACAGGCCAACAAAGAGAAAGACGATTTGCTCAAGGTAAAAAACTGGACCGAAGATCAAATCAAATCCAGTCAAAACACCAGCATTGCCTCCTACGAAAATAGCATCAACTACTATCAGGAAAAGTTAGCCATAGATACCCTGAGCAAAGAGGTCAGAAAAGGATACGAAGAAAGCCTCAAAAAAGTCAACAAAAATCTGGAATCGGTTCAGAAAATGAACCTTAAAGAATTCCACAAAGACAAGATCAGAGATGCGGCAAAAGATGTTCGCAGCAAGCGCGCCTCGGCCATCTGGTGCCTCATCTGGATAGGTCTGTATATTCTGGCACTACGTCCCTACGGATATATGATTTCCAAGCGTAGAGTGGAAGCCAAAATTTACAGCGGTTTGAGATACGCTCTCTTTACTGTGGCTGGAGCCTTGCTGGGTGCGGCCGCTTCCATGCAGGTGACCACCTATATCACCAAGTGGAGCGACGGCAGCACCACCAGAGACAGCGATGCCATTGGTGTTCTGGCCATTCAAATTGTGTTTATTTTGCTGGCAGTGGCTCTGGTGCTTTTTATTGCCCGTATTGTGATTGTAGTGGCGGCCATTTCGGGTTTTATCCGCAATTACGATTTGATTGCCATTGGGAAAAAACTTTTTGCCAAAACTGAGCAAGTCGTCAAGCAAGTAAAATAAAGCGTACACTCTAAAAAATGAATATCGATACAGATCTTTTTGTAATTACAAACAATAAAGGGAATAAGCCTGAAGCCAACTTCAGGCTTATTCCCTTTTCCGGCTTAATACCGATAGCGTGTTTTCTAATCAATTGTGTTAACTCATTCATTAATGGTTTGCACTCCATCCTCAAGAAGCACTTCCCGGCTTTTCGGGCCACCTGTTTCTGCTTCGTTGGTTTTTTCGGACTTCTGGTTGGCCTTCAAACTGCTAAGGCCCAGCCCATCCCCGACTGGTGGAAACAAGTCCATCAATACGACGAGAAGCTCGATTGGGCAGACTATATGACCTATACTCCGGCCTTTTTCGGGCCCAACGCTCTGCCTGTGCCGGAGCTTTACGACGGCATCATCGGCGACAATCATCAACTGGAGTTTTCAGGCAGCCTGTTCTGGGGACCGGGGGAACAAACCCAAAGCCTTTCCACCCGCCTGAGTTATGTTTTTATTCCCGGTCGTTTGTCTCTGAGCGCCTGGGGAGTGCTGGGTGAACATTACAGAACCAGCCGTGAAATTCGCGACCATCGGGCTTCGCTCATCGAAGAGGCCGAAGAACTGGTTTTTATCGGAGATTTTTACCTGGCCACCCAATTTCGCCTTCTGGCCGAAAAGCGTTATGCTCCCGAGATTTTGGGCGAAATCGTACTCAAAACAGCTTCGAGCAGCCGGAGCAGAGGCGCCCGCTTTTTTGATACTCCAGGCTATTACTTCGATCTGAGCTTCGCCAAAGATCTTTATAATTCGCAGGCCGGTTTGATTAAAAATATCCGCCTGGTAGCTATGGGTGGTTTTCTCTGTTACCAGATGAATAACAATTACCAAAACGATGCGCCGGTATATGCGGCCAAGTTAAAACTGGATTTTGGCACTTTAAGCTGGGAAAACGGATTTGGGGGCTACTGTGGCTGGACCAGGAATGGAGACTGTCCTTTGGTGCTGAGAAGTCGTTTGGAATATAATACGGGGAAGCACAAGGCTTTTGTTCAGTATCAGGCAGGTATGAACGATTATATAGCCCATTGCCTGCAAGCAGGCTGGGTGTTTACTTTCGGCCAATAAGAGCTACCGCCATGGCAGCCATGCCTTCTTCGCGTCCCACAAAACCCATTTTTTCGGAAGTGGTGGCCTTGATAGAAATAATCTCCTTATCTACTTGAGCCAATTCGGCCAGACAAGCTTGCATCAGAGGAATGTAGGGATTGATTTTGGGCCTTTCGGCCAGGATGGTGGCATCGATGTTTACCACTTCCCAATGCTTTTCGGCCAACAAGTCCATCGTCTTTTTAAACAGAATCTTACTATCGATGTTTTTGTATTCGGCGGCATTATCAGGGAAATGGAAACCGATGTCCCTCAGGCCGGCAGCACCCAACAAAGCATCACAGATGGCATGGATGAGCACATCGGCATCGGAATGTCCCAAAAGGCCTTTTTCGAAAGGAATAAGAATTCCGCCCAGCCACAATTCGCGCCCGACTACCAGACGATGTACATCGTAACCTTGTCCAACCCGTAACTGCATATTATCGGCCAATAAGATTTCGGATGCCTTCCATATCAAAGCCCAGCGTAAAACGCAGGGTCTGGTCCAGCGGATTGGTTTGAGCCTGTGAAAGCAAATAAGAAGCGTCAATACTGAACATGCTCATCTTGAATCCCAAACCAAAAGTGAAATACTTGCGGTTGCCTTTGTATTTATCTTCGAAATGATATCCCATCCTCACAAAGAATTGTTCGTCATAGGCATATTCCAGTCCTATTCCCCAGTTGATTTCGCTTAATTCCTCGGCCAGTCCTCCGGGGGCGTCACCAAAAGACCTGAAAATGCCCACCATCGAAGAGATGTCATTGGTGATTTCGGTGGAATCCACCGGAGTGGGCACCAGCAGTTTATTGACATCAGCGGCCACCGTTATGGCATTGTAGCTGTTGAAGGGATATTTCACGCTGGCTCCCAGGCGAAGGTTGGTGGGAATAAAATAAGAAGTGTTTTGGGCGTCGTACGATATTTTGGTACCGACGTTGGACACATCAAAGCCGAAAGCCCAGAAGCCCTGCTCACGTCCAAAATATACAGGCCTGCGGTAAAAACCGCTGATATCGGCAGCAAAAGCATTTCCGGCCGGATCGTCACCGCTCATCAGGTCGGAATAGATGTAGCGCAGGGCAACCGACATGGAATAATATTGCGAAAGCATACGGGAATAAGCTACATCCAGCGCCATTTCGTAAGGCTGAATTTCATAGCCTTGATCACCAAGCGATTGTCTAAGAACAACCTCTCCCAGGGAAAAATAACGAAGCGAGGCACTCAGCGATTGCAACTCGCCGATTTTCATATAACCCGTCAGGTTGGTCAGGTTAATATCGTTCACCAACTGGCTGAGCCAGGGTGTAAAAGAAAGAGCAAAGCCTGCAGGGCTTTCCATCTGCGCGTACTTGGAGGCATTCCAGTATTGCGAATTCACATTGGGCTCGGTGGCAGCGCCCACATCACCCATACCGGTAGCATGTGCGTCGGGAGCAATGCTTAATGAAGGCACCGAAGTAATGATGGGGTTGTAGTCTTCTTCTGCACTAAGATTGATTGATAAAAACAACAATGCTGCCGTTATTACTACCCCGATCGGGCTGACATATTTTACCATCTTGTAAACTTTGTATAATTATTACTCTTTAACTCTGCAAGGGGCTTTTTATTGCAGGCCTACCATAATTTTTTTGGCAATAATGGCCTGTTCGTTGTCACCGCTTACTACGAATAATCTGCAAATATACACCCCATTTTCGACTCTTTTGCCATTTTCGCCCACATAATTCCATTCCAGCTCCTGGCTGCTGTTGTCGGAATTCATCATATTGACTTGCTTACGCCATTGTAACCTGCCCCAGATATCGTATACCCTGTACTCCACCTGCATCCAGGTTGCCGGGCGGTCGTGACGGAAGGCAAACCAGGCTTTATCGCTGTTTTGATAAAAGTTCAGGTCCTGCAACTGAGGGCTCAGATCACTGACCACCTGAAAATCGATGGTGGCCACCGAGGAATTGTTTTGCAAATCCCAGGCTCTCAGACTAAGGCTGTGCCGGCCTGTTTCAAGTTCAGGCAGTTTGTAGATAATACGTCCCGAATTACCTGAACCCAAATCGGATTCGTAATAATTATTCAGGATATGACGATCCATGCCGTCGATGGTCAATACCAGATCGTGGCCGAAACTACCGCCGCTCATGTTGATGCCGCTTTCGTCCTGCAACAAAGCAATCAGGCCGGGGCTGGTATTTACTTTACCTCCGTTTACAAAGCTGGTGGTATCGTTGAGGAACAACCGAATCCGTGGCCCCGTACTGTCGGGCAAGGCTGCGCCGTTGGTGCCGCCTAGCAGGAATTGTTTAAAAACGCCCTGAGCTTCGATATCTCCTTCGGTGTTGTGTGCATACAAATTTATCATACCCGGTTTGTAGGAATAACTCTGGTCTTTGGGCACAATAAAGCGGAAATTGAATTCACCCTTGCTGATCTGCTCTTTGCCGGCAAACAAAACCTTGCTGCGGTCGTAATACCTAAAGACATCGTTACCGCTGTTGCCCAGGGTCTCTATCAAATCTTCGGCATCATACACGGTAGGATAGACAAGCCCTTCGAAATCATCGGCAACACTCCCGTCGTGACGCAGTACCCGACCGCTGAATTCGGCTGTGCCCAGCGCACTGAGTGTATCGTACACCCCGGCCTGTAGTTCCCTGCCCCTGACCTGGGTTATTTCCAGCTTGAATTCGGGATAACTCAGTTTAAGAGCCGGATCGCCTATCAGAGCAAAATTCAGCTTATTGCGATCGTATTTGAGCGACTCCGACTGTTTGGTACGGCACATCACTTCGCCCAGGCTCAGTCGGCGGCCACTTTCGGTGGCAAAAATATGGTCAATAAAACTTTTGTTGATGGTATAATTAGGTCCAGAATACACCACTCTGGAAGTCGTAAACAAAGCTATGCCACCACCCTTCTCGTTGAGAAAAATATATTCCCCGCCCGAAGTTACAGCATCGTCGTAACGGCAAAAATCGCAGGTAGCTGTTACCCAGAGGGGTAAACGCTTGTTTTGCATTTCTTTGATCTCAGCGATCGTTAGCAATTGTTCACTGGCCCAGGTGGTGGTAGAACCATGGCCACTGTAATTGAGCAACAACAGCCCTGAACTCAGCAATTCGGCCAGGCGTTTGTTGGCACCCGGTACTGTAGTGCCTGCAGAACTGGTTTCTCGCTGATAAGCATCCACAAAAATCTTGTGGGCCATAAATTCCGGATTATTGCTTTTGACAGATTCGGCCAGTTTATCGGCATGAGACACATGGGTATTGTTGTCCCCGTCGTCACCAATGAAACAGAGTTGGTTTTTCCAGGTGCCTTTGTCCCTGTTGTTGATGTAAGACAAGGTTTTGTCGACAGCTATCCTGGCTTCGGCTTTACTGCGCACAGGGAAACGTCCTATGCCAATATCCATTTTGTCGTAGGGCAGGTTCACTCCTTCGTTGTCGTCCAAAAAGCCAAAATAATCGTCGGTAACGTACGATGAAGTGCCTTCGAGACTCTCTTTGGACTGGAAGGTCAGAATCTTATTGGGGCTCGTAATTCCCGATGAGAAAGCAGCGGTCACCAGTCGATTATCGTACACACCGTCTCCAAACAGCAAGAGAGATTGAGGAATATCAGCGGCACTTGTTGCCCTGTCGTAAAACATTTTCAAGAAACGACGATATGCGCTGGCGTCGGGAGTGCCCGATGAAAACTCGTTGTAAACCTGTTCGGTGGTGACCACCAACACCCGGAGTTGATCGTAGTCACGATGAGCCTGAGCCAACTCCCGGGCTTCGGCAATAAAATCGGGATGCGTAATGATTATAAAATCCGGAGTCGTCAAGGCATGCAAATCCTGATTAGGCACTTGCCCTTCTATGACCGGTTTGGGAAAATTTCCCTTAAGGTTTACTGCCACAAATTCCCGCAAACTGTCGGTGGAAACAATGAATTGATATTCTGTACCTTTAAGTTCTCCGGGCACCAGCTTCATGCTGCCTGTTTTGCCAATTTCAAACACACGGGTTGAGGCGTCGGCAGACTCAAGGCAGAAACGGCTGACTTTGCCGGCGCCCAGACTTTTGGGATCTCTGAAAGCCATAAAGGCCGAATTCAACACCAAACGGCAACGGGCATTGATAGCCACATAGTTGAGATGGGCATTTTTGGGTATTACGCCATTGTTGTTGTATTGCAGCCTTACAGCGACAGTATTGCCCTGAGGCAAAAAGGTTTTGGACAGGCTGCTGCCCCGGGCGTAGGTATAAGAGTCTGTGGAAGAAACAGCCGAATAATTCATCGAACCCAGATAGCTGTTGTCGACGTATAGACGGGTGGATCCCGACAATGTACTGCGTGCGGCCGTTTCGGCCACCATACTGGCCTGTTCTCCGCTCAGGATATCATCAAAAGTAAAGCTCAGACTTAAATCGGTATTGCTCATTAGATCTTCGCCATAACATTCCCTGCCTGTGGCACCCAGACTATACAGATCCCTTTCGTGCAGCCTGTAAGCAGAATATGCCCTGACATCGGAGTCGGCTTCCCGGGCAGGTGCGACCAGCTCTTCTATGGGTTTGGTCCCCTCGGAACGTTCTCCGACAAAATAATAGCCTTTGGTGGAATAATGGTTGTTCAGACGGGTAAACAGCCCTTTGGAGGCTTCGTAATTCCAGGATAAAGGCCCCAGACCGTAAAACAACAGGTAGCCTTGCTCCTCATCTTTATAAAACGAAAGTTCGGGCAAATCGTCCACATAGGGCTGAGTGAAATCCTCTGGCAGCAGCTGCCCTCCGTAACCGTAAAGCTGCACTTTGGCAGGATCGATGCCCATTTTGCGCAAGTCATCGAAACTGAGTTTATATATGCCCGTGTTTTCGACACTAATCTTGATGAATTTACCGTTGCTCAGCCTGGAGTTTACGGCATAACGCAACCCCGGCGAAACCTGTGAAGCTTGGTCCGACAACATAGAAACAAAATTGGAAATGTCTTGCTGCTGGTCTTTTTCCAGCACACTTGTTGCAGCCTCCCTGATATATGCCCATTCGAAAGAAAGCAGGCGGTAATAACGTCCGTTCTTGTGAAGGAATGGATAAAAGTATACATCCCAGACAGCCTCTTTGCGCTGAATTCCTTTGTTGATATGCAATTCCAGGCTGTCGGGAAACTTATTCAAAAGAGAGGTATAGGCTTGCAGGTCTTTGCCTTTGATTTCTTCCCACACCGGGAATCTTATCTCCAGGCCTTGTATGCCCGGTTCGGGCAGATAAGTCTCTGAATAAAGCGGAAGACCCACATCCTCCGGCTGCACGGCTCCTTCGAAAGACCACAGCCTGCCGCCCCCGGCAGAAAGGCTGTAATGCCAGTCGAGATTGTATGCATAAGAAGCTGTAAACATACAGCCAAAGAGAAAGATCCAAATCGCCTTATATAATTTCATGTAATTTCGATGCTATCCAATAGAGAACAAACGCAAATTCAGCCACTCTATTGTCATTTCACCCATAAATGCAACATCTTTTCACCTTCGAGCCAGGCCTCGAGATGATCTTCTTTGTGAACAGGCCCCACTCCGCAGGGAGTGCCTGTAAAAAACAGATCGCCGGTTTTCAGGGTAAAAAAGCGACTGGCGTAGGCTATAATCTGATCCACCCCAAATAACATTTCGGCTGTATAGCCCTGTTGCACTGTTTTTCCATTCAGATCGAGCCTGAAATGCAATTGCTGAATGTCTTCAAAACGATCCTTGGGAATAAAATGTCCTACTACGGCCGATTGGTCAAAGCCCTTGCTGATTTCCCAGGGCAAGCCCCGGGCTCTCAGGTTTCTTTGTAAATCGCGGGCGGTCAAATCCAGGCCCAGGCTGATTTCGTCGTAGTAGCGATGAGCAAATTTTTCGGCTATATTTTTGCCCAACTTGCTTATTTTCACCACTAATTCGGTTTCGTAATGAATTTCCTGTGAAAAATCGGGTAGAAAAAAAGGCTGTCTATCGGAACAGAGGGCCGAATCGGGTTTTATAAAAAGAACCGGTTCCTCGGGCCTTTCCGAGTTTAATTCCTGAATGTGGGGGAGATAATTCATCCCGACAGCAATAATCTTCATACCTTGTCAGAGCTTGTTTTCCATTCGGTTGAACATAACCGCCAGATGGGCATAGATGGAAGTGTTTTGAATGACAATATCTTCGGGGATGTGAATCCTGAAAGGAGTAAAATTCCAGATGGCTCGTATACCGCCTTGCACTATTTGTTCGGCCACTTCCTGGGCTTTTTGCACCGGGACAGTCAATATACCGATGGAGGCATTGGTGCTGGCTTGAATGTCGGGATAATCCTTAATGTGGTGGACCGGTATGCCTTGTATGGCGGTGCCGACCACCCAGGGATTGACATCGAAGCCGGCCAGAATTTCCAGCCCGAATTGCGACAGCCCTTTGTCGTGCAACAAGGCAGCTCCCAGGTTGCCCACACCGAACAAAAAGGCTTTATGCACCTTGGTAAAACCCAGGTATTCCTCAAGCACGGAGATCAACAACTGTACATCGTAACCTATGCGGGTCTTGCCGCTGATTTCGAGACAGGAAAGATCTTTGGCAATCTGAGGTGCACTTACATTGATAGCTCTTGAAATCTGAGTGGACGATATACGGGTTTCACCCTGGGCTGCTGCCATTTTAAGAAAAGCCAGATACCAGGGCAGTCGCCTGAGCGTCGGTTCAGGAACAGTTGATCCCTTTTTTATTTCGTTCATACTCAATACAAAATGTAGATTTGATGCAAAAATAATAAATAATTTTAATGAACTCACAAAATTTTGTGAGTTCACAAATGCAGTTTACTTTTGTCAAAAGTCCGGCAGGACTGTGTAAATACTAATAACTTAACAATCAAAACCTATGCCCTCACAAGATTGGAAAGAACGCCTCGCTGCCATGGCCAAAACTTCAGGTGAACAATCAGTAAACGTGGTCAAAACTTCAGGTGAACAATCAGTAAACGTGGTCAAAAAAGGTCAGCTCTGCATCCATTTCGAAAAACGCAACGGCAAGCCCACTACCATTATAAGTGAATTCAAGGGCAGCCAAAAGGAACTTCTGGAGCTGGCCAGGCAATTGAAAAGCGCCTTAGGCATAGGCGGATCGGCCAAAGACGACGAAATTTTGCTGCAAGGAGATGTCCGCGATAAAATCGTACTTTATTTGCAAAAATCAGGTTACTCTCTTAAAGGGGATTACAAAAAAAATGGTTCCCGTTTTTAAGCGGAAACCATTTTTATTTATGATTAGCAAAATTTATTCCTGATTAAGCGTAACACGCTTAAAATCTACGGGAGCCAAATCTTTGTCACAACTCTTGAGATACTGGGTTACCGAAATTTTACCGTCTTTGATGAAAGCCTGTTCCATTAAAGTAGATTCCTGATAAAATTTGTTCAGACGTCCCTGTGCAATCTTATCGAGCATGTTTTCGGGCTTGCCTTCCTGGCGGGCTTTATCACGGCCGATTTCAAGTTCCTGTTCTACGATTTTGGCGGGCACTGAAGCTCTGTCGAGCGATACCGGATTCATGGCGGCTATTTGCATGGCTACGTCGCGGGCTACCTGATATTCGGGTTCTTTGTTGAAACCAACTATGGTTGCCAGCTTGTTTCCGGGATGTATGTAATCCATCACAGAAGCAGCTTTTACGTATTCGTAATAGCCCAACTCCATTTTTTCACCGGTAATACCACTGCGTTCAGTAACCAGGTCGGTCACTGTTCTGCCGTCTAAAATAGCGGCTTGCAGCGCTTCGAGGCTTTCGATCTTTGCAGTCAAAGCCAAATCCAGAATAGATTTAGTTAAAGCTATAAAATCCTGGTTTTTGGCCACAAAATCGGTTTCGCATTTCAAGGCTACAATGGCGGCAAAACCCTCTTTGCAACCGGCCAGGACACAACCTTCGGAAGCATCTCTGTCGCTGCGTTTGGCAGCAATAGCCTTACCTCTTTTGCGAATGATTTCAATCGCCTTTTCCATATCGTTGTTCGCTTCGGTGAGCGCATTCTTACAATCCATCATCCCGGCTCCGGTCATAGTACGAAGCTTCGAGATATCTGCCATAGTTACTGCCATACTTATTCTTTCTTTAAAATATTAAAAATCGTCCTTGCCAGCCAAAAAACCGAAGCATGAGTTGATTATTCGTCGTCATCTTTCATAAACTTCGAAGCTACCCTGGCTTTCAGTGCTTCCTCGTCTTCTTTTTGGATGCGTTCTCTGCGGGCTGCTTTGGAACGACGTTCCTTGCGACTTGCATTTTCGGCGCCTTCTTCGTCTTCGGAAACGGCAGCTGCTGCATCGGCATCGGCTTTTTCCACCTTGCGTTCTTCCAGACCTTCGGCAATAGCGGCACAAACCGTCGACATTACAACTTCGATAGATTTGGTGGCATCGTCGTTGGCGGGGATTACATAATCGATGTTGGAAGGATCAGAATTGGTATCGACCATGGCAAAAACGGGAATACCCAGACGATTGGCTTCGTGAACAGCGATTTGTTCTTTCAGAACATCAATCACAAACAAAGCCGAAGGCAATCTGTTCAAATCGGCAATACTGCCCAGGTTCTTTTCCAGTTTAGCTCTTTTGCGTGCAATCTGTAAACGTTCTCTTTTGGACAAATTGCCAAAAGTGCCGTCCGTAGACATTTTGTCGATGGTTGACATTTTCTTTACAGCCTTGCGGATGGTGGGGAAATTGGTGAGCATTCCTCCCGGCCAACGTTCGATAACATAAGGCATATTGACGGAACCGGCTATTTGGGCAACAATGTCTTTGGCCTGTTTTTTGGTGGCAACAAAGAGAATTTTCTTTCCCGAGCGGGCAAAATTTTTCATTACCTCGGCAGCCTCGTCCAGTTTAATAACTGTTTTGTGCAGGTCTATAATGTGGATGCCGTTACGTTCCATAAAGATGTACGGAGCCATGGCGGGGTTCCATTTTCTCTTAAGGTGTCCGAAATGTACTCCGGCTTCCAGTAATTGATCAAAATTCGTTCTTGACATGATGGTTAATTAATTTCGTTTACATTCTTTTGGGGCTCATTCAATCGTCCGGTAGTTCTCGGCCTAAGCCGGAAGTCCTGACCATTTAGATACTAAACGCTTCTTTATTATTGAGCAGTGGTATCAAAATATTAACGCTTGCTGAACTGGAATCTTTTCCTTGCTTTGGGACGACCCGGTTTTTTGCGTTCCACAATGCGGGAGTCGCGGGTCATAAATCCTTCGGCTCTCAGAGCAGGCTTATCGTCGGGATTGATTTTGACAAGGGCGCGGGAAATGGCCAGGCGCAAAGCCTCGGCTTGTCCTTTGAAACCGCCTCCTCTGAGGCTTACGCTGATGTCGTATTTTCCGTCGACCTCCAATTTGTTGAGTGGTTGTTTAACCACATACTGGAGAATACCGGAGGGGAAATACACCGACAGGTCCTTCTTGTTGATACTGATGGTTCCGTTTCCTTCAGTAACGAATACACGGGCAATCGCTGCCTTTCTTCTTCCTATTGCATTTACTACTTCCATAATTATTTAAGTGAGTTTAAATCGATTGCCTTCGGATTTTGTGCCTGATGAGGATGTTCATTTCCTGCATACACATACAAATTGTTGATAACAGCTTCGCCCAAACGGTTTTTGGGAAGCATACCCTTAATCACTTTCCGGTATAAACTTAAAGGATCTTTGGCCATTAATTTTGCCGGAGTAAACTCTCTTTGCCCGCCCGGATATCCCGTGTGGCGCAAATAAATGCGATCATTCCATTTTGAACCGGTAAGCCTGACTTTATCCGCATTGATAATGATGACATTGTCACCACAATCCACATGGGGTGTAAAGCTTGGTTTGTACTTACCTCTCAGCAACTTGGTAACCTTCGTCCCCAAACGTCCCAACACTTGATCGGTTGCATCAACTACAACCCATTCTTTTTGTGCCGTTGCCTTGTTAACAGAAATGGTCTTGTAACTCAAACTGTCCACTGCTTCTTTGGATTTTAATTGTTAATTAATTATCGTTTAAAATAAACAAATCCCAAGGTCTTCGAACTTAATTCCTTATGAACTAAAATCTTATAAAAAACCATAGAGAATTGGCCTGCAAAAGTACGGCGAATTTTCGGATCTCACAAAATAATCTACGTTTTTTTTTGACTACCTTTGCGCCTATACTTTGTATTACGCTTATGAGACCTTTGTTTTTGATTTCGAACGATGATGGTATTCTCGCCCAAGGAATACGCTGCCTGATCGATGTTTTGAGACCTTTGGGAGATTTATTGGTAATGGCCCCCGAAACCGAACGTTCGGGGATGTCCACGGCTTTTACCCTGAAAGAACCCCTTACTTGCAAACTGGTATCAAAAGAAGAAGGCCTGGTCCAATATTCAAGCAACGGCACGCCGGTAGATTGCATCAAGCTTGCCCTGAACCTGTTGACCGACGAGCGTAAACCCGACCTGATTATTGCCGGCATCAACCACGGTTTTAACGGTTCAATAGCCATCCATTATTCCGGAACCATGGGAGCCGTGCTCGAAGGCTGCATGGCCGGCTATCCTTCGATAGGTTTTTCCATAGACGACCACAAAGCGGAAGCCAATTTTGAGCCTGCCCTGCCCCACATTCGCAACATCGTACAGGCAGTGCTCGACAAAGGCCTGCCTTACGGCATTTGCCTCAACGTGAACATTCCCAACCGCGACGAAATCAAAGGGACCAAAATCTGCCGCCAGGGCAAGGGCCGCTGGGTCGAAGAGTTTATTCCCTGTTCGCATCCCAACAACGCCAAACGTTACTGGCTGACCGGCAAATTTCTCAACCTCGAAGAAGAAGCCGGCGACAACGACCTGTCAGCTATGCGCCAGGGCTATATTTCGGTAGTACCCTCCAGTATCGATGCCACCAGCCATTCTCTGATCAGCCAACTGCAAACCTGGGGGCTTTGAGCCGATGAATTCCTGAGCCGTTGAATCTTCAAACCACTGAATCATTGATCCGATGAAATACTATCTGATTGCCGGTGAAGCTTCGGGCGATATGCACGCCGCCAACCTGATGGCAGCCTTAGTCGAAAAAGACCCCAAGGCCGAATTCCGGTTTTTGGGAGGAGACAAAATGGCCGCTCTGGGAGGAGAGCCGCTCATCCATTACAAAAAGATGGCCTACATGGGCATCATACCCGTTGTCCTGCACGCCCGGACCCTGCTCCGCAACATGAGAATCTGCAAAAAAGACATCCTGAGCTGGCAGCCCGATGTGCTCATACTAATTGATTATCCGGGCTTCAACCTGAACATTGCTGCGTACATCAAAAGAAAGCGACCTGGGCTCCCCATACATTATTACATATCGCCCAAACTCTGGGCCTGGAAAAGCTACCGCATACGCAACATCCGCCGCGACATCGACCGGCTGTATTCCATACTCCCTTTTGAAAAGTCCTATTTTGCTCAAAAAAAATACGAAGTTCATTATGTGGGAAATCCCAGTCTGGACAGCGTAGAGGCCTTTAGAAAAAGTCAACCCGATTTGGACAATTGGCGCAAAAAGCATCAATTAGGACAAAAACCCATCATTGCTCTGCTGGCCGGCAGCCGTCGACAGGAAATCAAAGACAACCTGCCTCTGATGCTCCGGGCAGCTGCCTCTTACCCGGATTTCCAGCTGGTACTGGCGGGAGCTCCGGGCATAGATAAAGACTTTTACGCCTCCTACGTGGAGAATTACGATTGCCGGCTTGTCTACGACGAAACCTATGCTTTGCTGGCACAGAGCAAAGCCGCACTGGTCGTTTCGGGCACAGCCACTCTGGAAACAGCTCTGTTTGGAGTGCCTCAGGTGGTTTGTTACGCCATGAGGATAGCCGGTTTTTTGCATAGATTCGGACGCAAATACCTGATTCGCACTCCTTTTATTTCGCTGGTCAACCTGATCGCCGAAAAAAAAGTAGTGGTGGAATTGGTGGCCAATGAATACAACTACCAACAACTCCAAAATGAATTGGACAAAATTTTATATATCCCCTCCTATTACCGCGAAATACAAGAGGATTACAACCTTATGCGCAAAAAACTGGGCGAACCCGGAGCTGCTGCCCGAACAGCAGAGCTGATTTACAACTACTTGACTTAAAACAACCTAAAGGAAAGCGGCATGGATTTTGCACAAAGAAAAAGACTAAGACAATTATTTTTTCTATCTTTGCGTTTTTAAAAAATCTGGTTCCGTTTATGGGGAAAATTATAGCCTTAGCCAATCAAAAAGGCGGTGTAGGCAAAACCACCACCGCCATCAACCTGGCAGCCTCGCTGGCTGTACAGGAAAAAAAGGTCTTGTTGGTTGATGCAGACCCTCAGGCCAATGCTTCGTCCGGACTGGGCATAGACATCCGACAGGTGAGCACCAGTATATACGAATGCATGATTGACGGGGCAAGCCCTGCCGAAGGCATACAAAAAACCGCCATCGAATACCTGGATGTTTTGCCTTCTCACATTGACCTGGTAGGAGCCGAGCTGGAAATGATCAACATGGAAAACCGGGAAAAGATTTTGTCCGCCGTGTTACAGCCGCTAAAAAGTTCCTACGATTATATTTTGATTGACTGTTCCCCCTCCCTGGGCCTGATCACTGTCAATTGCCTGACTGCCGCCGACTCGGTGCTGATTCCCGTACAATGCGAATACTTCGCCCTGGAAGGCATCAGTAAATTGCTCAATACCATCAAGATCATCAAGAGCCGCCTGAACACCGGCCTGGAAATTGAGGGTTTTTTGCTGACCATGTACGACCAGCGCCTGCGTTCGGCCAAACAGGTAGCCGATGAGGTACGCCGGCATTTTCAGGGCCTGGTGTTCAAAACGGTCATTCAACGCAATGTTACCCTGAGTGTGGCGCCCAGCCACGGACAGCCGGTGATGCTTTACGATGCCGACTCCAAAGGAGCCATCGACCACATTCAACTGGCCCTGGAAATTATTCGCAAAAACAAGTAAGCTAGTATGGCAATAAAAAACAAACTGGGAAGAGGACTGGATGCCCTGATCAGCACCGACGACATTCAAACCGTAGGCTCATCGTCCATCAGCGAAGTTGAGCTGGAACTCATCAGGCCCAATCCCGAACAACCCAGAACCGATTTCGAACCCGAAGCCCTCGAAGAGCTGGCCGTTTCCATTCGGGAAATCGGCATTATTCAGCCCGTCACCCTGCGCAAAATGGACGACGGCTACTACCAGATTATCTCGGGAGAACGCAGGGTGCGCGCCTCCAAATCCATAGGGCTCAGCAAAATCCCGGCTTACATCAAAACCGCCGAAGACGATCTGATGATGGAAATGGCTCTGATCGAAAACATACAGCGCGAAGACTTAAACGCCATCGAAATCGCCCTGGCCTACCAGAAACTGGCCGAAATCTACAAGCTGACCCAGGAAAAACTCAGCGAGCGCATAGGCAAAAAGAGAACCACCATCAGCAATTACATGCGTTTACTCAAATTGCCGGCCGAAATTCAGATGGGCCTCAAAAACAAAACCATCGACATGGGGCATGCCCGCGCGCTGATCAACGTAAAAAGCCCCGAAATGCAACTGGCTCTTTACGAACAAATTCTGAAACAAGGCCTGTCGGTGCGCAAGGTCGAGGAATTGGTCCGGGACGAAGAGAGCGGCAAATCGGAAAATTTCAAAAAGCCTCTTCCCCGCAAGACTTCCGAAGAATACCGGGACTTGCAAAAGCAGCTTTCGCAGAAACTGGGCACCAAAGTACGCTTCAGCATCAACGAACAGGGCAAAGGCAGCATCAGCATACCTTTTGCCTCCGAAAAAAAGCTGGAAGAAATATTGCTCAGTCTTGATAAATTATTTAGCTGAACTCCCAAGACCTGAACCGGATTGATAAAAAGAAGATGGGCTATTTCGCCAAAATCATAGTACTGCTGCTGTTTTGTTGTCTGGCTTGCCGGTCGACAGCTCAGGACGACACGGTCGTCGTTTCACAGGACAGCACGGCTATCAAAGCAGACAGTCTCTCTTCTGTATTCACCAACGATCCTTACCGCAGCAGAGCAAACGAGATCCAGGTTACGGACAGCCTCATTTTACGGCCCGACATAGAAAGCTTTGTAAATACCGACACTGCCGCCTTGCCGGAACGAAAACTATTTAAGCCCCTGCCCTCCAAAGCCCTGTGGTACGCCGCCCTCTGTCCGGGACTGGGACAGCTTTACAACCGTAAATACTGGAAACTGCCCATAGTGGCCGGGGGAGCCGTCGGCCTGGCATACGCCATCGACTGGAACGGCAAATACTACGTAGCCTATACCAATGCCTACCGCGACATCAGCGACAACAATCCCGAGACCAACAGTTTTTTGGATTTGCTGCCTCCGGGCTATTCCTATACCGAATCGCAGTTGCGGACGGTGCTCAAAAACCGCCAACAGACCTTTCGCCGGCAACGCGATTTGAGCATCATCGGAGCCGTGGGCTTTTATCTGGTTTGCATCCTGGATGCCTATGTCGATGCCGAATTGTTCGATTTTGACGTCAGCCCCGACCTGAGTTTTCAGTTGCAACCCATAAGACTGGCCCCTTCGGGTGGTCACGCCCTGGGAGTGTCCTGTACGTTCAGGTTTTAATTTTTACGACAACCAACTTCTATGAAAAGAATAATCTACCTGCTGCTTGTTTTGGGCTTGTTTACACAAAGCCTGTCCGGACAGTTTTTTAAAAATATTTTCACAAAAAAAATACAGGCCGAACAAACAGACGGCCTGCCCGACCCGGGTATAAGCAGACAGGACAGCCTGTTGGCAGAAGAGAACGTACCGGTTGAGGAAATAAATCCCGATTCAATCGAAAACAGCGTCTTCAGCGAAGGCCTTAAA
>CAZAUQ010000015.1:37384-40451 GCA_964488495.1 uncultured Bacteroidales bacterium
TGAGGAAATAAATCCCGATTCAATCGAAAACAGCGTCTTCAGCGAAGGCCTTAAAATTCTCATCGAAATGGATTCCAGCCATTATTTCGACGATCCCGGCCTGGATCCCTCTTTTCACTTCGATGCCAACACCGACAGCCTCATTTACGAATGGCAACGGCAAGCCCTGCTGATTTTTGACCAGGACTGCCGGTCCAGCCTTACAGACAGCTCTGCTACTCCCGAATTGACCTACATCCAACGGCTAATGGATTTGCCCAACATCATCGAAATGCCCTATAACAGGATTGTAAAGCGTTTCATCGACCTTTACCTGAACGAAAGGAGAATGCAGGTAGAAGCCATGCTGGGAGCCGGGGTCTATTATTTTCCACTGTTTGAACAAGCACTCGACCTGAGCGGTTTGCCCATTGAGCTCAAGTATTTGCCCGTCATTGAATCGGCCCTGAATCCCAAGGCAGTTTCCAGAGTCGGCGCTACCGGTTTGTGGCAATTTATGTACGCCACCGGCAAAATGTACGGGCTCCAGATCAACAGCCTCACCGACGAAAGACGGGATCCGCTCAAATCGACTTATGCCGCCGTCAAATACCTGAAAAGTCTCTATTCGATGTTTGGCGACTGGAACCTGGCCATAGCCGCCTACAACTGCGGCCCGGGCAACGTAAACAAAGCCATACGCCGTTCGGGGGGAAAACGCAATTTTTGGGATATCTACTACTTTCTGCCCAGAGAAACCCGCAGCTATGTGCCCCTATTCATTGCCGCCAATTATGTGATGACTTATTACGCCGAACACGGTATTTGCCCGGCTCAAAACAATTTCCCTCCTGTGGTTGATACCTTTATGATTCATCAAAACATGCACTTCCAGCAAATTGCCGAAGTCTGTCAAATTCCTATGCAGGAAATAAAACTGTTGAATCCGCATTTCCGCAACGATATTGCTCACGGTACGGCCTCCAAAGCCGGTATACTCTATCTGCCCATGGAGTATTCACCCGTCTTTACAGAATTGCAGGACAGCATTCCCCGCTACAAAGAGCAGGAATTGCTGGCTTCGAGGCTGGTTTCAGTTCAATCGGGACAGGGAGCGCCGGGCGACGCCATTGTTTACAGGGTAAAAAAAGGCGACAACCTTTCGGTAATTGCTTCGAGACATAACGTAACCGTTCAAAAACTTAAAAATTGGAATAACCTCAGGAGCACAACGTTGCAAATCGGGCAACGCCTGCTTATTTATTAATCTTTAATTTAGAGAGTTTGTACAAGACAGTCTCTTTTTTATTAATTTCGCATAAATCTTTACGCTGAGGCTGGCTATGGACATAATACAGGCAACAACTCCTGAAGAAGAAAAAATCCTTGAGCAATTTCATCTCTTGCTCAACGATTACCTGAATTCAAACCACCGCAAAAAAGTGGATTTGATTACCAAAGCCTTTAAATTTGCCTACAATGCCCACAGGGGTGTCAAACGCCGCTCGGGAGAACCTTATGTCATGCATCCTCTTTCCGTGGCCCGCATTTGCTGTTCCGAAATCGGCCTGGGTTCCACCTCCATATGTTCGGCTCTGTTGCACGATGTGATAGAAGACACCGAGTTTACCGTCGAAGACATCCGCAACAACTTCAACGACAAAATTGCCTCTATAGTGGAAGGGCTGACCAAAATCTCGGGAGGAATCTTCGGAGAGAATGCTTCCACTCAAACCGAGAATTTCAGGCGGCTGCTCCTGACCATGTCCGAAGATATACGGGTGATCCTGATTAAAATGGCCGACCGACTGCACAACATGCGGACTCTGAGCGCCCTGTCGCCGGGCAAACAATACAAAATTGCCGGCGAAACCATGTACTTGTATGCTCCCCTGGCTCACCGCCTGGGGCTGAACCGCATCAAAACCGAACTCGAAGATCTGAGTTTCAAGTACGAACATCCGGAGGCTTACGAGCAAATCAAGCAAAAACTAGCCCTTACGGCCGAATCACGCAAAGAACTCTACCATTCCTTTATTGAACCCATACGACACGAACTGGATAAACTGAATTTGAAGTATTATATCAAGGAAAGAGTAAAAACAGCTTATTCCATCTGGAAAAAGATGAATACTAAAAACATCCAGTTCGAAGAAATCTACGACCTTTTGGCTGTCCGTATCATATTCGATGCTCCCGAACATCTTGAGAACGAAAAGGACATGCTCGCCCTTGAAAAGAAACAATGCTGGGATATTTATTCCACCATCACCAACATTTACAAGCCCCACCCCGACCGTTTGCGCGACTGGGTGAACAATCCCAAGGCCAACGGTTATCAGGCCCTGCACACCACGGTTATGGGCTTTACCGGCGACTGGATCGAGGTCCAGATCCGCAGTTCCCGCATGAACAGCATTGCCGAAAGAGGTTTTGCCGCTCACTGGAAATATAAGGTGGGCGAAATCGAAGAGGACAACGAGCTCAACCACTGGATTCTGACCATAAAAGAAATACTCGAAAGCCCCGAGCCCAATACCCTGGACGTATTGAACACCATCAAGATGAACCTGTTTTCGTCCGAGATCTTTGTCTTTACTCCCAAGGGAGAAATCAAAACCCTGGCTCAGGGAGCCACCGCCCTGGATTTTGCCTTTGAACTGCACAGCGAACTGGGCTATCGTTGCATCGGGGCTAAAGTCAACCATCAGCTGGTGCCCATGAGCCATGTGCTCAAAAGCGGCGACCAGGTGGAAATCCTCACGTCCGACAGCCAGACCCCCCAATATGAATGGCTGAAATTTGTCACCACCGGCAAAGCTCATTCCAAAATAAAAGCCCGTTTTCGCAAAGACAACCGCGAACATCTGAAAAAAGGCGAAGAGCTGCTCAACGAATTCTTCAATAAGCTTCGCCTGCCGGCCGACTCCGACAATATTCAGGTCTTGCTGACCAACTGCAATTGCCTCAACAAAGAAGAGCTCCTGCTGAAACTGGGCACCGGCGAACTGGAGCTCAGCAGTGTCGAAACCGAACTTTTCAAAAAAGACAACCAAAATCTGCTGGTCAAATACTGGAAACTCACCTT
>CAZAUQ010000016.1:0-39236 GCA_964488495.1 uncultured Bacteroidales bacterium
AACTGACAACCGTTGCCGGTGCATATTGGAGAGGTGACGAAAAACGCAAGCAACTTACCCGCATTTACGGTATCAGTTTCCCAAAAAAAACGATGCTCGATGAATACCTCCTCCTGTTGGAAGAAGCCAAAAAACGAGACCATCGTAAGCTTGGCCGCGAGCTGGAATTGTTTATGTTTTCACAATCAGTGGGACAAGGTTTAGCCTTGTGGTTGCCCAGGGGTGCTGAATTGCGGAGCAGGCTCGAAGAATTCCTGAAACGTATACAAAAGAAATTCGGTTATCAACAAGTCATTACCCCGCATATTGGTCAGAAGCAGCTTTACGTTACTTCGGGCCATTACGCCAAATACGGCAAGGATTCATTTCAGCCCATACATACTCCCGAAGAGGGAGAGGAATTTTTGCTGAAACCTATGAACTGCCCTCATCATTGCGAAATCTACCGCTTTCAGCCCCATTCTTACAAAGACCTGCCCCTGCGTTTTGCTGAATTTGGCACGGTTTATCGTTACGAACAGAGCGGAGAATTGCACGGTCTGACCAGAGTGAGAGGTTTTACCCAGGACGACGCCCATATTTTTTGCCGTCCCGATCAACTCAAGGATGAATTTCTCAAGGTGATGGATATTATTTTTATCATCTTTAAAGCCTTGGATTTCCAGGAATTTGAAGCCCAGATTTCCCTGCGTGATCCCGACAACCACGAAAAATACATTGGAAGTGACGAAAACTGGGAAAAATCCGAGAAAGCTATAGTAGAAGCCTGCGCCGAAAAGAACCTGAAAGCTAAGATAGTTACCGGCGAAGCTGCTTTCTATGGTCCTAAGCTGGACTTCATGGTCAGGGACGCTATAGGAAGACGCTGGCAGCTGGGGACCATTCAGGTGGATTACAACCTACCCGAGCGTTTCGAACTGGAATACATCGGCAGCGACAACAACAAACACCGTCCGGTGATGATACACCGTGCTCCTTTCGGATCTATGGAACGTTTTGTGGCGGTACTTATTGAGCATACAGGAGGTAAATTCCCTCTCTGGCTGACTCCCGACCAAGTGGTTGTGCTTCCCATCAGCGAGCGTTTCAACGATTATGCCCACAAAGTGGCTGACTATCTGAGCCTTCAGAACATTCGTTGCCTGGTAGACGACAGGAACGAAAAAATCGGCCGTAAAATCAGGGATAACGAACTTAAAAGAATACCTTACATGCTGATAGTCGGAGAAAAGGAAGAAGAAAATGCAGAAGTATCCATAAGAAAACAGGGCGAAGGTGATACAGGTTCAGTTAAAATGACTACCTTTGCAGCAAATTTTTTGGATGAAGTAGAAAAAATGATGAACGTTATATAGTTATATTTCTAAAAATCAATAATATACAACACAGGGATAAACATTTGAATGAAAAACGACGATATTAAGTTTCAATACCGGATTAACCACAGAATTCGTGAGAGAGAAGTTCGATTGGTAGGCGATAATGTGGAAACAGGTGTTTACAACATTCAGGAAGCATTAAAAATTGCCGAAGATCAACAATTGGATTTGGTAGAAATTTCACCTAACGCCGTTCCTCCGGTTTGTCGCATTATTGATTTTCAGAAGTTTCTGTATCAAAAGAAAAAAAAGGAAAAAGAACAAAAAGCCAAAGCAACAAAAATTATTCTTAAAGAAATTCGCTTCGGTCCTCAAACCGATGACCACGACTACAATTTCAAATTGAAGCATGCCATCGAATTTTTAAAAGAAGGTTCCAAAGTCAAGGCTTATGTTTTTTTCAAAGGACGTTCCATTTTGTTCAAAGAACAGGGAGAGCTTTTGTTATTGCGCTTTGCCAATGATCTTGAAGACTATGGAAAAGTGGAAAATTTACCGGTACTGGAAGGCAAACGGATGATTATTATGGTGGCTCCCATCAAAAAGAAAGCTGTAGCCGTAACCCCTTCCAAATCGAAACCGGAATCATCGACAAATAAGCCCGACGATGACTCCAACAATAATGACCAGGAATAAAACCGTGTGAACGGACTGTAATACAATCAATTAAAAACAATTTAAAGTAAAACAAAATGCCAAAGATGAAAACTAACTCCGGTTCCAAAAAGAGGTTTGCCCTTACCGGAACAGGTAAAATCAAAAGAAAACATGCATTCAAGAGTCATATTCTGACCAAGAAAACAACCAAGCAGAAACGCAATCTCACCCAAAGCGGGCTGGTAGATAAAAGCGATATGAGCAATGTTCGTTTTTTGTTGGGTATGAAATAATGCCATTTCTACATTGTTTATTACTTATTAGTTAACCGAATGCTTTAGCCCATAAGATCATCTGAGAAGAATGACGCTAACATTCAAAAAAAATTACTACAATGCCAAGATCAGTTAATCACGTTGCTTCAAGAGCAAAAAGAAAAAAGATTCTATCCCTGACCAGAGGGTATTTCGGATCCAGAAAAAATGTATGGACCGTTGCTAAAAACACCTGGGAAAAAGGTCTCACCTATGCCTACCGCGACCGCAAAGCCAAAAAACGCGAATTTCGCGCCTTATGGATACAACGTATCAACGCCGCCGCCAGGCTGGAAGATTTTTCATACAGCCGCCTGATGGGTGCTTTGCACAAAGCCGGCATCGAAATAAACCGTAAGGTTCTCGCCGATTTGGCCATGAATGAACCCCAAGCTTTTAAAGCCATCGTAGAAAAAGCTAAAAACGCTTAAGAAGGTGAAAAAATAAAGCAATACCCATAAAAAAGTCCCGAATACACAAAGTTTCGGGACTTTTTTATTGCCTGATAGATTTATTCTCTTATATTTGTGTCACGGAAGTCGTGTCGATTTGATTGGTAAACTCATCAATTTATAAAAGAAACACCGAGACACCGCTTAGGTTTTTCAATGGCGAGCCACACTTCTCAGGAAGTGCTTTTCGAAGCAAAGTGGATTACAAAGAAGACCGGCACTCAAATCTTGTTCACCGGAGTTTTCGCACATCCATCGACACGGCTTCTTCTTTTATTTTTCTCCCATTATTTATTCAGGTTTTTATTGCTCAACAATTTACCTTGGTATTCACCCGTCAGGCATTCGTAAAAGGCTTCAAAAGCATCCAGTTCTTCTGGTTTCAAAATTATATCCAATTGGTATTTAGCCATATCGGCGGTGGCCTCTCTGAGGTTTTTTCGTGTTCCGTCGTGGAAATAAGGTTCTGTCAGTACTATGTTTCTTAGTCCGGGTACTTTAAAACGATGACGATCCCTCTCTATACCGGTTTCTTTGAAACGGCCCAAATCATCGGTGGAGATTTCGGTATTGCGATCGGCGAAATAATCACGAGCCATGCCCATTTTTTCGTATGATTGTCCTCCCATGTTATCACCCACATGGCAGGTGGCACATTCGTAGTCTTTGAACAAGGTATAACCCAGGAGTTCCGATTCAGATACGACCGATGCTTCGCCTTTCAGATAGCGATCCAGCCTGGAATTTGGCGTTAACAATGTTTTTTCGAATTCAGCGATGGCATCAGTAATTGTTTCCTCAGAAAAGCCCTCGGGGTACACTTTTAGAAATTGTCGGTTTAATGCTTTGTCCTGTTTGAGTTTGTCAATTATTTGTTCAAAGGAAACACTGGCCATTTCTACCGGATTCAAAGGTGGCTGGGCAGCCTGAGCGGCCAGTGTGGCGGCTCTTCCGTCCCAAAATTGTGCAAAATTGTAGACCGAATTAAAGACAGTGGGCGAATTAATGGTTCCTATCTGGCCGCCTACGCCGGGCGAAAAGACTTCGTTGTCAACCCCTGCAGTTTCCAAATCGTGACAACTGGCGCAGGATAAAGTATTATCGAGCGAGAGGCGTGTGTCGTGATACAACAAATTACCCAAAGCTACTTTTTCCTGATCCACAGACAAATAATCATCGATTGGTCGAACAGGCTCATTGATAAATTCCTCTGCAGCCAAACCATTGCTGTAATGAGTCAGACGGTGATTTCTTGTCCAGTTCAGTATAATCTCTCTCTCAGCCTCGCTGGTGTATGAAGCCCAGTGAATCATAGAATAATTAAACAAAGGCATAGTCTTGTCCAGCATTGATTTTTCAATTTTGGCCAGGGCTACCTCTCCTATCGGTAAATTTGCCTGCAGGGCTGTCATTGCCTCATTCAGGTCAATTTGCACCAGAGCTTTGGCAGCGTCCTGACGAATCATTTTTCCAATGACAGGGAATTTTTCATAAAAAGGGAATGTAGGTTCCATATGGTGGCAAACCAGGCAACCGCCCTTGCTCAGTATTGTATGTACCCGAATATTTTCAGCATATTCTGGCGAAGGCACCCGGTTTAACATTCTAAAAAGGATTATGAAAGAAATAAAACCAATAATAATCAGTCCGCTAATAATCAATACTATACGTTTCATGGCAATCAATCTTTAAGATCCGTAAACATGTATGCTTTGTTGAGCTGCAGGCAGATAATTTAATCCGTACCAGCACATTTGCAGGGCACAAAAAGCAAAAATCAAGACCAAATATAGTATTTTTTTGTTTTTGTAACGGAATCTGATCAAATGGATGTATAACAGATACATTATCCAGGTAATGGCAGCCCAGGTTTCTTTGGGATCCCAGGACCAAAAGTTTCCCCAGGCTTCTTTTGCCCAGAGAGCGCCAAACAACATCCCCAGGCTAAAGCAGCTGATGCCGGCTATTACCAGATGTTCAATAGCCCTGTCTATATTCTGTGTAGGTCTAATCAATGCTGCCAGCGCCAACAAAAAACTACAGCCCAACAAAGCATAGGAAAAAATATATACTGTGACATGGGGTATGAACCAGGCACTTTGCAAAGCCGGCATCAATACCTCATTGTGAATTTCTGGTTTGAGCAGATTGACACTCATAAACACAATGGACATCAAAGCCGAAAAAGACAAGATCCACGAAAAACGCCATAAAATATAAGTGATCAATCCGGCCACCCCCATAAATAAGGCATACCAGAGGCGTGTTTCTCCTATGGTTTTTAGCGGAGGGCGTTCAAGATATTGCCAGAATCCCATAATAAAGACAGTAATGGCAATGATTCCGATCACCGAAAAAACCAAAGCCTTTCGAGAGATTACCCCGGACTGAAAACCCTGCTTTTTGGCCTTTAATAAGGCAAAAAGAGCAGCCATGATCCAGCAGACAGCCGAAAAAAAGGCAACCAGGCCAAAATGATCCCAATTCATGGCGATTTATATTTAAGATCCCGGGCTGTAGAGATAAACAAAAACAGGGCTCCCAACACCATCGTAATTATTCCTGCGAACATAAAGTTTTTCCACGGTTGACGTATCAGGAGCAATACCACATACTGGCTCTCCTCCCCTTTTTCAACATCGTAAGAACTCAGGTAAATATCGTAAGCTTTGTGTCGCAGAGGATGATTCACCCTAAGCATAGAAGCTGTTCCGGATGATTCTTTAGATTCTGCCATCCACAACACAGCCCGGTAATTAATGATTTCTCCGGAAGGATGATATTGAATTTCAAACTCTTTCAGACCCAGGTAAAAAGGCAGGATATGTTGTCCATTTGGTTTTTTGTAGGCAACATTTATTAGCTCTTGCCTGTCTATAATCATTTTACAGCGAATTTCGTCGCTGCTGCCCAAAAATCCCGCCACTACAGCCAACCATAAACCAAAGTGATTCAGCACAAAAGAAATATCTTTCCAGATAGCCCTTTTGCATCTTTCCGAATGTTTTAATTTTTGTATCAGGCCAAGGCCACGTCTTAGGATGACAGCCGCCAGAACAGATAAAAAATACACCAGGATAAAAGCAAAAATCCAGGAAGAGCTAAAAGAATAAAATCCAAGACGATAGGCTATCAGCCTTACTATACTATTTTCATCGGGAGCCGGAGACCAGGACTCCGTTTGTGGAAATAATCCCAGGATAAGCATCCCGGTCAGGAGGCTCATCAAGGCATAAACCACAGCAGAAGAAGTAGCCAGGGCTGCCGGCCTGCCTTTGGTGTATGCAAACCGGTAATCCATCCAAACCAGATAAAGCAGCAAGATCAATACCATCAGGTTGGTGGGAAAGGCAAATAAGTGCAGCGACACTGAACCGGTTAAAACTTGAAGACTCAAGGCCAAAACGCCCATTATGCTAAACAGCCACTTCATCGGTTTAAATAAAAAACAAAGAGACCGCCCCTGGCATGGGGCCGGAGCAGTCTCTTCTACATATTAGATTTAAGGTATGTGGTATGATAAATGTATTTATTCTCCTTTAATAGCCTTGATACCGGGCAGAATCTTACCTTCAATGGCTTCGAGTAAAGCACCTCCTCCGGTAGAGACATAACTTACTCCATTGACCAGGCCGAATTTATTGACACAGGCCACAGAATCGCCTCCGCCCACCAACGAGAAAGCACCTTTTTTAGTTGCATCTACTACGGCTTCGCCAATGGCTTTGGATCCGTGAGTGAAATTTTCAAATTCAAAAACACCTGCAGGGCCATTCCATAATATGGTTTTGGATTTCTTGATGACTTCGGCAAATAGAACCTCAGTCTTGGAGCCTATATCCATGCCTTCCCAGCCGTCTGGTATAGCATCAATCGACACAAATTTAGTATTAGCTTCGTTACTGAAAGCATCACCTATCTTGGAATCAATGGGTAAGACCAGTTTAACGCCTTTTTGTTTTGCTTTATCCATCAATTCCAGAGCCAGCTCGAGTTTATCGTTTTCGCAAATTGAATTACCAATACTTCCTCCCATGGCTTTAATGAAAGTAAAAGCCATACCGCCTGTAATGATTAGATTATCCACTTTATCCAACAGGTTTTCGATGATATCAATTTTGGACGAAACCTTGGCTCCTCCCATGATAGCAGTAAAAGGGCGTACAATATCGCGCATTACTTTTTCGACGGCCAGTACTTCGCTGTTCATCAAATAACCAAACATTTTGTTTTTTTCATCAAAATAATCGGCGATAAGAGCAGTAGAAGCATGTGCGCGATGTGCTGTTCCAAAAGCATCGTTCACGTAACAATCTGCGTAAGAGGCCAGCTTTTTAGTAAAGGATTTCTGGCTTTCTTTGATGACTTTTTTGGCAGCAGCTTTTTCTTCGTCACTTGCATCATCGGCCAGACCACGGGGTTTGCCTTCTTCTTCGGCGTAAAAGCGCAGATTTTCGAGCAACAGGGCTTCACCGGGTTTTAAGGCAGCCACTTGAGCATCGGCTTTTTGACAATCATCAGCAAAGTGCACAGGTGCTCCCAAACAATCGGCAACATGTTGCTGAATAGACTTTAACGAGTACTTGGGATCTGGATTCTTTTTGGGACGTCCCATATGTGAACCAATAATGAGCATGCCGCCATCACTGATTATTTTTTTCAAGGTAGGCATGGCTGCCCGAATGCGCGTGTCGTCGGTAATGTTTTTTTCATCATCTAATGGAACATTAAAATCTACTCTGACAAAAGCTTTCTTTCCGGAAAAATTGAATTGCTCAATCGATTGCATATAAGTTTTGAATAAAGAATGCTTATTACTTAAAAACGCCACGAAGATAAGAAATTATTCTTTTACCTGACCATTCTATTACGATTTTTTTAATCCATATGAAAAACTTCCAGCAGTGGAACAGTCACAGGGGAATTATCGGAATTGGTTTCCATAATGTCGGCCATGTAATCCCACCACTTCTTCTGAATGTCGTTGAAACCTAAATCCTGTGAAGATAAATTCCCTTCAACTTTCTGAATTCCGAACAAGATATTGGTTTCCTCGTCCAAAAAAATGGAATAATCGCTCACGCCGCTTTTTTTTATCAGGTCGGCTATTTCGGGCCATATTTGATCGTGGCGTTTGATATACTCCTCTTTCATGCCGGGAGTCATTTTCATTTTAAAAGCTACTCTTTTCATGGTTGTTGAGATTTAAGTGTTTTGGTGTTTTGGTGTTTCGGAGATATAGTATTTTACATAAGTCGCTTTAATGAACAGGTATCTCAATTTTTGACCTTATTAAGCCTTTGCCGGAAACGGTCAACTCCATATTACCGGTTTTTCCGTCGGATTGAAGTAAAACCACCAACATTCCGTTGAATACACGCATTTTAGGCAGATGAAAAAGTTCAACAGAAGTGGCGTCACCGTTACAGACAGCCCTAAAACGTCCCTGACCTTTTACTTTGAATTGCAGTAAATTATCGGCAATCGGACAAAAATTGCCCTGCTCATCAAGTATACGAACCTGTACAAAGCACAATTCGTCTTTAGCTGCCTTTATGCTTTTTTGTTCGGGAATAAGCTCAATGCTTTTAGGTTTTCCGGCCGTTTTGATTTCGCCCGATTCCACAGGCTCTCCACGGTCATTGTAGGCCACTACGCGCACAGTGCCGGGTTCATAAACACAATCCATCCACATAAGCCGGTAACGTTCCAGGCGATCTCCTTCGTTGTGTTTGCGACGAAGGCCCTGACTTTTACCGTTAATAAATAATTCAGCTGAAGGATGATTGGTGTAAACGAACACGGGAATGGTATCGCCTTCCCTGCCCGGCCAGTTCCAATGGGGCAGAATATGCAGCGTGTTTTCGTCTGTTCTCCAACGACTGCGGTACAAATAATAGCGGTCTTTGGGTAATCCTGCTAAGTCACAAATGCCAAAATATGAACTACGTGAAGGCCAGAAATCATCGTAAGGAGTAGGCTCGCCCAGGTAATCAAAACCAGTCCAGACGAATTCACCGATCACCCAGTCGTGATCGTCCTGCCATATCCAGTCGTCATCGGGAATGTTTGACCAGCTACAGGCTTCCAGGTCATACGATGAGCATTGTCCGTCGTCGTATTGTTTGTTTTTGTACTCTTTTACCGGGAATTTATAAATCCCTCTGGAGCTTACCGTGGAAGCAGTTTCTGATCCCAGTAAAAATCCCTGTGGCAAACGTTGCTTGGCTTCGGCATACAAAGGAAGCCGGTAATTCAGGCCGGGCACGTCCCAGTATGCAGCGAAACCGTTCTGAATAGTCCGGGCCACCTGATCCATTCCCATGGTTACAGGCCGGGTCGGATCTTCGCGATGAAAAATATCCTGCAGGCGTTTGCCTTCTTTGATTCCCAATTCTGTCCATTGATCGGGCACTTCATTGCCGGCACTCCACATCACAATCGAAGGATGGTTGCGATAACGGCGAACCAGATTAATGATGTCTTTCTCCACCCAGTCCTTGTAATAAAGGTTGTAGCCATTCCTGACTTTGGAGCGTGCCCATTCGTCAAATGATTCTGCCATCAGCATAATACCCAATTCATCACAAAGCTCAACCTGCTCGGGCGAAGGCATATTATGCGCAGAACGAATGGCATCACAGCCCATTTCTTTTAATATAAGCAACTGACGCTTAAGAGCTGAACGGTTGATAGCGGACCCCAGGGGGCCCAGATCGTGATGCAGACAAACGCCTTTGAATTTGCGGCTTTGTCCGTTGAGTTTAAAACCGCCTTGTGCATCAACGCTGATGCTTCGAATACCAAAACGGGTACTGTATGTATCTATGGCTTTATTCCCCTCGTACAGTGTAGAAACGGCTTTGTAAAGAGCCGGTGATTCCGGCGACCACAACTGCGGATGTTCCAGGGCCATAATCTGATCAAATTCTCCGGCAATTAATAACGTGTCTTTCTGCACAAAAAGACTACGGCCTTGAGGGTCGATGATTTCTGTACTAAGACTGAGCTCTTTAGCTTTTTCCGGTTTAGTAATTGTTGTTTTTAACTGAATTTTGGCAACCAGCTCTGTTACCAGCGGAGTAGTGATAACAGTACCCCAAACATCTACACAAACAGGATTAGTCACTTCGAGATTTACATGGCGGTATAAGCCTGCTCCGGGATACCAGCGCGAAGACTGACCGACATTTTCGAGGCGTACTGCCAAAATATTTGAAGCATCCGGTATTAAATCATCACTGATGTCGACAAAAAAAGAATTGTAGCCATAAGGCCAATAAATTATTTCCTTTCCGTTTAAGTAAACCCGGGCATTGCTCATGGCTCCGTCAAACATTAATACCACCCTTTTGCCCCGGTAAGCGGAAGCATTAAGCCGACAACGGTACCAGGCTGTACCGATATAGGGTAGCGCTCCGGTACGTCCCGTTTTTTCGCTGGCCACTTTCTCCTGATTCTGTTCAATAGCAAGCACCTGGATGTCGACATTTTTATCAAAAGGCCCATAAATGGCCCAATCATGAGGTATGCGAACTTTTTCCCAGACACTGTCGTCAAAATCATCCTGTATGGTCGCCGGAAAATCCCCTTTTGAAAAAGTCCAGTCTCTTAAAGGAATTCTCAGCCTGAGATCCTTTTGATCTTGCGCAAGCGAATAGCTCTGTAAACTCAGATATAAACCCAAAAGTAAGAAGAGGCCCTTTTTCATTTCAGGTACTTATCCAGCCAGTTAAAAAATCGTCTTTGCCATAGTATGGCGTTCTGAGGTTTGGATATCCAGTGATTTTCGTCCGGAAAAACCAACAGTTCGGCCGGTATACCTCGAAGTTTGGCGGCATTGAAGGCGGCCATGCCTTGCGAAGCCAGAATTCGGTAATCTTTTTCGCCGTGAATACACAGAATAGGCGTATCCCATTTATCCACAAAACGATGGGGAGAGTTGGCATAGCTGAGCTGAGCTATTTTATTTTTGCTATCCCAGTAAGGGCCGCCCAGATCCCAGTCGGCAAACCACATTTCTTCGGTTTCCAGGTATTGTTGCTCCAGATTGAAAATGCCGCTGTGCGAAATAAAAGCTTTAAAGCGCTTTTCGTGATGGCCGGCCAGCCAGTAGACTGAAAAACCTCCATACGAAGCCCCTACACAGCCCAGACGATCACTGTCAACGTAAGGTTCAGCACTCAGGGCATCGATGGCCGAAAGATAGTCTTTCATATTTTGTCCACCGTAATCGCCACTGATCTGTTCCAGCCATTCCTGACCAAAACCGGGTAAACCGCGGCGATTGGGAGCAACAATTATGTAGCCGTTTGCCGCCATCAGCTGGAGATTCCAGCGGAAAGACCAGAATTGACTGACCGGACTCTGCGGGCCACCCTGGCAATACAGTATAGCCGGGTATTTCTTGGCCGGATCAAAATGCGGAGGATATACAACCCAGACCAGCATTTCTTTGTTGTCGATGGTTTTAACCCAACGCTCTTCCACTCTGCCCAATGTGAGCTGATTAAAAATGGCTTCGTTTTCGCGGCTCAAATCAAACATCTCTCCACTTTGAGGATCGATTCGTATAATTTCGTTGGCCTGCGAGAGGGAATGTCTCAATCCAACCAGATAATCACCGGCCACATGGACATCGTCAAAATCGTAATCACCCCGGGTGATTTGCCTGATGGGGCTGCCATCGGTAAAAGCCTGGTAAATATGCACTCTGCCATGCCAGCAGCTTACGAAATAAAGCGACCTGGCGTCGTCAGCCCAAACCACGGAATTGGCTTCCTGATCGAAATCAGCCGTTAGGTCTTTCATTTTGCCAGTGTTCAGTTCATACACCATCAGGCGATTCTTGTCGGACTCATAGCCGTCGCGCGACATACTGCAAAAAGCCACACTGCCCCCGCAGGGAGAAAATACAGGATTGGTATCGTAGCCGGGTAATTCGGCGGTAATATTCTCAGTACGGTAGTTTTCTTCCAGGTAGCAGAGGTAAATATCGGAATTGGTCGAACGTGAATAATCTACGCCGATCTTCTTACGACAGGTATAGGCTATTGTTTTTCCGTCGGGCGACCAGGCTAGCTGCTCTATGCCTCCCCAGGGTTTCATGGGCGACTCAAAGGGCTCGTCCTGTAGCAGGTCACGCACATTGCTAAAACCTTTGTGAGAGAAATCAGCCACAAAGGGATGCGGAATACTTTCGACCCATTCGTCCCAATGTTTATACATCAGATCATCAATAACCCTGCCGCTGGTTTTATTCAGGTCGGGATAATAATCGACAGCCCTTTTACCATAATTTACCTGTGCTATGTAGAGCAGCTTTTTGCCGTCGGGTGAAAAACGGAAGGCATCAATGCCTCCCTCGACCGAGGTCAGCCTTTTGGGTTTACTGCCATCGGGCAACATCTGCCATAATTGTGAACTGCCCGTAACTGAAGAAAGATAATAGATTTTCTTACCATCGGCTGACCATTGGGCTGCTGACTCCGAAACCGCCGAAGTGGTAAGTTGTCTGCCTTCTTTCCCCTCAATATCTATCAGATGCAATTCCCGATTTCCTTTGTTTTGCACGATACTGTAATAGCTTACTCCGTACAAAACATTCTTTTTATCGGGAGAGAGCTGGATGTCGCTTACTCTGCCCATACCCCACAAGACTTCAGGAGTCAGCATGTCGCTGGTCATTTCAAGATGGGGTTTTCTTATAGGAGATTCCTTGGACTTGCTGCCCTCTTTGGGGGAACAGGAAAAACTAAATGCCGCAATAGCCATTATAGTCAGTATTTTGTTGTTGAAATGCATATTTATAAAGCTTATGTTAATTAGTGGCAAAGATAAACCGCTTTTCTAAAAAAACAAAAAGGTGTCGGTACACCGACACCTTTAATACTTTTAGTTATTCTGGCTTTATCCGAGGTAAGTCTTAAGAAATTTGCTTCTGGATGTGTTGCGCAAACGCCGTATGGCTTTTTCCTTGATTTGCCGGACACGTTCCCGGGTCAAACCGAATTTATCGCCGATTTCTTCCAGTGTCATTTCCTGACATCCTAAACCAAAAAACATTTTAACAATTTCGCTTTCGCGTTCCGTTAAGGTTGACAAGGCACGATCGATTTCCAGACTGAGCGATTCGTTCATAAGAGAACGGTCGGCCAATGGGGAATCGTCGTTGATCAACACATCCAGCAGGTTGTTGTCTTCTCCTTCCACAAAAGGAGCATCCACCGATATGTGACGACCTGACACCTTCAGAGTGTCGGTAATCTTGTCAACGGGGATATTCAACTCTTCAGACAATTCCTCGGGCGAAGGCTTCCGTTCGTTTTCCTGTTCGAATTTCGAAAATGCTTTGGTGATTTTGTTTAAAGAACCCACCTGATTTAATGGAAGACGTACTATACGGGACTGTTCGGCCAGAGCTTGTAAAATGGATTGTCTGATCCACCACACAGCATAAGAAATGAACTTGAAGCCTCTGGTTTCGTCAAATTTTTCTGCTGCCTTTATCAAACCCAGATTACCTTCGTTAATTAAGTCGGGTAAACTCAGGCCCTGATTTTGGTATTGCTTGGCTACAGAAACCACAAAACGCAAATTGGCACGGGTAAGTTTTTCAAGAGCTGCGCGGTCGCCGTTACGAATGCGTTGAGCCAGTTCCACTTCCTCGTCCACCTTGATAAGTTCTTCCCGTCCGATTTCCTGAAGGTATTTGTCCAGAGAAGCACTTTCGCGATTGGTGATGGATTTGGTAATTTTAAGCTGTCTCATGCTTTATAAAAAATAGGAGGTGCAAAGTTACACTTTAATTTTGAATTATTCAGGTTATTTCCTGTATTTAATTTTTCGACTCTATTAAGTCAGATCTATTGCATAATACGCCACTTTCCCGCTGGGATAAATCCCGACAATAAAAAGTGCGGCTTCGCCAAAACCGGCATTTTTCTGAACATCACGTACGATTTTTTCAAAGTCAACCACAGATTCAATACGTTGATCATTCACTTTTAAAATAATGAATCCTTTGCGTACACCGGCTTCTTTTAATTTTCCGTCGGTCAGTCCGCTCACCTGTATTCCATAGCTGATGTTTAATTGCCTCTTTTCGTTGGAATTGAGCTCATTAAAAGCAGCTCCCAACACTTCGATGCCAGCTTCTTTGATTATGGCAGTGTTGCCTTGCATATTGCGTAAAGTTACGTCCGTGCTCCATTCTTTTTTGTCTCTGAGCACTGTAAGCCTTACTTTATCTCCGGGACGATGACGGCTGACTTTTTCCTGTAATTCTGCAGCTTTTGTTACTTTCTCGCCATCAATGGCAATAACGATATCGCCTTCTTTTATACCGGCATCCAAAGCGCCACTGCGATCACTAACGGCAGCAATGTACACACCTTCGGTGACTTCAATTTTCTTTTCTTTGGAAAGCTCCGGAGAAATATCTAAAATGTTTACCCCCAACATGGCTCTCTGTACAGAACCATACTCTTTGATGTCAGTAACCACCTTTTTTACTATACTCACAGGCACTGCAAAGGAATAGCCGGAAAAAGCACCTGAACTCGAAATAATGGCTGTATTGATCCCGACCAGTTCTCCCCTGGTATTAACCAATGCACCTCCGCTGTTGCCGGGATTAACGGCAGCATCTGTCTGAATAAAAGACTCAATACTGAGGTTTGAATAGCTTTTACCTTGTTGAATTCTATTTTGATTGTTACTTCTTAAAATGCCTATGTCCCTGCCCTTGGCACTGACTATACCGGCAGTAACCGTCGAAGTCAGATTCAGGGGATTGCCCACGGCCAGCACCCACTCGCCAACCTTGAGTTCATCGGAATTACCGAAAGTAATAAAATTCAGGCCCTTTTCTTCTATTTTAATCAGAGCAATATCGGTAGTGGGATCGGTTCCAATCACTTTGGCCAGGTAATTACGCCGGTCGTTGAGAGTGACCGATATTTCGTCGGCTCCGTCAATTACGTGATTATTAGTCACAATATAACCGTCTGCCGAAATGATGACTCCCGAACCATAACCTGTTTGTGGTTGCGGAGTCGCGTTGTAATCGCGATAACCGAAAAAATACTCAAAAATATCCATTGGCCCGCTGCTACCGGCCGACCTCATCGTCTTAGAAGCAATATGAACAACTGCATGTACAGATTGTCCTGCAGCCTGAGTAAAGTCTGTTTCTATTGCAGGAACTACTTCAGCCTTAACCATACGGACTGTTTGTTCCGGTTGGTTGATACTTTGTTCTTTAACCAGATTAACCAAACGATCAGATAATTTGGAAACCGTTAAATAAGAAACTCCGGCACTCAGCAACACGAGTGATAAAACGATCAAAAAACTTTTCCAAAACTTTTTCATTGCTGTATAATTTAATTTTCTGTTTATTATTGATGTGAATTTGCAACGTATAACTACAAAAACAATTCCTAAACGGATGAAACCGCTTTTTATTTCATTCCAATTAACAGTGTATCGCTCTAATTAATAATGATTAATTGACTCTTTAACAAGATTTTGGGATTACAAACTCTAAGCAACCTGAGGATAGTGACAGTTGCAAAAACACAGACAATTTGTCAGTACAACACTACCTGGAAGTAAAAAAAGGGACAAAATGGTATAAATAACAAATTATGCACTATTTTTGCACCCAAGCAGAGAACCGGCTTGTCGCTTTTTAAAGAGGAAAGTCCGGGCAACGCAGAGCACCATACTTTCTAACGGAAAGCTGTTTGCAAAAGCAGAGTTAAGGTAACAGAAAATAACCGCCTCCCCCGGGAGGTAAGGGTGAAAAGGCGGGGTAAGAGCCCACCGCTTCCTCAGCGATGAAGAAGGCCGTACCACTTATGGGTTGCAAGGCCAAGTATACCGGCGTTTCAGGGTTGCTCGCCCGATGCCGGAGGGTAGGCCGCTGGAACCTTGTGGCAACACAAGGTCAAGATAAATGACAAGCGCTTAGCAATAAGTACAGAACCCGGCTTACAGGTTCTCTGTTTTTTGAACTTTCAAGTATAACTACATATATCGCCCGTTAAAATACAGACCGTAAAGTCTCATGAAAGCATCTCCCCAAAATATCCGTCAACAGATCCGGAGTTTTTTAAGCTTCATATCAAGGGACATCTGGCGTATATCCGAACACGAAGTCGGCGGATTGAAACATCGCATCTATAATATCATCAGAACGATTATTCTTGCCGGTAAGGGTTTTTCTAATAATGAGCTGGTGACCAAAGCCTCTTCTCTTACCTTTTTTTCTCTCTTTGCCCTGGTGCCTCTTTTAGGACTGACTTTGGGAATCGCTAAAGGTTTTGGTTTTCAAAAGCTCATCGAAGATCAATTGATACGCTCTCTGCCGGGACATACCGAGGTCCTGGACTTTTTATTCGGCTTTGTGGAGTCAATTCTGGAAGTAGCCGGAAGTGGAGTCATCGTTGGTATAGGTGTTTTGTTTATTATTTTCTCTGTATGGTCAATTCTGAACAACATAGAAATCTCGTTCAATAAAATCTGGCAAATACCCAAAAGTAGAGGCTTCTTGCGCAAAGTTACCGACTATATGGCTCTCCTGTTGATTATTCCAGTCTTACTGATTCTTTCGAGCGGCACCTCAATATTTATTAATGCCATAATGGAAAAATACAGCCTTTTGGCTGCTGTCAGTCCTTTGGTGAATTTTCTGATGAAACTGTCCCCTTTCTTCATCTCCTGGTTGTTGTTTACCTTGCTCTACATCCTGGCGCCCAATACCAAGGTTCGCTTTAAGAATGCAGCTATATCAGGTTTAATTGTGGGAACTGCCTTCCAGATTTTTCAAAGTTTGTACATAGGCGGCCAGCTGTGGGTGAACCGTTACAATGCCATATACGGCAGCTTTGCTGCTTTTCCTCTTTTGTTGTTATGGTTGCAGATGGCCTGGATTATGGTTCTTTTTGGAGCCGAAATTACCTTTGCCTCCCAAAACATACGTAATTTCTTTTTTGAAAAGGAAATCAAAAACATCAGCGACCGCTACAGCTATTTCACCATTCTCATGATCACCAGCATCATTTGTAAACGCTTCGAAAAGAGAGAAGCTCCCCTCTCTGCTCCGGATATTTCCACTATGTATCATATTCCTTCGAGGCTTACACAACGAATGCTGAACCTGTTGATTGAAATGAAAATCATCAATCAAACCATCAGTGACGAAGATAAAAGAGTCATTACTTACCAGCCGGCCATGGATATAAATCAGATCACAGTGGGCATGATTATCAAGTCTGTTTTTGATTTCGGGAACGAAGATTTCAAAATGGACATCCAGGGGCGTTTTCACCGGCATTGGACTATAATGCTGAACATAGAAAAGGAGTTACAGGATAAAGGAGACCAGGTATTGGTCAAAGATTTATTATAATGTTAATCCATTAAATACTATTCACTTAATTACTACATCAATGGCAAAATCTAGAATTCTTTGGATCGTTCTTATCGTTGTCGTCCTTATTGGACTGTGGTTAACCAGGATATACAACAGCCTGGTAACAGCAGACGAAAATGTATCTACCGCCTGGTCTCAGGTCGAAAACGTGTATCAACGCCGACTGGATTTGATTCCCAATTTGGTGAGCACAGTGCAGGGAGCAGCCGATTTCGAGCGCAACACGCTAAACGAAGTCATTCAGGCCCGTGCTGCAGCCTCCTCGATCAATCTTGACGCCGGTAACCTGAACGAAGCCAATCTGGCTGCTTTCCAACAAGCACAGGACGGCCTGGGACAAGCCTTGAGCCGGCTTATGGTAGTGATTGAACGCTACCCCGATCTCAAAGCCAATCAGAACTTCCGCGATCTGCAATCGCAACTGGAGGGCACCGAAAACCGCATTGCCGTGGAACGCAATCGTTTCAACGAAGCGGTGAGAATATACAACACATCCATAAGGCGTTTCCCGAAAAATGTAATTGCCGGCATGTTTGGTTTTGAAGCTAGAGCTTATTTCCAGGCTGAAGAAAATGCCAACCAGGCTCCTCAGGTACAATTTTAACTTATGAAGCATCTGCTGCGAAGCTGCCTGCTGGCCCTGACTTTTTGGCTGACATTTTCTGCTCAGGCTCAAATTCCCCAGAGGCCTGTTCCTCCAAGGCTGGTTAACGATTTTGCTGGCCTCCTGGATTATAGAGAATCTTATTTCCTGGAACTTGATTTAGTGGCTTTCGACGACAGTACGTCCAACCAGATATGCCTGGTTATTGTAGATGATTTGCAAGGAATGGATGTAATGGATGTAGCTTTCAAAATCGGAGAACAATGGCAGGTAGGCCAAAAAGGTTTTGACAATGGTGTTGTTTTACTGATTAAAAAGAAAACAAATACAGGAGGAGAAATAGCCATAGCCACCGGTTACGGGCTGGAAGCTGTATTGACCGATGCCGTCTGTAAACGCATAATTGAAGAAGAGATGTTGCCCTTATTCCGGCAGGAAAGATATTTCGAAGGAATTCAAGCCGGCTTGAACCGTATAAAGCTTATCGCCTCAGGGGAATATGCCTATTCTTCCTCCGGAGAGGATTATGTTAGCATCTTGGGCTTCTTACTTTTATTGATCGTTTTTATGATTGTTTTCTTTGTGCTGTTGTTAAGCAAAAAGAACAAAGGCAACAATGGAGGCAGCGGCAACAACAAAGGCATGCTGAGTGATCTGGCAAAAGCCATTCTCTTATCCGGTATGTTATCGGGGGGCCGAAACAAGGGTGGTTCCTGGGGCGGCGGCAGCACAGGCGGAGGATTTGGAGGTTTCGGCGGCGGTCGTTTTGGTGGAGGTGGCGCCAAAGGCGGTTGGTGATCAGAGTGTACAGTTCAATCTAATCTTCTTTGTTTTTCTCGTTTAATTCCTCGGGGGCTAAAGTTGGTTCGCACTCTCGTTCTACAATAATTTTGTCGATTCTGGCTCCGTCCATATCCACAATTTCAAAGCAGAAGCCTTTCCAATGAAGCTTCTCCCCTTCCTTGGGAATATGTTCCAACAAACCAAGAATCAATCCACTTATGGTATTGTAATTGAACTCTGAGTAATAATCTTCCAAATCGAAATGAGCCAGAAAGTCGTAAAAAGAAGTCTGGCCGTCTACCAGCCATCCTCCTTCTTCGCGTTCGATAATTTCCTGTTCTTCATCTTGTTCCGGAACTGAACCTATCAAAGCAGTCATAATATCTTTGAGTGTCACTATACCCTGAATTTCACCAAATTCGTCTGTAACCAGACCGTATTTGACATAAGCTTGTTTTATCTGTTCCAAGGCTCTGTATACATTCAGGTTTTCGGGTAAATACAGCGCCGGATGAACGAGCTCCTTAAGATTGAAGTCCGGCCGATCCACCCGTAAGAAAAGATCCTTAAGAAAAACTACTCCCAGTAACTCATCAAGTTCACCTTCGGCTACAGGATACACGTTAAATAAATTCTGTTTGATCAGCTCACTTAAATATTGATTTTCTTTGGAAACATCCAGCCAAACCAACTCACTACGATGGGTCATGATCGATCCCACATTGCGGTCTCCGAGCGTGAACACCCTTTCCACAATATCCTGTTCAACCTCCTTGATCTCACCCCCGTCGGTTCCTTCCTGAAGAATAGCTTTGATCTCTTCTTCTGTCACTTTGCTGTCTTCGCTGGCACTGATGTGAAACAAACGCATTAATCCCTGTGTAGAAACCGATAAAAGCCAAACAAAAGGAGCTCCTATTTTGGACAACAACTCCATAGGGCCGACAACGATTTTTGATGTTTTTTCTGCAGCACTCATTCCTATTCGCTTGGGCAGTAACTCACCAAGGATTAGGGTAATATAAGTGACTAAAATCACTATTATTGTCTTAGAAAGCCCCAAAGCTATGGGTTCAAGCAAAGGCCATTTTGACAAAATACGGGCTAAGTCACCGGAGAGGGCTTCACCTGAATACAAACCGGTTAAAATACCGATCAGCGTAATGCCTATTTGAATGGTTGAAAGGAAACGTTCGGGTTTTTCGGACATTTTAAGAATACGCTTTGCTGCCAGATTGCCTTTTTTGGCATCCGTTTCCAGGCGGCTTTTGCGCGACGAAACCAGAGCGATTTCCGACATAGACAGGAAACCGTTCAATAAAATCAACAATAAAATGATGAGTATTTCCATTACGTACAAAGGAGAATGTTTTTCGGCAGAGAAACCTTGAACAGAAACATTAATCTGCAAAATGCATCATGCGGCTCAGGTATTTGCCCAGGATATCAAATTCGATATTCACAACAGTTCCTGCCTTGATTTGGTGGAAATTGGTGTGCTCGTAGGTATAGGGAATAATAGCTACCGAAAAAGACTTGTCCCTGGAATCACACACCGTAAGGCTGACTCCGTTCACACAGACAGAACCCTTTTCGACCGTCATATAGCCTTGCAGGGCCATAGCTTTATCAAAATCGTATTCGAAAGTATAACGCCAACTCCCTTGAGTTTCCTCAACCGAAGTGCAAACAGCGGTCTGATCAACATGTCCCTGGACCATGTGCCCATCCAAACGTCCGTTAACCAGCAAGCTTCGTTCCAGATTTACTTTATCTCCCGATTTGAGCAGGCCCAGATTGGTTTTGTCCAAAGTTTCCTGAATGGCAGTCACTGTATATTCCTGATTATTAATATCAACAACGGTAAGGCAAACACCATTGTGAGCAATACTTTGATCTATACTCAATTCGTTCACAAAAGAACAAGTAAGGGTAATATGCAGATTTCCTCCCTCTTTGTTTAAACGTACAACAGATGCGGCTTCTTCAACGATTCCGGAAAACATGTTTAGTGAATTAATCTGGCAAAGATACTTCATTATTTCAAATTGCCACCACTTTAGCTAAAAAATCAAATTGAAAGGCTATTAACGGTAAATTAGAAAACTTTCCGGACAAAAAAAGTGCAAACCCTTGGGGTCTGCACTTTCGAGGGTGGAAGATGGGGCTCGAACCCACGACCTTCGGAACCACAATCCGACGCTCTAACCAACTGAGCTACGTCCACCATTTATTTTCGGCTGCAAAAGTAGTACTTTTTTTGAGATTACCCTATGTTAAGTCTAAAATTGTACAATAAAAATAATTACTTATTGACTTGTGCAATTATGATTCCGCTAAAACGCTTTATCCCCTTTAGGTATGTCAAGAGATCTGGTTCAGAAATTTCCACTTGTGAACTTGATGAAGAAGCATGCAAAAGATGAAGACGCCCGTTTTGGCGGCATGCAAAACCGATGTGAGCAATATCCAGTCCCGGGGTGTTGGTGGTAATAGCAATGATGGAGCCCTCGGGAATGTCTTCTATATACTCTGCCAGCTTTGTAATGGGAATATAACTCAGGTTGGCTTTATTAAGTCTGGCTTCGATGGCTGCCATTTCATCTGTCATGCCGGGATTATCTGCCAGAGCCGGGTAATTTTGCGGATGAGTGGACATGTAGTTGAGCTCAAGCGGAAAAGCTTCTCCGGGGAACAAATCAGTCAAGAGACTGAAGAGCCCCTTCTCCTGCCCGTTCAACAGCCATTCACTGGTATAATGCAGACGGGAAGTATAGCCTTGAATCCGACCATTGCGATATCGGATATTTTGGAGTACAGAAGGATATACAAGCAGACAAGAGTCGGTATCAGTTGTCAGCATTAGGGTTTCGTTCAGCGCCAATACAGTCTCTACCAGCGTCAGGCAATCAAAAGCCCGGAGATTTATCTGCAAACCCTCTTCTCCTGCCGTTTCGAGGCTGCCGGCAACATACGGACTACCTTTAAAGTAAGTTGCAATAGTCTCAATCCTCTGCCCGCTGCTCATTTCTCTCAGTCCTTGTTCCCGGGCTTCCTGAAAAAAAACGGACAAAATAGCCCTGTCTTCGTCTGAAATAATCGCAGCGACTGTATTTTTTGTTTTACAGGACAAACTCAGAGCAAACACTGTGCTCAGTAGTATTATCATCAAAGGATAGGTAAGCTGTTTAAATCTCATTCAAAACAAAGCAATCAAGCTTAACAATATATGGCATTGGAACCTGCCAAAAGGGTATTCTTCATCAAAGAAACAATAGTCATCGGGCCCACACCTCCCGGAACAGGGGTAATAAAGGAACATTTAGGAGCCACGGCTTCAAAATCGACGTCTCCAAAGAGTTTAAATCCGCTTTTTGTTTTATCGGAGGGCAAACGGGTAGTTCCGACATCAATCACCACGGCACCTTCTTTGACCATATCGGCCTTGAGAAAGCCAGGGCGTCCCAAGGCACAAATAATGATATCGGCTTTGCGGCATTGCTCTGCGATATCTGCAGAATAGCTGTGAACCACCGTTACCGTTGCATTGCCGGGATAGGCTTTACGCATAAGCAAAGCAGCCAGAGGTTTGCCGACAATATTACTACGACCGATTACCACCACATGCTTTCCGGCAGTTGGGATGTCGTAGCGTTTAATCAATTCCAGAATACCGGCCGGCGTTGCCGATAAAAAAGCCGGCAGTCCTATAAACGAACGGCCTACATTAATGGGATGAAAACCGTCCACATCCTTGCGATAATCAATAGCCTCAATTATTTTGTGCTCATCTATGTGTGCAGGCAGGGGCAGTTGCACAATATAACCGTCAACAGAGGCATCCCGATTGAGTTTATCTATCGCCGCCAGCAATGTTTCTTCATCGACTGTTTCTTCAAAACGAATCAGCGAAGATTCAAAACCACAAACCTGACAAGCTTTGATTTTATTGGACACATAAGTTTCACTGCCTCCGTCGTGACCTACAAGAATGGCGGCCAGGTGAGGCACTTTCTTGCCGGCGGCTTTCATGAGCGACACTTCCTGGGCGATTTCTCGTTTTATCTGTTCAGAAACAGCTTTTCCATCAATAAGTTGCATATTGGTTGATTTAGATTAATTGCGTTTTTTACCGCCATGTTTCTTGTTGGGATTCATCGTACTGACGGTTTTCATCATTTTGCGGGTTTCGTCAAAACGTTTCATCAGGTTATTGACTTCCTGAATATTGGTACCACTGCCACGAGCTATGCGTTGTCTGCGGCTGCTGTCAATCAATGCGGGATTGCTGCGCTCTAAGGGTGTCATTGAACCAATGATGGCTTCAATGCTTTTAAAAGCATTGTCGTCAATGTCCACATTCTTGATAGCTTTGCCTACTCCGGGAATCATGGAAGCCAGGTCTTTGAGATTGCCCATTTTTTTGATCTGGGCAATCTGAGTTCTGAAATCATCAAAGTCAAACTGATTCTTTATAATCTTTTTGTGCAGACGACGGGCCTCCATTTCGTCGTATTGCTCCTGAGCCTTTTCCACTAAAGATACCACATCGCCCATACCCAGAATCCGGTCGGCCATGCGTTTGGGATGAAACACATCCAGAGCTTCGGGCTTTTCGCCTGTACCGATAAATTTGATGGGTTTCTGTACCACACTGCGAATGGATAAAGCTGCACCGCCACGGGTGTCGCCATCGAGCTTGGTAAGTACTACTCCGTCAAAATCCAGACGATCATTGAATTCCTTGGCGGTATTGACGGCATCCTGTCCGGTCATTGCATCTACAACGAACAGTATCTCCTGGGGATTGAGTGCTTGTTTGATGGCTGCTATTTCAGTCATCATCAGCTCATCTACAGCAAGACGGCCGGCAGTATCTATAATCATAAGATCGTTGCCCTGTTGTTTGGCAAAACGCAGAGCGTTACGGGCTATCAGCACCGGGTCTTTTTGATTTTCTTCCAGATAGACAGGTACACCTACCTGTTCGCCCAGGACTTTCAATTGTTCAATGGCAGCAGGACGATACACGTCGCAAGCCACCAGAAGGGGATTTTTACCCCGTTTGGACTTAAGCAGTTTAGCCAGTTTACAGGAAAATGTTGTTTTACCCGAACCCTGCAAACCTGACATCAAAATAATGGCAGGGCTGCCTTTTATATTCAAATCCACGCTTTCGCCGCCCATCAATCTGGTGAGTTCGTCGTGAACTATTTTGATCATCATTTCCTGAGGCTTGACAGCCGTCAGGACATTCATGCCCATAGCTTTGTCCCTGACATCATCGGTAAATTGCCGGGCAGTCTTGTAATTAACGTCTGCATCCAGGAGCGCTTTGCGTACTTCTTTAAGTGTTTCGGCCACATTGATTTCGGTAATGCGGCCTTGTCCTTTAAGTATTTTGAACGAGCGTTCCAGCCGTTCACTCAAATTTTCAAACATCATATTAATTATTCGCTTTTAAACGTAATGTCATCGGTTCTGGGATGAACAAATTCAAATTCCAGGGTTCTTGACAAGCCTTCTTCCAAGGTGTAGGGAGCTTTAAAACCCGAAGCCAGCATTTTGGAGGAATCGTACTGAGTGGTGGCACAGAACTTGCGTACACGCACACTGCTGACCGAAAACTTACGGCCAGTCAGCCACGACAGCAGATCGAAGCACCTGCCTCCAAGCATTCCCAAAAAGTAGGGATAATGTACATTTGACAGACGTTTCCCCAATACCTTGCCCACCAGAGCCAATAATGCATTCATATTATAATCGGGCTTATCGATGTAATTATAAACCTGATAGCCCTCTTTATGTGTATCAATCAAAAAATCAATAAAGGCAACCACATTTCCTACATAAGCCATTGATTTAACATTCAATCCATTACCCACCATCAGGAAACGCCCGTGCGATATCTGCAACAGCAGGTTATAGACATTGCCCCTGTTGCGTTCGCCAAAAATCACTGTAGGACGCACAATATTAATGTTCCAGTCCTGATGCTCTTTATGCCATTTTTGCAACAACTGCTCAGCCTGCCATTTACTTTTGCCGTAATGATTGAATGGATCAGCAGCGAAACTTTCATCGGGATTTTGTTTATTCAGGCCGTAGATGGCAACTGAACTAAAAAAAACCAGGCGTTTTATTCCGCTATGCTGCATGGCTTCGAGCACATGCTTCATTCCGTTCACATTGACATCGTAATACAACGAAACAGGGCTCACGTCGTCGCGATGTTCGGCAGCCAGCAAAATTACCAAATCGGTATCTTTGAGCAATTCCAACATCTTTTGTTTGTCCAGCACATTGGCTATGGTGGTCAAATCAGGGAAGAAAGGACTTTGCTGTTTGTCTATATTCAATAATTCATGACCCTTATTACTGAGAAGATCCATTAAACGGGTTCCGACAAAGCCGGAAGCTCCGATCAAGGTTATTTTCATAACTGCTTATTTAATTCGTTTCAAAAAGGCCCTGACAGCATAATTAACAAAATAAAATACTGCCATGGGTATACCGGTTTTTTCTACATTAACATAAATATTCCACTGCCAGGAGAGCACATCCCATTTATTAGAAGAAACCGATTGACGCCTTACCCGGTAAAGGGCTGTCACTGTGTTGGTGTTTTTAGCAATATAACCTTCTTTGAGAATGGCAAGCCAGACCGCATAATCCTCGTGTCCAATGTAGTTAAAAAAACGTTTTCCCACTTTTTCGCTGTCGTACATAACAGTGAGACAGCCCATCACATTTCCTTTGAGCAGGGTTTTGTAATCCACTTGTGAAGGAGCAATTATGTTGCGATTATCCCGTTTGCCATCCTCGGAAATTTTTTCGTAATTGGAATAGACGATGGCTACTTTATCCTCTTGAAACAAAAGTAATTGTTTTTCGAGTTTAGTAGGCAACCATAGATCATCGCTGTCCAAAAAAGCGATATACCTTCCCCGGGCATGCTTCAAACCTATGTTTCTGGGTAAAGTCGGTGAGCCCGAAGGGCGTTCAGTCCGTATGTATCTTATTCTCGCATCTTTGCGACAATACTCCTGGATGATGTCCGGTGAATTATCCCTGGAGTTGTCATCGACAACAATCATTTCCCAGTCTGTATATGTTTGGGCAATAACCGAATCAATGGCCTGAGAAATAAAATTCACAGAATTATAGCAGGGAGTAATTATTGAGATCATTTTGAATAAGACCCTTTAAAAAGATACTTAACTAAGGATTTGAAACCAATAAAGTTACGTTTGAACTCATCAAAATCTGTCAAGGATTGACCCATTTTGCGAACCAGATAGCTGGGATGGGTATAATATTTTCTTCTGGCGTAGTCACAAAATTCCACCAAATCTTCGTTACTGAGGTTGGGCAGATTAATAACCGCATTGTGCAAACCGGTTTCGGTAAGCCATTGATTCCAGTCTTCGGTGATCAAATAGCCTTTGTCTTTGGCTTCCTGATATGCTTCGGTGCCGGGATAAACCATCAAGGGAAAAAACTGAGCCGTGTCTGGCTGCAGCTTCATGGCCAGATCCAACGTTTTTTGCATGGTCTCCCTGGTTTCGTTCAGGTTACCCACCATAAAACAACCATGCACCAATATTCCGGCTTTGCGACAAAGGTTCATAAAATCTTCGGCCTTGGCCAGGTTGAGGTTTTTTTTCATATGCTTGAGCACCTCATCGTCCCCGCTTTCGAAGCCGACAATAACGAGTCTGAGTCCCGATTTTTTGAGAGTTTTGAAAAAATCCAAATCCGCTATCAGGTCAGCCCGCTGATTTACGTTGTATGGAATTTTGTTGCCGCGGCGGATCAATTCATCAGCAATACCCAAGACATGATCTTTGCTGATGATGTAAGTATCGTCTTCAAAAGTGACGGACCTGACTTTGGGAAATTCTTTTTTAATAAAATCAAATTCATCAGCCACATTAGAGGCCGAACGGTAACGCATACGATGTCCACTGAAGGTCTGCGGAAAAGCACAAAAAGTACAATGATAGGGACAACCCCGGCTGGTGTCGAAGGTAATGTTGGGATGCGGGGCAAAACCGTAATAATAATCTTCAATTTTCAAAAAACGCTTATAAACCTCCGAGACAAAAGGCAGTTCATCGAGATTCAAGATCAGCTCTGCGGGCTGATTACGTTCAATCTCTCCCGAAGCATTTTTCCATACCAGGCCTTTGACATCAGACATGGAGGCTCCGCCGGATAATGCTTCCAGCCAGTCGCGCACTATGTAATCGTATTCTTTCAGAGCAACGTATTTGAGATGTCTTGAAGCATTTAGTGATTCTTCGGGTAAAACAGATACATGGCGTCCTACCATAAGCACAGGCAAGTCAGGGAATTTATCCACAATCTGGTCGACCACCTGCAAATCATTTACGATACTCGGGGTGGAACAATCAACCACCATGGCCTCAATGTTTTTGGCAGCAATCCTGTCTTTTATGTATTGTATGTCGACACACCAGGCAGGAGCATCTATCAAATCGACGTTATGCCCTGCTTTGATGGCTACTCCTGCAGCCTGAGACAACCATTTCGGATAATAGATGGTGCTGCTTTTGGTAACCGCAGGACTTCTGGATTCTCTGGAAAAATGGTTGAAAAAAGGAGGATTTAAAAACAACACCTTCATAATTATGCGTATTTGGTCGCAGAGCCGCAAAACGAGTTTTTAAGGCTCCTGCTTATAAGATGATACAATAAATGCAAGCGGTATTTAAGCTTGTACGATAATGAATTGGTACTGACTGAGCCCGTAAAGGAAACCGTATTATCGTGTCTTCGGTACCATACCAGTACTTCGTCCAGATAGCCGGTCCTGAAATGCCACTGAGCATACAAAGCCAGCCAAAGGTCATGAGCAGCCAGGCCCCTTGGAAAAGGCATGGTTGCTTTTAATACAGATGAACGAAAAGCCATGCAGCATCCCAACCAGGCATTTTTGTACAAATTGGACAAAAGCCTTCGTTTCATAGGCCATTGCGCATTAAAATGCGGAGATTTCATAATCTTCAGTTCCTGATCTACCAGGGCGCAATTACACATAGCCATATCCAAACCTTCCTTATCGAGGAATTTCACCATTTTATCCAATTTCCCGGGCAACCATACATCGTCCTGGTCTGCCAAAAAAATATATTTTCCCTGTGCCTTGGATAAAGCATTCTCGAAATTATTGGCGATACCATTGTGTGGGTTGTGGAAAAAACGGATTCTTTTATCCTGGTATGCATGAACAATTTCCTGAGTGTTATCGCCGGAACCGTCGTCAGAGACAATCAGCTCGTCCTTTTCGCCAAGCTGGTTCAGGATGGAATCCAATTGTTCTTTCAAATACCGTTCCCCGTTAAAGGTAGCCATACATACTGATATCATCGCCCTTAATAAATTGGTAGGTGGTCAAACTTTCTCAGATTGAAAACAGGCATCAAAATGAGTTTTGTTTAGCTGACAAAGATAGCTATTTTTCGTATTGTACAGACTACCAAAAGGGAATTTTTAAAGGCTTAAAATGGAATATCCAGGCAGATCGGAAGGTGATCGCTGTAACCTCCGGTATAGCGATATGCTTCGTAGGTCCTAAAAGGTTTATAGCCCAAGTATTTTTCATCGTTAACCAGCAAAAATTCATCAAACCTAATCCATGCATCGCGCAGAATTCTGTGTGGATCACTCTCTTGCTGCAAGGGATGTTCATACAACAAAGCCGAAGAAACAATAAACTGATCAATTACCGACCAACGTCCCTGATATTTGTGACTGCCGTAGTCTGCTATGTTCATCAAAGGCCACATCAGGTTGTACAAGGCAGCAGGCTGATAAGGCTCTTGCGGGTTCATGGCTCCTAAATCACGGCTCAGAGACAAATTACCGGGTTCATCGTTAAAATCACCCATAATCAGAATACGGGCATCGGGCTCATTATCAAACAAAGAATCAACTCTTGCACGCAATTGTCTTGTCACCTCACATCTGAACACCTCAGAAGCCTTGGTTCCACCGTAACGCGAAGGCAAATGGCAGACAAAAACATGCAATTCCTGCTTATTTGGCAGCAAACCCTTTACATAGAGCAAGTCTCTGGTTTTTTTATTATTGTCAGTGAAAAAGGGCCTTATACTTTCCCAGACCAGCGGTTTGAATACATAGCGGTTGTAGAGCAGACAAACATCAATTCCCCTGGGATCGACTGATTCTGCATAAATAAAGCGGTAAGCAGCGTTTTTAAGAGAGGAAGCTTTAAGTAAAAATTGCAGACAGTCTTGGTTTTCCACCTCGGCCAAGCCCACTAAATGGGGGAAACTCCCCTCTCCTGCTACAGCCAATACCCTTGCCAGTTGTTCAGTTTTATGCAGAAAACGTTTAGGGCCCCACGCATAAGAACCCTGAGGTAAAAAATCCTCGTCACGTGTCAAACTGTCGTCTTTGCAATCAAAAAAATTCTCCGTGTTGTAAAACACCACCCGAAGATGTCTTTCTGCCTGTAAAAACGTAACCGTCAACAACAGACAGCAAGCTGTAAGATATTTTAAACACTCTGTTGGCACAACTTGTTTTTGTGCAAATATAGTATTAATATATCACTAATTATTAAAATATTTCAGCTTAATACAACTTTATTTGAACAGCCAGCGGAACAGGTCATTGCCATTGGCGTACAGTAGCAAGGCAAACAAGATAATCATTCCGGCCATTTGAGCATATTCCATAAATTTTTCGTTGGGTTTGCGCCTGCTAACCACCTCAAACAGTAAAAAGAAAATATGGCCGCCGTCCAGCCCCGGAATAGGTAAAATGTTCATAAAAGCAAGAATGATGGACAAAAAGGCCGTGGTTTCCCAGAAGATTTTCCAATTCCAGCTGGGAGGAAACAAACTGCCTATGGCACCAAATCCGCCCAGGCTCCTGGCTCCTTCTTTGGTAAAAACGTATTTCATATCCCCCGCATAACCGGTCAGTTTGCCAACACCCAGTTTTATACCCGCCGGAATGGAGGCAAAAAACGAATAATCTATTTGTTTCAATGGATAGATATCGGCCGGTAGCTTAAGTTCAAAACCGATTTTGGCAGTAGAATCCAGATGAATTTGCATTGTACCAGGATTTCCCGCCCTGTAATAACTTAACAAAATAGTACTGTCCCCGTATTGACTCAGTAAAGAAGTAAAGTCAGTAAAGGATTCGGTCAGCACTGAGTTAAGACCGACAATACTGTCACCAGGCATGAGTCCGGCTATATCTCCCGGAGATCCTGGCGTTACTCTTTTGACCACTGTCGGGAAACGGAAGGCAGCAAATCCTAGTTTAGCCGACAACAGTTGCTGCATAAAATCTTCAGGAATACTGATCTTAACTTCTTGTCCTTTGCGTAAGACTTTTACCTCTGCAGCCTCTACGATCTTACGAAAACTGTCGTCGTTGAATTGATCCAGGGCTATACCGTCTGCCTCGAGTAAAATATCTCCGTTCTGAAAACCGACTTTTAGTGCCGGTTCTGAGTATTCCATACCCAAGGTGGCATTTTGCAACGGCAGGTAAGAGTTGCCCCAGATACCCAAGACGGCAGCATACAATGCCAAGGCGAGAATAAAATTGAACAACACTCCTCCCACCATGACCAACAACCTTTGGCCGGCCTTGCGGGTGCGAAATTCCCAGGGCTGAGGTTCGGCAGCAAGATCCTTTAGACTTTTTGTTTCATCCACCATGCCCGCTATGGAACAATAGCCGCCCAAAGGCAACCATCCCAGTCCCCACATAGTGGTTTCGGGATAGTCTTTCCAATGTTCGGGAGGATTTTTGGATAAAAAGCTGAATTCATATTTATCCTTGATTTTTTTGAACCTCATCAGGGAAAAACCGGGATGAAAAAATAAATAAAAGCGCTCTACCCGTATCTTGTATAATTTGGCAAATAAAAAATGGCCAAATTCGTGAATGACAATTAATATAGAAAGACTGAAAATGAGTTGAAGCAATCTGATCAAAAAAGTATCCATAGTGTTTTATCTATTATGTTCAGGACAATTTGCCTAAATAATTTTCTGCTATCCTGCGAGCTTGTTGATCGCTAAAGGTATAAGCCTCATAATCGGGATGTTTTATAAATTCTGCTTTCTCCATAGTGTATTCCAGCAAATCAGACATTTGCAAAAAGGCTATGCGATCGTGCAGAAAAGCCTCTACCGCTACTTCGTTGGCGGCATTCAGAATGCATGGCATATTGCCGCCGGCATCCATAGTCGCATAGGCCAGGGCTAAGCTTCTGAATTTCTTCAGGTCGGGTTTTTCGAACTCCAGGCAGCCTATCTTTGTTATGTCCAGTCTGTGATAATGAGTCTCCAGACGCAGGGGATAACTCAGAGCGTACAAGATGGGAAGCTTCATGTCTGGCAAACCCAATTGAGCTTTTACAGAGCCGTCTCTGAACTGCACCATAGAATGTACTATCGACTGGGGATGCACCACTACTTCGATTTGTTCGGGGCGCAGACCAAACAGCCATTTAGCCTCAATCACCTCAAAACCTTTGTTCATCATGCTTGCCGAATCGATGGTAATCTTGGCACCCATAGCCCAATTGGGGTGTTTCAGGGCTTGTTCTCTGCCAACGGTTTTGAGTTCATCCAGACTGAATTTTCTAAAAGGACCTCCTGAAGCTGTCAATATAATTTTTTCCAGGGGATTGGCGTATTCAAGACATTGAAAAATGGCTGAATGTTCCGAATCGACCGGCAAAATTGCCACCTCATGTTTCCTGGCGAGTTCATTGATGATTTCACCGGCCACCACCATGGTTTCCTTGTTGGCCAGCGCGATAGTCTTACCGGCTTTGATGGCCCTCAATGTAGGCCTCAGTCCGGAATAACCAACCATGGCAGTCAGGACAATATCGATGGGGCCTGACTCACACACTTGTTCTATGGCATCGGCGCCGGCATACACTTTAATGGGCAAACCTGCCAGGGCCTCACGCAAGCGGGGCAAATAGTGCGAGTTGGCAATCACGACAACTTCAGGCTGGAAAGTTTGAGCCTGTTTAATCAACAGCTCTACCTGATTGTTGGCTGTCAGGGCATAGACCTGAAATTTATCAGGATGCTCAGAGATTACTTCCAATGCCTGAGAGCCAATGGATCCGGTAGATCCAAGTATAGCTATTTGTTTTATGTGATCAGTAGTGCCGGAATTCATCAGAAAACAATATAATCTTCGGGATTTAGGGGAAGGCCTTTGTACCACAACTCAAAATGCAAGAGTGGAATTTCGGATTTAACGGCTGACTTCCCTACAAAAGCCAGCGCCTCTCCGGCCTTAACCTGGTCTCCGGCTTTTTTTAGCAATTCAGACATTTGTCTGTAGACCGATACAAAATCGTTGTTGTGTTGTATCTGGACAACATAGTTGTAATCAGGCGTATAAGCTGCAAAAATAACAGTACCGTCAAGTACCGACAACACACTTTGGTGGGCAATAGTCTGAATGTCTATACCAAAACGTTTTTCGTTGCGATTAAAATGAGAAATGACGGTTCCTTTGACAGGAGTATAGAACAGCAATCCGTCTGTGGAAATTTTTTGATTAAAAGCACTCAGGTTGTATTTTTCGCTCTCTTCGTATTGGTGGCGAAATTCCAGCTCAGACGGGCTGGCTTCCATCAAAGTAGTTTGTTGATTAGCAAGTGTATCCAGGTTAATCACACTGTCCAAAGGCTGTTCGCCGGCCATAATAACCTGAATGACTGACATATAATTTTCGTGTTTACTCAACTCATTCGACAAAGAATCGAGGCGGAAGGCATCACTGACCATTTGTTGTTTGAGTTTAGGATCAAGATAACCGGGCAAATATACTTTGAGCGGTGTATAAAAAAACAGGACATACAGAAGGGCAGTAATGACAAGAACTATACCGACAGATATCAACAGGCCGTCCATCCGGGAAACACGCGAGGAGAACAAGGTGTCCAGCGTATTTTCGTTCAACACGATAAAGCGGAACTTCTGCCTCAGTCGATTCTGATAGTCTTTAAATTTTCCCATAGTTCGGATAACAGACCTGCAAAGGTAATATTTAGGGCCGATAATTCAAGGCCTCTGTTTTTAAAAAATATGGACCCTGCCCGTTTCCGGTTCAAATCCGAATAAATCATTTTTGAAAACACGCTGCAAACATTGTTGAGCAATCAGCTCTGATGGTGTTCCCTTTTCTATGCCTCCGGCTTGCGGTCTCATCAGCCATATCCGGTCGGATAAACGCAGGGCAAGCTCCAATTCATGTGTACTTAATAAAACTGTTTTTCCGGTATCACGAGCCAGATCTCTCAACAAAACCATCAGTTCAACCTTGTTGCTCAGATCCAGATGCGAAGTGGGTTCATCCAGAAAAATGAGCGGAGTATCCTGGGCCAGGGCTTTAGCCACCATTGCCCGTTGGCGTTCTCCGTCGGAGAGTTCTGTCAATAGCCGTTGTGCAAGAGCTCTCAGGTGTACACGCTCCAGAGCTTCTACTACTTTATGGTGATCCTCCCGGCTGAGTCTTCCAAAACGGCCGGTATGCGGATAACGCCCCATACTTACCAGCTGGTTCACCGAACAATAAGGAATTTGTACAGGCTCAGTAAGCACCAGGGCTATCAGGGCAGCCTTTTCCGGCATGCTTAGTTTTTCCAGTTCTTTACCTCCCACCAGAACCGATCCCTTCAAAGGAGCCTGTAAACCGCTCAGCGTACGGAGTAAAGTGGATTTACCACAACCGTTGGGGCCAATGACGGCAAGCATTTCAGCACGGGCAATCTGCAAATTCAAGTCACTCTGTACTACGATTTGTTGGGCATTGCGCATATAACCTATGCTCAGGTCTAGAGTATGGATCATTCTTGTTGCTCAATATCGCAGAGGCCTTCGGGCAGGTTCATAAACAAAATCCTCTGCCTGACATCCCTGCTGTGTATGAAATCTTCGGTGGCAGGTATGAGCAACTCTGTGTTTGCCTTCCTGACCAGAAAAAGAACGTTTGGGGTGCTGGAGTCTACTGCCTGGATCAAACCCAGGCTTTGGTTGCTATGGATATCACGGATTTCAAATCCCAGATAAAAATCCCAGCTATCTTCAGTTGTTTCGGGAGCGAACCCGTCAGCGTAAGTCTTAGGGTAAAAAACCTGTCTGTCTGCCAGAAAACGAGCTTGCGATTCGTTGTTGATACCATCCAGTTTTACCAGAGCAGAATTATCGGAACGAAAACGATACGATTCCACAAAAAAAGGCACCAGAATACCATCAATTTCGAGTATCCAAAAGGGAGCTTCGGTACGATCAAAGACTTCGTCGGTAAACAAAAAAATCAGTTCTCCCCCCAAACCGTGAGGTTTGGCGAAACGGCCAATGGCGAATACCTCAGAAGACTTAATCATTTAAATGCGTTTTATATTTGCTCCCAATGCGTTCAGACGCTGGTCAATACGTTCGTATCCCCGGTCTATTTGCTCAATATTAAAAATACGGCTCTCACCCTGTGCCGACATAGCTGCAATCAAAAGGGCGATACCGGCCCTGATATCGGGTGAGGTCATACAGGAACCCCTGAGCACTTGTTGCCTGCCCAGGCCAATTACTGTAGCCCTATGAGGATCACACAGAATAATCTGAGCTCCCATATCGATGAGTTTATCCACAAAGAACAGGCGGCTTTCGAACATTTTCTGATGAATCAGTACGCTGCCTTTAGCCTGAATAGCCACCACGAGCATAACACTGAGCAAGTCGGGAGTCAGGCCGGGCCAGGGCGCATCGGCAATGGTCATAATAGAACCGTCGATAAAGGTCTCAATGGTGTAACTATCCTGAGCAGGGATAAAGATATCGTCACCTCTGCGTTCAAGCCGGATGCCCAGACGGCGAAAACTGTCGGGAATCATCCCCAGTTCATTGTATGCCACATCCTTAATGGTTAGTTCAGAGGCCGTCATGGCTGCCATTCCTATGAAACTGCCCACTTCTATCATATCGGGCAAAATCCGCATAGAGCATCCACCGAGGCTGTCGACTCCGTCAATGGTGAGCAAATTGGAACCAATGCCTGAGATCCTGGCTCCCATAGCGTTCAGCATACGGCACAGCTGCTGGATGTATGGTTCGCAGGCTGCGTTATAGATGGTAGTTCTGCCTTTTGCTAAAACCGCGGCCATCAAAATATTGGCTGTTCCGGTTACAGAAGCTTCGTCCAGCAACATATAACAACCTTCCAGTTTTTCTGCTTCAACGGTATATAAGGAGCGGGCGGTATCGTATTCAAAACGGGCACCCAGCTTTTGGATACCCAAAAAGTGAGTATCCAGCCTTCGTCTGCCAATTTTGTCCCCTCCGGGTTTAGCAATAATTGCTTTTCCAAAACGAGCCACCAAAGGGCCTACCATCATCACAGAGCCCCTCAGAGCTGCACTTTTCTCGAAAAAATACTCCGTTTCGAGTTTGTCCAGATCGATGTCGTCTGCCTGAAAACTCCAGCTGCCATTGCCCAGCGAGCCGGTTTTAACGCCAAGGCCGGCCAGTAATTCTATCAGGTTGTTGATATCCAGAATATCGGGGACATTGTGAAGTATAATTCTTTCGGGACTGAGTAAACAGGCACAAAGCAATTGCAGAGCTTCATTCTTGGCTCCCTGGGCTCGTATGGCCCCCTGCAGCTTGCGCCCTCCTTCTATATGAAACGATGCCATAGTATGTTGATTTTTCGCTTGCCTCTACTTACGGCGTTGTCCTGAATTGTTGCCTTTTTGTTTCTTGACGTAAGTTACTTCGCGGGGTTCCACCAAATGCAACTCTTCTTCCTTTATGTCTATTTTACCCTCAGACATCAGCCTTAAATCATCAAATATCTTTTTGTCTTCGACCGATTCGCGGTTCATGGTTAAAAAACTCTTTTTCATATGATTGGCCAAAAGCTGGATCAGACGTTCTTTGTCCGGGCCGTCTTCCATTCCCAATACTTTGTCAATCAATTCTTCGGTGGTATGACCGTAATGTCTTACTTTAATGGTTTTAGAACCGTAAGGCACTTTCTCGGGCCTGGAATGAAGGTTTTCCTTTTGAATGATTTCGCAGGGGTATTCAATATCCAGCTTAAAATCGGACATAATGGCCAGATGGTCCCAGAGTTTATGCTTAAAATCGTTCACATCACGCAAATGCGGAAAAAGATTACCCATAATACGCACAATGGTATATGCACAACGTTTACGTTCTTCGGGGTCTTCGATTTCCAGAGCATGATCAACCATACGTTGAATATGGCGTCCGTATTCGGGCAACTCCAGTTTCTTCATATGGGTATTGTATTCTAATTCATTTACATTCATAACTTTTGTCTTTTAAATTGCAAGTGCTAGATCAGGCATGTCAATCAATCTTTCCGATTAATCTTTCCAGCTTTCTGGGAACAGTGGCCTGAAATTCTTTTAAATAATTAGGTTCAAAATAGGCTATTTTTTCAAAACGTCCCGAGCTGAAGGCTTCCAGGGCCGGAATTACCATTTCGCCTGCTCCGGGCACCAAAGCTCCCAGTGAACATATACTTGCCCTGTTCAGCTTTTCCATGCATTTCTTTGCGCCATCTCCAAAAAAACAAAGGGTTTTGCCGGGATAAAAGTCTTCATAACTGTTTTCTTCCAGCACCAAAGCTCCTGCAGGCTGTATCTCAGTTCCCTTGTGGTCATAAACGGCGGTATAGATTTCCATGCGCCTTGCGTCTAAGGCTGGACACAAGAGTGTATTTTCGTCCGTTTTTCCCAAAGCTTGTCCTGCAAGTATCCTCAGGGTGGACAAAGCGATAAGAGGGATGCCGTAACCGTAACAGATTCCTTTAGCCATGGAAACTCCTATTCTCAGGCCGGTATAAGAGCCCGGGCCGGCGCTCACCGAAACAGCATCAAGAGTAAGTTCCTGCCGGTAAGCAAAACTCAGGGCTTCGTCCACAATTAAACCCAACTCAACGGCATGAGAATTAGCTCGTTCGTTCATTTTAAAAAACAAGAGTTCTTCCCCTTTACTCAGAGCTGCCGAACAGGGCTTGGTGGCGCTTTCTATATGCAATATTACAGTCATTCTGAACTTATTATGCCTTAAGAATATTTATAAGTCTTCAAATACTCCCTCCATGACATCGTTTTCCTCTGCTGCATCGAACGACTGCTCGCAAGGTTGCAGATAAGGCGCAGGAATGGAAAATGAATCACAAGTACAATAACCCAGAGTGGTATCGGCATACACTTTATTCATATATAAAGCCCAGATGGGTAATGCCACGTTGGCACCCTGTCCATCGGTCATATAATCAAAATGAATATCTCGTTCTTCGCCTCCGCCCCAGGCTCCATTTACCAGTTTTGGAGTAAAGCCCAAAAACCAGCCGTCTGAATTGTTTTGAGTCGTCCCGGTTTTTCCTCCCATATCAGCGCGGATTCCATACTTTGAACGAACACGGATACCTGTGCCCTCGTTTATGACTGCACGCAACATAACCTGCATCTGATAGGCGGTGTTTTCACTGAAAACTTCCGACATTTGAGGCGTAAAATAACTGATCACATTACCGTCGTTGTCTTCTATCCTGGTGACAAACAAGGGCATTACCTTGATGCCTCCGTTTACAAAGGCCGTATAGGCGCTGACCATTTCGGAGAGAGAGACTTCGCAGGAACCTAAGGCCAGAGAAACCACAGGATCCAGATGGCCTTTGATGCCAAAAGAACGCAACATACGCACAAAACTGTAGGGAGATAATTTACTCATCAGGTAAGCCGAAATCCAGTTGTTTGAATTGGCCAGCCCCCAGCGCAGATTTACCATTTCGCCTATCATCTTGTTCGAAGAGTTTTTGGGAGAATAGGGCTCCCCGGTTTCGGTCATCAGGGTGATGGGCTCGTTCCGTACGGGATCGCAGGGCGAAAAACCTTCTTCCATCGCCATGGTATAAAGAAAAGGTTTAATGGTTGAACCCACCTGCCTGCGCCCTAACATAACCATATCGTATTCAAATGGTTTGAAGCTGACACCACCCACATAAGCCTTGACATGACCATTGTAAGGATCCATCGACATAAAGCCGGCGCGCAGGAAATGCTTGTGGTAACGAATGGAATCCATAGGAGACATGATAGTATCTATCATACCTTGGTACGAAAAGACCTGCATTTCCACCTTTGTAGCAAAAGATTTGCGAATTTCCTTTTCAGACAAACCGGCTTTGCGCAAGACCCTGTAACGCTCTGTCTGGCGGGCACTGGTCCATAATATGGTATCTACCTCCCCTGTTCTCAGGTTGTTGGAATAAGGGGCATAACCTCTTCCGGCTTTTTCTTCGAAGAATTTAGGTTGCAAATCCTGAGCGATATGTTCATAGACTGCCTCTTCGGCATATTGCTGCATCCTGGAGTCGATGGTGGTATAAATCTTGAGACCATCGGTATACAAGTCATAATTGGAACCATCGGCTTTTACATTTTTGTGACACCAGCCAAATAAGGGATTGGTTTCCCAGGCCAGAGAGTCATCACGAAATAATTGATCCTGCCAGGAAGCGTAATTTTTTCGTTTGGGTTGGGTATGCGTCAACATAAGTCTGAGATACTGACGAAAATAAGGAGCTAGTCCCAGGCTATGGTCAACTTTACGATAATCTGTTTTCAATTCCAGTTCCTGAACAGAATCGCATACAGCCCTGTCGATGTAACCTGCTTTATGCATTTGTTCCAGCACCAGATTGCGTCTCTCTTTGGTGCGCTGGTTATAACGCAAAGGATCGTAAAGCACCGGATTTTTGAACATTCCTACCAGGGTGGCCGATTGCTCCATATTCAATTTATCGGGAGTTGTGGCAAAATAAACCCAGGAAGCCGTTTTGATTCCTACAGCGTTGTAACGGAAATCAAACTTATTAAGATACATGGCCAGAATCTCTTCTTTTGTATAAAAACGCTCCAGTTGTACAGCTATCACCCACTCTATGGGTTTTTGCATGGCACGTTCCAGGCGGCTTTGAGCAGGAGGAGTATACAATTGCTTAGCCAGTTGCTGAGTTATGGTACTACCCCCGCCGGCAGTTTGCTGCTGAAGAATGACCCTTTTAAAGAATACCCGGAACAAGGCTTTTACGTCAATGCCTGAATGTTTGGTATAGCGCAGATCTTCCGTAGCAATGAGGGCTCTGACCAAATGCGGAGAAAGGTCTTTGTATGCTACTTCTACACGGTTACCTTCATCTACATAATAGGTAGATAGCATGACCCCGTCGGAAGAATAGATTTCGGTGGCGTATTTATTTTTAGGATTTTCCAATTCCTCAATTGGAGGCATATAGCCCAGTTTGCCCTGAGCTATTTTTGTAAATAACAAAGTCAGCAAAAGCACTATTGTTATAAAAGCGATCCACAACACCCATAGAATCCTGGAAAGAACTGAGTTTTTTGAGGCTTTTTTAATCGGTTTTGAAATAGAGGATTTAACCATTTGTATAGAGATTTGTTCAAGGAACAAAAGAACCTGCAAAAGTAAAAAAAATTTTCGCAGATTAAAAAGCTTTACCTACCTTTGTCATGTTTAAAACATGATTTTATGTCTTATTCAAGTCTGGTTTCCATTGCGGATTATTCCA
>CAZAUQ010000017.1:0-4325 GCA_964488495.1 uncultured Bacteroidales bacterium
CTGATTTCTATCGGTCTGGTTCAGGCTGTAAGAGACGGAGGGTTGTAGAATGAGGGTATTAAACGAATCCAGTTCCCATTCCATTTCAAATCTCAGGTTGGCGTTGTCGCTGAAAGAATTGGATACACTTTTGTCGTTGTTGCTGATGGTATCTCCGCTCAGCCAGCTGTCACGGGAGCTTTCTGTTTCGGAATGGTTGGTGGAATGATTGTAAGAAGCGTCACCTCCAACTATCAGCCCTTCTTTGATCTGAGTATTGTTATTTAATCCAAGGTTTTGAGTATTGGTTATACCGTTGTTACCTCCCCAGCCACGAGATCCCCGGCCGCGGCCGCTGAAACTGCTGTTAATATTGTTGGCTCCGCCCATGACAGCTGTTTGTGCCTTGGCAGACATGATATTCAGGAAAGCATTGGCATTGTATCTGAAATCATCGTCCAAAAAAGTAGAAGCATCGTAATTAAAATTATTATCGATATCGGCTCCGCCGGCAGCACTCACGTTCCCGAAAACTCCTTTACGTCTGTTGGCTTTTAGTTGTAAATTAATAATGCGTTCGGTATTTTCATCCTCAAATCCGGTCAATTTGGCCATGTCCGATTTCTCATCCACCACCTGAATTTTATCGATCATATCGGCGGTCAGGTTTTTGGTGGTCATTTCTATGTCACCGTCAAAAAACTTCTTGCCGTCCACTTTGATTCTGGAAATCTTTTCTCCGTTAACGGTGATGCTGCCATCAGTGATTTGCACTCCGGGCAGGCGTTTGAGCAAATCTTCGACTACGGCGTTTTCGGCCGTTTTAAAGGCAGCCGCATTGAATTCAATAGTGTCAACCTTGACAATCATCTGAGCCGCCATACCGGTGACCTGTACTTCATTAAGTTGTTTGGATTCTTCTTCCATATATATAGTAGGAAGAAGTAGGGATTTATCTTTAATTTCTATGTCTTTGTAGACGGTTTTATACCCCAGATAACGACATTCCATTATATATTTTCCGGCACTGATTTTTGATAAAGTAAAACGTCCTGCCTGATCGCTCAAAGTACCGACAATAAGACTGGAATCAGCCGGAGCAAGCAAACGGACCGAACCCATTTCAATAGCACCTTCACTGGCTCTATCCAACATTTTTGACTGTATACTGTATTCTGCAGCAAGTGCGGTCATCGGACTAAGTATAAGCAGGAGCAGGGCAAGCAATTTTATTCTCATAATAAGTGTAAAGTAAAAAACAATCAGGTTCTAAATAAAAATAACGGTTTTTGGATGCCTCATCCAAAAAATAGTTTAATCCAACAGGAAAATTTACTCAACAATTAATGTTAATATCACCTAATTAGACCGATTCAATTAAGTTAAAAAATAAAAATAACGGGAAGCTTTTCAATAATAAACAGATTTATGTTACTTTTGCAACTTATGAATAAAAGGTCTTTTTACACTTAAAACGATATTTCATAATGAAAACCAACTACGAACTCCGCTATGCAGCGCATCCCCGAGATGTAAAACGTTATGATACGGAAGAACTTAGAAGGGACTTCTTAATCGACACTCTTTTTGTCACCAACGAAGTAAACATGGTGTATTCCATGTACGACCGAATGATAGTAGGTGGCGCTCTGCCCAAGGGTGAATCCCTGAAACTGGAAGCCATCGATGCCCTGAAAGCTCCGTGTTTTCTTCACCGGCGCGAATTAGGCATTTTCAATGTAGGCCTGGGCGAAGGCATAGTAAAGGTGGGAGATAAGCAATTTACCTTAAAATACAAAGAGGCTCTGTATCTGGGCGCCGGCGACAGAGAAGTTTATTTCGAAAGCAAAGACGCAGCCAGCCCTGCCTTGTTTTATTTCAACTCTTTGGTCGCCCACATGACTTATCCGGACAAAAAAATCACCAAAGAAAACGCCATAGTTGCCGAAATGGGCAGCATGGAAAGTGCCAACCACAGGAACATCAACAAGATGATCGTGAATCAGGTCTTACCCACCTGCCAATTGCAAATGGGAATGACTGAGCTGGCTCCCGGCAGTATTTGGAACACTATGCCTGCTCACATTCACAGTCGTCGCATGGAAGCCTATTTTTATTTTGATCTGCCCGAAGAGCACGCTGTCTGTCATTTCCTGGGAGAACCTACCGAAACCCGCCACATCTGGATGAAACGCAATCAGGCCGTACTCTCACCGGAATGGTCCATTCATTCAGCGGCTGCCACCAACAATTATACCTTTATATGGGGTATGGGCGGCGAAAACCTTGATTATGGTGATCAGGATTTCTTCACTTTTACCGAATTACGTTAATTAAAGACTTATACACATGAATCCATTTTCATTAGAAGGAAAAGTTGCGCTGGTAACCGGTGCATCCTACGGCATAGGAATGGCTATTGCCAAAGCTTATGCAAAGGCCGGAGCCAAAATCGTATTCAACGACATTAAACCCGAATTGGTTGAAAAAGGCCTGGAAGAGTATAAGGCTTCCGGCATCGATGCCAAAGGCTACGTTTGTGATGTCACCAACGAAGAACAGGTAAACGCCATGGTGGCCCAAATCGAAAAAGAAGTGGGCGTAATTGATATTCTGGTAAACAATGCGGGCATCATCAAACGCATTCCGGCCGTAGAAATGACGGCTGCCGAATTTCGCCAGGTGATCGACATCGACCTGAACGGTCCTTTTATTGTATCTAAAGCCGTTGCTCCAGGCATGATAAAGAAAAAAGCCGGTAAAATAATCAATATTTGTTCCATGATGAGTGAGTTAGGTCGTGAAACAGTAGCAGCTTATGCTTCTGCCAAGGGCGGCCTCAAAATGCTGACTCGCAATCTGGCCAGCGAATGGGGAGAATTCAATATTCAGGTGAACGGACTGGGGCCGGGTTACATTGCTACCCCGCAGACAGCTCCTTTACGGGTTCCCGGACATCCCTTCAACGAATTTATTATTGCCAAAACTCCTGCAGCCCGCTGGGGTACGCCCGAAGATTTGCAGGGACCTGCCGTTTTTCTGGCCTCTTCAGCCTCGGATTTCGTTAATGGTCACATTCTATACGTGGACGGCGGTATTTTGGCTTACATCGGTAAACAACCCAAATAACATTCGATAAATCTTAAATTTTAAGCTATGAAAAAGTTTGTGTTTTTATTGTCGTCAGCGGTGTTATTGTTGAATGCCTGCACCAGCTACGATGCCCCCAAGGCAAAACTCAACCGTATTGACTTCCAGACCGAAATCGATGGTAAACAAAACGATTTGTACATTATGAAAAATGCCAACGGCATGGAAGTGTGTATGATGAATTACGGAGCCCGCATTGTTTCTGTTATGGTCCCCGATCAAAAGGGTCAATTCGGCGATGTGGTCCTGGGGTTTGACAACATTCAGGATTACCTGGACAATTCCACCGATTTTGGTGCTTTTATCGGCCGTTACGGTAATCGCATCAATCAGGGCAAATTCAGTCTGGACGGAGTAGAATACCAATTGTCCGTTAACAATTTCGGACACAGCCTGCATGGCGGAGTAAAGGGTTTCCAGTACCGTATGTTTGATATCAAACAATTGAGCGATCAGAGTCTGGAGGTTTCCTATGTTTCCGAGGACGGCGAGATGGGCTTCCCCGGCGAACTTAAAGCTAAAGCCGTTTATACTCTTACCGACGACAACAGCATCGACATCCGTTACGAAGCCGAGACCAACAAACCGACCATAGTCAACCTGACTAACCACTCTTATTTCAATCTAAGCGCTGATCCCTCGCAAAGCATAACAGATCATGTCCTGATGATCAATGCCGATGCCTATACTCCGGTTGATACTACCTTTATGACCACCGGTGAAATCGCACCCGTATGCAATACTCCCATGGATTTCCGCAAACCTGAACTTATTGGAAAGCGCATTGATGATTTCTGTTTTGAGCAACTAAAAAACGGCAAAGGTTACGACCATAACTGGGTGTTAAATACAGAAGGAGATGCTACTAAACTGGCATGCCTGCTGCTTGATCTCAAAAGCGGACGTATGCTTAAAGTTTTCACTTCGGAACCCGGAGTACAGGTTTATACCGGTAATTTCCTGGATGGAAGCCTGAGCGGCAAAAAAGGGATAGTATACAACCAACGTGCAGCCATCTGCCTGGAAACCCAGCATTATCCCGACAGTCCCAACAAATCTGACTGGCCATCGGTAGTGTTGCGTCCCGGTGAAAAATACACCAGCCATTGTATCTATCAATTTGCAGTTAAATGCAGCGAAAATAAAAAGGGATGTTGCGACAAAAACAAGGAATGCTGTGACAAAGAAAAAACATG
>CAZAUQ010000017.1:4425-38239 GCA_964488495.1 uncultured Bacteroidales bacterium
TGTGACAAAGAAAAAACATGCTGCAAAGATAAAGAGGGAGTAACCGGTTCCGATTCCTGCTGCCAAAAATCCTGTGCAGATGCAAATGTAAAACCTTGCGCTAATTCTGATGTAAAACCTTGTGCTAACTCTGATGTAAAGCCTTGCGAAGCTTCGGAAACAAAGCCCTGCAACAAAGAATAAATTAAAATCATTTTTATAAAAACCTTAATATTAACCAATTAATCTTTTGTTATGACTAATAACGCAGGTTTTACATTTCTTGACTACGCCATCTTTATTGCGTATGCAATTTTGATTGTAGGGCTCGGCCTTTGGCTTTCACGCTCCAAAAAAGGAGAGGAGAGAGACGCCAAGGATTATTTTTTAGCCGGTGGTAAGCTTTCCTGGTGGGCTATTGGAGCATCCCTGATTGCAGCCAACATATCAGCTGAACATTTTATCGGAATGTCCGGTTCCGGTTATCGTATTGGTTTGGGTATTGCTGCCTATGAATGGCTGGCGGCCATCACCTTGATTCTGGTTGCAAAATACCTGCTGCCCATAATGTTGGACAGAAAGATTTTCACCATTCCTCAACTGGCACGCGAACGTTACGGAAAAGGCGTATCTTTCTTTTTCTCGTTTTTCTGGCTGTTGGTTTATGTCTTCGTAAACCTGACCTCCGTAGCTTGGCTGGGTGCCCTGGCCATGGACCAAATACTTGGTATCCCTCAAATGTATGGAGTAATCGGTCTGTTGTTGTTTGCCGGTATCTATTCTATTTACGGTGGTCTGAAAGCGGTTGCCTGGACCGACGTGCTTCAGGTTGTTTTCCTCGTAGGTGGCGGACTCATCACAGCCTGGTTTGCTCTTGCTGCTATTAGCGGTGACGCTAACAGCGCCATCGAAGGCTTCAAAACCATTTTCACCAAGATCAAAGAAACCCAGGGCGACTTACACTTCAACATGATCATCGATCAAAACCTCGATGGGGAACGTTTCAAAGAATTGCCCGGGCTGGCCGTTATTTTTGGTGCTATGTGGCTCACTAACCTGGGTTATTGGGGATTCAACCAATATATTATTCAAAAAGGTCTGGCTGCCAAAAGTTTGCATGAAGCAAAAAAAGGCTTGATTTTTGCCGGCTATCTTAAAATACTGATTCCGCTTATTGTTGTTATTCCAGGTATCACTTCCTTTGTTATGTTCCAGCATCAAGGAGAATTTCCCGCCTTGCACGAAACGCTTCAAGGTACCATTAACAGAGCGGACGATGCTTATCCATGGTTGTTGAGAAATTTTGCACCCAACGGTATACGTGGTTTGGCTTTTGCTGCGCTGGTAGCAGCGGTGGTTTCATCCCTGGCATCGATGCTGAATTCTACATCTACCATTTTTACCATGGACATTTACAAGCAACAGATCAACAAAAACGCCAGCGAAAAACAATTGGTATTGGTTGGCCGGATTACAGCTATTATCGCCCTGGTGGTTGCCGTTATTTCGGCTAAGCCTCTGTTGGGTGGAATGGACCAGGCTTTCCAGTATATCCAGGAATTCACAGGCTTTATTTATCCGGGTGTGGTAGTGGTGTTCGGTATGGGTTTGCTCTGGAAAAGAGCCACCAACCGTTCAGCCTTGTGGACAACTATAGCCACCATCCCGGTGGGTATTATTATGAAAGTAGCCTTACCCGATCTGCCTTTTATTTTGCGTATGGGTTATGTTTGTATGATTTTGATTACCATGGCTGTAATCATTACTCTTATTGACAGCAAACATCAGATCAGTACCGAATTGGAAGCTCCCGGTAAACGTAAAGGCTTGAACAAAGCCGGCTGGTTCTTTGCCGTAGCAGCTGCCGTCTGCCTGATCTGCGGCGTTGTATTTGGCACAGAATGGTTTGGTTTGAGTTTGAGAAACATCGGATTCCATTCCATTTTTATGTTGACCTTCCTGCTGGGCTTTCTTTCAATCATTATGTTTACCAACGCCAATTCTCCTAAAAAGGATGCCAAAGCGTATGAGCTCAATACAGCTCTCTTTAAAACCGATACCGGCTTCCTGCTCGGAGCTATAGGAATAGTAGTAATCATTGCTGCTCTCTACGCCGTATTTTGGTGATTTATAAAGGTGAACCCGGAAATAAATCCGGGTTCACCTTATTTTTTATCCTAAGGCAAAACGCATAAACAGGATAACGAAAAATGCAGTATTAGGCATGAATTCATTTTATAAAGAGCATCCCCGATTTTTTGTATCTGTCGATTGTCTGGTTTTCGGCTTCTCATGCGGACAGTTGAATCTATTGCTGTGCAAACGTAAATTAGAGCCTGCACAAGGCACCTGGTCCCTGCCCGGTGGATTTATCGAAGAAAACGAAAGCGCCGAAGCTGCAGCAGAACGAGTTTTATCCAATCTGACCGGACTCGAAAATATTTATATGGAGCAATTGAAAATGTTCAGTCAACCCGGACGTGATCCCGGAGAAAGGGTGCTTTCTGTTGCTTTTTATGCTTTAATTGACCTTGGACAGGAAGCTCTCGAAATTAAACCGTCCTATCAGGCACATTGGTTTAATACTAACGAATTGCCTGAATTGATTTTCGACCATCCCGAAATGGTTGATTTTGCCTTGAAGACCTTGAGACATACAGCATCCACCAAACCTGTAAGTTTCAACCTCTTGCCCGAAAAATTCACACTTCCTCAAATGCAAACCTTATTCGAAGCAATCTACGACAGGCCTTTGGATAAACGCAATTTTCGTAAGAAAATTCAGTCCATGCCCTTCTTGGTCAAATTGAATGAAAAGGATAAACAGAATTCAAGGAAGGGAGCATTTTTATATACCTTTGACCACAATGAATATGAGAAAGCCCGACTAAACGGCTTTTGTTTCAGTATATTATAAAATTGAATTTTATCCTTATGGAACTGTCGTTTTTAAAAGAGAAAGTATTTAAAGCCAACCTTGACTTAGTAAAACACGGGCTGGTCATTTTTACCTGGGGCAATGTGAGTGCCATCGACAGGGAAAAAGGACTGGTAGTGATTAAACCCTCGGGTGTGGCTTACGAAGATATGAAAGTCGAGGACATGGTAGTGCTCGACCTGAACGGACAAAAAATGGAAGGGAAACTCAAACCCTCCTCCGACACTGCCACTCATCTTGAATTGTACAAAGCCTTTCCCGAAATAGGGGGTATAGTGCATACTCATTCCACATTTGCGACTGCCTGGGCTCAGGCCGGCCTTTCTATACCGAATATTGGCACTACCCAGGCCGATTATTTCAGCCGGGAAATTCCCTGTACCCGCGATATGAATGAAGAAGAAGTGATGGGGGAATACGAAAAACAAACCGGACTGGTCATTGTTGAAACTTTTAAAAATATCAATCCTGTTCAGGTACCGGGAGTTCTGGTCAAAAACCACGGTCCTTTTGCCTGGGGGAAATCGGCAGACGATGCCGTGCACAATGCCGTTGTTATGGAACAGGTTGCCAAAATGGCTCATATAGCTTTTTCGGTCAATCCCAAACTGACAATGAATCCATTGCTCATCAAAAAACACTTTTTCCGCAAACACGGCCCTGGTGCCTATTATGGTCAATAATTATCCAAAACACTATTAATAAACAAAACTTACCTTATTATGAATTATCGCGATCTTGAAGTATGGTTCATTACCGGTGCACAATTGTTGTACGGTGGTGATGCAGTTGTGGCTGTTGATACACATTCCAATGAAATGGTAAAAGGCTTGAACGATTCCGGCAGATTGCCTGTTAAAGTGGTTTACAAAGGAACCGTCAATTCCTCTGACGAAATATCGGCTGCTTTCAGAGCTGCCAATGCCGACACGAAATGTATAGGTGTAATTACCTGGATGCATACTTTTTCTCCGGCCAAAATGTGGATACACGGCCTGATGGATTTCAAAAAACCTTTGTTGCATTTACATACTCAATACAACGAAAAGATTCCCTGGGATACCATGGACATGGATTTCATGAATCTGAATCAAAGTGCTCACGGAGATCGCGAATTTGGCCATATCACCAGCCGTCTTCGTAAACCCCGCAAAGTGGTAGTAGGCTATTGGAAAGACAAGGCCACCCAGGATAAAATTGCCGTCTGGATGCGCGTATGCGCCGGCTGGGCTGATGCTCAGAACATGCGCATCATTCGCTTCGGTGATAACATGAACAACGTGGCTGTAACCGATGGCGATAAGGTAGAGGCCGAAATTCGCCTGGGTTACCATGTGGACAATGCCCCCATTGCTAAATTGGTGCCTTACGTCAACGCTGTTACTGATGCTGAGATTGATGCACTGATCCTGGAATACGAAAAACTCTACGATATTGCTCCCGATGCAGCCAGGGGCGGTGAAAACCATAACCATCTGCGCGCTGCAGCCGCTCAGGAAATCGGACTGCGCCGTTTTCTGGATGATAAAGGAGCCAAAGCCTTTACTTCCAGTTTCGACGAATTGGAAGGCATGGACCAACTCATGGGCTTTGCCGCTCAACGCCTGATGGCCGAAGGTTACGGTTTCGGTGCCGAAGGAGACTGGAAAACAGCCGCTCTGGTCAGAACCATGTACGTTATGAGCCAGGGGCTCGAAGGAGGTGGTTCATTCCTGGAAGACTACACCCTGAATTTTGACGGTGAAAACAGTTCCGTACTTCAGGCGCATATGTTGGAAATCAGTCCCGCTATTTCGAAAGCAAAACCCAAAATACAGGTACATTTTCTGGGTATAGGCGATGCCGGTACCTGTGCCCGCTTAGTCTTTACCGCTCACGAAGGCGAAGGTGTCGCCTGTACCATAGTGGATATGGGCAATCGTTTTCGTATGATCGTAAACGACGTGAAGGTTATCAAACCCAAAGCTCTGCCTAAATTGCCCGTGGCCAGTGCGCTCTGGATTCCACAACCAAATTTCGAAGTGGGAGCAGGAGCCTGGATTCTTGCCGGTGGTACCCACCATTCCAGTTTCTCTTTCTCACTCACCAAAGAATATATGGAAGATTACGCTGAAATCGCCGATATCGAATTGTTGCTGATTGACAAAGATACAACCATACGTCAGTTCAAACAGGATATGCGTACCAACGAAGTCTATTATATGTTGAACAAAGCCTTGCGCTAAATCATTCGTTATGAAAAAATACGTTATAGGACTGGATTACGGAACCGACTCTTGTCGTGCTCTGGTAGTCGATGCCCTCACTGGTGAAGAATTGGGTACTTCTGTACGCTATTATCCCAGGTGGGCCGAAGGCAAGTATTGCCAGCCTACGGCTAACCAATACCGTCAACATCCCAAAGATTACCTGGAATGCCTGGAAGCCTCCGTCAAAGAAGCCTTAGCCAATTGCGAGCCTTCCGTTGCCGAAAATGTAATCGGAATGTCTTTTGATACCACCGGCAGTACTCCTGTTTTTACCGATAAACTAGGCCAGCCTTTATCACTTTCTCCCGAATTTGCAGAGAATCCCAATGCTATGTTTATTCTGTGGAAAGATCACACAGCTATCAAAGAAGCCGCAGAAATCAACGAACTGGCCAAAAAATGGGAAATAGATTATACGGCTTACGAAGGTGGCATATATTCTTCGGAATGGTTCTGGGCAAAAATTCTGCACATTCTGCGCAACGACCAGAGTGTACGCAAAGCCGCCTATTCTGTAGCTGAACATTGTGATTGGCTGCCTGCCTATATTTGCGGCACGACTCAACCGGAAACAATGAAACGCAGTCGTTGTGCCGCAGGCCACAAAGCCATGTGGCATGAGAAATGGGGAGGTTTACCGGCAGAAGATTTCCTGACCGAACTCGATCCTTTACTGAGCGGCTACCGTGACCGTCTGTACAAAGATACTTACACCAGTGATACCTGCGTTGGTCATCTCAGCGAAGAATGGGCCAAACGACTTGGGCTGACCACCAAAGTGGCCGTCGGTGTTGGTGCTTTTGATTGCCACATGGGTGCAGTGGGAGCAGAAATTGTTCCTAACGCCTGGGTCAGGGTGATCGGTACTTCCACCTGCGATATAGTAACTGCTTCTTACAAAGAAATGGGCGATAAGCTGGTCAAAGGTATTTGCGGACAGGTAGATGGTTCCGTAATACCCGGTTACATAGGCTTGGAAGCTGGTCAATCGGCTTTCGGGGATATTTATGCCTGGTTCAAACGCGTGTTGGCCTGGCCGGTGGAAGAAATCATCGCCAAGTCGGATCTGCTGGACATCAAAACCAAGCAAATGCTGGTGGATGAAGCGCTGGACAAAATGATACCTCTGCTTTCGGAACAGGCTGCCAAAGTCGATCCGAACCAAAGTACCGTATTGGCCACCGACTGGATGAACGGACGGCGTACACCCGATGCCAGTCAGCTGGTGATGGGCAGTATCACGGGTCTGACCCTGGGAACTACGGCTCCCATGATTTTCAGGGCGCTGGTCGAAGCTTCTGCTTTTGGATCCAAAGCCATCGCTGACCGCTTCGAACAGGAAGGAGTTAAAATCGACACCGTCATTGGTATTGGCGGAATCTCACTGAAATCGCCCCTGGTTATGCAAATTATGGCCGACGTATTCAATCAGCCCATCAAAGTGGCCCGTTGCGAACAAACCTGTGCCTTCGGCGCTGCCATGTTTGCCGCTGTAGTAGCCGGAGTGTACGACAAGGTAGAAAACGCTCAGATATCTATGGGACAAGGCTTCACCAAAGAGTATCGCCCCAATCCCGAAATGGTTCAATTTTACGAAGCCAAATACCGGGAATATTGTCAATTGGGCGAACTGACTGAAAAAGCATTTTATTCAACTATTTGATATTAACTAAACTATATGAATTCAACTGCATTAATGAACAAAGCGGCCGACAACATTCGCATTTTGGCTGCCTCTATGGTTGAAAAAGCAAAATCAGGCCATCCCGGAGGGGCAATGGGCGGAGCTGACTTTATCAACGTACTTTTTTCTGAATACTTGATGTACGATCCTCATAATCCTGCCTGGGAAGGACGCGATCGTTTTTTCCTTGATCCCGGACACATGTCACCCATGTTGTATTCGGTGCTGGCTATGAGCGGAAAATATTCTATGGAAGAGCTGGCACAGTTCCGTCAATGGGGCAGTCCCACACCAGGCCATCCCGAAGTGGATATACAGAGAGGTATAGAAAACACCTCAGGCCCACTGGGTCAGGGACATACTTATGCTGTTGGTGCCGCCATTGCCGCTAAGTTTTTACAAAGTAAATTCGGCGAACAGATGAATCAGACCATATACTCCTTTATCTCTGACGGAGGCGTACAGGAAGAGATTTCACAGGGAGCCGGACGTTTGGCAGGTCACCTTGGTCTTGACAATCTTATCATGTTCTACGATTCAAACGGTATTCAGCTCTCTACAGGAGTATCGGCTGTTACCAGCGAAAATACGGCTGCCAAGTATAAAGCCTGGGGTTGGAAAGTGCTGGAAATCAATGGAAATGATGTGGCTGATATTCGTAAAGCACTGAATGAAGCCAAAAAAGCCAGCGGACAACCCACCCTGATAATTGGCAAGACCATCATGGGTAAAGGCAGTCTTACAGAAGAAGGTAAATCCTTCGAAAATCAATGCTCCACCCATGGTATGCCCTTGGGCGAAGCCGGAGCCAGTTACGCTAAAACCATAGAAAATCTGGGAGGCAATCCCGCTGATCCTTTCCGCATTTTCCCCGAAGTGGCAACACTCTATGCCAACAGACGAAAGGAATTGGAAGAAATAATGCTGGATAAGAAAGCCAAAAAAGCTGCCTGGGCTGTTCAGAATCCTGCATTAGCCCAAAAAATGCAAGACTGGTTCAACAAGGTCGTTCCTCAGATCAACTGGGAAGCCATAGAACAAAAAGAAGGTATTGCCACCCGCGCTGCTTCTGCTGCAGTTCTTGGCACTCTGGCCACTCAGGTTGAGAATATGATAGTGGCATCGGCTGACTTATCTAATTCGGACAAAACTGATGGTTTCCTCAAAAAAACCAGGGCAATGACCAAAGGCGATTTCGGCGGAGCCTTTCTGCAAGCCGGTGTTGCCGAGCTTACCATGGCATGTGTCTGTATCGGTATGGGCCTGCATGGTGGTGTTATTCCTGCCTGCGGAACCTTCTTTGTATTTTCCGACTATATGAAACCGGCCGTTCGTATGGCTGCTTTGATGGAAGTTCCCGTAAAATTCATCTGGACTCACGATGCCTTTAGGGTAGGTGAGGACGGCCCTACTCACGAACCCGTTGAACAGGAAGCTCAAATACGCCTGATGGAAAAGCTCAAAAATCACAAAGGCAACAACTCCATGCTGGTTTTGCGCCCGGCTGACGCCAATGAATGTACAGTTGCTTACAAAATGGCGCTGGAAAATACGCATACACCTACAGCCTTTATTTTGAGCCGACAGAATATCAAAAATTTACCCGGCAGTTCTTACAAGCAGGCACTAAAAGCTCAAAAGGGTGCTTATGTGGTAAGTTGTGACGGTAATTTTGATGTCGTACTGCTGGCATCCGGTTCGGAAGTTTCCACATTGGTCGAAGGAGCAGAATTGTTGCGCAAAGACGGAATTAAGTTACGTATAGTTTCCGTTCCATCCGAAGGTTTGTTCCGCAGCCAAAGTCAGGCCTATCAGGAAGAGGTATTGCCTGCCGCATCCAGAATATTTGGAATGACAGCCGGTTTGCCGGTGACTCTTCAGGGGCTCGTTGGCGACAAAGGAAAAATCTGGGGATTGGAATCTTTCGGCTTTTCGGCTCCCTACAAGGTGCTGGACGAAAAGCTGGGCTTCAACGCAGTTAATGTTTATAAACAGGTTAAAGCCTTTCTGGTTTAATTAATAATTGTTTATAGGCTTTATTATTTTCGGGAAACTGTGGTATATTTGCCAGGGTTTCCCGATTTTTTTAAAACAATCACTTAGCTATGAACAGAAGAAATTTTTTGAAGATTTTCGCTTTAGCCGGAATAGGATTAGCCGTAAAACCGGCAAAGTCGCTGGCAGCTCTTGTTCCTGAAGAGAAAAAAGCCGGGCAGGCTGTTGATTTGATTGCTGTTATGGGTGGAGAACCTGACCAAATGTTCAAAAAAGCTATTGCCGAATTCGGAGGCATGAATCGCTTTGTCAAAAGCGGACAAAAGGTGTGCATCAAACCCAATATCGGCTGGGACAGAACACCCGAAAGAGCCGGTAATACCAATCCTTTGCTCATAAGCGAAATCATCAGGCAATGTTTTGCCGCCGGTGCTTCTGAGGTGACAGTGTTCGACCATACCTGCGACGATTGGGTAAAATGTTATCAAAACAGCGGCATAGAAGCTGCCTCCAAAGCAGCCGGAGCTAATGTCTTGCCTGCCAATCAGGAGTCTTATTATCGTCAAGTGGAATTACCTCAGGGTAAGGTACTTAAAGATGCCAAGATTCATCAGGCCATACTGGACAGCGATGTCTGGATCAACGTTCCAATACTTAAAAATCACGGCGGCTCAGGATTGACCATCTCTATGAAGAATTACATGGGCATAGTCTGGGACCGCAGGGCTTTTCATATGAAAGGTCTGCAACAATGCATTGCCGATATCTGCACTCTGAGCAAAAAACCCATACTCAACGTAGTGGATGCCTATCGTGTACTGCAAACCAATGGACCTCAGGGTCGTTCCGAATCGGATGTTGTACTTTCAAAAGCCTTATTCCTTTCGCCCGATATAGTGGCTGTCGATACTGCCGCCACTTCTTTTTTCAATCAAATTCGTTCTATGCCCATGGATGTGGTCAAACACCTGGGATTCGGAGAAGAATTGGGTCTGGGCACTACCGACTTAAACAAACTGAACATTAAAAGAATCAAGCTATAATCAGGATGCTTAGAAAGCTTAGAATTGGCCTGGCCTTGTGCGCCTTTTCAGTACTTACGTTTTTTTTTCTGGATTTCTCCCATCTGCTTCCGGAAAATATCCATGCTATAGCTATGATTCAGCTGGTTCCGGCTTTACTTTCTCTTTCACTGGGCATTTTACTGGTGCTCTTGCTGCTTACACTCTTTTTTGGCAGGGTATATTGCTCCATTATTTGTCCCTTAGGCATCTATCAGGATGTAGTAGCCAGGCTGGCTAATTTTTTTCGCAGGAAAAAACTCAGGCATAAATTCCGTAAGGCAAAAACGATATTACGCTGGTCGGTACTGACTGTGGTGTTGATAACATATATAAGCGGTTTAGGCTTGGTTCTGGACCTGCTGGATCCTTACAGTATGTACGGGAGAATGGCTGTTAATTTGTTCCAGCCCTTGTATATGGCGGCCAACAACGGCCTGGAAACTCTGTTCACCGCTTTCAATAATTACACCTTTTATAAAGTTGATATTCATTTCTGGGGTTGGGCCTCTTTTGGACTTGCTCTTTTCAGCTTGCTGGTTGTCTCGGTTTTGGCCTGGAGCCACTGTCGCAGCTGGTGTAATACTATTTGCCCTGTCGGCACAGTGCTGGGCTTTTTAAGCAAATACTCTGTCTTTAGATTGAGTATTGACCACGAAACTTGCAACCAATGCGGACTTTGTAGTTTCAACTGCAAAGCCTCCTGCATCGACAATAAAAAAGAAAGCATAGATTACAGTCGTTGTGTCAGTTGTTTCAATTGTATGGACAGTTGCCGCAAAAAAGCCGTACAGTATCTTCCTGTCTGGAAAATAAAAAAAACGGAAATCAGCAAAACCAGGACAAAAATAGAAACCAATACAAAGATTGAGACAAAAACAATAACTATAACAGATACTTCTAAACGAGAATTCTTGTCAGTAGTGATGTTGAGCAGTTTATTCCTGCCTAAGGTAATGGCAAGCTCCTTCAGCCTGGATGTGATCGACGGACTCAAACCTCTTAAGAGAACCATTCCTCTGATGCCTCCCGGTGCCGGAGACAGAAAACGTTTCAATAATTTATGTACCTCCTGTTATCTCTGCGTCAGCAAATGTCCCGGTAATGTTTTACAGCCCGGTTTGCTGCAATATGGACCTGAAGGTATTATGCAACCTCAAATGTTGTTTGACAAGGGCTTTTGCAACTACGACTGTACTTTGTGTACCAAAGTATGTCCCAGCGGAGCCTTAAAAAGACTGACAAAAGAAGAAAAACATCATACTCAGATGGGCCGGGTGGTTTTTGTACTCGAAAACTGTATAGTTTACCGTAAAGAAACCCATTGCGGAGCTTGTTCGGAACATTGTCCCACACAGGCGCTCAAAATGGTTCCTTACAAAGGACACCTGACCATCCCGGAACCGCATCCTGACATTTGTATTGGTTGCGGGGGTTGCGAATTTATTTGCCCCGTAGAACCTTATAAGGCTGTTTTTGTAGAAGGACATGAAAATCAACAGCTTGCCAGGGCTTTCGAAGACGAAGAAAAGCAAGATGTTGTCCTGGACGATTTTGGATTTTAACACTAAAAACAACGATTATGTATTACCTGCCTTTATTACTGGGTTTAAGTACCTCGGAACTAATTCTTATTGCACTGGTGATCCTCTTATTATTTGGAGCCACCAGGATTCCCGAAATCATGAAAGGGATCGGCAAAGGCATCAAAAGCTTCAAAAAAGAAATGAACACTACCGACGACGAAGAACCGCTTAGCACCAAAAAAGAAAAAGACAGCGATAAACAATAAGAAGCTGTATGACGGAGAAGAAACTTACATTCTGGGAACATTTGGATGAACTCAGAGTTGTTCTAATTCGCATAGTCATAGCTATGGTAGCTTTGACTATGATTGTTTTTGCTTTTAAAGAAACTCTTTTTGATATTATTTTGGCACCGCACCGGGCCGATTTTATACTCTACAGGCTTATCAATCAGTTGTCTTCGGCACTTTCCTGGCCTCAGATGTCCTTGCCCGAATTCGAAGTAAAACTGATCAGTACAGAGCTAACTGCCCAATTTTTTGTACATATGAAAGCCGCCTTTTTTGCTGCCTTACTGTTGAGCTCTCCCTATGTAGTATTTATTCTTTTTCGTTATATTTCGCCGGCTCTTTACGATAACGAAAAAAAATATTCCGCACCATTACTCTTTGGGGCCTACACTTTATTTTTCCTGGGTGTATTACTGAGTTATTATATTATTTTCCCGCTCTCATTTCGTTTTCTTGGCACTTATCAGGTTAGTCCGGAGGTGGTTAACACCATTACCCTGAGTTCATATATGCAAACGCTGCTGGTTTTATCGCTCTTGATGGGCATAATGTTTGAAATACCGGTATTAGCCTGGTTCTTTGCTAAAATCGGGCTGCTTAAGGCCGATTTTATGAAAAAGAATCGCAGGTACGCCATCGTTATAATCCTGATTGTTGCCGCCGTCATTACTCCAACCGGCGATATTTTTACCCTCGGCATTGTCTCTCTTCCCATATTTCTGCTTTATGAAATCAGTATCCTGCTGGTGGTAAAAACATCTAAAACTTAGAACGTTTCTTTGTGTGATAGCGCGTTTTTAAGCTTAATAAAATAAATATAGGTGATAGGAATAATGCTGATAATATTCGAAATTATCAGTGGTTTGTCTTTTATGGCAACCCCGTAAACCAGCCATAAGGAAACAGCAATCCACAACAAACTATAGGTATATAAAGAAATACTGCCGGTGTCTTTGCTACGAATTATTTTCCAGGCCTGGGGCATTTGATTGATGGTCGAAAACAAGGCTGCTGCCAGTCCAAGCAGTTCTACTGAATTGAAATGCATATTCTTTAAATTTATACTAAATAAGGCGCAAAGATATCAGGTTTTTTCGGCTTAGGATTTAAAGGTTTGACTTACAAACAAAAAATTCAGTCCTAACTTGTGTAAATGAATTAATTTGTATCTTTGCCGACAGGAATCAATGCTATGAATTTGAGCTCTCCAATCTGTTTTAAATGAGATTATTCCACATATTAAAATAAAATGAATCCCGACGACGATGTGCCGGTTGCCATTTGCAGCGATCATGCCGGCTTTGAATTGAAAGAATTTCTTTGTGACTGGCTCACAGAAAAAAAAATTACTTTTAAAAATTTTGGAACATACTCACCCGACAGTTGCGACTACAGCGACTTTGCACATCCTTTGGCCGAATCCGTTGAAGAGGAAGAATGCAAAATGGGTATAGCCATTTGTGGTAGTGGACAAGGTATGACCATAACCGTTAATAAACATATCGGTATCAGAGGCACTTTGTGCTGGAATCCCGAAATAGCCAGACTTGCTCGTCAACACAACAACGCCAATGTCTGTTGTCTGCCGGCCAGATTCATCAGCCGTGAAGAAGCAGTGCAAATACTTGAAGTATTTATGAATACTAGCTTCGATGGTGGCAGACATCAAACCCGGATCGATAAAATTCCGCTATAATCTGATTATTGTTCGGTTTTCCGTGAACCGAAAAGTGCCGTGCCTATACGAACCAAGGTGCTTCCTTCCTGCAGGGCGATTTGGTAATCACCTGTCATTCCCATGGACAATTCTCTGAAGTTTTCATTTTCGCTGAAATAAGTTGAGCGGATTTCGTCAAACAATTGCTTTAGCATACGGAATTCCTGCCTGACCTGATCCATATTATCGGTAAAGGTGGCCATGCCCATCAGCCCATGTAATTGCACATGAGTCAACTTTTTCCAGGAACCTTCCCGCATGAATTGCCTGAGTTCATCGGGTGCGAAACCGAATTTACTCTCTTCGCGGGCAATATGAATCTGTAAAAGACAGGGAACAATGCGGCCTGTATTGGCTGCAGCTTTATTGATTTCTTCCAGTAAAGCCGCACTGTCTACACTTTGAATCAATGAAACGAAAGAAATTATGTATTTTATTTTATTCCGCTGGAGATGCCCAATAAAATGCCATTCAATATCAGTAGGTAATGCCTCATGTTTGGCAGTCATTTCCTGAGCCCTGTTTTCGCCGAAACATCTTTGGCCGGCTTCATATGCCTGCATTATGCTCGCTATAGACTGAAACTTGGAGACCGCAATCAATTTTGATTCCGGAGGCAGTTTGTTGCTGATTTCCTGAATATTAGATGCAATCGACATGTTATGAACGGTTTGTGCCTATAATTCCTTAAAAAAATCTGAACGATCTGTGGAATATTTTTTGGCTTTTAGGTTTCCCTGAATGTCCACAAAGGCATTCAGCGTGAAATCCATGTCTTCCCTGGAATGATATACTGTAGGCATAAGCCTGAGCAGAAGCTGATTTTTCAAAATAAAGGGATAAATGAGAACAGGACAGAAAATATTGTAGTTTTCTCTTAAATCGATTACGATGTTCAAGGCTTCATAAATATTGCAGGGGAAATAAATAGGAATAATATTCGTATTGGATTCTCCCAGATCAAATCCCTTTTCCAACAATGCTTTCCTCATATAGTTGGCATTGGAGTGCAGTTTTTTTATCAGCGACAAATGCTTTTTGAGGTATTCCATCCTTTTGATAATGCCTTCTGCAAAAACCAGGGGTAAAGCTTTGGAATGCAATTGTGTTCTGGTGTGATACCTTAAATAATTCATTATCAACTCGGGGCCTGCGATAAAACATCCCTGAGAGGCAAAGGCTTTGGAAAAAGAGCCCAGGTATAAATCTATTTGTGAGCTGACACCAAAATGTTCGGCAGTTCCGGAGCCATTTATACCCTGTATACCAAAACCATCAGCATCGTTGAGTAAAATTCTGAAAGAGTACTGCTCTTTCAAGGCTACAATTTCGTCTAGTTTGCCGTAATCGCCGGTAGAGCTGAAAACTCCCTGTGTTAGCAACAGAATGCCTCCTTTGGGATTTTTCTCGAGTTTGCTTTCGGCTTTTTTGAGGGCTTTTTCCAGGCTGTCCATATCGTTGTGCTGGTAGCTGAAATGTTCCCCTCTGTGCAGGCGGATGCCGTCTATCATAGAGGCATGTACCTGAATATCATAAATAATGATATCGTTGCGATCGCACAAAGCATCAATAACGGAGGAAATTCCCTGATAGCCGTAATTCAGGACAAAGGCATCTTCCTTATGTGTAAAATCGGCAAGCATGGATTCAAGTTTTTCGTGAATACTGGTATGCCCGGCCATAATACGATTACCCGAAGGATAGGAGAGTCCCCATTTTTGAGTCAGTTCCTCATCTATTTTACGAATTTCTTCGTTTTGTGTAAAACCCAGATAATCATTTACATTCCAATTCAGGATATCTTTGCCCCTGAACTTCATATGAGCTCCGAGAGGGCCCTCCAGTTTGGGATAGGTAAAATACCCGTGCAGTTGCCTGGCCATTTTTGACAAAGGCTCTTCGTTGGTGTTTATGCGATCGAATAAATCCACCTTGATTGTTTTGCTTAAACAGCTGCAAAACTAATTAAATAATTCATACCTTACAAAATCTTTTCATTCAAGGTTTCAAGTAATGACAATAGAGAGGTCAGCCGTTAAATATATTTAATTTAAATAAACGATTTGGTGAAAAAAGTATCTTTGTAATAAACTTGTTTATCTTGTTTTCACCATAAATAGAAGGGAGTACTGATATGAAAACCAAAATCAATTACCTGTTAATCATTGCCCTGATTATCCCCTGGGCACTTGGTGCACAAAATGTGTACGATGACGACTTGTACTACCACCCGAAATTTGAGTCCACTCTTATTAAAGCCGAAAGTACTCAGGATCAGTCTTCTATACCGGCAGATAAAATGACGGAAAACAATACCGATGTTGCTAAAAATAAATCATCCATAGATATTGATGTATACAACCGCAGGCCTTCATACAAAAACAATGATATCGCAGTAAATTACGAAGAAGAGGAATTTATAAACGACTCAGTGTTGGTCAGCCGCGAAGAATATGAGGATTTCCAGTACAGCGAAAGAATCAGGCGCTTTCACAATGAAAAATTTACAACGCACATAACCGAAGACGGTTATGTGAATATTTACATTGAAGACGGGGCTAATGTGGATATTTATTATATGGATGACTATTCCTGGAATCCATGGATGAGTCCCTGGTATTTTGATGACTTTTACAGGCCTTATTACTACGGCTGGGGTTATCATGGTTATTACGGTTATTATTCACCCTGGCGTTACAACGGATGGTATTACGGATTTTATGATCCCTGGTATTACAGCTGGTACAGTCCCTGGTACTATTCCTGGGGTTGGGACAACTACTGTTACGGTTATTATCCTGGCTATTACTACTCACCTTACACAGCCTGGGGCTATCCTTCCTACATCAAAACACCCAGAAAACCGGTCAACACCCGTACAGCTTTAGCTTCGCGTAATGATATCAATTCCAGAGGCGGGATCCCTGTAAGCAGCAGGCAGCCGGCCGGCAGCGGAGGTGTAGCCGGCAGCCGTTCTTCGGCCGTATACAATGACTTCAGCCGTACCGAAACTCTGGCAACAAGAACAGCCAATACCCGTGGTGATAATATGACCAGAGGCAGCAATTCATCCAGAAGTACAACTGCCACTTCCCGGACCTACGGAACCGGTACCCGCTCGGCAGTCAATCCTGCAAGCTCTTCCGATAACAGTTCCTACAGAAGCTCCGGTTCCGACTATCGCTCTGCAGGTAACAGTACCAGGCAATCTACAACCAGAAGTTCTTCCTCTGCAAGCAGCAACCGCAGCAGTGCAATAAGCACTCCTTCCTCTTCGAGATCGAGTGTTACTACTACAAGTCCTTCCTCAACCAGAAGTTCAAGCAGCAGCGTAAGAAGCAGTTCAGGCATCAGTAGCAATACAAGAAGCTCAAGTTCATCCTCCTCTTCTTCTTATTCAACACCCAGCAGCAGTAGCAGCTCATATTCTTCGGGCAGCAGCTCTTCGGGCAGCAGCTCTTACTCTTCGGGCAGCAGTTCTTCCAGGAGCAGTTCCGGTTCATCTGCCGGACGCAGTTCTTCAGGTAGTTCAGGACGTCGCTAAATAATTAAAAAATGAAAAAAACAATTCTTGCAGTTTGTCTGTTTTCAGCATTTAACTTGGTAGGCCAGGAAGCCTTTGATGCATTAAGGTATTCACAGTCCGAAATTAACGGGACAGCTCGTTCCATTGGTATGGCCAATGCTTTTGGAGCCCTGGGAGGTGATTTAACAGCCATGGGTATCAATCCGGCTGGTATAGCCGTATACCGAAGCTCTGAGATTAGTTTCAGCCCTGTTATAAGTATTGCCAACCTGAATTCCGATTTCAATGGTTCTGAAAGCAGCGATTCCAAGGTGGGTTTTGGTGTCAATAACTTTGGTGTTGTAGGTTCGTATCGTACCTACGATGACTCAAAAGTAGTTAATTATAATTTCGGCGTCACTTACAACCGGCTGAAAAACTTTAATCGCAATGTGAATGTCGTCGGTTTGAACCGCCCCGTTTCATTGCTGGACAACCTCAGTCCTTACAGTAAGCTCGAAGATATGGCTTTCGAAACCTATTTGCTGGACGAGAATTACAACCCTGTTTTGCTGGAGGGTGAATTACTGGACAATGAACAATACGCCATAGAAAAAGGCAGCATAGGCGAATGGAATTTCAGTATGGGTTTTAACTACAACCATTTCCTGTATTTGGGTGCTTCCCTGGGTGTACAATCGGTCAATTATGAATTGGACACTTACTACAAAGAATTCTTTGATGAAGGCGGTAGTCTGGAATTGTGGAATTGGCTTAAAACTTCCGGAACAGGTGTTAATGGGAAAATCGGCCTTATCCTTCGCCCTATGCCCGAAATAAGGCTGGGCTTTTCTTACCATACGCCCACTTATTACTCCCTCAGAGACGATTACGATGCCTACTTAAGCTCTTTCGGCATGCCTGATGAAGACGGCGTTAAAGAAGACAGAACCATTTATATTTCCGAAAACGAACCCGATCCTGTTTATTATCAACTGGAAACCCCGCAACTTTTTGTAATTAGTGCCGCTGCTCAACTGGGACAAATTGGCTTGCTCAGTGTTGATTATGAAATAGTCGATTACCGGAAAATTCGTATGCGCAACAGCAGCGGCTATCCTTTTACTGACGTAAACGACGCTATTAATACCTGTTTCAGGAGTGGATACAACCTGCGCGTTGGTACAGAAATCCGTCTGGACAAGCAATTCAGTTTCAGAGCCGGCTATGCTTTCTATCAATCACCGGTGGCCAATCATGTTGAAAGAAACAACACAGTTATTTATACTCCTTCCACAGCTCCACAGTATTTCATGGAAAAAGATGCACATTCTGCTTCTTTAGGTTTTGGTTATCGGGTGGGATCCTTCTTTTTTGACATGGCTGTCCTTGAGCAATTCAGAACAGAACATTTTTATCCCTATTACAACTGGGACGGGGCAGGTGAATATGCCAACATCAAAACCAATACAACCAATTTAGTTTGCAGTTTGGGAGTAAAGTTTTAAAGCTCACTAAGCCTTTTCTCCAGCCGATAAAGCTCATCACGGTATTGCGCAGCATCCAGAAATTCCATTTTCTCGGAGGCTGTGTACATTAATTTGCGGGTGTTTTCTATCAACTTTTCCAGTTGCGTGCGGCCCATGTAGCGAATAACGGGATCTGTCAGAATATTTATGTCTTCGGGTTCAACATAGGCTTTTGTCCGGCTCAGATCTTCGGCAGCCCTGTTGACCAGTACAGAGTAATTGTCTTTGCGGATTGCTGTAGGGGTAATGTTGTTAAGCCGGTTGTATTCTTCTTGTTTTTTTCTGCGACGTTGGGTTTCCTCCAGGGTCAGACGCATACTTTCGGTTGTTTTATCCGCATATAGAATCACTTTGCCATTGATGTGTCTGGCAGCCCGGCCGGCTGTCTGAGTCAGGGAACGGTGATTGCGCAGGAATCCTTCTTTATCTGCATCCAAAATGGCCACTAATGAAACCTCGGGCAAATCCAGGCCTTCGCGTAATAAATTAACCCCGATCAGCACGTCAAATTGCCCTTTGCGCAGCTTATCCATGAGGTTAACTCTTTCCAGGGTCTCCACATCGGAATGGATGTATTCACAAAGTACGCCCTGTTCCTTAAGATAAGCCGATAATTCTTCGGCCATGTGCTTGGTGAGGGTTGTCACCAGTGTGCGTTCGTTGCTTTCTACTCTCAGGCGGATTTCTTCCATTAAATCATCTACCTGATGTTTACTGGGACGTACTTCCATCACCGGATCCAGCAATCCGGTGGGACGAATCAACTGCTCAACGATGAGTCCGCCGGATTTTTCCAGTTCATAATCTGCCGGGGTTGCACTGACGTAAAGCACCTGTGAAGTCATAGCTTCGAATTCGTCAAAGCGCAAAGGGCGATTATCCATAGCGGCCGGAAGTCTGAAACCGTATTCAACCAGATTTTGTTTGCGGGCATGGTCACCTCCCCACATTGCTCTGATTTGGGGTACAGTAACATGACTTTCATCTATGACCATTAGATAATCGTCAGGAAAAAAATCAAGGAGACAGAAGGGGCGCATACCCGGCTCCCGGCCGTCGAAATACCTGGAGTAATTCTCTATACCCGAGCAATGACCCAGTTCCCTGATCATTTCCACATCGTAACTGACCCTTTCCTGCAAGCGTCTGGCTTCGTAAGCTTTGTCGATGGAATTTAAAAAGGCCACCTGAGCCGCCAGATCAAGTTCTATCTGCCTTATTGCCTGAGCTTGTCTCTCTTTGGTGGTTACAAACAAATTGGCCGGATAGATGTCGAAACGATCAAATTCAGCCAGTCTTCTGCCTGTCAAAGAATCTATTTGCTCAATGGCTTCGATTTCTTCGCCCCAAAAAACGATCCGGATAACCATATCCGAATAGGCAAGAAAAATATCCACATTATCGCCTTTAACCCTAAAATTGCCTCGTCCGGGACCTACGTCGTTTCTGGAATACAAACTGTCGACCAGGCTGCGTAAAAAGACATTGCGGCTCAGGGCCTGACCTTTGTAAACACGCTGGATATTGTTATGGAAATCTATGGGATTTCCCATGCCAAATAAGCAAGACACCGATGAGACCACCAAAACATCCCTGCGACCCGATAACAAAGAAGAAGTGGCCGATAACCTCAGTTTCTCTATTTCATCGTTAATGGCCAGGTCTTTTTCTATATAAGTATCGCTGTGAGGCAAGTAGGCTTCGGGTTGGTAATAATCGTAGTAGGACACAAAATATTCAACTGCATTATCAGGGAAAAAACTTTTGAATTCTCCGTACAATTGAGCGGCCAGTGTTTTGTTGTGACTTAACACCAGGGTAGGTCGTTGCACTTGCTCCACCACATTTGCTATCGTAAAAGTTTTGCCCGATCCGGTCACTCCAAGCAGGGTTTGGTGAGGAAGTCCCTGTTGAAGGCCTTCGGTCAATAATTTGATGGCTTCGGGCTGATCGCCGGTAGGTTGATAGGCAGAAACAAGTTTAAACATGAGAGCTTACAATGAGCTGCAAAAATAGACATTTTTAAAAGCTTTGCGAAATACTGAACTACAGGCTTTATTATTTTCAGATTACAAAAAAAAATTGTTCCTTCGCAAAATTATTGGCCGAAAGGCTGATGCCTGGCCGGTATTGAATAAAATTGCATATTTCTTACAGGATTTGCCTCTTTCCTATATTTTATCAATATGATTTGGAACGAAACCTATGAATGCCTGAGCCGTCGAGAAATGATTGAGCTGCAGGGCAAACGCTTACACAACACCGTTGAACGGGTTTATTACAATTCTCCTTTTTACAGGAACAAAATGCAAGAGCTCGGTATCACTCCCGAGGATATTGAATCGGTCGAAGATTTGGTCAAATTACCCTTCACGGTAAAAAATGATTTAAGGGACCAATATCCTTTCGGCTTGTTTTCCTCACCTATGTCCGAGATTGTGAGATTACATGCTTCTTCGGGCACAACGGGAAAATCCATTGTCGGAGGTTATACACGCAAAGACCTGAACATCTGGTCAGAAGTGATGGCCAGAACCTTTTCAGCCGGAAATTGCGATCGCAGTGATATCTTTCAGATTGCCTATGGTTACGGCTTGTTTACCGGGGGGCTGGGAGCTCACGGCGGAGCTGAACGTATCGGAGCCTCTGTGATCCCAATTTCTTCGGGGAATACCGAAAAACAAATTCAGCTTATGACCGATTTTGGAACTACCGCTTTGTGTTGCACTCCCTCGTATGCTTTATACCTGACTGAGATGATCAACAAAATAGGAGTAGAGAATAAATTGAAATTAAAAGTCGGATTTTTTGGTGCAGAACCCTGGACTGACGGAATGCGTAAAGAACTCGAAAATAAATTATCCATCAAGGCTTACGATATTTTTGGACTGACCGAGATCATAGGTCCCGGAGTGGCTTTCAATTGTAGTGAACAAAACGGACTGCACTTTAACGAAGATCATTTTATTCCCGAAATAATTGATCCTAAAACCCTGCAACCTCTTCCCACAGGTGAAGTGGGAGAGTTGGTCATTACAACCATAACCAAAGAAGGCATGCCAATCCTGCGTTATCGCACCAAAGATCTTACAAGCCTGAATTACGAAAAATGTTCCTGCGGACGGACGTTGGTTCGTATGGACAAAATCCGCGGACGCAGCGACGATATGTTGATTATTCGCGGAGTCAATGTCTTTCCTTCGCAGGTGGAAAGCGTTTTACTGGAATTTTCTGAAACAGCTCCCCATTATCATCTTTATGTAGACCGGGTAAACAATACCGATGTCTTCGAAATTCACGTGGAGGTCCGTCCTGAATTTTTCAGCGACCATTTAAGTCAGATGCTCGATCTCAAAAAAAGAATTGCTCATCGCATACAAAGCGTCCTGGGCATTTCGGCCGAAATCAAACTCGTCGAACCACGTTCCATAGAACGCTCTACAGGCAAAGCCAAACGGGTAACCGATAAACGTAATATTTATAACCAGGTTTAAGCTGTTTAATCCTACAACTATGATGTTAATTAAGCAATTATCCATTTTTTTGGAAAACAAAACAGGTCGTCTTACCGAGGTAACGAATTTACTGGGCGAGGCCGGCATCAATTTATCGGCTTTCACCATAGCTGAAAGTTCCGATTTCGGTATTATGCGGGTTATAGTGTCTGAACCAGATAAAGCCAAAAAGATTCTGGCTCAAAAAGGCATAGCCGTATCGCTGACCGATGTGATCTGTCTGCAATGCCCGAATTCACCGGGAGCATTGAACAAAACCTTACAGCTGCTGTCGGCAGGCGGAATTTCGGTGGAATACATGTACGCCTTTGCCGTCAACGAATTTGCACAAGTGATCATCAGACCGGATAAGATTCAGGAATGCATCAGGCTCTTGCAGGAGAATCTCTACGATCTGATTAAAGCCGATGATTTTTACGCATTTAAAGAAAAGTAAAAAAAAGGCTTGCATTTTTATAATTGAAGAATCCTGAGTATATTTGCAGGCTTTTTTCAGCAGAAGGTCTCAACTATAAGAATGAAAACAAGATTCCCTTTAATTCTTCTGATTATACTTAGCCTCGCCTCATGCAGCGAATATCAGAAACTCCTAAAGAGCGAAGATTACGAAGCCAAGTGGCAAAAGGCTAATGAATATTATGAGCAGGGAAAATATTCAAAAGTGATTGAGTTGATGGATGAACTCAAAACCATTTACAAGGGAACCGAAAGGGCCGAACAAGCCTTGTACATGCTGGGCAATTCCTACTTTCAAAGCAAAGATTATTTTTCGGCTTCCCATGAATACCAGCTGTATTACAAAACCTTTCCCAACGGCACATTTGTAGAAGACTGCCGCTTTATGTCGGGCAAGGCAGCCTACCTGAACGCTCCTGATTCCCGGCTCTCACAGGAAGGGACCATAGAAGCCATGGATGAACTGAATGTGTTTCTGGAATACTATCCTCAAAGCGACCGCAGGGCTGAAGTAGAAATCATGTTGAACGATCTGATGGAAAAACTGGCCTATAAAGCCTTGCTAAATTGTCAGCTGTATTACGATCTGGGCAACTACATGGGGAATAATTACGAATCCTGTATAGTGACAGCCATTCTGGCTTTACAGGATTTTCCGGCTTCCCGTTACAGAGCAGACCTGGCCTTTCTTATTTTAAAATCGCGCTTTGCCTTCGCTCAAAACAGTTACGACTACCTCAAAGAAGAACGTTTCCGTCAGGTAGTTGATGAGTATTACAGCTTTATTAATGAATTTCCGCAAAGCCGGTATCAAAAAGAAGCGGAACAGTTGTTTGATACAGCAAAAAAATATATAAAGTAAAAAACAAATAGTATGGACTACAAAAAAACGATTGCACCCACCAGCACACAAACCCGTGATTTAAACACCTTTTGCACTGAGGATGGCAATATTTACGAAAGCGTTGTTGTAATTGCCAAAAGAGCTAATCAAATCAGCGTGGAAATGAAAGAGGAGCTCAAAAGTAAATTACAGGAATTTGCCACTTATCCCGACAATCAGGAAGAAGTGTCAGAAAACAGGGAACAAATTGAGATCTCCCGTTTTTACGAAAAATTACCCAAACCCACATTGATTGCCACTCAGGAATTTCTGGAAGATAAAATCTATCACCGGAATCCGCTCAGGGAAAAATCAAAAAAATAAAGCATGATTCAGCGCATTCAAAGCTTGTATCTCTTTGTGGCAGGTATCTTGTTGACACTTGCCCTTTTTATGCCCTGGATCAGTTTTTTCGGACAGGAAGGAGAATTATATCAACTCAAAGCTTTTAAGGTGGAACAACTCCTGGGCAATGGGGCACATGCTTTTTCTTTTTGGGCTCTGGGTGCCTTGCTGATAATTGCAGCCGCCCTGTCTTTCATTTGCCTGTTTTTATTCAAAAACAGGCCTTTACAGAGCCGTTTTTGCGTATATAACACGATTCTGCTGATTGGCTTTTATCTGGCATTCCTTATTTTTTTTCTTTACGTTTTTAAAAGTCTGAATGCAACTCCGGGTCTTAACATTGGCCTGGCTTTACCATTGATCGCTTTGATTTTGAATTTTATGGCCTTACGGGCTATCAACAAAGACCATGCCCTGGTGCAAAGCTACCATCGCCTGAGGTAATCAGCGCAGGCGGAAATAGTATATCAGATTTAAAGAGATCTGCTGCAGGCTGGAAGTGACAAAATCATCTGTAACCGCATTAGCGAAAACATCGGATAAACCGTAATAATAGCGGCCTTCCATACCAATACTTTGTTGTTTCAGCTTTATGTCAAAACCGACACCTCCCAATACTCCCCATTGAAAAGGCTGCTCCAGGGCTTTGCCATGGTAGTCGTAGCTAACATCACTGTCCAGGTACTCTTTTTCGGACAGAAAGAAACTGAACTTGGGGCCCAGATTCAGGTAAAAACTTAGTGCTTTGGTACCAATGCGGGCATGCATTAAAAAAGGCAATTCGAGAAAAGCCATCTCTCTGCGATAAGTATTGGTTGAACCATAACCGAAATCGTCTTTCCAGCCGCTTTGAAAATAATTCAATTCCGCCTGTATACCGAAATTTTTTTCATTAATATAACGCAGACTCAGACCGGCGTTGGCAGCAATAAGATAGGTTTTGTCCACATATTGTGGGACCAGGGTAATACTGGACATTGTGGCACCTGCTGTAGCGCCCAGGTAAAATTCGGGTTTGAAGTTGTTATTTTGTGCCCTGAGGTTTTGACAGAAAACCGGCAACAAAATATAAAGGCAAAAAAATAGACGGATTGATTTCATTTAGCGGGGTAAAACTCTTGAGATTATTTTGCGCTGAGGAGTATACTGAATGATAAACAAATGTCTGTTGTATTTTCCGCTATGCTCTCCGTTTTGCACAAAATCAAAACCGTGTTGTAAGTGCTCGGTTTGCCAATCAGAACCTGAAATTTTTGGAACAAAATACATCATAATATCGTAACCCATCAAGGCATAACGAGGAAAAGTATTCAATAAATCCTTGCCAAATTCATAAGCATAACGCTTTTGAAATTGTTTAAGCTTATCATTCTGAAAATCTGCGTAGTAATTACTATAAACATGGGTATTCAACTGATACAACTGAGGTAGGTTGTTTTTGCTCAGGGCCAGCCAGTCCGGATAACCCAGTAATGTAATACGGGCTTTAGACTTAATATTGGCCGCAGAACCTATCAATGTAATCACCCGGTTGCTTTCGGTCATGGGAAAGGGAGCCGGAATAATCAGGTTCTCTTTGTCCGGATGTAAATGACGGGCAATGGTATCGGGGAAACTGTATGCTATGTTCCCGTAGGGTTCGTTATCGGTCAATTCCAGGTATGGAATGCCGTAGTTTTTCAGATTGATTTTGAAAGTGTCAAACAGCTCGCGACGTTCATCGGATGATTCACTGTTGGTACGAATAAACAAAATGTTTTTGTCCGTATAATACGACGTGTCCAGCTCCAGCAGAGCCTGGTGATTCAATGATTGGGGAGGATTTACCTGATAAATATAGGGATTGTATTCGGTTTCGGGAATCCGGGAACTGAACGGTAAAATAAGGTATTTTTTTTCGCGGACAGACCAATCAGACAAAAACATCATTTGCTCGTGATTGACTGCGGCAATCACGTAATTGGCCCTGTCCAGCCAACCGGAAGTCAAAACCCTTCTGAGCGATTCCACCGTATTTCCTGTATCGAAAACAGACAAATCCAGGGAGAAATTGAGCTGCTTCAGGCTGTCTGCCGCCATGAGCATACCTTCGTAAAACTCCACATAGCGTTCTATGGAAGTCGCGGTAGTATCGTCCAGCATAAAGGGTAGAAGCAGGGCAAAATTGGGCTTGTGAAAAACTTTTGGTCTGAGATCTTCGGTGACCTCCTTTGTATAACTGTCGCTTTCGGCAATTATTTTATGCCTGGGTATCATGAGCAAGGAGCCTCTGGGCAGCCTGTCGGGCACATTTGGATTATGAAGTCTGAGTTCTTCGATATCTACACCAAAACTGTTCGCAATATCACATAAATTCTCTCTCCATTTCTCTACGGTATAATACTCATATTCCCATTTTTCGAATAATAAAGAAGCTGATGATGACAATGAATCTCCCGAAGGTCTGAGGAAGCTTTCAGAGCTCTTTTCGGATGAATTCTCCTGAGATTTCTTCGGCGAATTGTCCTGGATTTTTCCCGGAACCTCTTCATTGCCGGGCTTGAAAGTCCTTAAAGGGATGATCAGGACTTGTCCGGTTTTGAGCCCTTCCACCAAAAAAGGATTCATAGCTATGATTTCCTCCTGGCTGACATTAAAGCGCCTGCTCAAACTGTATAAGGTCTCAGAAGGCTGCACTTCGTATTTATAATATTCTTTGTCAAATAATTTAATGACAGGAATCGTGTTTTCCTGAGCTTCTGCAACCAGAGTAAAAATAATCAGGCAGGCAAACAAGGCAATTATGGGACGTAACTTCATCAGTGTATTTTTTGTAGCTAAAGTGCCGGCGCTCTGTAAGGCAAAGGCACAAATCCAATTCGCAAATGTAGCCAAAATCTGTCGTTTTGCAAATTGGAAACCAATAATGCTGCACAAGCTCAAATGCATACTGAGTAATTTTAGTTTTTGATTATTAATAGCTATCTTTGTCCACTTTTTCTAGAAGCTCCGACATGTATCGAAAGGGATTACCGAAGTATTTGGTTTATACTTTGTTCATTTTTTTAAATCTGCCTGCCTATGCCGCTTTCACGGCTACCGGGGGATCAAATGGCCAACCTTACGAATACCTTCCTGCCGCGACAACAGGTCTGGAAAAAGTCTTTATTTTTAACGGGCTTCAACAAGCAGAATTACGCTACAATACCACAGATCCGTCAGACTGGACCTGGTATCGTTTCCAAACCAAACTTGAAGATGCCCAGACAGTTCCTGCTTCCGATATTAGTCTGGAAAGCGGTGTCACTATATTAAGAAATCCCGGCGCTTACGGTTATTACGTGTCGAAGGGAGATCAACTAAAAGCCATCTATATCATTGATTATTCAGCGCATAACCTGAATTATACCAAGCTGGAATCTGTCGATAATGCCGAAGATATTTGCAGCAGCCTGCAGCTCGTGGTCGAAGGCGTTCAGGAAGATCTGAGCTTTTATGCCCTGAGCGGAAGCCCGGCGCTCCGGACTGTGGACAGAATTCACAGCCTGAGTTGGACAGATCTGGAATGGGACGAAGAGAAGGCTCAGTATCAGCTCATCGAAAAAAACTGCAGCAAAGAAGGCTTTTTGTCGGGTTTCATCGTAGATGCTCCTTTGCAGAATACCCGGTTCAGACTCGAAGGCGATCAGTTTGCCGCCTATTTCGGGCTGAATGAAAAAAGTATTGAAATTGATTATCAGGCCGTTCGAGTCAGCACACATGCCAAAGCGGTACCCGAAGAAAAGGAACAGGCCGACAACGAAATAGGAGCTGGCTCAGAGGGTTCGCTTACAGGTTCAGCTCCCTTTAAACTGGATTTCTACAGTTATGTGAATCCTGCCACCCGCTATACTGAATGGTACATTTACACCAATCCCGGTTCAAAGGAGGAATACCTGCGTCGCACAGAAGCCGACATAAATTACACTTTTAACCAGGCCGGCAGCTTTGAAGTTAAATTAGTAGCCAGCAACGACGTTTGCAAAGATTCAGCTACATTTACCATACGGGTAACGGAATCTTCACTGGATTGCCCCAATTTTTTCAGCCCCCGTTCCACTCCCGGAGACAACGACGAATTTAAGGTGGCCTATAAATCACTGATCAAGTTTCAGGGACGCATCCTGAACCGTTGGGGCCATGTGCTGTTTGAATGGACAGATCCTTCCCTGGGTTGGGACGGCACTTTTAAGGGTAAACCCGTATCTCCGGGTGTGTATTTTTACATCATCAGCGCTACCGGCTCTGATGGTATTGAATACCGGAAAAAAGGAGACATAAATTTATTGGAATGATGAGATTGAACAAGTATATAATCAGTATTGTTTTTTTTGTACACTGCGGTTTTTTTACGATGGCTCAGAGCATTTATCCTCAGGCTATGATACATCCGATTGACCTTCCTCTCCGGACAGAATTCTGCGGTGAACACATAGATCTGAGACGCTGGGATTTAAGGGAACGCTTTGACAGAGAGCTGCTGGCGATGAATTACATGCATTCTTCTTCCATTCAGCTCATCAAGAAAGCCAACCGGATTTTTCCCCTCATTGAGCCCATACTAAAAGCCAACCACGTCCCTGATGATATCAAATACCTGGCATGTATCGAAAGCAATCTCAACCCCAGAGCTTTATCTCCTTCAGGAGCAGCAGGTCTTTGGCAGTTTATGCCAGAAACAGCCCGCGAGTACGGCCTGCAGGTTGATGATCAGGTTGACGAACGTTATCACATCGAAAAAGCCACCGTGGCAGCCTGTAAATACCTTAAAGACGCTTACCGGAGGTTCGGTAACTGGAGTACGGTGGCTGCAGCCTTTAACGGCGGCATGAATCGAATAGCCAACGAACTGGAAAGGCAAGGCGTAGACAACGCCCTGGATTTATTTTTAAATGAAGAAACTTCGCGTTATGTATTCCGTGTAATGGCCGCCAAAGATTTTATGGAAAATCCAGCCAAATACGGTTTTGTCTTTTCTGCCGAATATTTGTATATGCCTTTGCAATACAACTACGTCAGTATTCATAAATCCATAGGTGATTGGGTGGAATTTGCCAAAGAACACGGTTTGACTTACCTGCAATTCAAAGAAGCCAATCCCTGGTTGCGAGATCGCCAACTGAACAATCCACGGGGTAAAATCTACAACATTGCCATTCCCATGGAAACTTCTCAGTATTTTGATGTAAAGAATCTCTACATCCATCAGAAAAACTGGGTCAAAAACAAATAAACGCTTTATTAAGCCTGATGAACGACGCATCAAAAGATCATATTTGTGTATATGGAGCGCGGGAACACAATCTTAAAAACATTGACGTTCAGATTCCCCGTAACAGCCTCACTGTGATTACCGGCCTGAGTGGCAGCGGTAAATCCTCCCTGGCTTTTGATACTATTTTTGCCGAAGGGCAACGTCGCTACATTGAAACTTTTTCGGCCTACGCCCGTAATTTTCTAGGCAATCGCGAACGCCCCGATGTGGATAAGATAACTGGGCTGAGCCCTGTCATTTCGATAGAACAAAAAACCACGAACAAGAATCCCCGCTCAACCGTTGGTACTCAGACCGAGATCTACGATTATCTCCGCCTGCTCTACGCCAGGGCAGGAGAGGCTTATTCTTATCTGAGCGGTGAAAAGATGGTTAAATACACCGAAGAACAAGTGCTGGAGCTGATTTTGGAAAAGTACGACAACAAAGCCATTTACGTGCTCGCTCCCGTAGTACGTTCCCGCAAAGGCCATTACAAGGAATTGTTTGAAACGCTCAGGAAAAAAGGCTATTTAAATGTCCGGATTGACGGAGAATTGCAGGAAATCATTCCGGGCATGAAGCTGGACCGCTACAAGAATCACGATATTGAAGTGCTTGTAGATAAATTAATTGTCAGCCCCAACGACAGCAACAGGCTCAAAAAAAGCCTTCAGGTGGCCATTAAACAGGGCAAAGGTCTGACTATGATTTACGACAAAAATCAAAAGGAACTCAGACATTACAGCAGCCAGCTGATGTGTCCGGTTACCGGGCTTTCCTACAGCGACTCCGCTCCTCATACTTTTTCGTTCAATTCTCCTCAGGGAGCCTGTCCGCGTTGCAAAGGACTGGGTGTAATCAATCAGATTGATTTCAACAAAATTATTCCCGACGACAGCAAATCCATTTATGAGGGAGGAATAATACCTCTGGGCAAGTACAGAAACAGTATGTTTTTCTGGCAACTGGAAGCTTTGGGCGAAAAACACGGTTTTCAGCTTAAAACTCCTCTCAGGGATATTGCTCCCGATGCCATGGAAGAAATTCTGAACGGTTGCGAAGAGAGGCTGCCCATCAAAAACACCACGTTGGGCCTGTACAATTACAATGTTCATTACGAAGGTGTTATCAAATACATTCAGATGCAACAAGACGACGACAGTCCGTCTGATGCGCAAAAATGGGCAGAACAATTTATAAGTACCACCGTTTGTCCCGAATGTCAGGGAATGCGACTCAAAAAAGAAGCCTTGCATTATCGTCTGGGGGGCAAAAACATTGCAGAACTTTCTGCGATGGATGTCAAAGAGCTGGCTCAGTGGATAAATGAGTTGAACCTTCATTTAAGCGACAAACAAAAACGCATTGCTTCAGAGATCATAAAGGAAATTCAGCAACGTCTGCAATTTCTGCTGGATGTAGGCCTGGACTATCTTTCGCTCAACAGACCCTCGGCCGGGCTTTCGGGAGGTGAAAGCCAACGTATCCGCCTGGCTACGCAAATCGGCTCTCAACTGGTAAATGTGCTGTATATTCTGGATGAACCCAGCATAGGCCTGCACCACAGAGACAACCAGCGTCTGATCGATTCTTTGAAAACCCTCAGAGACAAAGGGAACTCGGTCATTGTGGTGGAACACGATAAAGATATGATGCTGGCCTCCGATTACATTCTGGATCTTGGACCCAGAGCAGGCAGACTGGGAGGCCATCTGAATTTTGCCGGCAGTCCCCGCGAACTGGTTCAAGCTTCAACCTTAACCTCCGATTATCTGAACGGGAAACTGCAGATAAAAGCTCCAGAAGTCTATCGCCCGGGGAACGGCCGTGTGTTGAGCCTGAAAAATTGCAGCGGTAACAACCTCAAGCATGTGAATGTGGATTTTCCTTTGGGAAAACTGATAGTGGTTACAGGGGTATCGGGCAGCGGAAAATCCAGCCTGATCAATCACACCCTGCACGCCGCCCTGAGCAAATATTTTTACCACAGTCATCAGGAACCCCTGCCTTACGAAAGCATCGAAGGTCTGCAATATATAGATAAAGTGGTTGATGTGGACCAGTCTCCCCTGGGACGCAGCCCGCGTTCCAATCCGGCTACTTATTGCGGAGTATTTTCCGACATCCGCAATTTATTTGTCAACCTGCCTGAATCCAAAATTCGGGCCTATAAACCGGGGCGCTTTTCGTTTAACGTGGCCGGGGGACGTTGCGAAACATGTAAGGGCAACGGATATATGGCTATAGAAATGAACTTTTTACCCGAAGTTTTTGTGCCTTGTGAAACTTGCCGGGGTAAGCGCTACAACCGCGAAACCCTGGAGATACGTTTCAAAGGCAAATCCATAGCCGATGTGCTGGATATGACCATTAATATGGCGGTGGATTTTTTCGAAAATCAGCCACAAATCCTGCATAAAATCAAGACCATTCAGGATGTGGGCCTGGGTTATATTAAACTGGGACAGCCTTCCAACACTTTATCCGGTGGTGAATGCCAACGCATCAAGCTGGCAGCCGAACTTTCCAAAAGGGACACAGGCAACACTTTGTACATTCTGGACGAACCCACTACCGGTTTACATTTTGACGACATCAGGGTATTGATGCAGGTAGTCAACCGACTGGTGGATAAAGGGAATACGGTCATCATTATCGAACACAATCCGGACGTCATCAAAATGGCCGACTACATCATCGACATGGGGCCCGAAGGAGGCAAAGAAGGCGGCAGGATACTCTTCAGTGGTACACCCAGGGAATTGGCCTCGAGCAACCACAGCTATACAGCAGCCTGTCTTAAAGATTTATTATGAGCAAATTACAGCCTTTTGTTCAAGTTGAGAATCTGAGCAAATCATTTGGTGATTTAGTCCTTTTCCGGGGAATCTCCTTTGGTATTGCCCAGCAACAACGGGTAGCGCTGATTGCTCAAAACGGCAAGGGCAAATCTACCTTACTGGATATTCTGGCAGGAAACAAAGACTACGAAGAGGGCGCCGTAGTTTTTCGCCGCGGCCTTAAAGTAGCCTATTTAAAACAAGCACCCGAAATTCAGGATGATTTGACTGTTTTTCAGGCTTGCTTCCAGGCTGCCAACGAAGTGACCGAAACCATAGCCCGTTACGAACTCAAGATGCAGGAAATTGCCGGCAAAGCGATGGATTCAGAAGCCGAGGAATTGTTGCATCTGATGGACCACCACAAAGCCTGGGATTACGAAGTCAGAATTAAACAAATTCTGAGCAAACTGCAGATTCCTGATTTTACCCAAAAAGTCGGTCAGCTTTCGGGCGGGCAGCTCAAACGTCTGGCCCTGGCCAACGTACTGATTACCGAACCCGATTTACTCATTCTGGACGAACCCACCAATCACCTGGACCTGGATATGATTGAGTGGCTGGAAAATTACCTGACCAAATCGGGGATAACCCTGCTGATGGTTACTCACGACCGCTATTTTCTGGATCGGGTCTGCAACACCATACTGGAGATCGAAGACAAGCAACTGTACAGCTACAACGGTAACTATGCCTATTATCTGGAAAAAAGGCGCGAACGACTTGAAAATTTCAATGCCGAACTGGAAAGAGCGCAAAATCTCTATCGTAAGGAGCTCGACTGGATGAGACGTATGCCTCAGGCCAGAGGAACCAAAGCCAAAGCCCGTAGTGATGCGTTTTATGAACTGGAAGAACAGGTGTCACAACAACGCAAAACAGAACAAATACAACTGGGTGTAAAAGCCAGTTACCTGGGTTCCAAGATTTTTGAAGCCAAATACATATCAAAATCCTATGGCGATCTGAAACTTCTCGATCAGTTTTATTATCAGTTTGCGCGATACGAAAAAGTAGGCATAGTAGGCGCCAATGGCAGCGGTAAAACCACCTTTCTCAAATTGTTGATGGGAGAGGAGTCGTGCGATCAGGGCAGCATAGATTTCGGCACTACAGTGCGCTTTGGTTATTATAGTCAGGACGGTCTGTCGTTTGACGACAACAAAAAAGTCATTGATGTTGTACGTGACATCGCTGAAGAAATTTCGTTTGGGAACGGCAAAAAACTGAGCGCTTCGCAATTTCTAAACCATTTTTTATTCAGTCCCGAAGCACAATATAATTACGTTTCAAAACTCAGTGGCGGTGAAAAGCGCCGGCTATATTTGTGTACTGTGTTGATGACTAATCCTAATTTCCTGGTACTGGACGAACCCACCAACGATCTGGACATTCTGAGCCTGAACATCCTCGAAGAATATTTAGCCTCTTTCAAAGGCTGCGTGCTGGTGGTTTCGCACGACCGATTTTTTATGGACAAAATAGTGGACCATTTGCTGGTGTTCGAAGGCAATGCGCAAATTAAAGATTTCCCCGGCAATTATACCCAATACAGGCAATGGAAAGAACAGCAGGAATCTATGCTCAGAAAAGAGAAAGAATCGGAGCGAAAAAACAAAAATCGTTCTCTTGACATTGACCTGCAAAAAACAGAAAACTCAAGCAGCCGTAAACGGACTTACCGCGAAGAACAGGAATTTCTCGCTCTTGAAAAGGAAATTGCACAGATCGAAGCATCTGTTGTCCTGCTCGAAAATGAACTTGTTGCAGGGAAATTGGAGGGTGTTGTAATTGAACGAAAGTGTATAGAGCTTTCCAAACTGAACCAGGAGCTCGATATAAAAGCCCTACGCTGGATGGAACTGGGCGAAATGGAAAAAAAATAAGAAAAAGCCTTCAAAGCTTTTGTCGTTTAGCATAAATAACGTACTTTTGCGCCCGTTCTGAAAATCTGAACAAGACTCCGTAGCTCAGTTGGTAGAGCAATTGACTCTTAATCAATGGGTCGAGGGTTCGAGCCCCTCCGG
>CAZAUQ010000018.1:0-8521 GCA_964488495.1 uncultured Bacteroidales bacterium
TTGCCCGACGGATATAAAAATGCCTTCTCGGCCATTTTCGACTCCAACCTTACCACCTTGTTGACCGGTATTATTCTGTTTATTTTTGGTACCGGCCCAATCAAAGGCTTTGCCACTACCCTGATTATCGGTATCCTTACTTCCTTCTTCAGCTCGGTCTACATTTCTCGCATTGTGTTTGAACGTTTATTGGCTAAAGAAAAGTTGAACAACGTAAGCTTCACTACCAGATTGTCAAAAAATATTTTGCGGAATCCCAGGATTGATTTTATCGGTTTGCGTAAAACAGGCTATATCATTGTAGGTGTTCTGGTTGTTATTTGCTTTTTATCCCTGGGTATTCGCGGATTGAGCCAGGGCATTGATTTTTCGGGTGGTCGCAACTACGTGATCCGTTTCGATCAACCGGTATCAACCGATGATATTCGAAACAGTTTGGAGCCTGCATTCCAGGATGCTTCGCTTTCGATCATCACCATAGGTGACGAAAATCAGATTAGGGTGAGTACCAACTACAAGATTAATGAAACATACGATGAACTCGATGCCGAAATTGACAACATGCTGTTTACAGGATTAAAAACCTATCTCCCTGAAAACATAGACATTGATTCCTTTACAGCCGATCATATAGTATCTTCACAAAAGGTAGGCCCCACCATAGCTTCTGATATTAAAATATCGGCCATATGGGCTGTCCTGGCTTCGCTAATCGCCATAGGTTTGTATATCTTGTTGCGCTTCCGCAACGTGGCTTTCAGTGTGGGCGTAATTGCTTCCCTGGCATTTTTGGCCATCCTGATCATCGGTTTGTATTCCATGCTTTACAGTGTGATGCCTTTCTCGCTCGAAATTGACCAAACCTTTATAGCGGCCATCCTCACAGTGGTTGGTTATGCGGTCAACGACTCGGTGGTGGTCTTCGACCGTATCCGCGAAACCTTGGGCATTTATCCGAAGCGACACAAACGCCTTACTATGAATGCTGCCATGAATACCACCTTGCTGCGTACCTTCAGCACTTCGTTGAGTACGTCTCTGGTATTGGTAGCCATCCTGCTTTTTGGCGGAGACACCATTCGTGGATTTTGTTTTGCCATGTTGACAGGTGTGGTATTCGGCACCTTAGCCACCCTGTTTATTGCCTCTCCCATTGCTTACGATATTCAGCGTAAAAGGGAGAAATTCAGTGATCAGGTAACGGAAGAAGAAGAAGAAAAATAGACACTCGGATTCGATTCTTATTCAATAAATAAACCCCAAAAAGTCTTTTCTGACTTTTTGGGGTTTATTTATGACCGGGATTTATTTGTCACCAGATTATATTTATCACCGGGATTTATTTATCACCGATACACTCGTTTTAGAACTAGTCAATAATTCAATGTTTGCTGCTCTGAGGGCTATGAATCACCAGAAAATACGAGTGATAACAGACTGAAAAACGATGATTTTGACGAAGTGGAAACAACTTTCACCGTGTATGTGGCCGCTCAGTATTTAAAACCCGAATCCGTCCATTCAAATACCAGCCGCTGATTGAAGCAATCCCTGTAGCCGGCAAAAGCTTCTTCACCCAAAAAATCGGGGAGCGAAGAATAAACCAGTAAAAAATTGTTGCCGCTCTGAAAAGAGTATTCGTAAAAATAGATACTGCACAATTCTTTTATACTGAGATATTGTCCGGCGCTTTTTTGCAGTAAACAATCCTGATTAAAAAAATAAGCAGAACTCAAACGAGGCTTTTCGAAAGTATCTATCGGTTGCCAGTCGAGACTGTAAAAATTCAGATCACTGTCTGCGGCCGGTGCTTTAACGGTGTTTATCACTGCCAGTATCTGACTGCCGTTTTTAAAGGGCAGCAACTTTAGCTGCACATCGCTGACAGCAGAAGTCTGCAGCATCAAATAATCTTCGTTCAGTATTTTCAATTCCACCTCTTCGCCCAACACGCCCATCATCCTGGCAGTTTTTCCACTAGTATAGAAATCCACAATATCCAGGCGCATGGAGGAATTCAAGCCCGGCAGCAGATGTGCGGGCATATCTTTGAAACATTCCGTTATGCTTCGACTCCAGACGACCGACACTGAGAGGGCGACAAAAACCAGCAGCAAAATGATTTTTTTCATATCCGAACGACTATTATTTAGAGCCCAAATACAGGCAACACATTCCAATAAATACACCTAGCAAAATCCAGGCTTTGGTCTTGATGTTTTTGTCTTTGAAGAGCAAGGCTCCCACCACAAAAGGAATCAACACTCCGGAACGACGTATAGGCGAGATCACCGATATCAGCGCTCCCTGCTGGCTTAGTGCGTAAAAATACAAAAAGTCTGACAGGCATAGAAACACAGCTAAACCTACAATGGACCAGCGAAAACTAAAAGCATCTTCTTTGCCTTTTTTACGCCGCCACCTATAGATAAACAACAAGGGCAACATGATAATTATCTGATATATAGTATACCAGACCTGTACCGCCATCCGGTCGAAATTTACCATCATGTATTTATCGTATAGCCCGCTCACCGAACCTATCAGTACGGACAGAAATAAACACCAGATCCAGGGATTGCGCTTAAAGGAAATTCCTTCTTTTTTACCCACATAAGAGTACAGAAAAATACTGGTAATAGAAACCAGCACACCCAGCCATTGCCAAAGGTTAAGCCTTTCGCCAAAGATCAAAAAGGCACCCATCAGCACAAAAACCGGCTGAGTAGATTTAATGGGAGATGCAATGGTCAAGGGTAAATTTTTTATGGCATAATAGGCAGCAGACCAAGAACTTAAAACGATGAACGATTTAAGTAAAATAAAAAGATGTGTTTTTGCGTCTACTCTGGGCACAAAAAACAAGCTGTTTTCAAGGCTTTGCGGGGCCCACTCCGAAAGCAGCAATAAAGGCAAAAAAAACAGGGAACAAAAAACCGTGGTCAGAAACAAGACCGGAATAACGGCATTTTCTTTTAAAGACAGTTTTTTATAGACTTCATAAGTCCCCAACAGGAGAGAAGAAGCAAAAGTAGCCCATAACCACATAAGCCAATATCATCAAATTAAATACACTTCATCACTATATTTCACCTCTGTCAGATACAGAGCCCGCGCCGGCATTGAAGTGCCGGCTTTGCAACGGTCGCGGGCTTCGATTATGCGACAAAAGTCCTTTTCGTCTATCTTGCCCTTACCCACTTCGAGCAAACTGCCTACAATGGCTCTTACCATATTACGCAAAAAACGGTCGGCCTGTATGGTAAAAATCAATTCTCGGCCCCGGCGCTCCCAACCAGCCCGCATAACATTGCATATAAAGGTTTTGACATCGGTATGCACTTTACTGAAGCTGGTAAAATCGCTGTATCCCATCAAAAGAGCAGCAGCCTTGTTCATAGCCTCCAGGTCTGGTTCGTAATACAAACGCAAGCTGTAATCTCTCAGGAAAGGATCCTTTTGCAGTACAATTCTGTACTGATAGGTTCTGGATAAAGCATCAAAACGGGCGTGAGCATCGGGGCGTACCCTTCGGAGCGAATGAACGGCAATATCTCCCGGCAACATCCGGTCCAGTTTGTTGGCCATAGCATTCAAATCTTCGATGGGAAAAGCCGTATCAAAATGCGCCGTCATGTCCAGGGCGTGTACACCTGCATCGGTACGTCCGGCAGCAATAATATCCAGGTCCTTTTCGAACAAAGTGCGCAATACCGAAGTCATAACTTCTTGTATGCTAATAGCATTTGGTTGAATCTGCCATCCGTGGTAAGCGCTGCCGTCGTAAGAAAAATTCAGGAAATAACGATGCATCATCGGGAACGAAAAATTTTAGGCTGCAAAGTTAGTCTTTATTTTTTATTCCAACCGAATTGAGTACTTTTGTGCAAAATGTTATGCCTTGGGTTAATGAATGAAAAGATCCTGTTTTTGGAACAAGTAGACCCCTCTGTGTTTTGTGGCGTCAACAACAGTAATATTAAACTACTCAAAGATTTATATCCCAAATTACGTATCATTGCCCGCGGTAATGTGATCAAGGTTTTAGGCGACGATGCCGAAATAAACCGTTTTGAAGAGCTGATCAACCAATTGCAGGACTACTTAAACAAATACAACCTGATTAACCAGGATGTTATTACCCAACTAAACCAGGGCAAGCCGCTTTTTGAACCCAAACAGGAAAATCTCATTCTTTTCGGAGTCAACGGCAAACCCATCCTGGCCAGAACCATTAATCAGCAAAAGCTGGTTAAATCTTACGAAAAAAACGATCTGCTCTTTGCTGTAGGCCCGGCCGGAACAGGTAAAACCTATACCGCCATTGCCCTGGCCGTAAGAGCTTTCAAAAACAAAGAAGTACGTAAAATTATTCTGAGTCGTCCGGCGGTCGAAGCCGGTGAGAAACTGGGTTTTCTGCCGGGTGACATGAAAGAAAAAGTCGATCCCTATTTACAACCGCTCTATGATGCCCTTGAAGATATGATTCCGCCCGCAAAGCTCAGGGAATACATGGAAAACAAGCAAATTCAGATTGCGCCCCTGGCCTTTATGCGAGGCAGAACCCTTAACGACGCCGTCATCATTTTGGATGAAGCTCAAAACACTACCAGCCTGCAAATAAAAATGTTTCTTACCCGCCTTGGCTTAAACGCCAAAATGATTGTAACCGGTGACCTCACTCAAATTGACCTCCCGGCGGCAGCGACTTCGGGACTGGTTCAGTCACTCAAAGTTTTACGCGAAGTAAAAGGCATAGGCAAAGTTGAATTTGATGTACGCGACATCGTCAGGCATAAACTTGTTCAAGACATAGTGGAAGCGTACGAAGACTACAACCAGGAACAAAAACAACAAAAAAATACCCGGCCCGACCGGAACAACCCCAACGAATAAACTCTACATTTATGAAACAGGCTTTGGTAAAAACAGACTTCAAATTTGACGGACAAAAATCTGTTTATCATGGAAAAGTCCGTGACGTATACAATATCAAGGATGAATTGTTGGTAATGGTGGTCAGCGACCGCATATCTGCCTTCGACGTAGTTCTGCCCAAAGGAATTCCTTTCAAGGGGCAGGTGCTTAACCAGATTGCTGCCAAATTTCTGGATGCCACTTCCGATATTGTCAAAAACTGGAAAATTGCCGTCCCCGATCCTATGGTTACGGTCGGCATTAAATGCGAACCCTACGAAGTGGAAATGGTTATCCGGGGCTATCTCACCGGCCATGCCTGGAGAGAGTACAAAGCAGGAAAACGGAGCCTGTGCGGCATTCCGCTGCCCGATGGTATGAGAGAAAATGAAGCTTTCCCCGAGCCCATCATTACTCCCACCACCAAAGCCAAAGAGGGCCACGACGAAGATATTTCCAAAGAAGAAATCATCGCTTCCGGACTGGCCAGTAAGGAGGAATACGAAAGACTGGAAGCCTACACCAGGGCCATCTTTAAACGGGGTAGTGAAATAGCCGCCCAAATGGGCCTGATTCTGGTAGACACCAAATACGAATTCGGCAAAAAAGACGGCGAAATCATTCTGATGGACGAGATCCACACCCCGGACTCTTCGCGGTATTTTTATGCCGACACCTACAAAGCCAAACTGGCTGCCAACCTGCCTCAAAAACAACTCTCCAAGGAGTTTGTCCGCCAATGGCTGATCGAAAACGGTTTCCAGGGCAAAAGCGGCCAGCAGGTTCCATACATGAGCGACGAATACTGCCAGAGTGTCTCAGAACGCTACATTGAACTTTACGAAAAAGTGACCGGCGAAAGCTTTGTCCGGGCCGAAACCGACGATGTTATGGCCCGTATTGAACGCAATGTTACCAACTTTTTGAAACAATACTGATTATGTCCGATCAGCGCTATCAGCTCAGAGGAGTCTCAGCCGGCAAGGAAGACGTACACCAGGCCATTAAGAATATCGACAAAGGCCTCTATCCTAAAGCCTTTTGCAAAATAATTCCCGATATCCTCGGAGGTGATCCGGCTTATTGCAACATCATGCATGCCGACGGAGCCGGCACCAAATCTTCGCTGGCTTACCTATATTGGAAAGAAACCGGCGATCTTTCTGTTTGGAAAGGCATAGCCCAGGATGCGCTGGTAATGAATATCGACGATTTGCTTTGTGTCGGAGCCTGCGATCACATACTGGTGTCTTCTACCATTGGCCGCAACAAACATCTGATTCCCGGTGAGGTCATTTCTGCCATTATCAACGGCACCGAAGAGCTGATGGAAGAACTCCGTTCCATGGGCCTGGGCGTCTATTCCACCGGAGGCGAAACAGCCGATGTGGGCGACCTTGTGCGCACCATCATCGTTGACAGCACCGTCAGCTGCCGGATGAAGCGGGCCGATATAATTGACAACGCCAACATAAAAGGAGGAGATGTCATCGTAGGACTGGCTTCGTTTGGACAAGCTGTTTACGAAAAACGCTACAACGGAGGCATGGGCAGCAACGGACTCACCTCAGCCCGACACGATGTGTTTGCCTCTTACCTGGCTCAGCAATATCCCGAAAGTTTCGACCCAAATACCCCTGAAGAGCTGGTCTATTCCGGTCGTCTCAAACTGACGGAGCCTGTACCCGGCACAGGACTGACTGCCGGACAACTGGTGCTTTCTCCCACCCGGACTTATGCGCCGGTCATCAAAGCCATGCTGAATGAACTCCGGCCACGAATTCACGGAATGGTACATTGCACCGGCGGAGCTCAGACCAAAGTACTGCATTTTATCGAAAACAAAAGGGTAATCAAAAACGCTCTTTTCCCCTTACCGCCCCTATTTAGACTTATACAGGAACAATCGGGCAGCGACTGGAAAGAAATGTACAAAGTCTTCAATATGGGGCATCGCATGGAGATTTATCTCGATCCCTCAGATGCTGCGAGGATCATAGAAATAGCTACCGGCTATGGTATTGAAGCTCAACTGATAGGACAGGTGGAAGAAGCTCAGACTAATCAGCTGATCATAGAAAGTGAATTTGGTCGTTTTGAATATTATTAGCCGGAGTTTGTAGCAAAAACAGCCTTTTACGCATCTATGTGCTAATATCCGCAGAACTTTTTCATTTTTTTCTATTAAGCAGATTAATGACTGAACATTCCTTACTGGACAGACTCGACTGGCTACAGAGCCGTTTTGAGGAAGTATCCACCCTGATTACCTCTCCCGATGCCGTTTCTGATATGAAACGCTACGTCAGGCTCAACAAAGAATACAGGGATCTGGAACAAATTGTTCTTGCCCGCCTGGAATACCTGCAACTCATCAACAATATAAACGAAGCCAAAGCCCTGCTCGAACACGAAAGTGATGCCGAGTTGCGCGAGATGGCCCGTGAAGAACTGAATAAAGAAACAGCCCGACAGCCTCAACTCGAAGAAAGGATTAAACTCTTACTGGTTCCTGCCGATCCTCAGGACAGCAAAAACGCCATCGTCGAAATCCGTGGAGGTACCGGCGGTGACGAAGCTGCTATTTTTGCCGGTGATTTGTTCAGAATGTACAGCAAATTTTGCGAATCCAAAAATTGGAAACTCGAGGTAACGAGTTCCAGTCCGGGCACTTCGGGAGGTTACAAGGAAATCATTTTCACCGTCAGCGGCGAACAGGTCTACGGTACACTAAAATACGAATCGGGGGTTCATCGCGTACAAAGGGTGCCCCTGACCGAAACCCAGGGCAGAGTACACACATCGGCAGCCACGGTGGCTGTCTTACCCGAAGCTGAAGAATTCGATATTGAGCTGAAAGAATCCGACATCAAGGTGGACACCTTTTGTTCCTCCGGAGCTGGTGGCCAGTCGGTCAATACCACTTATTCAGCCATTCGCCTGCTGCATATTCCCACCGGCATAGTGGTTCAATGCCAGGACGAACGTTCGCAGCTAAAGAACAAAGCCAAAGCCATGAATGAATTACGTTCCCGGCTTTACAACATGGAATATCAAAAATACCTGGAAGATATTTCTTCGAAACGTAAAACGATGGTTTCCACCGGAGACCGTTCAGCTAAAATCCGCACCTACAATTACCCCCAGGCCCGTATCACCGATCACAGGATCAATCTTACGCTCTACAATCTGAGCGCCGTACTTGATGGAGATTTGCAGGACATTATCAATCAGCTGATCATTGCCGAAAACGCTGAACGCCTCAAAGCCGGAGGTAACTGAAACCAATTATCACCATGAACAGACAAGAAATCATATCTCAAATCAAACGCAAAGCCTCCTTTTTGTGTATTGGCCTTGATCCAGACCTACAAATAATACCCCAACATCTTCTAAAGGAAGAAGATCCTTTGTTCGCATTCAACAAAGCCATAATCGACGCCACTCAGGACCTTTGTGTTGCCTACAAACCCAACCTGGCTTTCTACGAAAGTTGTGGCCTCGAGGGTTGGAATGCTTTCGAAAAAACAGTCTGTTACATACGTGAAAAAGATCAGTCACAATTCATCATTGCTGACGCCAAAAGAGGAGACATCGGGAATAC
>CAZAUQ010000018.1:8621-36335 GCA_964488495.1 uncultured Bacteroidales bacterium
TTATGGGAATGAAACAAAAAATAATAAACGATCCTGTTTTCGGATTTATCAATCTCCCCACAGGCTTTCTTTATCAGGTCTATCAACACCCATATCTTTATCGTTTAACCAGAATTCAACAACTCGGGCTATCCTGTCTGGTGTATCCCGGAGCTACTCACTGTCGTTTTCAACATATTACCGGAGCCATGCATCTGGCTGGTGAAGCCATACGTCAATTGCGCCTAAAGGGCAACGAGATTACTGAGGACGAAGCCGAAGCCACTGTGGCAGCCATAATGTTGCACGACATCGGACACGGCCCTTTTTCCCATGTACTGGAACCGGTTTTGTTCAATGGAGTTTCGCACGAAAATATTTCTCTCTTGCTGATGGAACGAATGAACAAAGAGTTCAACGGCAAGCTGGATATGGCCATCGCCATATTCAAAGGCAGCTATCCAAAGAAATTTTTACATCAGCTCATTTCCAGTCAATTAGATGTAGACCGCCTTGATTATTTAAGGCGTGACAGTTTTTTTACCGGAGTTGTCGAAGGCAACATTGGCTCTTCGCGCATTATTAAAATGCTGGCCGTATGTGAAGACAGGCTCGTTGTAGAGGCCAAAGGCATTTATTCCATCGAGAATTTCCTCATGGCCCGCCGTTTGATGTATTGGCAGGTTTATCTGCACAAAACCTCGCTGGCGGCTGAAAAAATGTTGCACAATTTACTAAAAAGAGCCAAAGAACTCAGACAGACGAACCAGGAAACGGATTGCAGCCCTGCTTTGGCCTTTTTCCTTTCCGATAATCTTAAGCCTGGCGAAATCAACGATGTAGCCCTGGATCATTTTATAGCATTGGACGATACCGATATTTGGTCAGCCATAAAGAACTGGCAAAACCATACGGACGTAGTTTTGTCCACTTTATGCCGGAATTTCCTTAACCGTAAACTATTTAAAATTGAGATCTCTGAACAGGAAGCTCCGGCTTCGCGTATTCAGGAAGACTTGCAACGCATTGCCCTGCAATTGAATATTAATACTCAGGAAGCAAGGTTTTTTGTATCGCTCGATAAGGTAAGCAGTAATATTTACGACGATGCGGACTATGGTATCGATATTCTTTACAACGATGGAAGGATACGCCCCATAACCCAGGCTTCGGACATTCTCAACCTCGAAGTTTTATCCAAAAAAGTTAGAAAATATGCTTACTCCTACCTGAGAAAAGCTTGATCCGTCAAACAAGCAAAACCAAAAACTATCGATTATTACTATTATTTTATATCTTTGCGCCAAATTTTTAAAATGGATTTCACAGCCAGCCAAATAGCTTCTTTTCTATCCGGAACCGTTGAAGGTGATCCGAATGTCCTGATAAATACCTTTTCGAAAATTGAAGAAGGCAACCAGGGTGCACTCACGTTTCTCTCTAACGAAAAATACACTCCGTATCTCTATACGACCAAGGCCAGCGCCGTTCTTGTAAGTAAGGATTTCAAACCGGAAAAATCAGTATCGGCCACGCTCATCAGGGTCGAAAATCCCTACGATGCCCTGGCTAGATTATTACAATGGGCGGAACAATTCAAAGAAAAATTCCAGGGAATTGACAAGGACAGCTTTATCGATCCTGCAGCTGTTCTGGGCAAAGAAGTGTATGTGGGTCATTTTTCCTGCATTTGCGCTCAGGTTCAGGTGGGTGACAACAGTAAGATTTATCCTCAGGTATACCTGGGTCGCCGGGTTCGCATTGGAAAGAATTGTATTTTATATCCCGGAGTCAAAGTTTTCGACGATTGTGTGATTGGAGATAACTGTATTCTGCAGGCTGGTGTCGTGATTGGTGGGGATGGATTTGGTTTTGCTCCTCAGAAAGACGGCAGTTACTCCAAAATTCCCCAGATTGGTAATGTCGTGATCGAAAACGATGTGGAGATCTGCGCCAACACTACAATTGACAGAGCCACCATGGGATCGACCATAATCCGCCGGGGGGTAAAACTCGACAATCTGATTATGGTAGCCCACAACGTTGAAATAGGTGAAGACACTGTGATTGCAGCTCAGACCGGCATAGCAGGCTCCTCAAAGATAGGCAGTAAATGTATGTTTGGAGGACAAGTAGGTATTACCGGACATATCAGTATACCTGACGGTACTGTCATAAGCGCTCAATCCGGGATTATTTCTACCGTCAAAAGCAGCGAACATCCCCTGCTGGGTTCCCCTGCCATAACAAGTAAAGAATACCTGCGTTCATATACCCTGTTTAGAAAATTACCGGAACTTGTTTCAGAATTAAAAGCCACACGCAAGGAATTGGAGGCTCTAAAACAAAAAATCAACAACAATGCCTAAACAATTAAGCCTCAAAAAGCCCTTCAGCGTTTCGGGCAAAGGATTGCACACCGGTTTGCAACTTACCGCTACTTTTCTTCCGGCCGATGCCAACACAGGTATTCGTTTCAGACGAGTCGATCTTGAAGATAAGCCCGAAATCAGAGCCTTGGCTGAATTTGTAGAACAGACTGAACGGGGCACTGTCCTGGTCAATAACAAGATTAGCGTAAGTACCATCGAACATGCTGTAGCGGCCCTCTATGCTGCCGGAATTGACAATTGCGTCATAGAGGTAAACGGTCCCGAAATTCCCATATTGGACGGCAGTGCCATCCATTTTGTTGAAGGAATAGAAAAATCGGGAGTAAAAAAACTCGAAACCGAAAAGGATTTTTATATCGTTCACAGCAAGGTAGAAGTCAGCGATCCCGAAACCGGTGCTTCTTTAATTATTCTGCCTTACGACAGTTTCAGCATAACGACACTGATCAGCTACAAATCCTGTATATTGAGTAATCAATATGCCCGTCTGAACCGGATGGAAGATTTTGGCAAAAACATAGCCTCCAGCCGCACCTTTGTTTTTGTAAGAGAAGTAGAACAACTGCTCAAACACAACCTGATCAAGGGTGGAGACCTGGACAACGCTTTAGTCATTTACGATCAGGAAGTTTCTCAGGAAGAGATCGATCGCATTGCCGATGTTATGAATATACCCCATAAAATTGTTAATAAATTGGGCTATATTAACAACAAACCGGTACTTTACGACAATGAGCCGGCCCGGCATAAATTGCTCGATTTGGTAGGAGATATTGCTTTGATAGGGAAACCCATCAAAGGACACATTATTGCCATGCGCCCCGGGCACAAGATAAACAACCAGCTGGCCAGGCTTATCCGCAAGGATATTATCCGCCAGGAAGTTCAGGCTCCCTTTATTGACCTGAATAAACCCGTCCTGATGGATACCAATCAAATTCGTGCTCTGCTGCCTCATCGCTGGCCTTTTCAGATGGTAGATAAAGTAATTGAAATTACCGACTCTTATATTGTCGGAATTAAAAATCTTACAGCCAACGAAGCATTCTTTCAGGGACATTTTCCCGATGAACCTATTATGCCGGGAGTTTTGCAGCTCGAAGCCATGGCTCAGACCGGAGGATTGTTTCTTATGAATCAAATAAAAAATCCCGAAAAATACATTACTTACCTGGTAAAAATTGAGTACGTTCGCTTCAAAAAGAAAGTAGTCCCCGGCGATACACTTGTATTCAAAATCTTTCATATCCCACCCGTCAGCCATGGTCTGGCCAAAATGAAAGGCTATGCCTTTGTAGGCAATGAGCTGGTGACCGAAGCTGAACTTACAGCCGTGCTGACCAGACGTAAACGATCTTTTATCGACAACGAATAAAAAACAAGCCAACAGAAATATGAACCAACAAACATTGTCTTATATTCACCCCGAGGCTATAATAGCTCCCGATGTCGTTATTGACCCTTTTGTTTATATAGATAAAAATGTAGTTATAGGCGAAGGGTGTCATATTTTTTCTCACGCCACTATTTTATCGGGAAGCCGTATAGGTAAAAATTGCCGGATTTTCCACGGAGCCGTATTGGGAGGCATACCCCAGGATCTTAAATTCAAAGGCGAAGACACTCTCCTGGAAATAGGCGACAACAACACTATCCGCGAATTTGTTACCCTCAACCGGGGAACCGCCTCCAAAGGCAAAACCACCATTGGTAACAACTGTTTAATTATGGCTTATTGCCATGTTGCCCACGACTGCGAACTGGGCAATAATGTCATCATTTCCAACACCACCAACCTGGCCGGCGAAGTGGTAGTTGACGACTTTGCCATTATCAGCGGGGGAGTACTTGTGCATCAATTCACTCACATTGGTATGCACTGTATGGTGCAGGGCGGCTCCAAAGTGGGCAAAGATGTCCCTCCCTATGCCATGGCCGGCAGAGAGCCCATTGGTTTTTGCGGTATTAATTCGGTAGGTTTGCGCCGAAGAAATTTCAGCGACGAACAAATCCACACCATCCAGGATGTTTATCGCTATATTTATATGTCGGGACGTAATGTCAGCGACGCTCTGAAGCTGATCCGTGAAGAAATGCCTGCCAGTGCCGAAAGAGACACTATACTGGACTTTGTGGAGAATGCTCCCAGAGGTATCATTAAAGGTTATCTACCCTAAACACAAAAAAGTTCAACCCTTATTCATTTCATAACTATGGTTTACAAATTTCGACTCCTTTCTGACGAATCCGATCTTTTTTGTCGGGAAATACTGATTGATTCGGAGGCTTATTTCCTTGAATTACATAATAGTATTCTGGAAAGTGTAGACTACGAAAAAAATATGATCACCTCCTTTTTTATTAGCAACGAAAAATGGGAAAAAGAACTTGAGGTGACCCTGATTGAAATGGAAAGCAGCCCTGAAGTTGATTCCTGGGTAATGAACAGTACCCGTCTGAGCGAAATGCTCGACGAAGAAGGACAACGACTCATTTATGTGTTTGATAACCTGACAGAACGGGCCTTCTATATAGAACTGATTGAGATCTTGCCCACCAAACGACTCGGCAAACCTGAATGTGTTTTTTCGAAAGGAAAAGCACCCCAACAAAGTAAAGGTTTTGAAAACGACAAAAAAGACAAAAGCAACCTTAAGGCCGTAATAAGCGAAGACGACAGTTTAGAAGATTTTTACGGAGAAGGCGATTTTGATCCCGAAGAGCTCGATCCCGAAGGCTTTGGAGATCTGGAAGGCTTTGGAGACAATCCCTCCATGGACGATTATTAATTACCGGCAACATGAAACTACTGGTGGTATTGACGGGACCCACCGGTGTAGGCAAAACCCGCCTGAGCCTCAAGCTGGCACACACCCTGGATTCTCCCGTCATATCTTGTGATTCCCGTCAGATGTACCGCGAAATGCGGATTGGTACTGCTGCTCCTGATTTTAAAGATATGGAAGCAACAGCGCATTATTTTATAGGTAATCTCTCCATTCACGACTATTACAACGCAGCCCGCTTCGAAACAGAAGCCCTGGCTCTGATGGACAAACTTTTCGGCAGGCATGATGTTTTACTAATGACCGGCGGTTCCATGCTCTACATTGATGCCGTCTGCTTTGGTATTGATGATATACCCGATGTTGATCCTCAACTGAGGAAAGAGCTGGAAGAGGCTTTAAAAGAAAAAGGGCTGAGCGGACTGCTGGAGCAGCTCAAACTCCTGGACCCTGAGTATTATCTCACAGTAGATAAAAAAAACCACAAAAGGGTGTTACATGCCTTGGAAATTTGCCTGACGACTGGCAAACCTTTTTCGGCTTTTCATCGAAATACACCCAAAAAACGGAATTTCGATATTTTGAAAATTTGCCTAAACCTCGACAGAGCTGAGCTCTATCGGCAAATAGACCAACGGGTACTGCTTATGGTACAACAAGGTTTGGTTGAAGAAGCAAAAAATCTGTATCCTTACAAGGACTTAAATGCATTGAACACTGTTGGTTATCAGGAATTATTTGCTCATTTCGAGGGGAAATGCAGCCTGCAGGAAGCTATCAGTCAAATTCAATTCAATACCCACAAATATGCCCGCAAGCAACTCACCTGGTTCAGAAAAGATCAGGATTACCATTGGTTTCATCCCGACAGGGAACAGGACATAATAAACCTGATTGAAAACTACCGTAAGAATTTATCCATTCAGGCTCCGAAAGCTTGATTTATACGGTTCAAAAACAAGTCTTATTCTTTCACAATCAAAATAAAAAGACCTATCTTTGCGGGTCTTATTGAATAAATATTCAATATCAATGAATTAACTTTCAATATTCTAATAATCAACATTCTATATTATCATGGCAGATAGCAACAAAAAACTTTTCTCGGAATTTCCATCGGTAGACACCCAAGAATGGATGGAAAGAATTACCGCTGATTTAAAAGGAGCCGATTTCGAGAAAAAACTCGTTTGGAAAACAAACGAAGGTTTCAAAGTACAACCCTTCTATCGCGAAGAAGATCTTAGCCAAATCAGGATTAAAGACGCTCTTCCCGGTGAATTCCCTTACGTACGAGGCACCAAAACCGACAACCATTGGTTGGTAAACCAGGAAATTGTAGTAAACAAAACCGAAAATGCCAACAAAAAAGCCTTATCGGTATTGAGCAAAGGAGCAGACTCCGTCACTTTTGTATTTTCCGGACAAACATTCAGCAGTCTCGAAATGAGAAAGCTGCTGGAAGGCATCGATCCCGAAAGTACCGAAATCAATTTTCGCAATTGTTTCCAAAACAGTTCATTAGTTCTGGCTCTGTTCATAGACTTTTTAAAAGCCAAAAAGGTCGACCTGAATAAGGTAAAAGGTTCATTGATGGCCGATCCCTTCAGGCAATGTCTTATTTTTGGCAAAGCTTATCATGCTCAGTGGGAGGAAAAGGCTGCAGAATTGGTGGCTCAAAGTGCCGAAATCCCCATGTTACAGGTATTAGCCGCCAATCCCCATCTTTTCAATAAAGCCGGGTCATTTATCGCCCAGGAGCTGGGCTTTGGACTGGCTTACGGTAATGCATATATGGAAGCCCTGACCGACCGGGGCATCGAAGCAAGTAAAATTGCCGGTAAAATTCGTTTCCATTTTGGGGTCAGCTCCGACTATTTTATGGAAATAGCCAAATTCCGGGCAGCCCGCCTGCTCTGGGCCAAAATCGTGGAAGCTTATCTTGATGGAAAGGCATGCAAATCAGCCGGCAAAATGAAAATTCACGCTTTTACTTCGGAATGGAACCAAAGCATCTACGATATGTACGTGAATTTGTTGCGCAGTCAGACAGAAGCCATGTCTGCCAGCATTGCCGGAGTGGATGTGCTCACGGTACAGGCTTTCGACAAAGCCTTCAAAACACCCGACGAGTTTTCGGAACACATTGCCCGAAATCAGCAATTATTGCTCAGGGAAGAAGCCGGATTCTCGGATATCGTAGATCCTTCGGCCGGTTCATATTATATAGAAAACCTCACCATGTCTCTGGCAGGACAGGCCTGGAAATATTTCCTGGCTGTTCAGGAAAAAGGCGGTTTTACTGCCGCGCTTCGTGAAGCTTATATTCAGGACGAAGTGAATGCATCGAATCAAAAACGTCTCGGATTTATTGCCCAACGCCGTGAAGTACTTCTGGGTACCAATCAATACCCCAATTACAATGAAAATGTTGCCGACAAGATAGAAACAGAATCTGCATCAGCCTGTCGTTGTGCCGACTCAACTTTACGCCCGCTTAATTTCGATCGCGGAACTTCTGCCTTTGAAAGCCTGAGACTGGCTACCGAAAAATCAGGCAAGCGACCCAAGGTCTTTTTGCTGACCATCGGCAATTTGAATATGCGACTGGCCAGAGCTCAGTTCTCGGGCAACTTTTTTGCCTGTGCCGGTTATGAAATCATCGACAACCTGGGATTTAAAACCATTGAGGAAGGTTTAAAGGCTGCACGTGCCGCCGGGGCTGACATCGTTGTACTTTGTTCCAGTGACGAAGAGTACGCTCAACTGGCTCCCGAAGCTTATAAGGCTCTGGACAAAAACAAAGAAATCCTGGTCATTGCCGGTAATCCTGAATGCAGCGAAGAGCTCAAAGCTCAGGGCATTACCAATTTCATTCACGTACGCAGCAATGTGCTGGAAAGTCTGCAGGCATTCAATAAACAACTAAACATCCACTAAGCAAATGAAACCTGATTTTAAGAACATCGATATACAAAATCCCGGGATAGAAGCAAGAGACCCTAAAACCTGGGAAAAAGCCAAGGGCATTCAAAAAAATAAAAAAACACCCGAAGGCATTGAACTGAAATCGGTCTATACCAAAGCTGATCTCGAAGGAATGGAACATCTGCATTACGCTGCCGGCGTGGCTCCCTATCTTAGAGGGCCTTACAGTGTAATGTACGTAATGCGCCCCTGGACCATACGTCAATACGCCGGCTTCTCAACAGCCGAAGAATCCAACGCCTTTTACCGTCGCAACCTGGCTTCGGGACAAAAAGGGCTTTCTGTTGCCTTTGACCTGGCCACACACCGAGGTTACGATGCCGATCATCCCCGTGTGGTGGGCGATGTAGGCAAAGCCGGGGTTTCCATCTGCTCGGTCGAAGATATGAAAGTACTTTTCGACGGAATTCCTTTGAATAAAATGTCGGTTTCCATGACAATGAACGGTGCCGTTCTGCCCATTATGGCTTTTTACATCAACGCCGGACTCGAACAGGGAGCCAAACTCGAAGAAATGGCAGGCACTATCCAAAACGACATCCTCAAGGAATTTATGGTGCGCAACACTTATATCTATCCGCCGGATTTCTCGATGAAGATTATTGCTGATATCTTTGAATACGCCTCCAAATACATGCCCAAATTCAATTCCATTTCTATTTCGGGCTATCATATGCAAGAAGCAGGCGCTACTGCAGATATTGAGCTTGCCTACACTCTGGCTGACGGACTGGAATATCTCAGAGCAGGTGTAAATGCAGGAATGGACATCGACAGCTTCGCTCCCCGCCTTTCGTTCTTTTGGGCTATTGGCATGAATCATTTTATGGAAATCGCCAAAATGCGTGCAGCCCGTATGCTTTGGGCCAAGATTGTCAAGCAGTTTAATCCGAAGAATCCTAAATCAATGGCTTTGCGTACTCACTGCCAGACCTCCGGCTGGTCACTGACCGAACAGGATCCCTTCAACAACGTGGGACGTACTTGCATCGAAGCTATGGCGGCAGCGCTGGGACATACCCAGTCCCTGCATACCAATGCCCTGGACGAAGCCATTGCCCTGCCTACAGATTTTTCGGCACGCATAGCCCGTAATACGCAAATCTATATTCAGGAAGAAACCAATGTCTGCAAACAAGTGGATCCCTGGGCAGGTTCTTATTACGTGGAAACTCTGACCAAAGAACTGGCCGAAAAAGCCTGGGCTTTGATTCAGGAAGTAGAGGAATTGGGCGGTATGGCCAAAGCCATTGAAACCGGTATTCCCAAAATGCGTATTGAAGAAGCCGCTGCCCGCACTCAGGCCCGTATCGATTCCAAAGCACAGACCATTGTCGGAGTTAACAAATATCGCCGCGAAAAAGAAGATCCCATCGATATTCTGGAAGTTGACAATACCGCCGTTCGCAAACAACAAATCGAACGTCTCAACCAACTGAGGGCCAATCGCAACGAAGCCGAAGTGCAAAAAGCCCTGGACGCCATCACCCTTTGTGTCAGCACCGGCAAAGGCAATTTGCTGGAACTGGCTGTTGAAGCTGCCCGTCTCAGGGCCAGTCTGGGTGAAATCTCTTATGCCTGTGAAAAAGTAGCAGGCCGTTATAAAGCAGTTATTAGAACCATATCAGGCGTGTACTCTTCAGAAACCAAAAACGATGCAGACTTTCAGAAAGCCTGCTCGCTGGTTGACCGTTTTGCCAAAAAAGAAGGTCGTCAACCGCGTATTATGATTGCCAAAATGGGTCAGGACGGACACGACCGCGGAGCCAAGGTAGTTGCCACCGGTTACGCCGACTGCGGTTTTGATGTCGATATGGGCCCCTTGTTCCAGACTCCGGAGGAAGCCGCCAAACAAGCCGTCGAAAACGACGTGCATGTAATGGGTGTCTCCTCTCTGGCAGCCGGACATAAAACCCTGATTCCTCAGGTAATCGCAGAAATGAAAAAACTGGGACGCGAAGACATTCTGGTTATTGCCGGAGGCGTGATTCCTCCCCAGGACTACGATTTTCTCTACAAAGCCGGCGTTGCTGGTATCTTTGGTCCGGGCACCTCTGTTGCCAAAGCCGCTTGTGAAATCATGAAGATTTTACTGGACGAGGAATAAAGCCGGAACTTTTAGATTTCTAAAGAAAGAGGGTGTCTCAACAGCAAAAGCTTTGAGGCTCCCTCTTTTTTATAGACCGCTGTCGACTCGCTTTTTAATACTCTTATTTATTATTTTTACTCCTGCGATAAATTCTTGTATTAATATACGTTTCTATAAGACAATCAGTGCGATAAAAAATTTCTTTTCTGTAATTAGCGTAATAAGAGCTTGAAGTCTGATATTTTTTGAGTACTTTTGTGACGTTTTTTTTCTAATTTGAGTAAAAAGTTGTCTTTGGTAGGAAAGTAGTTGTTATGGAAAATTTTGAACTTAGTTTATTATTAATGGTAGTTGGCATGTCTACCGTTTTCGTTATCCTGTTAATCATTATTTATTTGGGTAAAGGCCTTATTAGCTTTGTCAATAAATTTGTACCCGAAGAACAGAAATCAAACCACAAAAATACAGAAAACGGGACATCTGACAGGATTAATAAAATTATTACAATAGCTGTATCAACAGCAACGAATGGCAAAGGAATAGTTACAACCATAGAAAAGAGGTAATTTATGAAGAGAAGAGAAGTCAAATTTAGTTTGATGTTCAGGGATATGTGGCAATCGTCCGGAAAATATGTCCCCAGAGTAGATCAATTGGTAAAAATTGCACCCCACATCATAAAAATGGGCTGCTTTGCCCGTATTGAAACCAACGGAGGAGGATTTGAACAAGTCAACCTGTTGTTTGGAGAAAATCCCAATAAGGCAGTCCGCGAATGGACCAAACCTTTTCACGAAGCCGGGATACAGACACATATGCTCGACAGAGGATTAAACGGCCTTAGAATGAGTCCCGTTCCGGCCGATGTCCGTAAATTGTTCTATAAAGTCAAAAAAGCTCAGGGCACCGACATTGCCCGGACTTTTTGTGGTTTGAACGACATACGCAACCTGGCTCCTTCCATTACCTATGCCAAAGAAGCCGGTATGATTTCGCAATGTTCACTGAGCATTACACATTCTCCTATTCATACCGTAGAATATTATACCAACATGGCTCTGGAGCTGATAAAGCTGGGGGCTGATGAAATCTGCATAAAAGATATGGCCGGCATAGGGCGTCCAGTATCACTGGGTAAAATTGTTGGAAACATCAAAAAAGCCCATCCCGAAATTCCCGTAGTTTACCACAGCCATGCCGGTCCCGGTTTTGACGTGGCTTCCATTCTGGAAGTTTGCCGCGAAGGTTGTGATTATGTAGATGTTGGCATGGAGCCTCTTTCCTGGGGCACCGGACATCCCGATATCATCACCGTTCAGGAAATGCTCAAGGACGCCGGTTACGATGTACCCGAAATCAATATGGACGAATACATGAAAGTTCGTAGTCTGATTCAGGAATTTATGGACGACTTTCTGGGCTTGTTTATCCCTGATAAAAATCGCCTGATGAACTCTCTGCTTATCAAACCGGGGCTGCCCGGAGGTATGATGGGCAGTCTGATGAACGATCTGAGCAACAACCTGGGAAGCATAAACAAATACAAGGCCAAGAATAATTTTCCCGAAATGAATCAGGACGAATTGCTTATTAAGCTTTTCGACGAAGTGGCTTATGTCTGGCCCAGAGTAGGCTATCCTCCTTTGGTGACTCCTTTCAGCCAATACGTCAAAAATCTCGCCCTGATGAACGTAATGCAACTTGAAAAGGGCAAGGAGCGCTGGGCTTTCATAGCCGACGACATTTGGGATATGATTTTGGGCAAAGCGGGAAGACTGCCCGGAAAACTGGCTCCGGAAATCATTGAAAAAGCCAAACAGGAAGGCAGAGAATTTTTCGAAGGCAATCCTCAGGACAATTATCCCGACGCTCTGGACAACTACCGCAAACTGATGAAAGAAAAGAACTGGGATTTAGGTCAGGACGACGAGGAATTGTTTGAATACGCCATGCACCCGGCTCAATACGAAGCTTACAAAAGCGGTAAGGCCAAAGTGGATTTTCTGGCCGAAGTTGAAAAATTGCGCCAGGCCGGCAATTGCTCAGAATTACCCAAAGAACCCAAAACCATAACTGTAGAATTCGAAGGACAACAATACCTGGTCACCGTTGCTTTCGACGACAAAGCTCCTGTAATAAATACCGAAAATAACAGAGATCAGGTTGCCGGCGAAGGAAAAGAATTACTTTCGCCTCTGGAAGGCAATTTCTATCTAACCAAAAACACTCAGGATACTCCACTCAAGGTTGGCGATTACGTCAAAAAGGGTGATATTGTATGTTACATAGAAGCTATGAAGACATACAATGCCATTTCTTCTGAATACGACGGCAAAATAACAGAGATTTTGCATAAGCCCGGAGATACTGTTACCGAAGACGATGTCTTAATGAAAATTAAGTAATGCCCCATGAACGAAATCTTTGAAAAACTGTATAATATGACTGCCTTCAGCAATATCCTTGCTGAACCGCAGTTTCTGATTATGTATGCTATTGCTTTTATATTGCTCTACCTGGGCATTAAAAAACAATATGAACCGCTTTTGTTGGTGCCCATAGCCTTCGGTGTTTTGCTTGCCAATTTTCCCGGAGGAGATATGGGAGTTATTCAGGCTGACGAAAACGGTATGGTTGAAGTCGGCGATGTGATGAAAAACATATGGGAGATGCCCCTGCACGACATTGCGCACGAACTGGGACTGATGAACTTTATTTATTATATGCTCATCAAAACGGGCTTTCTTCCGCCCATTATCTTTATGGGAGTTGGTGCTTTGACCGATTTCGGGCCTATGTTGCGTAATCTGAGACTATCCATATTTGGAGCCGCAGCTCAACTGGGGATTTTTATTGTTTTATTGGTAGCTATTTTAATAGGCTTTACACCAAAAGAGGCAGCATCTCTCGGAATAATCGGAGGTGCAGACGGCCCAACGGCTATTTTTACCACCATCAAACTGGCTCCGCATTTGCTGGGCCCCATTGCTATAGCCGCTTATTCCTATATGGCCTTGGTTCCGGTGATTATTCCCTTGGTGGTCAAACTCACTTGTACAAAAAAAGAACTGCGCATCAATATGAAAGAGCAGGAAAAAATGTATCCCTCCAAAACCGAGTTCAAAAACATCAGAGCTTTGAAGATCATTTTTCCCATTGCCGTTACTACAATTGTTGCTTTATTTGTTCCGGGAGCAGTGCCATTAGTAGGTATGCTGATGTTTGGCAACCTGGTCAAGGAAATCGGGGCTAACACTTTCCGTCTGTTCGACGCGGCTTCCAATAGTATCATGAATGCAGCCACCATTTTCCTGGGTTTGTCTGTAGGAGCCACTATGACCAGCGAAGCCTTTTTGAACTGGACAACGCTCGGCATCGTGGTGGGTGGCTTTCTTGCCTTTGCTCTGTCTATAGCAGGCGGAGTATTTTTTGTTAAACTGGTAAATCTCTTCAGCAAAAAGAAAATAAATCCCCTCATCGGTGCCACCGGTTTAAGTGCTGTTCCTATGGCTTCGCGTGTTGCAAACGAAATTGCCCTGAAATACGATCCCAAGAACCACGTGCTGCAATACTGCATGGCCAGTAACATTTCCGGTGTAATCGGTTCCGCCGTTGCTGCCGGGGTACTGATCTCCTTTTTGGGATAACAGTAGAACCATCAAAAACAAAGAGAGGCTGTACCTTTAGTATGGCCTCTATTTATTTTTTTGCTATTTATACCTAACTTTGCGACATGGTTTCAGTAGAAAATATTAAAGTTGAATTTGGCGGTTTTACCCTCCTGAACTCCATTTCTTTTGTCATCAACAAAAAGGACCGCATCGCACTAATCGGAAAGAACGGGGCGGGTAAATCAACCCTGCTCAAAATTCTGGCAGGCCTGCAGGCTCCGGGAGAAGGCAGACTGGGCATAGCCAAAGAAACCTTGATCGCCTACCTGCCTCAGGTAATGACCTGCACCGACAACTGCAGCGTGGTTCGTGAGGCCGAAAAAGCCTTTGAATCTATCATTAAACTGCAAAAAGATATTGAGCAGATCCAACATCAGCTCAGTGTTAGGGAGGACTACGAATCGGAAGAATACCATCGGCTTATCGAAAAGCTGGATCAGAAAAGTCAGATCCTGAGTATGACCGATACCGGTAATTATATGGCAGAGATAGAAAAAACCCTCCTCGGCCTGGGTTTTGAACGCAGTGATTTTGACCGTCCTACCGGAGAATTCAGCGGAGGCTGGCGCATGCGCATTGAGTTGGCCAAATTGTTGCTGCAAAAATCCGATCTGCTCTTACTGGACGAACCCACCAACCATCTGGACATTGAATCCATTCAATGGCTCGAAAACTTTTTGGCTCAAAACAGCAAGGCCGTCATCGTGGTATCGCACGACCGGGCCTTTCTGGATGCTGTTTGCACAAGAACCATCGAATTGTCGCTGGGCAGAATCTACGATTTCAAATTGCCCTACTCGCGTTTTGTTGAATTTCGCAAAGAAATACGGGAACAACAATTGCGCAGCTACGAAAACCAGCAAAAACTGATACAAGACACCGAAGCCTTTATTGAACGCTTTCGCTACAAAGCCACCAAAGCCGTACAGGTGCAGTCGCGTATTAAGCAGCTCGAAAAAATAGAAAGAATCGAAGTGGACGAGCAGGATAATGCCCATTTGCATTTGCGCTTTCCCCCGGCTCCGCACAGTGGCAGCTTTCCTGTGATTATTGAACAGTTGAGCAAATCCTACGGCGAACACCTGGTTATCGGCGATGTACAACTCAGCCTGCGCCGGGGCGAAAAAGTAGCCTTTGTAGGCCGCAACGGCGAAGGGAAATCCACCTTGGTCAAATGCATTTTGAACGAAATTCCCTACGAAGGCAGCATCAAATTGGGACATAAAGTCAAGATTGCTTATTTTGCTCAAAACCAGCCTCAGCTTCTGGACGAAAATCTAAGCGTCTTTGAAACCGTCGACAACGTAGCAACAGGCGATGTCAGAACAAAAATCCGTGACATTCTGGGAGCTTTTATGTTTGGAGGCGAAGCTTCCGACAAAAAAGTCAGGGTGCTTTCGGGTGGCGAACGCAGCCGTCTGGCCATGATTCGTCTTTTGCTGGAGCCGGCTAACCTGCTCATTCTGGACGAACCCACCAATCACCTGGACATGCCCTCCAAAGATGTACTCAAAGCAGCCATCAAGGCCTTTGACGGGACGGTAATTCTTGTGTCGCACGACCGCGAGTTTCTGGATGGCCTGGTCGAAAAAGTCTACGAATTCGGCCATCAAAAAGTACGCGAACACCTGGGTGATATACGTCAGTTTCTCGAGAAAAAGAAACTGGAGAACCTAAGGCAGTTGGAGCAAAATCCTGTAAATTCTGTTTCGACTAACGACAAAATCCCTGTAGAGACAAAAGTTGTCGACACTTTTACGAACAACTTCAAAGAATTACAAGAGAACTCCAAAGTTCCCTGTACTCCTGTTCCAAGCAACAACTACGCTGAACGCAAGGCTCAAAACCGCAAAATCAAAAAGCTGGAAAAACTGGTACAGGAACGCGAAGACGAAGTAAGTAAACTCGAAAAGCAACTTGAATTGATACAAAATGAATTAAATACCCCCCAGGGAGCCTGCCGTTCTGAATTGCACGAACAATACATCCGGGAGAAAAAGGCGCTGGACAACGCCTTTAGTTATTGGGAAATGGCTGCCACCGAACTGGAATCTTTAAAAAACAGTTAATAATATGAACAATGAAAAAAGTTGTATTTACCCTAATTATTACAGGACTTTGCATGAGTAGCTGTATAGACAAAAAAACGACCGGCGTTCCGGGTATCGATTTGACTGACCTGGATACCACCATGTCACCCACTCAGGATTTTTATCAATATGCCTGCGGCGGCTGGGTTGCCAAGAATCCTCTTCCGGCGGAATACGCCCGCTACGGTAGTTTTGACCAACTGGCCGAGAATACCCAAAAACAATTGCAGGAACTCGTTCTGGGGCTCGACGCCACTACTCATCCTGAAGGCAGCGTAACCCGGAAAATAGCTCTGCTCTACCTCAGTGCCATGGACAGCACAAAGCTGAATACCGAAGGTGTAACACCCATTCTTAAGGATCTGGAACAAATTCAGGCACTCGAAAACAAAGAGGCCCTGACCTCCCACCTGGCAACAATGCAAAAAAGAGGCATCTGGCCTTTCTTCGTCTTGTACGTGGGTGCTGACGATAAAAATGCTTCAATGAACATACTGCACACCTACCAAAGCGGCCTGGGTATGGGCGAACGAGAGTATTACCTAAGCAAGGAAGATCGCTACGAGGAATTGCGCAACAAATACTTGCTGCATGTGGAAAAAATGTTCGTTCTGGCTGGATACGCCGATACAGAGGCTAAAAAAGCAGCCACTGATGTCATGGCTATCGAAAACCGCCTTGCCGCTGCTTCACTCAGTCAGGAAGAATTGCGCGATCCTTACAAGAATTACCACAAAATGAGTCTGGAAGAATTGTGCGATCTGGCCCCTCAAATGGACTGGAAACTTTATTTTGAAAGCTTTGGCAAAACTAAGATCGAAGAACTGAACGTGGCACAGGAAAAATTTATCAGCGAAGTCGCCGCCATCATTAACGAGACAGAACTGAATGTCCTGAAAAATTACCTAAGCTGGAACCTGATCAATACAGCAGCCAATTTCCTCAGCGACGACATCGCTTTACAAAATTTCGACTTCTACGGCCGTACTCTGTCGGGCAGCGAAGAAATGAGAGCCCGCTGGAAAAGAGCCCTCGGAACAATAAACGGCAGCCTGGGCGAAGCTCTGGGACAAGTCTATGTGGAAAAATATTTTCCGCCCCTGGCCAAAGAGCGCATGCTTAAACTGGTTAACAATCTCCAACTCAGCCTGGGCGAAAGGATCAACTCACTGGAATGGATGAGCGGAGAAACCAAACAAAAAGCTCTTGAAAAATTGGGCACTTTCCATGTTAAAATAGGCTATCCCGACAAATGGAAAGACTACAGCAGTCTGGAAATAAAAGAAGATTCTTATTGGGAGAACAATTGCAGAGCTTCGCTCTTTTCGTTTAACGAAGGCATGGATAAAGTAGGCAAACCCGTTGACAAAGAGGAATGGCTTATGAATCCTCAGACTGTGAACGCCTATTATAATCCCACCACCAACGAAATCTGCTTCCCGGCCGGCATTCTGCAACCTCCCTTTTTCAACATGAACGCCGACGATGCAGTCAATTACGGAGCCATTGGTGTGGTGATCGGTCACGAAATGACTCACGGTTTTGATGACCAGGGCAGTCAATACGACAAAGACGGCAACCTGGCCAATTGGTGGAGCCCCGAAGATGCCGAAAAGTTTACAACACGTACGGCAATCCTCGAAGAGTATTTCAACAAAATCGAAGTAGCCCCGGGCATTTATGCCAACGGTAAATTCACTTTGGGCGAGAATATTGCCGACCATGGAGGTCTCCAGATTGCTTTCAACGCCTACACCAAGACCGATGAATTCGAACAGAACCAAAGTATAGACGGCCTGACTCCGGCACAACGTTTCTTTATTGCCTACGCTCATGTTTGGGCCAATAATATCCGCGAACAGGAAATTTTACGCCGCACTGCCGAAGATCCTCATTCTCTGGGTTATTGGAGAGTGAATGGCGCTTTACCTCATATAGACGCTTTTGTTGAAGCTTTTCATCTGGCTGAGGGCGATGCTATGTATCTGCCTAAAGAACAACGCGCTTCAATCTGGTAATTTATGAAGCACTTGCTGCAAGAAGTACAAAAAATAAACATTAAAGACTACGATTACGGCCTGCCGGATGAGCGCATTGCTAAATATCCGGCAGTGCCTCGTGATTCGTCCAGGCTCTTGATTTACGACAGGAAAATCCTTTCGCAGGATGTTTTTCGCCGGATTGCCGAGCACCTGCCCTCGCCTGCCCTGATGGTCTTTAACAACACCAAAGTGATTCACGCCCGTCTGCAGTTTCATAAAAGCAGCGGAGCCGGCATAGAAATATTTTGCCTTGAACCGGCCCAACCGGCCGATTATGTGCAAAGTTTTCAGGCTGTGGGCTGTTGCGAATGGTTTTGTCTGGTCGGCAATTCCAAAAAATGGAAAGAAGACAGTCTGCACAAGGAGATCCGGGCCGGTGAACTGAACATTCAGCTGCAAGCTACCCGTACCGGCCAAAACGGACGTCTTCAACGCATTCGTTTTGACTGGCAATGTGCACAAAAGGCTCTTAATTTTTCAGAAGTTCTGGAGCTGACAGGTATTATTCCCATTCCTCCTTATCTGAAAAGAGAATCGGAAAACAGCGATGAAAAAGACTATCAAACTGTTTACTCCAAAATTAAAGGCTCGGTGGCTGCCCCAACAGCCGGCCTGCATTTTTCGGAAGAGGAGCTGAACAATCTTGACCAGCAACAAATTTTACGCCGGGAACTCACTCTGCACGTGAGCGCCTCGACCTTTCAACCCGTCAAGTCTGACCGTTTACAGGAACATCCGATGCATCTGGAATTTTTTAGCGTAGAACGTAAACTGATCGAAGAAATCATTCAGAACAAAAATTCGCTGATTGCTGTTGGCACCACTTCGGTACGTACCCTGGAAAGCCTTTACTGGTATGGATTGCAGTTTATAGAAAATAAGGCCGCTGCATCGGAAGATTTGGTTATTGACCAATGGTTTCCATACCTTGATCACAGGAATTACAGCACGGAGGATGCCCTGACTGCAATTCTGGATTACCTTGATCACAGCCATCAAGAGCGCTTTTGCGCCTCCACCAGGCTGCTGATAGCCCCCGGCTATCGCTTCAGGCTGGTAAACGCCATGCTGACTAATTTTCACCAACCTCAAAGCACCCTGCTGCTACTGGTAGCCGCTTTTGTGGGCGAGGACTGGAAACGCATTTATCGCTATGCGCTGGACGAAGGATTCCGTTTTTTGAGTTATGGAGACAGTTCTCTGCTCTTTCCCGGAAATCAGTTAGCTGCCGACTAAAAAATAAATTATATCAAAGCCTGTTGTGAGAATTAAAGCAACAACAATAAGAAACCCGGCTTTACGTTTTATTAGGTATGCATCACCTCATCAGATATTTTTTTGTCCTGTCGCTGTTGCTTCTGGCCTCCTGCTCGGTGAGCAGAGATATCCGTAAAGCAAACAAACACTACGATTACGGCGAATACAACGCCGCCGCCGGCATATACACCAAAGCCTACCGGCGCATTCCTTCCGCCGAAAAAAACGTAAGAGCCGAGGTCGCTTACAAACAAGGCGAATGTTTTCGTTTTACCAATCAGTCTGTTAAAGCCGAAAATGCCTATATGAAGGCTATTCGCTACGGCCTGCCAAACGACAGCGTTTTTTTGCATTATGCCGAAGTCTTGCGCAAAAACGCCAAGTATGAAGCCGCCGTCATTCAATATCAACAATTTCTCGAAAAACACCCCGAAGACTTGCAGGCACTTAATGGACTTGAATCCTGCCGGATTGCTCAGGAATGGAAAAACAAACAAAAAAAATATTCTGTCGACAGAGTTCAGGAGCTCTATCTGAAAAGGAGTAATTTTTCGCCCATACTTATCCCTGCAGAATACAAAACCCTGCTTTTTGCTTCTTCGTCCATACAAAAAGAAGGTAAAAAACCAAGTAAAATTACAGGCCTGCCCGATAACGACTTTTTTATCACCCGGCTCGACCAAAACGAAAAATGGGAAAAGCCTCTGCCCATAGAAGGGGCTATCAACACAGAGTTTGACGAAGGAGTAGGATGTTTTGATATCGAAGGGAAAGTACTTTATTTTACCCGTTGTGTCAATAAATCAGACTCTGCTCTTTCGGGTTCCAGTGCTGAGATCTACCGCTCGGTTCGTTCCGGAGAGCAATGGAGCGAACCCGAGAAACTCAGCATTTTCAGAGACACCAACGCTGTGTTTGCCCATCCGGCCATTTCTCCCGACGGACTGTACTTGTATTACGTTTCCGACCTGAAAGGAGGTTACGGAGGTAAGGATATCTGGCGTTCTCCCATGTATGAGAAGACTTTTGGCCCACCCGAAAATCTGGGCCCTAAAATAAATACACCTGGCGACGAAATGTTTCCTGCTATCAGAACGGACGGCAGCCTGTATTTCTCATCCAACACCTTACCCGGGCTGGGTGGGCTGGATATCTTCAAAGCTTTATATAACGAAGAAGACAGCAGCTGGACAGTAGAAAATGTATATGACCTCAACTCCAATGCCGATGATTTTGGAATTACTTTTTTCGGCAAAAAGGAAAAAGGCTTGTTCTCCTCCAACCGCAACGAACCCAGGGGCTGGGACAAAATCTGGTCTTTCGGCGAACCAGAACAATTGACCCAAATCAGTGGTTTTGTCACTGATCGTTTCGGGGAACCCATTCCCGAAGCCACCATACGCATTGTTAACGACAAAGGCACCAACACCAAGGTTATCTCACGCAGGGACGGCAGCTACTGTTATCAGGTTGAAAAAAATGCAGAATATGTCCTGCTGGCGACCTGCCGTTCTTTCCTAAACTATTCAAATCAATTTGTGACCACCGACAAGGACAGTAATTATGTGGTCAACTTCAGCCTGACTTCTTTGTATCTGCCTGTACGCATCGACAATATCTTTTTTGAATTCGACCGCTGGGAACTTCGGCCCGAATCGGGGCCGGCTCTGCAGGAACTTCTAAAATTACTGCTGGACAATCCGCACATTACCATCGAAATAGGAGCTCACACCGACCGTAAGGGCAGCGAAGAATACAATCTGGATCTTTCAAAAAAAAGAGCGGAATCCGTCGTGAATTACCTGATAAAATACGGAATAGACAAAGAACGCCTAAGCGCTCAGGGTTATGGGAAAAGCAAACCTACCAGAGTCGACAAATACATAGAAACCAACTATCCTTACTTAAAAGAAGGCAGTTTTTTGGACGAATCTTTTGTAGAAACACTATCTTTGCAACAACAAGAAATTGCCGACCAGATCAATCGACGATGTGAATTCAAAGTATTGAAAACAACCTACAAATTATTCTGATGAAAGCTTATTTAGACCTGCTGCAGCGAGTACTCGACGAAGGAGTAGTCAAAAAAGATCGCACCGGAACCGGGGCTATCAGTATTTTTGGACATCAAATGCGTTTCAACCTCAGCGAGGGCTTTCCCATCATCACTACAAAGAAACTACACCTCAAGTCCATCATTTATGAACTACTCTGGTTTTTGAAAGGCGACACCAACGCCCGCTACCTGCAGGAAAACGGAGTGCGTATCTGGAATGAATGGGCTGACGAAAACGGAAATCTGGGACACATCTACGGCTACCAGTGGCGCTCCTGGCCCGACTATCAGGGCGGCTATATCGATCAAATCAGCAAGGCAATTGACGATATCAAGAATAATCCTGACTCCAGGCGCATTATAGTCAATGCCTGGAACGTAGCTGACCTGCCCAATATGAATCTGCCGCCCTGTCATATGTTTTTCCAGTTTTATGTTGCCGATGGACGGCTTAGCCTGCAAATGTACCAACGCAGCGCAGACATCTTTTTGGGAGTTCCCTTCAACATTGCCTCTTATGCTTTACTCCTCAAAATGACTGCTCAGGTTTGCGGGCTTGAGGCCGGCGATTTTGTACATACTTTAGGAGACGCTCACATCTACTTAAACCATCTGGAACAGGTCAGGCTTCAGCTTTCCCGCAGTCCCAGGCCTTTGCCTGAGATGCTGATCAATCCTGAAGTTAAAGATATTTTCTCGTTTAAATACGAAGATTTTCTTTTGAATAATTACGATCCGCATCCTCATATCAAAGGAGAAGTTGCGGTTTAAGCAAAAAATTCTGTATTTTTGCGTATTCTATTTTTTTACTCCGTATTATGGAAACTGCTATAATTGTCGCTATTGCCAATGACTATGCTATAGGAATGGACAACAAGCTTTTATGCCACCTGCCCGCTGACCTGAAGCATTTTAAGGAATTGACTTCCGGACATACGGTTGTTATGGGACGCAATACTTTTTTTTCCTTACCCAAAGGCGCATTACCCAACCGTAGAAATATTGTGCTCAGCCCCGATAAAGAAACATTCCCGGGCTGTGAAACAGCCTGCTCTTTTCCTGAAGTCTTTGAACTATGCCAAAAAGACGAGAAAGTCTTTTTTATCGGAGGGGCTATGGTATACAGCCAGGCCCTGGAATGGGTAGATTCTCTGTATATTACCTGGATACATGCCTCGTTCGAAGCGGATGTCTTTTTCCCCGAAATCAACCAGGATGTATGGGAAGAAGCCCATCGCGAAGATTACTTCGATGAAGAACCTTATCCTTATTCTTTTGTACAATATGTCAGAAAACATGATTAAAGGTTTCTCAAGCCTGATGATAAGTCTCCTGTTTGTGCTTTCCTCCGGGCTGTTGTTTGCACAGACAGCACCCTATGCCGAGATTGCCTTCGAAAAAGCAATACACGATTATGGCACCATCAAAGAATCGGGCTATGCTCACTGTGAGTTCGAATTCAGCAATACCGGAAATGCTCCTTTGGAAATTCGCCGTGTAACAGCCTCTTGTGGCTGCACCACTCCCGATTATCCCAAAGCTCCGATTGCTCCAGGAGCAAAAGGAACGATAAAAGTAGCCTACAACACCACCGGACGTCCAGGTCCCTTCAACAAAAGCATCACTGTTTACTCCAATGCCACGGCCAATCCTGCCATAATGCTCAGCATCAGAGGCACGGTAGAATCCAATAACAACAACAACGACATTGAACGTTTATTTCCCAAAACTATGGGCGGCCTCAGGCTCAAGAGAACCATGGTTCCTCTGGGAGATGTGCTGATAGGCAGCATCAAAACAGAAACTATTCCTGTGTATAACCAAAACGAAACCCCTATCGAATTGAGCTTTTACAGAGTTCCCTCCCATATCCGGGTCGTTATTTCCAATTCGAAGCTCGAACACGGAAACACCGGTATAATCACTATCAATTACATCCCCGAAGAGGCCAATGATTATGGCCACAGGCAAGATTTCTTTTATATAGTCACCGATCCCAGGGACAGGGAAAAACCTGCCAACAAAATAATCATCAACGCCAACATTAAGGAGGACTTTTCCCATACCGGCCCTCTGAATAAAGTACCCAGAGTATCCTTTAGTCAAACAGGTATAGATTTGGGAAAGATGTCAAGCACCAACAAAAAAACCTTCGAACTGATCCTTAAAAACCAGGGCGAAAAGCCGTTGATGCTCAGAAAAGCCGTTGCCAGTTGCGATTGCATCAGCTTCAAAGCAGACCGGAAAGAGATTGCTCCCGGCAAGGAAAGCCACATCCGCATTACTTTCGAAGCAGGAAAACTAATCGGTAACCTCCACTATACTCTGGAGTTTATTACCAACGACCCCAAGCAGCCGATAACTAAAATTCCTCTCACTGTCAACGTCATCTCTGAATGAAGCACCCCGAAAACGATGCACAATACCAGGGATTGACAGTGAACAAAGGGATAGCCCAACCCCCTATCATCAATCCGTATTCAAAGAAAAGGAGTCCGAGAAAAAAATACTCCGTCCAAGAATATGTGCAGGGAATACTGGACGGTAACAACGTCATTCTGAGCCAGGCCGTAACGCTGATCGAAAGCCTGAGGCCCGATCATCAGGAAATGGCTGACGAAATAATCGAACATTGCCTTCCTTACGCCGGACGATCTGTACGCTGGGGTATTACCGGAGTTCCCGGAGCCGGCAAAAGCACTTCGATAGAAGCTTTCGGAATGGAGCTGATCAAGCAGGGCAGGAAATTGGCCGTACTGGCTATTGATCCAAGCAGCGAACGCAGCAAGGGCAGCATCCTGGGTGATAAAACCAGGATGGAAACCTTGTCGGTGGAGCCTAATGCCTTTGTCAGACCTTCGCCTACAGGAGGATCCCTGGGTGGGGTAGCCCGAAAAACCAGGGAAAGCATTGTGCTTTGCGAAGCAGCAGGCTTCGATACCATTTTTGTAGAAACCGTAGGCGTCGGACAATCGGAAACAGCCGTGCACTCCATGGTCGATTTCTTCCTGCTGATTCAGATTGCAGGAGCCGGCGATGAATTACAGGGCATTAAACGAGGCATTATGGAAATGTCCGACGGCATTATTATAAACAAAGCAGACGGCAACAACATTGACCGGGCCAATTTAGCTGCGGCACAGTACCGCAATGCACTGAAACTTTTTCCTATGCCCGACTCGGGTGTACGTCCCGAGGTCTTATGTTATTCGGCTCAACAATTGTCAGGTGTTACCGAAGTTATCGATATGGTAAACAAGCATATTGAACTCTTCAAAACCAACGGTAGTTTTGAGCAAAGACGTACTCAACAAGCCATTTACTGGATGCGGCAAAGCATTGACGAAGCACTCAAAAACCACTTCTATCACAAACCCGAGATGACCGCTATGCTCGAAAAAAAAGAACAGGAAGTCCTGAACAACAAAAAAACATCCTTCAGCGCCGCCCGCGAACTCCTGGACTATTACTACAAATCCTGAGCGCTTTCGCCTGAGGTTTGAAGCTTTTTCTCAATTTCACAACGAACTTCTTCCATCAGCCAACGGGGTGTTGAGGTGGCTCCACTGATGCCAATACGCTCAAATCCTGCCACCTCAATAGTACGGACATCCTCTTTGCCTGAAATAAAATAGCTATTGTCGTTGACTTCCTTACAGGCTCTATACAACGATTTTCCGTTGGAACTTTTTGAGTCGCTGACAAAAAACACCAGGTCATTGGCTGCAGCAAAATTCCTGATCTGAGGCACCCGATTGGACATATGCCGGCAGATGGTATCGTAATGTTCAAAGTAAACAGCAGGATTAATTCTGGTTGTTATTTCGCCGACTACCTGACGATATTCCTCGAGCGATTTAGTGGTTTGCGAAAACATGATGACGGGCTTATCGAAATTGACCTTCTCCAGATCGGGCAAGTGTTCCACGACAATTGCTGTATTTTGGGTTTGTCCCACCAGACCATTCACTTCGGCATGACCGGGTTTGCCGAAAATTATAATTTGCGTTCCGTCGTTTTTGTGTTCCTGGTATGCTTTTTTTACCCTTCTTTGTAAATTGATTACTACCGGGCAGGTGGCATCAACTAATTCAAGGCCAAGCTGTTCAGCCATTCTATAAGTAGAAGGCGGCTCACCGTGAGCGCGAATCAAGATTTTTTTATTTTTCAGGGCAGCTAAGTCTTCGTAACCGACAGTCTTCATCCCCATATTTTCCAGGCGTTTTATTTCCATATTGTTGTGCACAATGTCGCCCAGGGAGTAAAGTTCTTCCTCGTTCCCCAACTGCTCTTCGGCCTTGGTGATGGCCTTGACCACGCCAAAACAATAGCCGGAATGTTTGTCAATTTCTATTATTGCCATATACTGCTTCATTAAAACGAGCTTCCAGCCAGGCATCCTGCTGTTCGGGACTCATTTGTCCGTTGTCCAGTTCAATAGCGTCATCGGCTTTGCGTAAGGGGCTGGCTTTGCGGTTCAGATCCATTTGGTCGCGCATTTCTATGTTATGGAGTATTTCCTCATAACTGGCTTGCATTCCCTTTTCTTTCAACTCCAGATAACGTCTTTTGGCTCTGACGGCCGCAGCGGCTGTAAGAAAAATTTTTAGTTCTGCTTCAGGAAAGACAGCAGTACCTATGTCGCGTCCATCCATTACCACTCCCTTGTTTTTTGCAAGTGAACGCTGAATGTCAACCAGATAATGCCTTACTTCGGGTACTGCGCTGACCAGGCTAACCACCCCTGATACTTCCATACCTCTGATTTCATATTCCACCTCCTCACCGTTTAGACAGATACGGGGAAGGCCTTTGCTTGTACTGCAAAAGCTTATCTTGATGTCTTTAAGGCCCTCTACCAAAGTCTCCTGATCCAAACCCGAGGCACTGATCCAACCCTTTCTGAGGCAATATAAAGCCACGGCTCTGTACATAGCCCCACTGTCGATGTAGAGATAAGCATGTTTCTGCGCCAGTTGTTTGGCCATGGAACTCTTGCCACTGGATGAATGGCCGTCTATAGCCACTATTATTCGTTTTTCCATTGTTTAAAAGATACCCAGGTCGGTAGACAAGGTCATTTGTAAAGAATTACCGGCAATATGGTATTGAGCAAAAGAAGCCCCTATTCGCAGTTTTCGTACTGACATAGAAAAACCCGCGGAAAAACCGGTTAAAATAGTTCGTTGAGCCAGCGATAATTCAGACTTACGCCGAACGTTGTATCCCAAACTGAGTTGAAAATTATCAGAGGGCACAAACTCAAGGCCGATCAACAGATGTTTGAAAACTTTTTCTACAAAATTATCGTTGTTCACAGTCAGCCCTGTAGTTCCATCCATGTAGGGATACGACCAGGCATTAAAACCCCAGGCTGTAAAAGTGAACCGAAAAGGAGCATGCAACAAGCCTTTGGTGATACCAAACTGAACGTCCCAGGGTAAAGCTTCGTAACTCTCGTCGTAAGGCTTAAACTGTGTGCCCAGGTTTTTGACAGCAAAGCCGGCACAGAATTTTTGTTCAGGATTTGTATAATAAAGGCCCAGATCTATAGCCATACCCAACGAAGTATACTGATCCAGTACAGAATAAACCAGATGCATGTTGGCACCTGCTCTCCAACGGGGAGAGAGCATAAAAGCATAGGCTCCGCTCATGGCCATATCTTTGGCGAAAAACTCACCCTCAGGCAGGTTGTCTCCGGCACGAATCATGCGCCCGTAGTCAACATAACGCAGGGCGGCCATCCAGGAACTTCTTTCGTTGATCCTGCGGGCATAGGCAGCTGTTCCCAGGTGAATATCTGCCAAATAATTCATGTAACCCAGGGACAGCTGGTTATGCATTTCTCCGGAAAGGGCTGCCGGATTGTGCAAGCTTAAATTCAGGTCGTTTTCGGGAGAAGAAAGCACCGTGCCTCCCAGGCCAGCAGCATAAGAAGATACGGGCAAGGTAAGGAAACGATAAACACCTTCCCCGGCCTGTAAACTAAGCAGGCCGGTTGCAAACATCATAAGTACAAGCAACCTGCGTTGCATAATTTTCGTTTTAAGACCACCAAAGGTAGTAATTTTATAGGAACTCAGCTTTTGAATTTTCTTTATGAATTCATCGGATGAGTTTTTTTCTATGCCTTCTCTTTTTTTATAAAAAATAATGTATCTTTGTGGGTCAATAGAACCCATATCTTTTTTTACATCAAACGCCATGGAAGTAAAAAAATCTTCAAGAGCCAATCTTGATAAAAACACCACCACTAATTTTTTGATGGGGTTGGTAATTGCTTTGGGCTTTCTTTTCATTGGATTCGAATATTCGAACACCGAAGTTACAGTTCAGGATGTATACGCTACTTCAGGTGAA
>CAZAUQ010000019.1:0-36249 GCA_964488495.1 uncultured Bacteroidales bacterium
AACATCCAAATAAACCCATTGGGTTTATTTCCTCTTTATTCCCAGGCCCATGGTAACCAAAAAAGTGGCTGCTATAGTCTGTTTTGAGCAAAGAATAATCCATGTGTAATCGGGGTGTTTTGCGTTATTATGGTATTATTTATCTGTCTGTTAACCTTTTTCAAAGCAAGTCAATTTAATAAATAGCTTGCTTTTGGTTCAGTAAAAGACTAACAAAAATACACATTAATTGTATTTTCACCTCATTTTTCAAAGATTTATACAAATAAGTAGTTGCGAAAGTATTGGGTATATATGCCAAAAACAGCAAATAACACCAACCCGAAAAGCCCTGAGTTTTGTAATCAGCCCGCAAGCGTACTGTAGCGAAACTGCCTGCCCGAAGCCGATATATAGACACGGCGCCCGAAGCGCGCAGAGGCCGGCAAAATTTGCCTGTGAAGGCTCAGAGAGACAAACAGGCAACGCCGGCGTCCAGCGCTGACCAGCCGGGGATATCGGGAGGCTGAGTGGCAGGCGGTTTCGCGAAAGGAAGCGCTCCGGGGGCAGCTCTAAAAAACAGCCGGAATATCAAGAGCCCGAGCCGGCCGAGCTTGAACTGCAAAAAGCACCGGTCAAAACAACCACGGGAAGCTACAGCAAAAAAAAGCCGTCGCAACAAGCAACGGCCTCTTTTTTTTATTTATCAGTATTTACGCGCAGCGAATTATTTCACGCTATCCATATGAGCAATCAAATCCAAAGCCTTGTTGGAATAACCCCATTCGTTGTCGTACCAGCTAACCAGCTTAACAAATTTGTCGTTCAAAGCAATACCAGCCTTAGCATCAAAAATGGAAGTATGAGAATCGTGGATGAAGTCAGTAGAAACAACATCATCTTCGGTATAATCCATGATACCTTTCAGATAAGTCTGAGAAGCCTTCTTTACAGCAGCCTTGATTTCATCATAAGAAGCAGCCTTTTTCAGACGAACAGTCAGGTCAACCACCGACACATCAGCAGTAGGAACACGGAAAGCCATACCCGTAAGTTTACCATTCAAATCAGGAATAACCTTACCAACAGCCTTAGCAGCACCCGTAGAAGAAGGAATAATGTTGTTCAGAATAGAACGGCCACCTCTCCAGTCTTTCTTGGAAGGAGCATCCACCGTCTTCTGCGTATTGGTAGCAGCATGAACAGTAGTCATCAGACCCTCTTCGATACCGAAGTTATCGTGAATAACTTTGGCAAGAGGAGCCAGACAGTTCGTAGTACAAGAAGCATTGGAAACCACATTCATGTCCTTGGTATATTTGTCCAGGTTAACACCGCAAACAAACATGGGAGCATCGGCCGAAGGAGCAGAAATCACTACCTTTTTGGCACCACCCTTAAGGTGTTCCGAAGCACCTTCAAGCTTGGTAAATACACCGGTTGACTCAACAACGTAATCAGCACCTACCTTACCCCAGGGTATGTCAGCAGGATTTTTTTCGGCGAAGAAAGCAACTTCCTTACCGTTAACCACCAATTTACCATCCTTGTTCTCGGCTGTACCCTGGAAACGTCCGTGTACAGTATCGTATTTCAACATATAGATGACATAGTCCAGATCCATGAAGGGATCGTTCACTGCAACTATCTGCACGTCGTTCCTTTCCTGAGCGGCGCGGAAAACCAAACGGCCGATACGGCCAAAACCGTTAATACCTACTTTGATCATGTTTGTTCGATTTATTAAAGTAAAACTAAAATTTGAGCACAAAGATACTCTTTTTCTATAAAAAAACCTGTTTCAGGACATATTTTTTCATTTTAAACGCAACACAGCTAAAGAACAAAAAACATTCTTTATGCGTTTTAAAAATGCCGGAGTCCTGAGGATGGTTTCCAATAAAATTCTTGTAAATTTGTCCATTTAAAACAAGGATGCACCCGATGAAACAAGTACTTCAGATTTTAAGCCGGCTCCTCATTGTGCTTATGTTACTGCCGGCGGCACAAGGCTGCCGGCAAAAAACCGGGAAAGAGAATACCGGCGACGACAAAGAACTACTTAAGAAACAAGAAGATCCCGCCCGCTATTTTCTGGGCATCCGCACCGACACGCTCAACATGCAAGAAGGCAAAGTTCCTCGCGGGGGCAGCCTGTCCCTGCTATTGAGCGATCTGGGCCTCAGCCCCTTAACGATTGACCACTGCGCTAAAAAAGCCAGACCGGTTTTCAATGTCAGGCATTTGCAGGCAGGCAAACCATATTACAGTTTGTGTTGCAACGACAGCACCAACGCCCTGAAATATTTTATCTATCAGGAAAACACCACCGATTTTGTAGTCTTTAATTTTTCGGACAGCTTAACCATATACCGCGCACAAAAAGAAATCAGCACCAAAACACAATTGGCCGAGGGCGAAATTGACCATTCCCTGTGGATGAGCATGAAAAACCGGGGCTATAACATCAACCTGGCGCTGAATCTTTCGGATATTTACGCCTGGCAGATTGATTTTTTCGGTATTCAGGCCGGCGACCGCTACCGGGTGCTTTACGATGAACAGTTTGTCGACGATACGGTGTCGGTAGGCATAGGCAAAATCCACGGAGCGGTGTTCACTCATGCCGGCAGGGATTATTATGCCATTCCTTTTATACAGGACGGATACCGGGATTATTTCGACGACCGGGGCATCAATCTGCGCAAAGCTTTTCTGAAGGCTCCCTTGCGCTATTCCCGCATCAGTTCGCGCTACAGTAACGGCAGGATGCATCCGGTGCTGCGAATCCGCAGGCCACATCACGGAGTGGATTACGCGGCACCCGCAGGCACTCCCGTGTACAGCATCGGTGCAGGCACCGTGGTAAAAAAAGCCTATCAGGCCGGAGGCGGCGGCAATTACGTCAGCGTCAAACACAACAGCACGTATACCAGCACCTATATGCACCTGAGCGGTTTCGCCAAAAGCCTGGCAGTAGGCCAAAAGGTCTCTCAGGGAGAATTGTTGGGATATGTAGGTTCCAGCGGGCTCTCGACCGGTCCTCACCTGGATTTCAGGGTGTATAAAAACGGCAGCCCCATCGATCCGCTCAGGATGGAATCGCCCCCTTCTACCCCATTGAAACCCGAATTCAAAGACAGTTTTGAACTGGTTAAACTGGAAATTATGCAGCAATTGCAACCCCTGATGGCCAGTACAGACACAACACATACAAAAGATGTATTTTAGAGATATCATAGGCCAGCAGGCCGTCAAAAAACGTTTGCTCGACATGGTGGACGAAGGCAGGATGCCCCATGCACTGATGTTGTCGGGCAATCCAGGCAGAGGCAAACTGGCCCTGGCTCTGGCCCTGGCCCGCTATCTGTGTTGCACGGACCGTCAGACGGGTGATGCCTGCGGGCAATGCGCTTCCTGCCGCAAATTCAACAAACTGATTCATCCCGATTTACACTTTGTGTTTCCGATCTATAAACCCGATGCCAAAAAGAAATGGATTTGCGATGATTTTCTCCCGCAATGGAGGGAAACGGCCGCAACCAAGCCTTACTTTAGCTACAACAGCTGGCTGGAACACATCGGGGCAGGCAACGCTCAGGGTATGATCTATGCCGAAGAAAGTTCCGAAATACTGCGCAAACTCAGTTTCAAGAGCATCGAATCGGAGTTTAAAATCATGCTGATCTGGTTACCCGAAAAAATGCATGCCTCCTGCGCCAACAAATTACTTAAAATACTGGAGGAGCCACCGGGAAACACGGTCTTCCTTTTAGTTTCTGAAAACAGCGAAAAAAATCTGGAAACCATTTATTCAAGAGCTCAGCACATTCAGGTGCCCCGCATCGCCGACGACGATATGGAAAAGGCCCTGCAAGAGCTCAGACCTATGGACCGGGCAGCCCTCAAATCACTCGTTCGGCTGGCGGGAGGCAGCTGGCTCGAAGCACTTCATTTACTGGAATCGGACGAAGAAGACCGCTATTGCCTGGAACAATTCATGCGCAGCATGCGGGGAGCCTATACCATTGCCCACTTCCCTTCCTCCAAATTGCCCGAAAAGCAAAAAAGCCTGCAAGACCTTAGGCTTTGGTCGGAAGAGATGGCCAAAATCGGCAGAGAACGCCAAAAAAATTACCTGAGTTTTGCCCAACGCATGATTCGGGAAAATTTTATTCTGAATACCCGCGAAGAAAAGCTCAGCTACCTCAATCCCGGGGAGCTGGCCTTCTCTTCTAAGTTCTTCACCTATATCAACCAGGGCAATGTTCAGGCTTTTATGGAGCTTTATGCTCTGGCCGAAAGGCATATAGAACAAAACGTACAGGCCAGAATGGTGTTTTTCGATATAGCCTTGCAAGCCATCCTCTTGTTTAAATAATTGCACCGGAAGCTAAAAAAAATTACTTTTGTGGTTCAAACAAGCTTTTTATGACTTATAAATTACAAAACAACGGCTTCCTGATGAATATCAAGGCTTGCGGTTGTACCAAAATAAAAAAACTGAATACTTTTAACTGGCTTTGCGATTTGCCCGAAGCTCAGTCTTCGACAGATTACGTCGAGGTGCAATTCAAAAATACCCGCAAAGGGTATTACCTGAACAGCAATAAAATTCCTCTGCAAAAAGGAGATTTGGTAGCGGTGGAATCCTCGCCGGGTCACGACATTGGAGAAGTGACCCTCACCGGCCATCTGGTGCTCAAGCAGATGAAGAAAGTCAATTATCGCTTTGATCAGCAGGAAGTTCGCCGGATTTATCGCAAAGCCCGTCCTGTAGACCTTGAAAAATATGCCGAATCCAAGGCCCTTGAACACGACACCATGTTGCGTTCGCGTAAGATTGCCGAAGAGCTCAATCTCAACATGAAAATAGGCGACGTAGAATACCAGGGCGACGGGAACAAAGCCATTTTTTATTACATAGCCGACGACAGAGTGGACTTCAGACAACTGATACGGGTACTGGCCGACACTTTCCATGTGCGAATAGAAATGAAACAGATCGGAGCCCGCCAGGAAGCCGGACGCATAGGCGGCATAGGCCCTTGCGGCAGAGAAATGTGCTGCTCAGCCTGGATGACCAACTTTGTTTCCGTATCTACCAGTTCTGCCCGCTACCAGGACCTGAGCCTGAATCCTCAAAAACTGGCCGGACAATGCGGCAAACTCAAATGCTGCCTCAATTACGAGACTGATATGTATGTAGAGGCTCAAAAGGGTTTCCCGGCCAAAGAAATTGTTCTCGAGACCAAAGACGCCAGCTATTTTCAGATCAAAACCGACCTTTTTAAACGTCAGGTAAGCTACTCCACCAGCAAGGATACGATGGCCAACGCCGTCAGCATCCCTGTGGAGAGAGCTTTACATATCATTGCTCTAAACAAAAAAGGCATCCGGGTAGACGCTCTGCTGGAAAAAGTCGAAGTAAAAAGCCGGAACGAATTTGGCGACGTCCTGAGCAGCGATCTGCAGCGTTTTGACAAGAAAAAAAACAAAGACAATAAAAAGCGTTCGGATTTCCGGAACAATCGTTCCCGCAACCGTGGAAAACAAAGCGGCAAGAACAATCAGAATAACCCGGACACAAAATGAAGCCGGATCCAGTCAGCAAGATTATTCCTGTCCTGCTTCCGCTTATTTTCTTGTTCAGCGCCTGCAGGGAGCATAACGTCTACCATGAATTCAAGACACTTGCACATTGGAACAGAACTGAAGTCTTGTATTTTGAAGATAGCCTCGACCTGGTTTCCGGCAGGGCAACATTTTTGGAAGTCAGTGTTCAACTGCGCAACGACAACAGTTATCCCTACACCAATCTTTGCCTGAATGCCGATATTATTTTGCCGGACACCACGTATCAGGAGTGTATAACGATCAACCTGGTAAAGGAAAACGGGAAATGGGCAGGTTCAGGCTGGGGATCGTTATTTACGCAGGAGGTAGTCCTGACAAAGCTGCCTGTGGTAAACACTTTCAAAATAGAGCTCAGCCACGCCATGCAGGACGAAGTGCTGGAAGGTATCCGGAATGTGGGAATATGCCTGAGGGCAGAGTAATTTTTTAATGCCGTCTCATATTGTCGGCATCCAGTCGCAGGAAAATAAACAAGAGAATTGTAAATCCCAGCAAAGAAGAGCCGCCATAGCTTAAGAAAGGCAAAGGAATGCCAATTACAGGCATCAGGCCGAGCACCATCCCCACATTCACCAACAGATGCACAAAGAAAATGCTGGCCACACAATAACCGAAAATCCTCGCAAAAACCAAGCGTTGCCGGTTTGCCATAAAAATCAGCCTGACCAGCAAATAGCTATATATCATCAAAAGCAAGGCAGAACCTGCAAACCCGAATTCCTCACCAATCGTACAGAAAATAAAATCGGTATCCTGTTCAGGGACGTATTTCAATTTAGTCTGGGTTCCGTTCAAATAACCCTTACCCCAAAAACCGCCCGATCCTATGGAAATCTTGGCCTGATTGACGTTGTAACCCACTCCCGAGGGATCGTCCATGGTACCTAGCAAAACCAGTATACGTGTTTGTTGATGGGGCTGCAGCAGACGGTCGAACGTATAGTCTATGCCATATAAAAAGGCGGCCGAGAGTACGGCGAAAAGAGCAATCATGGCCGGAATTCTGGAATTGAGGCGAATGCTCTGAAACAAGGCGTAAATAACAGACAAAGACAAAAGTACCAACTGAAGTACGGTAATGTTAAAACCCCATTTGGTAAAGCGGTTCCAGACTAAGGCTGCAACTACCGGCAAAACGTTGCCCAGCAAAATAATCAGCCAGGATTTGTTGTCTTTTTTAAGGTATTGAAAAAGCAAACCTGAAACAATCAGAGCAATAAGTAATAACACCGAGAAATTGCCCAGGGAAGTATGTTCCCACATCGTCTGCTCCCCGAATCTAAGCCCTATCACAAAATAACTCAGGAAACAAACCCCTACAAAAAGCAACACTCCCGACATGCCTTCACGATAAAAAACCAGCAGAAAGGACAAAAAAACCAGGGCTGTACCGGTTTCTTTTTGTAAAAAGATCAATCCCATAGGGATAAGTAAGAGAGCGAACAACTCTGTTAAGCGTTTGGGATTTTTTGAATTAAAGCCATAATCGGCTATAAAACGGGAAAGGGCCAGGGCGGTTGCAAATTTGGCAAATTCAGCAGGCTGAATACTAAATGGCCCAAACACCAGCCAGGAACGTGATCCTTTTATCTCTGATGCAATCAGTATGGTGAGTAACAACAAAAACAACAGAACAGCGTAAATGTTGTATGACATATAATAATAAAGCTTGGCGTCTATGATAAGCAACGAGATACCCACCACCAGCGAAACAGCTATCCAGATCAATTGTTTGCCCGAGGTGCTGCTCAAATCGAATATGGCAGCACTGTCGTAATTATAACTGGCACTGTAGATGGTTAGCCAACCTAAAGTGATCAAAATCAGGTAAATAAACAAAGTTTGAATATCTACCGCTTTCCACAGGCTTATGGGATTATTCTTTGGGCTCAACGTTCATAAGGTTTGCGTTCAACAATCGGGTTTCCATCCATATTCGTTCGGGGGCAATGCCGCCCTTTAAGTATCTTTCCAACATCAGGCTGGCCATAGGTACTGCCCAGGTTGCTCCAAAACCTCCGTTTTCGATAAAGACCAACATACAAATCTGTGGATCGTCCTTGGGGGCAAAACACATAAATATGGAGTGATCCACACCGGGATTTTCGGCTGTGCCTGTCTTGCCGCAAACCTCTATACCGGGAATGGCCACTCCTTTGGAGGTTCCCATCGGGCTGGTGACCGCCCCTCGCATCCCTTCGATGATGGGTTCAAAATGTCCGGGATCTATACCGGACATGTGCTTTTTAATCAGGCTGCTGTCAGGGGCCTGGCCATGAACCTCGCGTACAATATGCGGCGTAATATACCAGCCCTTGTTGCAAATCATGGCGCAATAATTGGCTATTTGCATCGGGGTGGCCAGAATCTCACCCTGGCCTATGGCATTGGATATGATCGTAGCCCCTTTCCAACCTCTTTGGCCGTAGATTCGGTTGTAATAATCCGTGTTCGGTATCCAGCCCGATTGCTCATAAGGCAGGTCTACCCCCAGGCGGCTGCCAAAACCCATGGAGCAGACCAAACCGTGCCAGTGTTCGTAAGCATCCTGCACCGAAGAATACTGGTGGTGGTCAATCAGACTTCGATAGGCTGCTGCAAAGTAGGCATTGCACGAAGCTGAAACCGCTTCGGGCAAATTCAGCGGTGAACGATGTTGGTGGCAACCCAGCTTTTGTCCTGCAAAATAATATCCCCCGTGACAAGCCAATTGGGTAGAGGGATTGATGACATTTTCCTGTAACAGGATTAATCCTTGTGCGGGTTTAAAAGTGGAACCCGGAGGATAAAAGGATTGAATGGGACGGTTTAAAAAATACTTATGCGGCGAAGACTCCAGTTCCATGTAATGCTCCACCCTGTCGCTGCCTACCAGCAGAGAAGGATCGTACGAAGGGGCTGACACATAGGCCAGTATTTCTCCTGTTTTGGGTTCGATGGCTACAATGGCTCCCCTTTTATTTTCCATCAGTTTTTCGCCGTACTCCTGCAAGTCTATATCGAGCGACAAACTGAGGTCTTTGCCCGGTACGGGGGGAAAATCGCGTTTGCCTTCGTTGTAACTTCCTTTAATGCGACCGTGTACATCCCTGAGTAAGACTTCAACTCCCTTTTCGCCACGTAATACATTTTCGTACATTTTCTCAATACCCGAACGGCCGTTGTAATCTCCCAGGGTATAATAGGCATCGTTTTCTATGTCTTTGCGGTCTACCTCGGCCACATAGCCCAGGGCATGCGCGGCTATGGGGCGGGAATAACGCCTCAGACTGCGGTTAGTGATCGAAAAACCCGGAAAACGATATAGTTTTTCCTGCAATGGTCCATAGGCTTCGACAGACAATTGCGACATAAATAATTGAGGCGTATAGGAAGAATAACCGGGATTATGCCTCCGGTTTCGAATGTCTCTCATCCTTTTCTCAAAGTATGAGCGATCAATTTTTAAGGTTGAACAAAATTCAAGTGTGTCCAGACCTTTCATTTCGCGGGGAGTGACCATTACATCGTAAAAGGCTTGGTTGTATACCATCAGTTTCCCGTTTCTGTCGTAAATCACGCCACGTTCGGGATAGATGGTTTTTTTATATTGCGCATTGCTGTCGGCGTATTTATCGTATTCTTCCGAAAACAACTGCAAATAGGCCAGTCGGACAATAAATGCAAGCATCACGCCCACAATGATCAGAATTAGAATTCTGCCCCTGTTTTCATAATCGGTGGTAGATGATCGCATGACAGTATACGGTCTTTATTTTAGAAACGTTCGAATAAGAAAATCAGCAAGAGGCTCAGCAAGGCACTTCCGATAATTTTAACCAGCAAGAGCAAGGGATCAAAAAAGGAAAAAGATTCCAGTATAAAAAGTACAGAATGATGTAGCAACACTATACTGACAACGTATTTCCAAAAGGGAATAAAACCCATGCTTTTTTCTCTGGGTTCCAGGTTTTCCATTTCTTCTTTTGCGAGGAAACCCTTGAGTAAAGCCGGCCTCACAAACGCCACAAAGGTAGTGGCTGCCGCATGCATACCGGGAGTATCGACACTGATATCCACCAGCAGGCCAAGCAAAAAGCCCAGGCTCAGCACCCAGCCTGTCGAAAGCGTTGCCGGCCAGCGGATAAGAATATAGACATACAACAAGGGCACCACATACCAGAAATAAAGTTGCTGGAGCACTACTATTTGAAGTAATAATAGCAGAACAAACAAAAGACTATGTCTGACAAATGTTCGTATCATTGTTCAAGCTCCTTTTCCAATTCCAGTCTTTCGTCACGCAAAAATTGAGAGATTACCCTTACATCTGCCAGCGACTCAAAACCGGTAAACAACCTGACACTGGAACGATGAAAACTGCTGTTGTTTTTCTTTTCGATACTGTGTATCACACCAACGGGTATGCCAGAGGGAAAAGCATCCGAAAAACCGCTGGTTACTACAGTATCTCCTATAGCCCAAAAGGCATAGTCAGGCAATTCCTCCAGCCAGGCAAAACGGGTATCTCCCCCCTTCCAGTTGAGTGAGCCTATACTATTACTGCCCGCAACAAGACAGCTGAAACTGATATCGGGATTCAGTACCGGAATGACGACCGAAAAATGTTCGGAACAGACACTTACCACTCCTACAATACCCAGATGGTTGCATACTCCCATGCCTTTGGCAACTCCGTCCTTACTGCCCACATTAAGGGTAAGATAGTTTCGCATTTGCGAGACGCTGTTTTTGATCACTCTGGCCTGTATGTATTCGTAACGGCCGGCTTCTTTTTGTTGTTCATCTGCCAGTCCGGCGTTGCGCAAATTCTCTTCGAGACGGGCTATTTTGAGCTCCATCTCACTATTCAGGCGCATCAATTCAGTGTTGTTTTCGCGTAAGGCAAAATATCCGCTTACCGCTTCCCTGTAGGTGTACAATTTCCCGTAAATTCGATTGGCCGAACTGAATAAAACCCCTTGCTGATAATCATTAAAACTAAATAAGAGTATCAGCGACAAGATTTCCAGGAACAGAAATTGAAAAAAGTGTCTGTACCGGGCGAGAAATTGAATGAGTTGTCGCATTAACGCATCAGGAAATTGAATTTATCCACATTCTTCAAAGCTATACTGGTACCTCTGGCTACTGCATGCAACGGATCTTCGGGCACGATGAAGGGAATATTGATCTTGTCGCTCAGGCGTTTTGCTAAACCACGGAGCAAAGATCCCCCACCGGTCAGATAGATGCCATGACGTACGATATCGGCATACAGCTCCGGAGGAGTTTGCTCCAGCGCATTCAAAACGGCCGTCTCCACCTTGGAAACCGACTTCTCAAGACAATGGGCAATTTCCACATAGGAAACAGGAACTTCCATGGGCAAGGCTGTCATTTGATTGGGGCCATGTACCAAAAAATCTTCCGGGGAATTCTCCAGTTCAGTCAGGGCAGAGCCCACATTGATTTTAATGCGTTCTGCCGTACGTTCTCCAATGCGCAGGTTGTGTTGCCGGCGCATATATTCCTGAATGTCTGTGGTAAAATCGTCACCGGCAATGCGAATGGATTTGTTGGCCACAATGCCGCCCAGCGAAATAACTGCAATTTCGGTAGTGCCACCGCCTATATCGACGATCATATTGCCCTCGGGGGCTTCCACATCAATGCCAATGCCAATGGCAGCGGCCATGGGTTCATATATCATATATACTTCGCGCCCGCCTACGTGTTCAGCAGAATCACGTACGGCACGCAGTTCCACTTCGGTCGAACCCGAAGGAATGCAAACCACCATCCGAAGAGAAGAAAAGAAACCATTACCCCGGGGCAGAGCGATCTTTATCAGACCACGAATCATTTGCTCGGCGGCATAAAAGTCGGCTATGACTCCATCGCGCAAAGGTCGCACAGTGCGAATGTTTTCGTGGGTTTTTTCGTGCATCAGCCGGGCTTTCTCACCAACGGCCAGCATCTTGTCGGTTTTACGATCGAGGGCAACGACACTGGGTTCGTCTACCACGATTTTGTCGTTGCACATGATGATGGTGTTGGCTGTGCCCAAATCAATGGCTATTTTTTGAGTAAAAGAAAAGATTCCCATATTGGTGTTTAATGTTTAAAGTGTCTGTATCCGGTGGTGTACATGGCCACACCATGTTTATTGCAATATTCAATGGATAATTTGTCGTTAATGGATCCTCCGGGTTGAATTACAGCGGTAATACCTGCTTCATCTGCAATTTCCACACAATCGGGAAAGGGGAAGAAAGCATCGGAAGCCATTACGGCCCCTTCGAGTTCCATCCCGAAACTCCGGGCTTTGTCGATGGCCTGTTTCAAAGCATCTACCCGGGATGTCTGACCCACGCCGGCTGCACAAAGTTGCTTGTTTTTGGCCAACACAATGGCATTGCTCTTGTTGTGTTTTACAATCTTGTTGGCAAAAAGCAGGTCTTCGATTTGAGCGGCATCGGTTTCCTTTTCGGTAATACAACGTAAATCCTGTGTGGTTTCGGTATGTAAATCCTTATCCTGCACCAACACTCCGTTGAACAGGGAACGGAATTGTTTTCTGTTGCGGGGAGCTTCTTTCTGGATAAGAAGGATGCGGTTCTTTTTTTGAGTTAATATTTCCAGGGCATCAAAATCGTAATCGGGTGCGATCAATACTTCGAAGAAAAGCTTGTTGATTTCTTCGGCTGTTGCTTTGTCAATGGCAGCATTCGTGGCAAAAACGCCTCCAAAGGCCGAGACCGGATCTGCCGACAGAGCAGCATTCCAGGCATCCACCAGCACAGGACGCGAAGCCAGGCCGCAGGCATTGTTGTGTTTGACAATAACAAAGGTGGTTTCGTCAAAATCATTCACCATAGATACGGCTGCATCAATATCCAACAGGTTGTTGTACGAAATTTCCTTACCGTTGAGTTGCTCAAACAACTTGTCAAAATCGCCGAAAAAGGAAGCCTGTTGGTGGGGATTCTCTCCGTAACGTAAGGCTTTGGAATGATCAACGGCTACTCTCAAAGCCGAACCTTCAGTCCCGTCGAACCAGTTAAAAATGGCTGTGTCGTAATCCGATGACACGGCAAAGGCTTCGCGGGCAAACCAGCGACGGTCTTCGAGCGACGTAGTGGCTCCCTGTTCGTTCAGGATGTCAAGTAAGGCTGAGTATTGGGCTTTGGAAGCAACAATAACCACATCGTTGAAGTTCTTGGCAGCTGCTCTGATGAGTGAAATTCCGCCAATATCTATTTTCTCGATAATATCTTCGGCTGCAGCTCCTGAACTCACTGTTTCCTGAAAAGGATACAGATCCACTATCACCAGGTCGATGGCAGGTATGTCGTATTCCTGGCATTCCTGCTGGTCGGTGTCCAGTGACCGACGGTTAAGAATACCTCCGAAAATCTTGGGATGCAGGGTTTTTACTCTGCCCCCCAATACCGAAGGATAACCGGTGAGGCTTTCGACCTTCTCGCAGGGATAGCCCAACGATTCGATGAATTGTCGCGTACCTCCTGTGGAGATAAATTCAACACCTTCCTGGTGCAATTTGTGTAAAATTTCGTCCAGCCCTTCTTTGTGATAAACAGAAACCAAGGCTGTTCGTATGCTTTTATTTTCTGACATAGGGATAATATTGAAAGTTTCAGTCCAATAAACCACGGGCTTAGTTGCTCTTTCTGAACCGTATAAAGGTCCATACGAGTACGACCCAATGAGATTTGCAAATGTAATTAAAAACAAGGATTTATAAAGGCTTTTTTTATATTATTTCTGCTAAAAAAGGCTCAGGGATTTTTACTACCTTTGCACTGATTATTTTTTTACTCAAAAACAAGGATGAAAACAACAGCAGTACGTCTGTACGGCAAGAAAGATCTCCGTCTGGAATCTTTTGAATTGCCTGCCATCAAGGACGATGAAATAGTGGCAAAAGTAGTGTGCGACAGTTTGTGTATGTCTTCTTATAAGGCTGCCACACAGGGTTCTGATCATAAACGTATTCCGGATGACGTGGATAAAAATCCCATCATCATAGGCCATGAATTTGCCGGAGAACTGATTCAAGTAGGCAGTAAATGGGCACATAGATTCAAAGCAGGAGAAAAATTTTCCATACAGCCGGCGCTGAATTACGAAAAGGGCCCGGTGGGTATTTTGAGCGCTCCGGGCTATTCGTATGCCCATATCGGAGGTGATGCCACCTATGTGATTATTCCCAACGAAGTAATGGAGCAGAACTGCCTTTTGCCATACAGAGGTGCCGGCTTTTATCCTGCCTCCCTTTCTGAGCCTCTGAGCTGCGTAATCGGAGCCATGCACGCTAATTACCACACTACCCCGGGTTCATATGTGCATAAGATGGAAATTGTGAACCAGGGGAAGATGGCCATTCTGGCCGGAGTCGGCCCCATGGGGCTCGCGGCTGTCAACTATGTGCTTCATCGCGAAGACCGCCGTCCTTCTCTGATGGTAGTGACCGATGTCGATCAGACCAGACTGGACCGTGCTGCCAGCCTTTACACACCTGAATTTGCCGCCTCCAGAGGCATCAAACTTATTTACCTGAACACTGCAGGTCTGGCCGATCCGGTAGCCGGATTGAAAGAACTGAGCGGCGGAGAAGGCTACAACGATGTATTCGTCTTTGCGCCCGTACGTCCCGTAGTGGAACAGGCCGATGCTATTCTGGCATTTGACGGCTGCCTGAACTTTTTCGCCGGTCCCTCCGATCCGAAATTCAGCGCTATGTTCAATTTTTACAACGTGCATTATGCCTACACCCACGTGGTGGGCACCAGCGGCGGCAACACCGATGATATGATTGAAGCTCTGCAGCTTATGAGCAAAGGCCTGGATCCGGCAGGACTGATAACTCATATCGGAGGCTTAAATGCCGTGATAGATGCTACCTTAAATTTGCCCTCCATTCCCGGAGGCAAAAAACTCATTTACAACCACATCAATCTCCCTCTCACGCCTATTACCGATTTTGCCCGACTGGGAGAAAGCAATCCTGTTTTTAGAAAACTGGCTGAAATATGCGAGAAGAATCAGGGTTTGTGGAGTATTGAGGCTGAAAGTTACCTGTTGGAGAACGCATAAGTTGTTCAATAACGCATAATTACAAAACCATGAAACACCTGCGCTTTTTTCTGCCGGCACTGCTGTGCCTGTTTTCTCTTCAAGCTTTTTCAGAGAGAATAGTACGCATTGAGGGCCAGGAACTGCAGCAAGCGGTCAGTCGCATCAGTTTCAAAGGCGATACCGCTGTTCTGCATTTTTCTGAAGGAGACAGCCTGAGTATTCCTTGCCTGTTGCTGGCCATTGAATTTACTGCCGAAGACGGACTCTCTACTCTGCAAAACACTCGTGTTTTACTGGCCCGTAATCCGGTGAAAGATCAGTTGCCTCTCGAAAACCTCGAAGCCGGAAGCCGTTTGTTGTTGTACGATACCGAAGGCCGTCTTATCAAAACACAGGAAGCAAAAGCCAGCTCGGAACAAATAGACCTGAACGGTCTGCCTGCCGGTGTCTATTTGCTCAGGACAGGCAAGTACCTGATACGTTTTGTCAAGCAATAAATGAAATCCAGATGAAGAGATTACTTATACTTGTTCTGCTGCTCTTTGTCCTGACAGGATTACACGCAAAAACAAAACTGCGTGTCGATCTCAGTACAGACAGTGTGGACTATTTCAACCTCGAAGAAATCGAAAGCATAGCCTTTGGCGACAACAACGATTTCAGTATCTGTTTCAGGCAGGGAGACAGCCTGCATTATCCAGGCACAGCAAGCGGAATTCAATTTGTACAGGCTGCCGATTCAAACGCAGTCAAAATCATAAGGACCGAAGGCTGGCTCGAAGCTGCTTCTGTAAGCTGGGAGCTTCTTGAAACCGCCGGCTCTTACCGGGTCTATTGTAAATCGCAGGAAGCAGGAGCCGATTATTGGCCTTTGGATACCCCGCTGATCCGAAATTACGGCAACTACGGCAGAGCCGATGTCATTGGCCTGAAAACCGGTTCTTACATTTTTAAAATTATACCCATTGACCTGGAAGGCAACGAGATGCAAGCCTTAGCTGCCGAATCAGCCCCGACAGAGGTGAGCGCCCACGACCGCAGCGGCTTTGCCCATTTTGGCCTGAGCGACGGCATCGGTGCTTACAAAAACGAAGGCAGCCTCAAAGACAAGGCAGTGGTTTTTTACATTACCAAAGACAATTGCAACAGCATAACCCATAACGTGATTGTGGATTCCAAGGGAAATACCGAATTGCGCACCGGCATAGGAAAGATCTTACAAGGCAAGCAAAAAGGCTACGACGACACACCCTGGGCTGTACGTTTTATTGGAACAATCCGCAGTGAAGACTTTGACGCAGATCAACTCTTGAGCGATCAGGATGGCCTGCAATTGAAAAGCGATGCCGGTACTGCCCCCCTGAATGTTACCCTGGAAGGTGTAGGAAACGACGCCACTGCCTATGGATGGGGCATCACATTATACAGAGGCAGCAGCATGGAAGTCCGCAATCTGGGGTTGATGAATTTTGAGGAAGACGGCATCTCCATCAAAAGCAGCCAACATGTCTGGGTGCATCATTGCGATATTTTTTACGGCAGCCCCGGCAGTGATTCCGACCAAAACAAAGGCGACGGATCGCTTGATCTGAAAGACGATTGCCGATACGCCACTTTTTCCTGCAATCATTTCTGGGATGCGGGCAAGGCATCGCTTTGCGGTATGACCGGCGAGTCGGGCGAGAATTGGATAAGTTATCACCACAACTGGTTCGACCATTCCGATTCCAGGCATCCCCGGGTACGTGTTATGTCGGTGCACGTCTACAACAATTACTACGACGGAGTTGCCAAATACGGTGTGGGGGCCACTATGGGATCGAGTGTTTTTGTTGAAGCCAATTACTTTCGCAATACCAAACGGCCTATGATGATTTCCCTGCAGGGGACTGACGCCACAGGTGACGGTACTTTTTCGGGCGAAAACGGAGGAATGATAAAAAGCTTTGGTAATGTCTTTGCCGAGACCTCAAATCTCCAATACATTCCTCACACAGAGTCTGCTACAAGCTTTGATGCTTACGAAGCTGCTTCCAGGCAGGATAGCGTACCGGTCTCTTACAAAAGCCTGGTGGGCAGCCACACCTACAACAATTTCGACATCAACCAAGCCCTGATGTATGCCTACAGCCCCCACCCAGCCGAAAATGTGCCTGAAATTGTTTGCGGGCCGCTGGGTGCCGGACGTATGGGCGGAGGAGATTTCAGATGGAGCTTCAACAATTCAACTGACGATGCCTCTTACGCTGTGGATGAAGCGCTCAAAGCAGCTATTGCAGCTTACAGCAGCAGCTTGTTGGGTTTTTTCGGGCAGGAAAGTAACGAGGAACCCGGAGAAGATCCCGGAGAAAACCCCGGAGATGATCCCGTTGAGGGCGTGATAATTTGTACATTCAGCCGCTCTGGCGGAGCCTCCAACGATTTCTTTACTATCACAGGCAATTATTCCGACAGCAAGGGCACGGTGAACTACAAAGACAGCACCTATACTGAATGTCTCAAGATGGAAAGCAGCACCAGTATTCAATTTGTGCTCGCTGACAGCAGGCAGCTGACTCTGGTATTCGGTCCCTACGAGGCAGCCAGTATGAAGCTGAATGGTACTGCCTATACCGACGAAGACAACGACAAGATAATTGTGGTGGAAAACCTGGAAGCCGGCTCTTACGAAATTACAAAATCGGGGACCTGCAATCTCTTTTACATCGCACTTAATCCCCTTGAATAGAGTTTATTCCTGAATACAACCTCGTTGTTAATCCGGCTGATTATTTATAAATCCGGCTGAGTTTCCATTTCCCGTAATCGGCCCTGGGCAATCCGTGGTCTGTGATGGTACTGTCCTTTTGACAAAAGGCCCCCTCAAGAACACAGTGAGTAATAAAATCATCTATCTCATCGAGATGATGCTGCATGGGCAGTACGGCAATTTCGTGTCCCATATCTTCGAAACGATAAGTGACATAAGGGAAATTGAATTTTTCGAAGCGCCTTGTCAGTGCATGGGTGCCAAAAAAGCCGATGTTGAAAAACTGAGTGCATTTGTAGTTGACCATTCGGTCTTCTTTGCCATGGAAAAACAAGGTAGGTGCCGGGGGATTTTGGTAATCGGGCTTGCCTTCGCGACTGAAAACACCGCCAGCAAAGGCAATTACTGCGGCATAGCTGAAATCTGCCGGGAGCAGGCTTGCCCGTTCAAAACGGTTGGCCAGTTCGTAATCAGCCTGCAAAACGGTAACAGCGCCGGCGCTGGAGCCGCTGATCATTATTTTGGAAGTATCTATACCAACGACAGCGGCATTAGCAAGTAAATAACCGGTAGCGGAATATAAATCCTCTACTGCCATACCAATGGCTTTTTCCAGGCTGCGGACCATTTTGAAGCCTTTATCTTTGACGCCGGCCATACCGTGACGGTAATTGATAGCTACCACTACATAGCCTCTGTCTGTCATCTGATGACAAAAATCCATCGTAGCCTTGCTGTCTTTGGAACCGGAGCTGAAACCACCTCCATACAGAAACACCAGGCAGGGCAAGTCCTTATTCTGAGCCTGGGGACGATAAATGTCCATTTTGAGCACTGTAGTGTCTTTTATGGCATAAATTATATCCCGGGGGGACAGACTAACTTCGAGTTCTGTAGGAAATCTGGAAGGCTGTTCTTGTGGTTTGATAGCCGACTGATCCCGATTGAATGTTTGTGCAAACAAGGGACAAGTAAAAACAGCCAGCAAAGCTAAGCAGAAAAAAGTACGTTTCATTTACTTGATATTTAATGTGCCGGAGAGCTCAAAGATAGAAATTTATTTATAAAAGCACAGAATAACTATACTAAAGCAAGCCTTTGGTACTGGGCAAATCGTAACGGTAAATATCCCGGCGTACAGCCATTTTCAGCGCAAGTGCGAATGCCTTAAATATGCTTTCGGACTTATGATGTTCGTTATCACCTAAAGCCTTGATATTCAAATTCATTTTGGCAGAATCACTCAAGGATTTGAAGAAGTGAAAAATCAGCTCTGTGGGGAGCTCTCCCAGCCTCTCTCTGCGGAAGTCTACGTCCCAAACCAGCCAGGGCCGTCCGCCAAAATCGAGGGCCAGGCTGCAAAGACTATCGTCCATTGGCAGGCAATAACCGTAACGCTCAATTCCGCGTTTGTCACCCAGTGCTTTAAGCAAGGCATCACCCAAAACAAGAGCGGTATCTTCTACCGTGTGGTGTTCGTCCACATCCAAATCACCCTTGACATTAATAGTCAGATTGCAACCCGAATGACGCCCAATTTGCTCCAGCATGTGATCAAAGAATTTAATGCCGGTATCGATGTGTGTTTTACCGTTTCCATCCAAATCCAGTTCCAGCTTTACCTCGGTCTCTTTGGTCTTACGTTCTATGGAAATTTTGCGTTCGCCGGCAAATAGAAAGGCGCTGATTTTATCCCAATCCGAACTCTGAAGCACACAAGCGGCAGCACAATCTTTGTATTCAGACAGGTTCAAGTTCTCGTTTAATAATATACATTTACATCCCAGATTATGTGCAAGTTGAACATCTGTAATACGGTCTCCGATCACAAAAGAGGCAGCCAGATCGTAACTCCCGTCCATGTAAGAGGTAAGCATGGCGGTTCCCGGTTTACGACCGGGCGAATTCTGTTCAGGTAAGCTGGGATCTATGTGTACGGCATCAAAACTGATGCCTTCGTTTTGCAGGATTTGCATCATCTTATTTTGCACCCTTTCGAAATTTTCTGCCGGATAAGCAGCTGTTCCCAGGCCGTCCTGATTGGACACCATGATGAACTCAAAATCCAGTTTCTTGCGTATGAAATACAAATTCCGGATCACCTTGGGCAAGAACACCAGTTGCTCCAAATTATCTACTTGCAGGCTAGGTTGGGGTTCTTCGATCAGGGTACCGTCGCGGTCAATAAATAAGGCTCTTTTTTTCATCGGGATTCTATTTTTGTATTTTTATCCGGTTTTGTTATTCTTAATCCATAGCCTTTAAAGCCTGTAGCAGGGTGTCGTTTTCGGCAGCTGTGCCTATTGTTATTCGTAAACAACCCAGACACAAAGATACATTATTCCGGTTACGCACAATGATGCCCTGCTCAACCAAGGCTGCATAAATCCGGTTGGCATCGCTGACCCTGACCAGCAAAAAATTGGCGTCCGAAGGGTAAATTTTTGTAACCAAACTAAGTGCTGACAGGGCTTTACTCAGCCGGTCACGTTCTTGCAGAATATCGGCCACCCAAGCCTTTACCTGAGGAGCTGCATCCAACATCTTCATGGCTTGTTGCTGGGTGGGCAGGCCGATGTTGTAAGGATATTTTATCTTATTCAACACTTTTACAATCGACTCAGAGGCCAGGGCCATACCAAGGCGAATGGCTGCGCTGCCCCAGGCTTTGGAAAAAGTCTGCAGTATGACCAGGCTGGGATAATCATCCAGCCGGCTCATCATAGATGGTTCCGATGCAAAATCGATATAGGCTTCGTCCAGCACCAGGATTCCCTTGAACTGATCCAGTAATTTCAGGATTTCAGCTCTGCTCATGCTGTTTCCCGTGGGATTGTTCGGGGAACATAGAAAAACAAGTTTGGTATGTGTATCACAAGCGGCTAATATCCTGTCGGCATCCATTTGATATTGCTCGTCAAGCAAAACTGTACGGTAAGCCACGTCGTTGATTCCGGCAGCTACCCTATACATACCATAGGTGGGTTCTATGGCCACGACGTTGTCTGTGCGAGGTTCACAAAAAGCTCTGATCAGGACGTCGATGGATTCATCGCTGCCGTTGCCTAAAAACACCTGACCGGGACGTAAGCACTTGATTGCTGAGATTTTCTCCTTCAACTCACACTGCAAAGGATCGGGATAACGATTGTAAGGCCCGTTGTAGGGATTTTCGTTGGCATCGAGATAAACCGAAGCCTGACCCTGAAACTCATCGCGGGCACAAGAATAGGGAGTCAGCTCTTGTATGTTTTTGCGAAGCAATTGTTCTAAAGGTTGCGTTGACATAGCGTGTGTGAATTAATCATGTTTAAGACGTATGCTCACGGCTTGTTTGTGTGCCAGGAGCTCTTCGTTTTCGGCCATAATCTCAATAATCGGGCCTAGGGCCTGTAAACCTTCGCGGCTGATTTCCTGAAAAGTGATTTTTTTCTTAAAACTATCCATATTTAAACCGCTGTAGGCCAGAGCATAAGCTTTGGTTGGAAGTGTATGGTTGGTGCCCGATGCATAATCGCCGGCGCTCTCCGGACTGTAATTGCCCAAAAAAACAGATCCTGCGTTAGTTACGCAATCAGCCAGCTTACTGTAATCCTTCATGGAAATAATCAGGTGTTCAGGAGCGTAATCGTTGCTGAAACGGATGATTTCTTCCCGGTCTTTTAAGAGAATAATCCGGCTGTGTTCCAAAGCTTTCATTGCAATGTCAGCCCGGGGCAAAGTCTTACACTGAATTTGTAGTTCTTTTTGTACAGTCTCTGCTAAATCGGCAGAGGAGGTCAACAAGATTACCTGGCTGTCGCTGCCATGCTCGGCCTGCGAAAGCAAATCGGCCGCCACAAAAGCAGGCACCGCGGTCTCGTCGGCCATAACCAGCACTTCTGAAGGCCCGGCAGGCATATCGATAGCCGTATCTTCGAGGCTGACCAATTGCTTGGCTGCCATAACATAGCGGTTGCCCGGGCCAAAAATCTTATACACTTTAGGCACCGTCTCCGTTCCGTAAGCCATAGCCCCGATAGCCTGTACTCCGCCAATCTTAAAGATTCGTTTAATGCCGCAAAGCTTAGCTGTATAAAGAATGGCAGGATGTATTTTTCCTTCTTTGTCGGGAGGCGAACAGAGCACTGTCTCTCTGCATCCTGCCAATTGAGCAGGGACGGCCAACATCAGTACGGTGGAAAACAAGGGAGCTGTTCCGCCGGGAATGTACAAACCGACTTTCTCGATGGGCAGCGCTTTTTGCCAACAGCTTACTCCGGGCTGCACTTCCAGACTGACAGGAGCCTGAATCTGAGCCTTGTGAAAGGCTTCAATATTGCGTTTCGCTTGCTGAATAGCATCTTTCAGTTTGGGATTTACTTCCCGGCAAGCTGCCGTTATTTCTTCTGCTTTGAGTTCTAGTGAATCCGCCGCATAGCCGTCAAATCTGAGCGAATACTCCTTAACGGCGGCATCGCCTTTGAGCTTAATTTGCCCGAGTATGCCCGAAACCTGCCCGAAAAGACCGGCATTGTTGTCGGCAGGACGTTGCATTAATTCGGGCCAGGCCGATTCGGGAGGATAGTTGATAAATTGCATAAGGCGTTTATAAAATCATTTTTTCGATGGGTACTACCAAAATGCCCTCAGCGCCTATGGCCTTGAGTTTGCCTATGATTTCCCAAAAACGTTTTTCTTCGATCACCGAATGAACCGACGACCAGCCTTCTTCGGCCAGCGGCGTTACAGTGGGTGCTTTCATGCCCGGCAACAGACGGCAGACATCCGGAATTTTTGTGTTCAGGATGTTCAGGATGATGTACTTTTTCCCTTCGGCCTGTCGTACAGCGTTGAAACGGAAGGCCAAATCTTCGAGCACTGTTCTTTTCTCCTCGCAGAGATTAGGATTACAAATCAGCAAGGCTTCCGACTGCATGACTACTTCCACTTCCCTGAGCCGATTGCTGACCAGTGTTCCTCCGCTGCTGACGATGTCAAAAATGGCATCGGCCAATCCTATGCCGGGAGCCACTTCGACCGAGCCGCTGATAACATGAATCTCGGAATGAATCTTGTTAGCTTGTAAAAACTCTTTTAGAATACCCGGATAGGAAGTGGCTATTTTCTTGCCCTGAAACCAGGACAGGCCCGGATAGTCAATGTCTTTTGGAATGGCCAGCGAGAGCCTGCAGCGGCTGAAACCGAGCTTCTGTACTATTTGTACATTTTCGTGACGTTCGGCGTATTCGTTCTGCCCTACTATACCGGCGTCTGCCACTCCGCCGGCCACCGACTGCGGAATGTCGTCGTCGCGCAAAAACAAGATTTCGACCGGATAATTCCTGGCCGGCAATAACAACGTGCGCCTTGAGGCATCTACTTTTATATTGGCTTCCGCCAATAAGGCCATGGTTTCTTCGTACAGGCGGCCTTTGGCCTGGATTGCAATTCTGAGCATTTTATTTGTTTTTCTTTTCGAATAAATATTTCTTGTCAAAAAAAAAGGCTTACTCAAAACGGTAAGCCTTTTATGAATGATGCGGACACAATCAATCAACCAACCGTTTTTCAACGTCCGGAATAATGATGATGTCCGTGGTATCTGTTCAGTTTGTACATGCTTTTGTTATAAATACGCCGCAAATGTATCAATAAATTGTTATTGTGCAAAAAAATTAAAGTTTTTGTGCTTTAATCATCCGAAATCGTCGAACATCAGCATTTCTTTGGGTACTCCCAGGTTGTCGAGCATCACCTTGACAGCATTAGCCATGGGGCCGGGTCCGCACATATAATATTCAATATCTTCGGGAGCTTCGTGATTGATCAGGTAATTGTCCAGAATTACTTGATGAATAAAACCCTTGTAACCAGTCCAATTGTCTTCGGGACGGGGTTCGCTCAAGGCAATGTGAAAACTGAAATTAGGAAATTCTTTTTCGATGGCTCTGAAATCTTCTTCGTAGAAAATTTCGTTTTTGGAACGGGCTCCGTACCAATACGAAACCTTGCGATCGGTGGTTTTGAGTGTATGGAATAAATGCAGCAGATGTGAACGCAATGGAGCCATACCGGCACCACCGCCGATGTAAAGCATCTCGCGTTTGGTATCCAGAATATGAAAATCTCCAAAAGGTCCGGAAATGGTAACTTTGTCGCCGGGTTTACGCGAGAAAATATAGGAAGAGCAGATGCCGGGGTTCACATTCATCCAAGCGCCTTTTTGTCTGTCGAACGGAGGTGTGGCAATACGTATATTCAGCATTATTATGTTGCCTTCGGCGGGGTGATTGGCCATGGAATAGGCCCGGTAGGTAGGTTCAGGATTGGACATATGCAGGCCCCAGAGCTTGAATTTGTCCCATTCGGACTTGAATCTGTCGTCTACATCCATATCTTTGAAATCGACTTCCAGTTTGGGAACGTCGATCTGAATATAGCTGCCGGATTTAAATTTAAGATGTTCGCCTTCGGGCAATTTAACCACAAATTCCTTGATAAAGGAAGCCACGTTGTGGTTGGAAACCACCTCGCATTCCCATTTCTTGATGCCCAGGATTTCTTCGGGAATCTGAATTTTAAGGTTGTCCTTGACTTTGACCTGACAAGCCAGCCTCCAATTGTCCTGCTGTTGTTTTCGACTGAAAAAACCTGTTTCTGTGGGTAAAATGCTGCCACCGCCGTCAAGTACCCGGCATTTGCACATACCGCAACTGCCTCCGCCGCCACAGGCTGAGGGCAGGAAGATCTGATTATTGCCTAAGGTCGACAACAAACTGCCGCCCATTTCGGTCTTAACGATTTTTTCTCCCTCGTTTATGTTTATGTCCACTTCGCCCGATGGAGTCAGTTTATTTTTTATATAAAGCAACAGTCCCACCAGTAAGAGGGTTACCAGCAAAAATAAGGCTACACTGAGTATAAGTGTCAAGGTATTCAATGCTAACAAAATCATCTAAAATTCCTCCTAAAATTTAATCCCCATAAATCCCATAAATGCCATCCCCATCAAGCCGGTGATGATAAATGATATACCCAGTCCCCGAAGTGGTTTGGGCACTTTGGAATAGCTCATGTGTTCACGTATGGCGGCTATGCCGACTATTGCCAACAGCCAACCGATGCCGGAACCCAGTCCGTAAGCTGTAGCCTGACCAATATTATCAAAACTGCGTTGCTGCATAAACAGGGAGCCTCCCAATATGGCACAATTCACTGCTATCAGGGGTAAAAAGATGCCCAACTGGGAATAGAGCGCCGGTGTGAATTTTTCGACCACCATTTCAACGATCTGAGTAATAGAGGCTATAATGGCAATAAATAAAATAAAACTCAAAAAGCTGAGATCTGTACCTGCCAGTTCAGGACTGAGCCAGCTTAAGGCTCCTGCTTTCAATACATAGGTATCAAGCAGGTAATTGACAGGCAAAGTAACGACCAACACAAAGGTAACGGCTATACCCAGACCCACGGAAGTTTTTACCGTTTTGGATACTGCCAGGTAAGAACACATGCCCAGAAAATAGGCAAAAATCATATTGTCGACAAAAATCGACTTGATAAAAATATTGAATGTTTCCATATTCTTCTGAATGAAAGGCTAATACCTTTAGCTTGCTATTCTTGTAAATCTTTATTCATGATGCGGTGTACCCATACAATACATCCCACCAAAATCAAGGCCATGGGAGGTAAAATCATCAAACCATTATTCATATAACCTCCTTCGTAAAAAGATTGGGGTATGATGGGATATCCCAACAAAGAGCCGGAACCAAAGAATTCACGCATGATGGCCACTATCAGCAAAATGGCTGTATATCCCAAGCCATTGCCAATGCCATCGAGGAATGAATCAAAAGGAGTGTTGCCCAGAGCAAAGGCTTCCAGACGTCCCATCAAAATACAATTGGTAATGATCAGGCCAATAAAGACCGACAATTGCCCCCAAACATCGTAAGCAAAAGCCTTCAGCACTTGTTCAACAATGATTACAAGAGCAGCGGCTACTACCAGCTGTACAATGATGCGTATCCGATTGGGTATGGTATTGCGCAATAAAGAAATAATGACGTTGGAAAAGGCCACCACCACGGTAACCGAGATGCCCATAACCAGGGCCGGTTTTACCTGAGCCGTTACGGCCAGAGCTGAGCAAATACCCAGCATCAGCACCACCACCGGATTGTTTTTGCTGACGGGATTCAATAAAATTTGTTTTCTTGACGTACTCATGGTTTATTTCTCCTTGTTTTCTGATTCTACTTGTTTCAAAAAATCCTGATAGGCGCCCAGGCAATTGAGCAGCATATCTTCTACCCCTTTGCTGGTTATGGTTCCTCCGGAAACGGCATCCACGGCGTCCTTATTATCGGCTTTCTGTCCCGATTTCAATACGGCGATGGAACGGAACTCGCCTTGCTTAAACAAGACCTTGCCTGTAAAAGGCTCCTGAAAAGGCGGCATGGCAATCTCGGCTCCCAAACCGGGTGTCTCACCGGAATGAGAGAAGGATGCGGCATAGATGGTGTTCTTGTCTTCTTCCAACGAAACATACCCCCAGATAGGCCCCCAAAGTCCGGCTCCGTACACCGGTAGTATATATACCAGCGAACCGTCAATTACAGCTTCGTAAACCGGAAGCTGACGTTCTTCAAGTGCTTTGGTAATTTCTTTCGACAGGTCCACCTCAAAAGCTGCTTGTTTAGAATCGTTTACCAGTTCGCCTGCGCTGTTGAGAATATAAGCTGTCCTTATTTTTTCGTTGAACAGATTTTCAGCGTTGTTTTTGTCTGAATCGATTTTTATGGAACGCAATATCTGCGTCATTTTGTCGATCTCACTGTTTTTATTATGCTTTTCCTTGAGCAGACCATTGGTCAGGGCCAGGGCGGCGGCGACCAGAATAACCATCACCGAAGCATAAATAAAAGTATAGGTATTGCTGTTTTTATTCATAGTCCTAAATATTATTGTGCGATGCGCGCCCTTTTGAGCCGTTTTTTAATGTTATTCTGCACGACCACATAGTCGATGAGTTTGGCAAAAATATTCATAAGCAGGATAGACAACATCATACCTTCGGGATAAGCCGGATTCAACACACGGTAGAGTATGGCCAGCAGGCCGATAAGGAAGCCATATATCCATTTACCTTTTTCGGTACGGGCTGCAGTCACAGGGTCGGTGGCCATAAAAACAGCTCCAAAAGCAAAACCACCCAAACACCAATGTTCCCAAAATGGTACAGCCATATAAGGATTCACCGCGAAAACATTCAGCAGGATAGCCATAAATGCACCGCCGGCAAAAACCGAAAGAATAATTTTCCAACTGGCAATTCCGGTATATACCAACAATATACCTCCTAAGAGTATGGCCAGGGTTGAGGTTTCTCCTATAGATCCCGGAATCAGGCCCAGAAACATATCCCACCAGCTAAGCGGTTCGCCCGTTATGCCGGTCATGGTCAAACTGTCACCGCTGGCTACGGCTGCCTGTCCAAGAGGTGTTGCACCTGTATAGACATCTACTGTTGTCTGCACTTGTCCAAAACCAAAATAATCTTTCAGGCTCACCCAGACAGAGTCTCCCGACATCTTGCTCGGATAGGCAAAAAACAAAAAGGCTCTGGCCATTAAGGCTACATTGAAAATATTATAGCCGGTGCCACCGAAGATTTCTTTGACGAAAATCACGGCAAAAGCTGTCGCCAATGCCACCATCCACAGTGGAGTATTAATAGGTATTATAAGGGGAATCAGCATCCCGGTCACCAAAAATCCTTCGTGGATTTCTTCGCCTTTGAACTGGGCAGTAGTAAACTCAATACCCAATCCTACCAAATAAGAGACCACTACATAGGGCAAAACCGCCAGGGCTCCCCAGAAAAAAGTCTGGAAAAAACCGGCATCCTGGCCGATGGCCAGGTAATGCTGATAACCTGCGTTGAACATCCCGAAAAGCAAAGCAGGAATCAGCGCAACAACTACGACAAACATGGCTCGTTTGGAATCAATGCTGTCGTGAATATGAGATCCCGATTTGGAAGTGTGATTGGGAACAAACAAAAAGGTTTCGAAACCGTCAAAAACCGAATGAAACATCGATAATTTTCCACCTTTTTCAAAGGCGGGCTTGATCTTGTCAAGTAACTTTCGCAGAGCTTTCAAAGTATGGTGTTTTTTGTAATGACTATTCTTCTCCGTTTTCGGCCTTTAATAAATCCAAGGCTGCACGGACATGTTTTTGTACTTCCACTTTAGAAGTACAGACGTATTCGCACAAGGCAAAATCTTCGGGAGCAACTTCGTAAATGCCTAACTCTTCCATTTTTTCCAGGTCACCGGTAATACAGGCACGCACCAGTTTCTCGGGTAAAATATCCATGGGAAAAACTTTATCATATTCACCCGACATGATAAGAGCTCGTTCTCCGCCCAGTATTCTGGTATCGGTATCGAATTGAATCCTGGGGCAAATTTTTTGTATCAGTCCGCTGAAATAGGTCTTACTCATACTGAACAAATTCAGGCGGGGCATTACCCAGCCGGCAAATTCATGCACATCAGAGCCTTCGTGCAGCACAGTGAGCTGGTTGTCGTAGGCACCTAAATAATCGTTCATTTCTACCCTTCTGCCTGTCAGAGGATTGCCACAGATATACCTTAGGGGAATTTCTTTATGAACGTTGCCCTTTAGCAAAGCTGAGAGTTGAATACCTGCAACACAACGATAATAGCGAGGCTCGTACACTTCGGAGCCAGTCAAAGCCACCAAACGCGAAAAATCAACTCTGCCCTTGTTGAAAAGCCTGCCAATAAAGAGTACATCCAGAGCATTGACGGTCCAGACTGTCTCTCCTTTATTTATAGGATCGATGTGATTGATCTGTACTCCGACATTGCCTGCAGGATGCGGGCCTTCGAATCTGTGAATTTCGACATGCTGAGCGCTTTTCAATTCTGCAGAAGCAGAACCGGACGGTATGCTTAAATGTACTTTGCCTGTCGTCAATTTTGTTAAGGCATTCAATCCTGTCTGAAAATCATGGCTCTGGCCTTTGAGAATAAAAGCATAATCAGGAGCCAAAGGTGCTGTATCAAAAGCACTTACAAAAATAGCTCTGGGTTCTTTACGGGGATTGGCAATTACATCGTAAGGCCTTCTTTTAATATAAGGCCAAAGACCGGCTTGCAAAAGGGCAGCTTTTACTTTTTCGCCTTCCATATCCAGAGGATTGCATACCGAATAGCTAACAGCGGCGTTTTTTTGATCTGAAGAGATTTCTATAGCCAGCAATTTACGTTTCTCGCCTCTTTTTACAGCCTTTACTACGCCGCTCACAGGACTGACAAATTGTATTTCCGGCAAATTTTTGTCTGCCATTAATGGAGTACCGGCTAAAACCTGCTCTCCTTCCCTGACTAAAACCCGGGGAATCAGTCCATGAAAATCAGTCGGACATAGCGCATAATTATCAGTATATGCCACCGACTGAACTTCCTGAAAAGCCTTACCTTTAAGACTGATATCCAGGCCTTTCTTAATTTTAATTATAGCTGTCATAGTGTTATTTTTAGTCTGATCACCCACTGATTTCAGAAAAGTTTTGTGTCTGGAAATGTTATCATTCATTACATTTCCAACGCTGACTAAATTCGGGCGCAAAATTACAATTATTTTTACAACCTTTGAACAAATAAATAAATTTTTCTGTATTTATTTTTGTAAATGCATTTAATGACTGAATATCAGATATTAAAGAGAATAAATAATAATTTTTACTCTTATTAACACACTCGATGTACTTATACAACTTTTCTTGCCTACATTTGTTTAACTTTTTCATTAGAGGAAAAAGAGTGGTTATTACATTTAAGTATTACTCAATTTAATTGGATTATGAAAAAAATTATTCTTGTATTAGCCGTTTGCCTTATGGGCTTATCAGCTACTTTTGCACAAAACAAGGCCATTGGTCTGCGTGGTGGTTACGGAATTGAAATCACCTATCAACAACCCCTTGGCGATGCCAACCGGCTGGAAGCAGATCTTGGTTTACAATTTGGCGGCATCAACCTTGCCGGCATTTATCAATGGGTTTGGAGTTTGGAATCCATAGGTCTTCCTGAAGGTTTCAAATGGTATGCCGGTCCGGGTGCCGACATTTTCCTTGGTCTTGCTGGCAGCAATTCTGTCTATTCTTATTACTCTGGTATTTCAGCAGGTATTGGCGGACAAATCGGTATAGAATATACATTCGCCGATTTTCCCATCCAACTCTCTGTTGACTATCGTCCCATGTGGTTGTTTGGCAAATTTGGATATTACAACGGCTATGCCGGAGCAATCCGCTATATATTCTAATAATCGATAAGCGATTATTTCAACGGCAGTTGTCTTTTAAAGGATAACTGCCGTTTTACTTTTATACAGGCTAAAAGCTTTTAGTCCCCCCCAGGAAATGTTTATAAAATATAACAATTGCAATTAATCCGTAAATTTGAATACTATGTATTGCATAGTACTATAATCTAAATATATCTTTGCCCCAATTTTGTATTTAAGTCTATCGACGGCATGATCCACTTAGAAAAACTCAACAAAACTTATCCCGGAGTACAACCTCTGCATGTATTGAAAGACATTGACCTTCGCATAGACCAGGGAGAATATGTGTCCATCATGGGAGCCTCAGGTTCAGGAAAATCAACTTTATTAAATGTATTAGGTATACTGGACGATTACGATTCGGGCAGGTATATGCTGGACGGTAAATTAATTGCCGGACTGAGTGAAAAAAAAGCAGCCGTGTACCGTAACAAAATGATTGGCTTTGTGTTTCAGTCTTTCAACCTGATTTCCTTTAAAAATGCGATGGAAAACGTAGCTCTGCCCTTGTTTTACAAAGGTGTTGCCCGCAAGAAACGCAATCAGCTTGCCTTGGAATATCTCGAAAAAGTAGGCCTTAAAGATTGGTGGCATCACTACCCCAGCGAATTGTCGGGAGGACAGAAACAACGCATTTCCATTGCCCGGGCTTTGATCTCACAGCCTCGTATTATATTGGCCGATGAACCTACCGGTGCGCTGGACAGCTATACTACCACCGAAGTCATACAACTCCTCTCGCAGGTTAATGCCGAAGGAATAACAATGATTGTGGTAACTCACGAAAAGTCGGTGGCCGAGCAAACCAAACGCATTATTCATCTCAAGGACGGTTGTATTGAATCGGATAACATCAATATTCCCAGCCTGGAAGCTTGCAGCAAATAATCCAGTTTTATGAAATTTCTTGAGTTTGATACCATAAACGAAATTTTCAGCACTATGCGACAAAGCAAGCTGAGAACTTTCCTGACGGGCTTCTCGGTGGCCTGGGGTATTTTTATGCTCATCGTTCTTCTTGGCTCGGGCAAAGGTCTGCAGAATGGCGTTAGTTCCAACTTTAGCGACAACGCCGTTAACATGGTTAATGTCTGGCCCAGGCGTACCAACATGCCATACAAAGGCTTCAAGTCATACCGTCGCTTACGTTTCAGAGATCAGGACATGGAAATGCTCAAAAACCATTTTCCTCAAATCGACAAAGCTTCGGGCATAATATCCCTTTACGGCAATACCGTAAGTTACGGCAAAGAATACGGCAATTACAGCATAAACGGAGTGATGCCCGATTATAAAGACATCAGGATACTCAGCATAGAGGCCGGCAATGGTCGCTTTATCAACACCATGGACATGTTGGAGGAACGCAAGGTGGCTGTAATCAATCAACGAGTTGTCGATAATCTTTTCAGGGGAGAAAATCCGCTGGGAAAATACATTCAAATCGGAGGCATAGCCTTTATGGTGGTTGGCATTGAAACAAAAACTTCGAACGACGAAAACGGCTATTGCTACATACCCCACTCCACGGCTCAAACCATTTATAATAAAAAAGGCTATACCGATGAATTTTATTTTACAGTTACCGGCATGGACAGCCCCGAAGCCAACGAGGCTTTTACCCTTAATGTGCGTAAAGCCCTCGCCAGATCTCTGATCGTTCATCCCGACGATACTGCTGCCTTTGGAGTGTGGAATATGGCAGAAAATTACGTTCAGACCATGCGTATTTTTTCAACCATACAATTATTTGTCCTTATTATCGGCTTGTGTACACTGGTTGCAGGCATAGTTGGAGTAGGCAACATTATGGTCATTACTGTAAAAGAAAGAACCTGCGAGTTTGGAATAAAAAAAGCCATCGGGGCCAGCCCTGCCAATATTTTGAATTCCGTACTGGTGGAATCGATCATGATCACCGGGGTTTTCGGATATCTTGGAATGATGCTGGGCATAGGACTACTTGAACTTCTGAGCATGATTATGGAGAATTCCACAAGCACAGGCGGAGACAGCCCCAAAGTCTTCTTAAATCCTTCGGTAGACCTGAAAATTGTATTGATTGCCACTGGCATTCTGATAGTATCCGGTTTGCTGGCAGGCTATTTTCCTGCCAGAAAGGCCGTAAATATTAAACCGGTAGAAGCCATGAAGGCAGAATAAGACTTAGGAATATGTTTGATTTAGATAAATGGCACGAAATCTGGATTACCATAACCCGGAACAAGATCAGGAGCTTACTGACCGCATTTGGAGTTTTCTGGGGGATATTAATGCTCACTCTGTTGCTCGGAGTCAGTAATGGTCTGAGCAACGGCATGAAAAGCAACATACAGGGCATCGCCACCAATTCCTGTTTTTTCTTTTCCAATACCACCTCTGAGCCCTATGCCGGATTTAAAAAGGGAAGGCGCTGGGATATCAGTCTTTCGGATATTGCCCTGATTCGTTCCCAGGTTGAAGGGGTCAGTGATGTGGCTCCCATCGTTTTTGGAGGCAGAGGTACTGACAATGTGATGTACGGAGACAAACTGGGCAGCTTCAATGTCAGGGGAAACGGCCCTGAACTGGTACGCATCGAAGAACAAAACATGCTCTATGGCAGGTACATCAACGAAATAGACACCGAACAAAAACGCAAGGTTTGTGTCATAGGCAAGAATGTCTATTCGGCTTTCTTTAAAAACGGGACCGATCCCTGTGGGCTCCTGATCAGATGTAACGGACAATATTATAGAATAATCGGTGTCACCAAGGGTGTATCGAACAACATATCAATTGGCGGGCGCAGTGACGACATGGTAGTTTTACCTATTACTACTATGCAACAATTATACAATCAAGGGGATGTGGTCCACTTTTTCGGAGTACGAGCCCTGGACTATTACGACGTTAGCAAGCTGGAACAAAGCATTAAAGATGTTCTTAAAAGTCGACATCAGATTTCTCCTACTGACCCTCAAGCGGTTGGCTCCATCAACATCGGTGAAATGTTTAAAACATTTATGTATTTGTTCCTGGGGATTTCCATCCTTACATGGATAGTAGGTGTAGGTACTTTGTTGGCCGGGGCCATTGGGGTCAGCAACATTATGCTGGTTTCGGTCCGCGAACGCACCAAAGAAATAGGCATACGCCGGGCCCTGGGAGCAAAACCTTTCAACATCATCTCTCAAATAATGACAGAAAGCCTTGTCCTGACAGCTATGGCAGGTTTTTTAGGCTTCTCGCTGGGCGTGGGTATATTAGCTTTGATTGATCAGATCATTGCCAACGCACCTGCCAATAGTGATATTTTTTTACAACAATTGATGATAGACTTCAAGGTGGGTGTATCGGCAGCTGTCATTCTGCTGTTTTTCGGATTACTGGCCGGCCTGCTTCCGGCCTGGAGAGCCATGCAGATTAAACCCATAGAGGCTTTGGGCGAAGAATAACAACAAACAACAACTACATAAAAAATCAGTTATGAAAAAAGTATTTAGAATCGTTATGCTTGTACTCCTTGGCGTAGTAGTGCTTTGGACTTTCTATTTTCTCTGGCAGAAATCACGTCCCCAGGTAGTGGTTTACGAAATCATCAAGATAGAACAAAGAACCATCGAGAAAAAAGCCGTGGCGACTGGCAAAGTAGAACCCCGCAACGAAATTCAGATCAAACCCCAGATAGCCGGCATTATTGACGAACTTTACAAAGAAGCCGGCGAAATGGTACGCAAGGATGAAGTCATCGCCCGTATTAAACTCATACCCGATATGGTTACGCTCAATGCTGCGGAATCGAGAGTCAAAGTGGCTGAAGTCAATCTGAACCAGTCCAAGACCGATTTTGACCGTCAAAATGGCCTTTTCGAAAATAAAGTGATTTCCAGAGAAGAGTTCGAAAAAAGTGAATCCAGCTATATATTGGCCAAACAGGAATACCAGACAGCCGTCGATAATCTGGCCCTGACCAAGGAAGGTATCACCAGCAGAACCGGCAGCCAGAGCAATACCCTGATTCGTTCTACCATAGATGGAATGATTCTGAATATTCCGGTTAAAGTGGGCAATTCGGTCATCCAATCCAACAACTTTAATGAAGGTACAACCATTGCCACAGTGGCCGATATGAGCGATATGTTGTTTGTAGGTAAGGTAGACGAAACGGAAGTGGGTCAGATTAAAGAGAACATGCCTATTAAACTTACCATCGGAGCCCTGAACGACCGTAGTTTTGATGCCAGGCTGGAATACATTTCGCCAAAAGGCACAGAAGAAAGCGGAGCCATTCTTTTCGAAATTAAAGCGGCGGCCAAAATCTCCGAAAACATATTTGTACGCGCCGGCTACAGTGCCAATGCCGAAATCGTGCTTCAAAGCGTTACAGACGTGCTCGCTATTCCCGAAAGCAGCGTGGAATTCAGCGGAGATACCGCTTTTGTATATGTGTTGACCAGCGAAGAACCCCAGCAATTCGAAAAAAGATCCATACAGATTGGTCTTTCAGACGGTATTTACATCCAGGTCAAAGAAGGCTTGGATGCCGACAGTCAACTGAGGGGAGCCGCCATTGATCCCAAAGCAAAAAAACCAGCCTTATGAAAAAAACACTGATCAGCTTGCTGTGCATGACTCAGCTGGCAGCATTCAGCCTTCAGGCTCAAAAAGTCTGGACCCTGAAAGAATGCATAGACCATGCCCTGGCTAATAACATTGCCATCAAAACGGCAGGCCTGAACGCCGAAGCTCAGGAAATACAACAAAAAAGCACTAAATATCAACGCCTGCCCTATGTGTCGGCTTCGGCTTCTCACAATATTGGTTTTGGACAAACCCAGGACAATACCGGGGTTTACGTCAACAGCAATTCACAATCGACCTCGGCCGGCATTTCTTCAGGAATTACACTCTTCAACGGCTTTCAACTGAACAACAACATCAAAGCCCAGCAATTCAGCACACTGGCTTCGCTAGAAAACCTAAATAAAGCCAAAGAAGATCTTTCCCTGAACATAGCCTCGGCTTACCTGCAGATTCTTTATAACAAGGAATTGTATCAGCTCTCGCTGGAACAGGTGGCTTTGAGTAAAGAACAACTCCGTCAATACGAAATTCGCTATGCTCACGATAAGATTCCCGAAGGCCAGCTTTACGAAATCAAAGCTAAATTGGCTCAGGATGAATTATCGGCTACTCAGCAAAAACAAACGATGGAACTGTCCCTGCTGGAATTGAGTCAGATGCTGGAATTGCAAGACTGGAAAGATTTTAACATCAGTCAACCCGATTCACAGAGCTTGCTGAACAAAGAAGCCCTGCTATTGCCGGCAGAAAGCATCTTCGATCAGGCACAGAGCAACAGAGCTGCCATTAAATCGGCTCAATACGAAGTGATGACCTCCGAAAAAATGCTCGAAGTATCACGTGGTGCCCGCTATCCTACACTCAGCCTGGGGGCCTCCTACTCCAACAGTTATTACAATCACAGCGGAATTCCCAATCTCAGCCTCAAAGATCAGCTCAACAACAACGGGCGAAGCAACATCGGCCTGAGCCTGAGCGTCCCTATTTTTAATCGTCTGAGCACTTCCAACAATATTAAACGCTCCAACATCAACCTGGAAACGGCCAGATTGCAGCTTGAAAACACCAAAAAACTGCTCTATAAAGAAATCCAGCAAGCCTGGTTCAACGCCAAAACGGCCGAAGAAAAATACCAGGCTTCGTTCGAAACCATACTGGCCACTCAGGAAGCCTTCCGTTTTACCGAAGAAAAATTTAACAGCGGACGTTCTACCATATACGAGTACAACGAAGCCAGAATGCAACTGCTCAAAACTCGTTCCGAACAGCTGCAGGCCAAATACAACCTGATGTTCAGCCTGAAAATTCTGAATTTTTACAGAGGCAATTCCATCACCTTATAAAGGCATTTAAATCAAGAGAAAAGCTCTATAAATTAAGCGGGATTACGAAAATTGTTTAAAAAATAATCTGTAGAATTGTTGTTTTGATAGTATAAATGCTATAGTTTTGCTGCATTCATAATTGTTTATTACCTAAAAATCCATTCCGATGAAAAAAACAGCAATTGTATTACTTATGGCCATCCTGTTTCAGGGTTTTGCTTTTGCTCAACTCAAATTTGGCGTAAAGGCCGGTGCCAACATCAGCAATCTTTCCGGATATACATCCCAGGATCTGATTAACGATGTCAAAGGAGCTAATAGCTATCAATTCGGCGTGTTGGCAAAAATAAATTTAGGAAACTTTTTTAGCCTGCAACCCGAAGTCCTGCTTTCAATGAAAGGAGCTGAACTGACAAACGATCAATCAAATGCTGCTTTGAATACTTTATCGACCTTGATGGGTAAAGATATTCCCAATTCCTTGCACCTCAAAACCACTTATCTGGAAGTTCCTCTGAACATACAGGCAGGAGTAAG
>CAZAUQ010000020.1:0-7265 GCA_964488495.1 uncultured Bacteroidales bacterium
AGGCACAGACTGCAAGCCCGTAATCAACACAGCATTGGAAGCCGCACTCAGCCCCCCGTGCTCATTAGCCGCATGCACCACAAATTCAGCACTCTCCACCCCAGCCGGAATCTCGTAGGAACAAGAAGTAGTAACATCCACTATCTCACCGTCCCTGCAAACCACATAACACAGCACATAATCGCTGGAATCCCAAACCAAATGCCCTGAATCCAAAGCCAGAACAGGAGCCTCCGCCTGTTCGGTAGCCAGCGTCGGCTGCCAGGCATCCGAACCGCCCAGCACATTGTCGATGGTAAACTGAGCCGCCTCCTCGGCAGTCAGCACCGGATTGTACGACACCGTACCGGCCGTAAAAGTAGTCATACGATTACTCAAATCCACCGGATCGCCACTGGCATTCACACTATTGAATTCCGCAAACAAAGCGGGTAAAATGGTCTCACTCATATTAGTCCAACCGGCAGCCGTTGGCAACACCTTCATGGTTGTATTCAGGTAAACAGCCCGCGGAGCCCCCTGCCAGGGACGTCCCAGACTGTAAGTGCCGTTCACCACTTGTCTGGCTTCGTCGTCCACACCGTCGATGGTACAATCGCTGAACACATAGCCCCAGTCGCTTGTACCCGAAGGAGCCGTAATGCAATTACCGCTCCGTTTTTCGAGAGCCAGCAGACAACGGTTGAAGAAAATATCGCTGCCGCCGCAAATAAAGTCGACCACCCCGTTGATCTGGCAATCTTCGAAATACATCCGCCCGGAATTGCCCGAAAAATAGGTATCCTGAAAGCTGAGCAGGCTGATGTTTTTGAAAATATTCTTTGTACCGGTGTCGTGCAAAACCACCGCCCGACCGGTAGTATTCTGATAAGGATACTTGTTCTGGAATCTAATATCCTGTGCATAAAATCCCGAGGCTTCGCTCAGGAAAATGGTAGAAGTAACACCGATGCCTTCGGTGATGGAAGTATTGTAGACCAAAACTCCCTCGCGGCTCTGCCCTATGAGCGACACTTTGTTGGTCGTAATGGTAGTAATGCCCGAACCCAGGTCGTATTCCCCGTTTTTGAGCAAGATACGGTAACGTTCCCCCGTCTGTGAAGCATGAGCCGCATCCAGAGCCGCCAACAATTCTGTGGAATTGGAGACCACGGCATCGTAAAGCTTTTTGCTCACCACCGGCCGTTCCATGGTTGTAAAACGAATAGTAATAACGGAATCCAGGAAATTGTCCGTCAAATCGGATACCGCATTGGCAGGAAGAACAAATTCGTATTCCCTTGCGTAATCCAGGCCCCGGTAAGCGAAACTCAGGGTTTTACCGCTGACCACTCCCTCCAGGGGCTGCTCATTGAGACTGGCAGACAACGAATCGACCATTTTGATCTTTTCGTCAAAACTGAGCACAATTTTCCCCGTAGCAGAAGCCCCGACGGACTGATCGGCCGGCACAGAACTCAGCAGGACCGGAGCCTTGCCATCGTTAATAATCAGGCCCGTCCCCGTAACATAAATATCGCTGATGGAAGTACCGTCGTTGTTGGATGTAGTGCCCAGCACCGGCGAAGTATAATCGGGCAGCCAACGCACATAAACCTTACTTGCATGATCGGCATCCGTCGGCAGGCTGAATTCGGTATCGTACCAGACCTTGTTGCCCGACATACGAATGGTGTCAACGGTAGTAAATGTCTCGTTGTCCAGCGAATATTCCAGCTTTACTTTGGAATAGGCGTTGTAGTTGAACAAAAGTGCCGAAGCTACTTTAATATCGGTAAAATTGGTAGCGTCGAAACTGATCTGATAATAATACTTGTCGGCGAGTTTTTTCCAGTTGACAGCAGCCGGACGACCTTCGTAACCGCCGGCGGCCATCTGCGACTTATCCAGCCAGCCGGTGACATTGCCTGCGGCATCTCTTAGAATAAGCGTAGAAGTACTGTTACCCTCCGAAGCAAAATCGGCCGGACGGCCACTGTTGCCCGGACGATAAAAATCCCAGCCGGCAATAAAATCCACAGCGCTGTAAATGGCGGTCAACTCATAATCGCGATTCATGTCCAGCAGCAATTCGCTGTTGGTTTCGCCCGAACTCCAGTTGTTGAACGATAAAATTCTGTTCCCTGCGGCTTTGAGGCTCACCTGAGTGGCTTCTTCGTAGCGAAGGGTATCGTTAATTACAGTACCTGCCGGCGAAGTAGTAATCATGTAGTCGTTGGCCCCGCCCTCTACGGACAATACCAGGCTATATGTATTTAGCTTATCAAAGAAGGCAATCAGATTGGTATCGGCCGTAATAGTATGCACATAAGGATTGTCTTCCGACAGGACAGCGCCCTGTCCGTCTTGCCAATGCCTGAATTTATAACCAAAGTTCTTGTTGGCGGTCAGCGTAATTTCGGAACCTTCGTCAAATGTGTCTCCAGAAGGGCTCAGCGTAATGTCGCCGGCTGTTGCGGGGGAAACGGCTGTGTTCAGCTTATATTTGGCCACCTCAATCAGGTTGCCCGTAATCTGGCCTGTTATCGCGATGTTATAAAATCCGATTTGCTTGTTGTTGCCCAGGCTGTGAATGTAAATCCTGAAGACAAAAGATTCTCCCGATGCCGTCAGGCCTTCCAGCGGATAATCGTACACCGAAAAGAAGGGATCTTCGTTGTTGCGGTTGGGTTTTATATCCTGGGCTATAATCTCTTCTTCCCCATCGCCGATGGCTCGGGTCAACACCAGATAACCTCCGTCGGTGCCAAAACGCGAAGCTTTGAAACTGACGCGGGTGGGTGTAAACTGTAAACCCAGCGAAGGCTTGAGCATAAAACTGAGCTCATGGCCTGCCGTTGCCGAACCGGTCTGGGCATCGGGCTGAATTTTGGAATACGATACACTTTCGGTGTTGGGTGACTGAATGCCTGTACAACTCAGGTGCGATCCCAAAACAAAATTGCTCAGCGTAAAGGCTGTGTCGTTGTTTATTTGGGCTGCCGCCGGATTGGCCGTACCCTGATCAAAAGGCCAGGTGGCCGTAACGGTAGTTTGGGCAAAGGCCGAAAAAGAAATAAACAAAAAAGAGACCAGAACAAATCGTAGTGTTTTCATAGATATCAAAAAGAAGGTTAATAAAAGGCAGAGGCAAACATACAAATTTCTCTTAAAAAAACTTTATGTATCGCTGTTTTTTTGTTATGAACGGATTTTATCTATAGTCTTAGTTTCAATCCTGGCTTTATTATCACTTCATTACCAACAAAGATATTATTCAGGTGGAAGACTTCTGCTGGGCATTCATCGCTTTTTTATACCTTTGCAGCAAATTGTTTTTTCATTTATTATGTTCGCTTATTCTGCCTGCCAGCCCATAGCTCCCGATCATGTGCAAGGAGAAATAGCCTTGCCTGCTTCCAAAAGCATCAGCAACAGGGCTCTTATTCTCTATGCTCTGGCAGGGGACATATCTACAGAAGGCAAGACCACAGAGGGCAAGAGCCTTAAAGTTGATTTTGCCGACTGTGAAGACAGCAGCCTGATGCTGCAAGCCCTGCTCAGCCCCGGGAACCTCAAGGATGCCGGAGCAGCGGGCACCGTAATGCGCTTTTTGACATCTTATTACGCACTGACTCCCGGAGAGTGGACGCTTACAGGAACAGAAAGAATGAAACAACGCCCCATAGGCTTGCTGGTGGAAGCACTCCGGCAACTGGGTGCCGATATCACCTATTTGGAAAATCAAGGTTGTCCTCCCCTGCTGATCAAAGGCAAAGAACTTAAGGGAGGCCGCCTGTGTATAGACGGCAGTATAAGCAGCCAGTACATTACATCCCTGATGCTTATCGGGCCTTATGTTAAGGGCGGACTGGAAATAGAGTTGCTCAACAAAATAGCCTCAGCTCCCTATATTCGCATGACAGCCTCTTTGATGGAGTCTTTTGGCGCCGGGCTGAGTTTCGACAAAAACCTCATATCCATTGAACAAGGCAGTTACACAGCTCCCGAAGATTTCCGGGTAGAAGCCGACTGGTCGGCTGCTTCTTATTGGTTCGAAGTATTGAGCCTGGCTCAATCGGGGCAACTTATCCTGCACGGATTGCAAGCCGACAGCCTTCAGGGCGATGCCCGGGTGATGGAATGGTTCAAAGATTTTGGCGTAAAAGCCGAATTCATAGACCTCCCCGCCGAAAAAAAGATATGTGCGGCTGAGAAGGCCCTGCCGAACTCAGGTACCGCCAAATTCACCGACAGTCCGCAGGCTGGAAAACCGGGCAAACAAGCTTTACTACTGAGCAAAACCGAACAAAAATGCTCTTTCTTCGAAGCAGACTTCAGCCAGCAACCCGACCTGGCTCAAACCTTTGTGGTAACAGCTGCTTTAAAGGGGATTCCTTTTCGCATCAGCGGACTGGACAGCCTCAAAATAAAAGAGACCGACCGCCTGCAGGCCCTGATTCAGGAAATGCTCAAACTGGGCTTTGTACTCGAAGAGAGCAGCCCCAATACCCTGGAATGGCAGGGCAAAAAAAAGCCTGCACAGAGCTGCATCAGCATAACGACCTATCAGGATCACCGCATGGCTATGGCCTTTGCTCCTGCAGCACTCTGGATCAGGAATCAAAGCGGGATAAGGCTTTTCGAAATTGAAAAGCCGGCCGTGGTAGTTAAATCTTATCCCGGTTTTTGGGAAGGACTCAAAACCTGTGGTTTTACTTTGAATTATAAATGACGATGGTTATTTGGATCTTGCTTGCCAGTCTGGCGTTTCTGGGGTTGTTCAGCTGGCTGCTCAGTAAATTTTTATTCCGCAAAGGGCAGTCACCTGCTGAGGCATCAGAACAATCGGAACAAACTACTCAAACGGACGACGATGCTTGTTGCGGCCAACACCTGGTGTGCGAAAAGGACAGCCTGCTGTACCAGGGCGAAGAGATTGTCTATTACGACGACGAAGAGCTCGATGCATACAAAGGCCTGTCTGCAGAGGCCTATACCGAAGCTCAGCTCAGGGACTTCGAAGAAGTGTTCTTCAGCCTGCAGGACCGCGACATGGCCGGATGGTTGCGCAGCCTGCAGCTGAGAGAAATCAACCTGCCCCTGGAGTTGAGAGACGAAGCTCTGATGATCGTAAGCGAAAGAAGGCAAAACATACAATAAAACGGGCAAAAAGCTGTTTAATAACCGATCAGCCTCTTTGTATTGAAAGCATTATCAACACATATACTTCTGTTAAGCCTGCTGATGCTTGCGGCTTCCTCCTGCTCCACACAGAAAAACACCTGGATGGCTCGTAATTATCATGCGCTGACCACTCATTACAACATCAAATTTAACGGGCAGGAAAGTTACGAGGCAGGACTGAAACAAATGGAGCTTGGTCACAAAGAGGATTACTCCTCGCTGCTGCCTGTTTTTCCATATAACGAGCAAACGGCTTCTCAGGCAGCCGGCAACATGAACCGCTGCATCGAAAAATGCGAAAAGGCCATCAAAACTCATTCCATACGGGTAAAACCAGATAAACAACCCGAACGCAACGCCAGCGAAAAAGAAAAACTGTTTTACAGTCAGGAAGAATTCAATCCCATTATGGGACAGGTCTTTTTGCTGATGGCCAAAGCTCAGTTATACAAAGCCGATTATTTGTCGGCTGGTTCAACCTGCTCCTACATCATCAGGCATTTCTCCACCGACAAACCTCTTTGCGACGAAGCCAGGATCTGGCTGGCCAGATCGTATTACGAACAGGAATGGTATTACGATGCAGAAAATATTTTTTACGCCCTCAACGACCAGGGTTTTGATCCTAAACTCAACGCCTTGTACGCTACTTCTTATGCCGACTTTTTGCTAAGGCAGGAAAAAAGCAGCCAGGCTCTGCCCTATCTGGAAATTGCTTTGAAGAATACACGCAAAAAACAGGAAAAACAACGCTATCTGTTTTTGCTGGCCCAATTGTATCAGGAAACAGGCTCTTCGGCCAAGGCTTTTGAACTCTACAAAGCTGTGCCACAAAAGAACCCTCCTTACGAAATGGCCCTGAACGCCCGGATCAGGCAGACAGAAGTATATTCCCGGGGAAACAGCCGTTCGGCTTTGAAAAAATTAAAAAGGCTCAGCCGCAATCCCAACAACCAAAACTACCTGGATGCCATTTATTACGCTATGGGCAACCTGTATTTTTCGGAAAACGACACTCTGAATGCCATCGGGAGTTATCGTTCTGCCATAGCGCAAAGCACTTCCAACGGTCCGTACAAAGCTCAGGCTCTGATGAGTCTGGGCGACTATTTTTACCGTAACGAACTCTTTCTGGAAGCAGCCCCTTGTTATCAACAAGCCAAAGGCCTCATCAGCGAAGAGCACAAAGAAAAGGAGCTGGTCGAAGAAAGAGCCAGAGTACTGGATTTGCTTCAACCCCATCTGGCAACCATACACGAACAGGATAGTCTGCAATGGATGGCGGCCCTGCCCGTCGAGGAACGCGACAAACTGATTGACGAACTCATTGCCGAAGCCAAAAAAACAGCCCGCCTGGAAGCCAGACTCCGCAACCAGGAAGACGCCCTGAGCGCCAACCAAAGCCTGACTCAGGCCAATGTGCCCGAAGAAACAGCCCCCACCGTCTTGCCCGGTATGCAAAACGCCGACGACAGCTGGTATTTTTACAATTCCACCACCCTGGAAGCAGGTCAGCGGGAATTTCAACGCAACTGGGGCAGACGCAGACTCGAAGACAACTGGCGCATCCGGAATAAGGGCGATTTCTTCAGCAACAATGCTTTTACCGGACTCGGTGAGGATGCGGCCCTGCAAGAGAATGCCTCAGACAGCTTGCTATCCGCAGAAGCCGGAGACAAGCTGCTTACTGACACAGGCGATGACAACGCCGCAGCCGAAATGCCGGAGTTTGAAGCCTCCGACGATCCCACCCAAGAGGGTTATTACCTCAAAGACCTGCCCTTTACCGAAGAACAACTGCAGACATCGATGGATCTGATTGCCGAGGCCAGTTTTACATCAGGTATGATCTTTAGAGAACAAATGGGCAACAATGAGCTGGCACTGAAAACGTTCCAAAAATTTGAACAACGTTTTCCCGACGATACCACTTATCTGCCCGAAATCTATTACATCTCTTACCTGATGCAGATGCAAAGCGGGAAAAACCAGGTAGCCGACAGCCTTCGCAGTTGCTTATTGGACAGGTTTCCACAGACTCAGCAAGCCGGCTTGCTCGAAAATCCTCATTTTCTGGACAAACTCAAAGAAATGTACCG
>CAZAUQ010000020.1:7365-35455 GCA_964488495.1 uncultured Bacteroidales bacterium
GTCAACAAATGCTCAGCTACTGGGAAGAAGGCCGCCGTCCGGTGAGTTTCAAAGGCTTCTTTTTGGCTTCGGGTATGACAATTGAGGATTCGCTGGCAATGGCCCGTCTGGATTCACTGGCCAACAAATTCACCTACCGGCCCGAAGAAGCACATGTGCTGGCCCTGGGATATCGGGCCGATTCCATCAACGTAAACCGCTTACTCTTTGATGTGGCTTTGTACAATTTTACCAATTTCCTGATCAGGGATTACGAGCTGAGTCTCGAAAAAATAGGTTCTCAGGAAGCCTTGATGGTGCGCAGTTTCGAAAACCAGGAAGACATTTATCGCTACATCTCGACCCTGAGTTTTCAGGGCGAAGATCCCCTGTTAAAATACCCCGGACTTAAAATCCTGATTTTTTCTGAATCCAACCTGGAACTGCTCAAAGAGGAATTTCCCGAAGAGGTATACCGACACTTCGTCGAGACCCATTATCCTTAGAATCCCTATGAGCCTGGCTTGAGGCTGAGACGGCGTTCTCCGGTATCGAGCACCTGCAACTCAATTTTGATGCAATCTTCGGGCAGCAGCTCTTCGATTTTTTCGGGCCATTCGATGAAACAGTATTTATCGCTGTAGAAATATTCTTCGCTGCCTATGCTGTAGGCTTCCTGTATCTTGTTGATGCGGTAAAAATCGAAATGATACACCGCATCCCCTTCGTTCAGGGGATATTCGTTGATCAGAGCGAAACTGGGGCTGTTCACGGAACTTTTTACGCCCAGTTCAAGGCAAATGGCCTGGATAAGTGTTGTTTTGCCGGCTCCCATGCCACCATAAAAAGCAAAAACCCGATTATCGGGAAAATTGTTCAACAAAAGGCGGACTGCCTGCTGTATACCGGATAACTGGAATTCGATGGGTAACATAATTATTTAGAATCCAACAAAATAAACGGAACTATCATTTCTTCGAGCGAAATACCACCGTGTTGAAAAGTATCCTTGTAGTACGAAGCATAGTAATTGTAGTTGTTGGGGTAGACAAAATAATCGTTGTGTTGGGCAAAAATATACTTGGTGCTCAGATTGGGGCTGGGCAGCTTGTATTGCAGGGGATTTTTGATTTCGTACACCTGCCGGGGATTGTATTCCAGTGTTTTACCCAATTTATAGCGTAAATTGGTATTGGTATTGCGGTCGCCCACAACTTTGACCGGATTGTCTACTTTGATGGTGCCGTGGTCGGTGGTCAGGATTACCTTGCAGGACTGCCGCGAAAGATAATCGAGCAGGCCGGCTATGGAAGAATGCTTGTACCACGATTCGGTGAGCGAACGGTAGGCCGCTTCGTCGTTGGCCAGTTCCCGTATCATCCTGGATTCGGTACGGGCGTGCGATAACATGTCAATAAAATTGAACACTACCACATTGAGCGGATTGTCGAAATAACTTTGCAGGCTGGACAACAATTTTTCGCCCGCCTGGTTATCGTTGATTTTGTGATAACTGAACTTATATTTCTTGCGATAACGTTCCAAGTGGGTTTGAATCAGTGGCGCTTCATTGAGGTTTTTACCTTCTTCCTCGTCTTCGTCCACCCAAAGATCAGGAAACAGTTGCTGAATCTGCAAGGGATACAGGCCCGAAAAAATGGCGTTTCGCGCATATTGAGTGGCAGTGGGCAAAATACTGAAATACATCTGTTCATTGATACTGAACGATTGTCCAATCTGCGGTTTGAGCATTCTCCACTGGTCGAAACGGAAATTATCTATCAGTATGAACCATACTTTCTCTCCGCCGTCGAGCAGGGGGAAAACTTTTTCGCGAAACAGGTCGGGACTCATCAGGGGACGTTCCGAAGGGCTTTCCATCCAACGGGCATAATTTCGCGATACAAAACGGGCAAAGAGGCGGTTGGCCTCGTTTTTTTGCATCAATAATACCTCGTCCAGGGCGTTTTTTGTTCCGGCCAGTTCCAGCTCCCAAAACACCAGTTTTTTGTAGACTTCTTTCCAGTCTTCCTCGCAGGAGGCTGCGTCTATTTGCATGGCAATATCGCGAAAACGCTGTTGGTAGTCGGCGGTGACGGTTCCCGAAATAATTTCGTTTTTGTGCAGGTTCTTTTTGATGGTCAACAAAATCTGATTGGGATTGACCGGTTTGATGAGGTAATCGGAGATCTTGCTGCCTATAGCCTGGTCCATAATATCCTCTTCCTCGCTCTTGGTAATCATAACGATGGGCAGAGAGGGATAAAGTTCCTTGATGGCGTTTAGGGTTTCCAGGCCGCTGAGACCGGGCATGTTTTCGTCCAGAAATACCAGGTCAAAAATCTGGTTGCGACACAAATCCAAAGCGTCCTGACCGTTGGTAGCCGTGACCAGCTCATATCCTTTTTCTTCGAGGAAAAGGATGTGAGGTTTTAGTAAATCAATTTCGTCGTCGGCCCAAAGCAGCCTGTCTTTTCTCATTAAAGCAATGCCTCAACTTTTTGTGCCAATGCACTTTTTTGGATGGCTCCTACTTGTTTGTTTACCAATTGTCCTTGTTTAAAAAACAAGATGGTTGGAATGTTTCTGATACCGAAACGAACACAAACATCGTTGTTTTCGTCCACGTTCATTTTACCGATGTTTACCCGATCGGTGTATTCATTGGCCAATTCCTCAATGATGGGGCCTATCATTTTGCAGGGTCCGCACCAGGGTGCCCAAAAATCAACTACCAATGCTTTTCCGGAGGAAAGATATTCCTCAAAATTCGAGTCTGTTATTTCCAATGCCATATGAATCGTATTTTAATCTCTTTTTACGCCGGGGGCGCAACTATTATTTGCTACAAAGTTATAAAAAAACCCTCGTATCTGTTGTTAATTAATTTTTATTTCGATCTCGCCGCTTTCTTCTATAAAGTCGATTATTTCTTTGTCAACCTGGATGCGATAATTCCTCGAAAACAAAGAAGCATGCAATTTAGGCTGGCTTTCGGGATCGTATATCGTAATGTACAAGAGAGACTTACCGGGTTTCTTGTTGACCATGGACAGAAAACGCCCTGTAAAATCACCGTCAATCAGATGCAGGGGAATTGTGATATGTATTTTAGTAATAGCGTTGGCGGCAGCCTCCGATAGCAATGAAATGGAATTAATTTTCAGCTCATTTTCAGAGGCTTTCCATGGCCGGGGCTGATAGATGGCCCTGAAGGAAAGAAACATGTCTTTTTTGAGGTATTTTCCGAAATCCATATATTCACGGCTCCAGAAAGGAAGTTCAACAGCAGCTGTGTAATCTTCGATCATTACAAAAGCATAGGGATCACCGTTTTGTTTGCGCTTTTCGCGAACATCGGTCACGATGCCGGCAAACTGGATTTCCTTGTTGAGCTCCAGCTTGCCCAGTTTAATATCTTCCAGGCTGGTGTTGCAGACGTATTTCATATAGACCGAATATTCATCCAGGGGATGAGAGGAAAGATACATTCCGACGTATTCTTTTTCGCGGTTGAGACGTTCCAGTTCCGACCAGCTTTGCGCTCTGGGAATATCAGGGCGGCTGATGGCCACTTCCATTTCACCTCCAAACAGAGTGTTTTGATTGCCGGCCTTGTCCAGTTGGATTCTGCTGCCATAGCGCATCAACACGTCCAGAAAGACTTCGCCTTTGTCGTTTTCGGCAAAAAACTGTTCCCGTTGAACTTCTCCCAGACTGTCGAAAGCTCCGGCCAGGGCTAACACTTCTATGTTTTTGCGTGTACAGGCATTCAGGTTCACCCGTTCAACCAAATCGAAAACAGATTCGTAAGGTTTATTGGCACGTTCTTCGACGATGGCTTTGACAGCGCTCTCTCCCATGCCTTTGATGGCTCCCAGACCAAAGCGGATATTGCCTTGTTTATTGACGGTAAATTTATAATTGGATTCGTTGACGTCAGGCCCCAAGACCTGGATGCCCATGGAGCGGCATTCGTCCATAAATTTGGTTACATCGCTGATGTTGTTTACACTGCGGCTCAGCACGGCAGCCATGTACTCAGAAGGATAGTTGGCTTTGAGCCAGGCGGTCTGATAGGCCACCAGAGAATAACAGGTGGCATGGGATTTATTGAAGGCATAGGAAGCAAATTTTTCCCAGTCGGCCCAGATCTTGTTAAGTACGCTTTCGTCGTAGCCGTTTTTCCTGCCTCCTTCAATAAATTTGGGTTTAAGTTTATCCAGTTTTTCCCGAATCTTTTTACCCATGGCCTTGCGCAGTTCGTCGGATTCTCCGCGACTGAAACCGGCCAACAATCTGGACAGTAACATCACCTGTTCCTGATAAACGGTAATACCGTAGGTGTCTTTCAGGTAACGTTCCATCACAGGGATGTCGTACTCAATGGCTTCCTTGCCCTGTTTACGGGCGATAAACTGAGGAATATAATCCATGGGGCCCGGCCGGTAGAGGGCGTTCATGGCAATAAGGTCCTCAAATTTGGAGGGCTGCAGATCGCGCAGGTATTTTTGCATGCCGGCCGATTCAAACTGAAAAGTACCCACGGTTTTGCCGGCACTGTAAAGAGCATAGGTTTTATCGTCCTCGAGCGATACGTTGTCAATGTCTACCGTTATACCACGGGACAAGCGGATGTTTTCGACGGCATCTTTGATAATGGACAAGGTTTTCAAGCCCAGAAAGTCCATTTTTATCAATCCGGTATCTTCAATGACAGAACCGTCGAACTGGGTCACCAGCAATTTTTCGCCGGTTTCCTTGTCTTCGGCCGTACTGACAGGCACCCAGTCGGAAATGTCGTCACGGCCGATGATAACTCCGCAGGCGTGTACGCCGGTATTGCGGACAGTGCCTTCGAGTTGCTGGGCGTATTTCATGGTGTCGCGCAACACGGGATCGTCCGATTCTGCAGCCTCTTTAAGTTCAGGCACATAAGCAATGGCATTTTTCAGATTCACCTTGAGGCGCTTCTGAGAATCGGCCGGGTCAATAATTTTATCGGGAACCAGCTTGGATAAGCGATCCGACTCGGACAGCGGCAATTTTTGCACCCTGGCCACATCTTTGATGGCCGATTTGGATGCCATGGTGCCGTAAGTGATAATGTGAGCTACCTTTTCTTTGCCGTAACGATCTTCTACCCAATGTAAAACGGCGTTTCTGCCGTCGTCGTCAAAATCGATGTCGATATCGGGCAGGGAAACCCGTTCGGGATTGAGAAAACGCTCAAACAGCAAATCGTATTTGATGGGATCCACCCTGGTAATGCCCAAACAATAGGCCACAGCCGAACCGGCGGCAGAACCCCGGCCCGGCCCTACGGAAACACCCATATTCCGCGCAGCTGTAGTAAAATCCTGCACGATGAGAAAATAGCCCGGATAACCCATTTTCCCTATCACTTCCAACTCAAATTCGATGCGTTCGCGGACCTCTTCGCTCATGTCCGGATAAACTTTTTCGGCTCCTTTATAAGTAAGAAAGCGCAGGTATTCGTTATCGTCACTGAAACCCTCGGGTTTAGGGAAATCAGGCATGATAGGTTGGTGGTTTATGTCATAATACTCCACTTTATCGGCTACTTCCAGCGTGTTTTCCAGCACCTGAGGCAGATCCTGAAAAACAGCCTGCATTTCTTCAACGGTTTTGAACCATTCCTGTTTGGTATAGGCCATTTTGTTGTAATCGTCCACATCGTTGCCTGTATTGAGGCAAATAAGCCGGTGATGAGCTTCGGCATGATCTTCGTCCACAAAATGCACGTCGTTGCTGGCTATGAGTTTTATCTGGTATTTTTGAGCCAATTCTATCAGGTGTTTATTGACGAATTGCTGCTTGGGATAGGTATCCTGGGCTGCATTGGCCTGGGTGGGTTTATGTCGTTGCAATTCCAGATAAAAATCCTCACCGAACACTTTTTTAAACCAGCGAACCGATTGCTCGGCCTGTTCCAGGTTATCGTTGAGGATGTGGCTGGGTATTTCTCCACCCAGACAAGCCGAACAGGCTATCAGCCCTTCGCGGTAGGTTTCCAGATCCTTGTGATCCGTTCTGGCACAATAATAATAACCATCTGTCCAGGCGCGGGAAACTAATTTTATGAGGTTTTTATAGCCTTTATAGTTCTTGGCCAACAAGATCAGGTGCCAACCCCGGGCATCTTCTTTGACCTCTTTTCGATGCAATTCTTTTCCATTGCGGGCAACATAAACTTCACAACCAATAATGGGTTTTATCGGAGTTTGAGATTGGGCATTTTTTGCTTTAACATAATTATGAAACTCTTTCACTCCAAACATACTGCCGTGATCCGTCAGAGCTATGGCCGGCATTTTATCAGCGACGGCTTTGTCTACCAAATCTTGTATAGAGGCTTGTCCATCGAGGATGGAATACTGGGAATGCACGTGTAAATGTACGAATGAATTCATAATTAGGTATTTATAAGAAACAGACTTCCAGCCTTAAAGATAAAGCTGTTTTATCATATTCGGGTCAAGTCTGTATTAAAGTTCGTCCAAGTCTATGTTAAAAAAAAGCCTGCGAAAATTTCGCAGGCTTTTTTAGATTTAATGAATCAGTTAAAGCCTAAAAAAGAATGGTGTATCCCAACGATACAAAAGGTGTATAGGCTGCACCCCAGCCGGTGTAATTCACTTCCAGGCCAAGGGCCATAGTGTCGTTAAAGAAGTAACGACCTCCCAGTAAACCTCCATAGGCAAAACCATTGCCTCTGTTTTTGTTGTGTCCGAAACCCAATTGAACACCGGCATGCAATTCAATCGCGTCGTTAAGAAAAATACCGTAAGTAGCTTTTGGCATAATGCTGTAATTAATTCCGTTCGAGGAAATAGAAGCTGCATGTATTCCCAAACCAACGGCAAAATGACCTTCCCACCAGGAGTCGGCCACAACATATTCAGCACCCAGGCTACCACCCAAGCCGGGTTGAAAACCCAAAGCAACTGTACCAACAATGGTTCCCTTTTCAAGAGGTGCACCCAGTGCATTAGCATTGAAATTCACAAACAAGGCCAGTAATGAGGCCAGTAAAACTGATGTAAGTGTTTTTTTCATGATAATAATTTTTAATAAATGAGACATAAATAAATCTAAGGCACTCTATACGTATCAGTAATCATATTGATTTGTTTTACAGTTTCTTAATAATCAACGTTGCGAATTTTTGTTAGGCGGACATCATTTCTCATCATAAATTTTGAGAAACAAACATACATAAAATTCTGTAACAATGCTCCTCTTTTTTATAATTTTACAACAGATTCTTTGAAAAGCTCCATAAACAGAAGCATTTCAATTATTAAAATATTATTGTATTTTTGCGGCCTAAGGCTTATTGATGAAAATTCCTTTCAGGATATACATTCATAAAGAGGGATGGAAACTCTTGGTTTCTGTTGCTCTTGCATTGGTTTTTATCAACCTTTTACTTTTTTTCCTGGCAGGTGGAATTTTTTCCAGTATCAGCTTGGTGATTTCATCCGTTTTATTTCTTTTTTTTACAAATTTTTTCAGAAGCCCCCGACGCCTTTACATACAAGCTAATCCGGGCGACATTGTGTCGCCTGCCGATGGAAAAATTGTGGTCATTGAGCCTGTTTACGAAGAGTTGCTCTTAAAAGAAAAACGCCTGCAGGTGTCTATATTTATGTCTGTTACCGATGTACACGCCAATTGGTATCCTTTGGCGGGCAAGGTGATTCATTACAGCCATCGCAACGGAAATTATCACGCGGCCTGGTTGCCCAAAGCCAGCAGCGAAAACGAACATTCCAGTGTTATTATCCGGGCTGCTTACAATCAGCAAACCGTTCTGGTCCGCCAAATTGCCGGAGCTCTGGCCAGGCGCATTGTCACCTACGCCCATACCGGTAAACGTTGTAAGCTGAACGAACACCTGGGTTTTATTAAATTCGGATCCAGAGTCGATTTGTTTTTTCCTCTGGACTCTGTTGACATGCTTGTTGAACCGGGGACACATGTTGTGGGTAACAAAACAGTCATTGCCCGCTTTAAAACCAAAGAACGACATGAAACTGTTTAAACATCTTCCCAACGGAATCACTTTATTAAACGCCCTTTCAGGGAGCTTATCGATTGTCTTCGCCTTCGAAAAATCCTACCTGGTAGCCGCGGCTCTCATTGCACTGGCTGCTGCTTTTGATTTTTTGGATGGCTTTGCCGCCCGTTTGTTCAAGGCTTATTCTCCTTTGGGTAAAGAGCTCGATTCCCTGGCAGATGTCATTAGTTTTGGACTGGCTCCGGCTATGATCGTCTTCAACTTTTACCGCGACCTGGCGGCGGGCTTGTTGAACGAAAACGCAGTACCTATCCTTGCATACTCGGCTTTTTTGATTCCCCTGTTTTCGGCCCTGAGGCTGGCCAAATTTAATATAGACGAAAGACAAAGTCAGGGTTTTATAGGCCTCCCCACGCCGGCCAATGCCCTTTTCTGGGCTTTTGGTATTGCCGCTTTACAGGAGTTTGATTTTCAAATAACTGCTCTTGTACTTCCAATGCTCATCATGCTTTTTTCCTGGTTGCTGGTATCACCAATACCCATGTTCTCGCTTAAGTTTTCGCGCTTTTCTTTAAAAGGGAACAGACTCAGGTATTTCTTTTTGGCAAGTTGCCTGTTGTTAATTCTGATTTTTGGATGGCAAGCCATCGCCCTGTGTATTCTTTGGTATATTCTGCTTTCTCTTTTTACAAAAGCTGATAAGCATTTGCAATAGACAAATAAAAAGTGTTATTTAGCGTTTGAATTTCAAAACCTTGTCTGCATTCGCTCATGAAAACATCTAAGGGCTCCTCCAAAAAAGGAAAGAAAAAAAACGGCAAGAAAAAAATCCTGCCCAAATCAGCCCACAGGCCAAGAAACAAACGAATAGTATTTGCGCTTAACGAAGCCGAACACAATGCCCTGCTGTCGTATTGTAAAAAATACAACATCACCAACCGTTCACATTTGATTCGCAGCACTTTAATGACAAGCATCCTGAAAAGATTTAACGAGGATTATCCCACCTTGTTTCACGAAGAAGAAATGCATTGAATGACTCTCCACGAAAAATATATGCGCCTGGCACTGCACGAAGCCATGCTGGCCTACGAGCAAAACGAAATTCCGGTGGGAGCTGTTGTAGTGAGCAAAGGCAGAGTGATTGCGCGGGGACACAACCTGACCGAAACCCTGAACGATGTAACAGCTCATGCCGAAATGCAAGCCATTACGGCAGCAGCCTCCACTCTGGGCGGTAAATATTTGCAGGACTGCAGGCTCTACGTTACTCTGGAGCCCTGCCTGATGTGTGCCGGAGCCATAGCCTGGTCTCAGTTGGGAGAGTTGATTTATGCCTGCCCTGACGATAAAAAAGGATACAGCCTGCAGGCTCCGGGGGCTTTGCATCCCAAAACCAAAGTGATTTCAGGAATTCTGGCAGAAGAATGTGCCGGCTTGCTCAAGGATTTTTTTAAAAAGAAACGCTAAGCACATGGCCTTACACAACGAATTAGGAAAATCGGGCGAAACTGCCGCTCAGGATTTTCTCCGGCAAAAAGGCTACCAAATACTGGATTGCAACTGGCATTCCGGACATAAAGAACTGGATATAATTGCCCTTTTTGAGAATAACCTGATTGTAGCTGAAGTGAAAACACGCAGCGGAAGCGAGTACGAAGAGCCCTGGCAGGCAGTGGACCATAAAAAAGTACGCCGCATTGTGCAGGCAGCCCACCACTATATAAAACTCCATCAGATTGACCTGCCGGTGCGTTTTGATATTTTATCCCTGCTCAGGCGGGCAGAACAATGGGAAATAGAGCACATCCAGGACGCGTTCAGAGCTCCCATGCAAGCTTTTTAATTTCAAAGCCGGGCAAGTACTATGAAAACATTCACTGCAGCCGATATTCACTTTATTGCCGAACTAAGCTCTACCAATTCTCTGTTGAGGGAAATACGCAAGCAAGAGTCTCAACTGAGTGAAGCTTTTGCTTTGGCCAGTTTCCGTCAGACAGCCGGACGGGGTCAACAAAACAATGTCTGGACATCGGAAGCAGACAAAAACATCGCTTACAGCGTTTTTCTTCGCCCCGGACACCTCAGACCGGCCTGTTCCTTCGTATTATCGCAGGCTGTTTCGCTGGCTCTGTTGAAAACACTGCGCGATGAAACCGGTATAAGAGCCGAAATTAAATGGCCTAACGATATTTATGTTGAGGACAAAAAGATTGCCGGTATTTTGATTGAAAACGAACTGAGGGGAAAAACCATCCTGGACAGCATTGTGGGTATAGGTTTAAATGTAAACCAGGAACAGTTTAGCGAAAGCATCCCCAACCCTGTTTCTGTCTTTCAGCTGTGCGGACGGGCTTATGATTTACAGGCTTTGACACTTGCACTGCACAGCCACCTGGGTGAAGCCTATGCCAAAACCTTCACCGAAGAAGGAAAAAAAGAAATAGCAAAGGATTATCACCGGCATCTTTACCGCAGAGAAGGTTTACACTGTTATAAAGAGGGGAACCGCTTGTTCATGGCCAGGATACTACGTGTTTTGCCGGGCGGACAACTGGAGCTCGAAAGTGACGAAGGCAGCATAAGAGCTTTTGCATTTAAAGAAATAGAGTATTTGATTTAGCGCAAAAAAATGTATTTTTGCGCATTTAGGATAAGATCGGCATGAAATACAAAAGAATATTATTGAAACTCAGTGGTGAGTCACTGATGGGTAAAAGCAACTACGGGATAGATCCCGGGCGCCTCAACGACTATGCCGAACAGATTAAAGAGCTGCAGGCTATGGGCATTCAGGTAGGTATAGTGATAGGAGGCGGAAATATTTTCAGGGGGCTGAGCGGCTCTTTGAATGGATTTGACCGGGTCAAAGGCGATCAGATGGGCATGCTGGCTACCGTAATCAACAGCCTGGCCCTGAGCTCAGCCTTAACTAAACTGAGTGTGGCCAATCATGTCCTTACCGCTATCAATATGGAACCTATAGCTGAGCACTATAGCACCGACAAAGCTATTAACTTTCTCGAAAAAGGCGAAGTGGTTATCTTTTCCGGTGGCACCGGCTGTCCGTTTTTCACTACCGACACTGCTTCTTCGCTGCGGGCAGTCGAAATCAAAGCTGATCTGATGCTCAAGGGCACCCGCGTGGACGGTGTTTATACGGCCGATCCCGAAAAGGACCCCCGTGCTGTTAAATACGACGAAATCAGCTTTGAAGAAATCTACAACAAGAACCTTAAAATAATGGACCTGACAGCTACCACTCTTTGCCGGGAAAACAATTTGCCTGTCGTTGTATTTAATATGGACAAAAAAGGAAATCTGGTAAAAGTACTGAAAGGAGAAAACATCGGCACCTTGGTTCACAATTAATTACAGCAAACATTTAAGACCTATAGCTATGAACGAAGAATTGGAACTTTACCTGAGTATGGCCAATGAAAATATGGCTCAAACCATCGACTTTCTGGAAAAAACCCTTTCCCGGATTCGTGCCGGCAAAGCCAGTGTTCGTATCCTGGACGGCATCCGCGTCGATTATTACGGGACGCAGATGAGTCTGGACAAAGTGTCTAACCTGAGCACTCCCGACCCCAAGACCATCGCCATACAACCCTGGGAAAAAAATATGATCAAGGAAATCGAAAAAGCCATAATGGCTTCCGATGTGGGCATTACCCCGGTTAACAACGGTGAAGTCATTCGACTGGCGGTGCCTCCGCTCACCGAAGAAAGACGCCGTCAGCTGAGCAAACAAGTGAAACACGAAGGAGAAGAAGCTAAGATCAGCATTCGCAACACCCGTCGTGACACGATAGATGCCATCAAAAAACTGGTCAAAGAGGGCTTATCGGAAGATATTGGCAAGGATGCCGAATCCGATATCCAGAAAACACACGACAAATTCATCAAATCCATCGATGAAATGGTGGCCCTCAAAGAAAAAGAAATCATGACTGTATAAGCTCGCCGATGGAAGGATTGGTCATCAAAAGCGCCGGCAATGTCTTTTTTGTCAAAACTCCCGCCGGAAACCTGCACGAATGCCTGGTAAAGGGGAATTTCAGAATCAAAGGCCTGCGCAGTACCAATCCCGTAGCCATTGGTGACCGTGTGCTGATTGAAAAGACCTCCGACCATCAGACTTACTTTATTACAGAGGTGCTGGAACGCAGCAATTGCATTGTACGTAAACCGACCAACCTTTCGAAACAAATACATATTCTGGCGGCAAATATTGACCTGGCCTTACTTATGGTCACCGTTAACCACCCGCAGACCCATACCATTTTTATAGATCGCTTTCTGGCAACCGCCGAAGCCTATCGCATTCCCTGCTGCCTGCTCTTTAATAAAACAGATCTTTACGGAACTGAGGATAATGAATACCTTGAAGCGCTGATAAGGCTTTATAAGTCCATCCCCTATGCCTGCCTTAAATTATCTGCCCTGAGGGGCGAAGGCCTGGAGGAAATCCGCTCATTGATTAGGGGCAAAATCTGCCTCCTGGCGGGTAACTCCGGCGTAGGCAAATCTTCTCTGGTCAACAAGCTTAATCCGGACATTCAGACCAAGGTTGGCCTGATATCGGATTACCATAATAAAGGGAAACATACTACCTCCTATTCCGAAATGTTCGAAATCGAAGATAAGACCTTTATCATTGACACTCCGGGGATTAAAGGATTTAATACAGTTGATATGCAGGTCGCCGAGGTGGGTCATTTCTTTCCTGAAATCTTTCGCACATCGGCCCTTTGTCACTACAACAACTGCACACACCGGCACGAACCGGGTTGTGCCGTTTTAAAAGCAATAGAAGAACAGCGAATCAGCCAATCTCGTTATCATAGCTACCTTAGTATCATCGAAGATACAGGGGAAGGAAAATACAGGGAATAATGCTCAGCAGGTCAGACAAACCGGCTTGATTTGCTTAAAGAAATCGTTGCCTTTGTCATCGACCAGTATAAAAGCCGGGAAATTTTCCACTTCGATTTTCCAGATAGCTTCCATGCCCAATTCCGGGTATTCCAGGCATTCTACCGATTTAATGTTTTGTTCGGCCAGAATAGCGGCAGGGCCTCCGATGCTGCCCAGATAAAAGCCACCGTATTTTTGACAGGCATCGGTCACTTGCTGACTGCGATTGCCTTTGGCTATCATAATCATACTGCCGCCGTGTTGTTGGAATAAATCCACATAAGGATCCATACGTCCGGCAGTGGTAGGCCCGAAAGAACCCGAAGGCATACCCTGAGGTTGTTTGGCCGGTCCGGCGTAATAAATGGGGTGGTCTTTGATGTATTGGGGCAAACCCTGGCCGGCATCCAGTCGTTCTTTGAGCTTGGCGTGGGCAATGTCCCTGCCGACGATGATGGTTCCGCTCAGCGATAAACGGGTGGCCACGGGGTATTGGCTCAGATCGGCCAGTATTTCCTGCATGGGACGATTCAGGTTTATTTTAACGGCGTCTCCTTCGCCAGCCTTACGAAGAGCGGCAGGTATAAACCGTCCGGGATTTTCTTCGAGTTTTTCGAGCCAGATGCCTTCTTTGTTGATCTTTGCCTTAATATTGCGGTCGGCTGAACAGGAAACAGCCAGTCCAACGGGACAGGAGGCTCCGTGACGTGGCAGGCGGATAATGCGAAGGTCGTGTGCAAAATATTTCCCGCCAAACTGAGCTCCTATACCTAATTCTCTGGCAGCTTTGAGCATCTTTTCTTCCAATTGTACGTCACGAAATGCCTGTCCGTGTTCGTTGCCCTCCAGGGGCAGGGCATCGTAGTAATGCGTAGAGGCCAGTTTGACGGTTTTGAGCGTCATGTCAGCCGAGGTGCCTCCAATGACAAAGGCAATATGATAGGGGGGGCATGCGGCGGTACCCAGGCTGCGCATTTTGTCGATCAAAAATGCTTCGAGGGTTTTGGGATTCAGCAGGGCTTTGGTTTCCTGAAACAAATAGGTTTTGTTTTGCGAGCCACCGCCTTTGGCGATAAACAAAAAGCTGTACTCGTTGCCCTCGACCGACTGAATATCTATTTGAGCGGGCAAATTGCATCCGGAATTCTTTTCGCGGTACATATCCAAGGCTATGGTTTGTGAATAGCGCAGGTTTTCGCGGGTATAGGTATCGTAAACTCCGTGTGAAAGAGCTTCTTCGTCTCCCCCGCCCGTCCAGACTTCCTGGCCTTTTTTGGCCACTACGGTGGCGGTGCCTGTGTCCTGGCAAAAGGGTAAAACGCCTATGGCCGACACTTCGGCATTTCTCAACATGGTGAGTGCAACGTATTTATCGTTTTCGCTGGCCTGAGGATCATCCAGTATGGCAGCCACCTGAGCCTGATGGGCAGGCCTGAGTAAAAAAGAACAATCACGAATGGCTGTTCTGGCCAACAGTCGCAGTGCCTCGGGTTGAACTTTCAGGATTTCTCTGCCTTCGAACTGAGCAGTTGAAATATATTCTTTACTTAATAAATAATAGTCGGTGTGGTCTTTTCCCAGAGGGAAAGGCTTTTGATACTTAAATTCGGGTACGGGCATAAGAGAATTAAAAAGAGATTTACAATGAATTTAATGCAGATTATTCTGAATGATGTTTTGTTGAATAAATTGCCTGGCGGAATCGGCTTTGTAAGGTATCTCGCCTATGAATTTTCGTAATTTTTCCACGAAGGAGTTGGGAACCTCACCTTCTTCGGGAGCAAAAGAACGTTTCATGGACAGTTCGAGCTCAGCATCGAGCAAAGCCTGATTGTAGAGCGCTAGTGAGGCTTCCTGCCATTCATCTAACACGGTGAGCAAGGTCGCGGGTTTGATATCGCGAAGGGCAATGTTTCTCAGTTCGGCTATCAGCGGGAAGGCATAAGCCCACTCCCTTTCCTGATAGGTCTGATACAAGTCTTCCCAACGATCTTCGAGTTGATCGACACTGGTGATTTTGCCTCTTTCGATGCAACCGATCAGGTACTCTATAGCTGCTTCAGGAACAACCAGACCGGAGATATCCAGCCATTTTTCCTGATTGTACGGAATCTCCTTGTCAAACACCCGGGTTTTGATAAAGTCTTTCCAGATGATTAGGTTGTTGTCCAGGTCTTTTGACTGCTTGAAGGTCTCTATTTGCCGGAAAACGACATCTCCAAGGTAAATTTGTATAGCTGCTTTGTACAAGGCAGAACCTTTTTCGAGCGAAGCACGACGAATGCGCATACCACGATAACGGTATTCGAGTATGGGATCATCGGGGGCGGCATGCCTGAGTTCGCTCACCACACCCTGCATAGCAGCGTCTTCGGGATTATAACCCAGTGAAGCGTGCAAGCGCAGGTCGTTGCCAATCTTTATGGCTTTGCGGATTTCCTCTATGGTATTGGGGTTGAGAAAATAGTGAATGATCTTGTCTTGTTTTTTGGACGATTTACGGGCATCGCGGTCAGGCCATTTGTTCACGTCACGCATTAATCCGATGCTGGGCAGTGAGGCAGCAGGTACCAGGTAGCTCACACCTCTGTTTTCGACCAGGTAAGAGAAGGGGAAAGCTGTTGTATCGGGATTGTTGATATGACGGCCTTTAACCAGTGAGAAGGAGCCGATTTTTGCCGGCCACAACAAGTAGGAATCACTGCCTGTTTTGGTACCTCTCTCCAACACGCCGCTGTGCATGGGGCCTAGTTTGTAGAGATGGTTGCTCTGGTTGGAACCCGAGCCGAAATTACAAAAAGAGAACAAACCGCCTATCATAAGGGTAGATTTGTGCATCGAAGTGCTGAAAGGGCCTGCAAAACTGGCGCAGGCTTCGCCGTTTTCCATACGGCAATTGGCAAAGAAAAAGGAATCATGGCCGGTGAAACCATGTCCCAGAATGGAGGCTTCTCCCACAAAACAACGTACTAAATGCACCCCGTCTTTGATTTCTGAACCCGGTGAGAGTATGAAGCTTTGGGCATTGACTTCGGCCCCAACCTGTATGGGGGCCTCTTCTGTGCTATTGATGCTGCCGTTGTACAAAAAAGAGGAACCTCTGACTTTGGTAAAAGGGCCCATGTTGACATTCAGTATCATACCGGCATTGATCAGGTAGGATGAGCGTCCTACTCTGCCCTTGTCCGAACGTTCCTGCAGGGTTTTCTGTTCAACCAGCTTTTTGAGCTGTTCCTGCAGATCGCTGCGTCCGGGATACATAGCCATCAAATAAGCAGTATGCGCTGAAATACCGTTATACATCCGCGACAAACGACCGCCGGTTTCGTCCAAGACTTCAATTTCGACTCCGTTGCCAAAAGAATTTTCGGCATCACAGATCATAAAAGTAAGCTGCTCAATGCAACAATCGTCTTCGATGATGTAATTGGCTATGTATTCTCCGATGTTTTCGATGAGTACATTATTACCAACTTCGCAATTGTGCAGGTGAGCCCGGCGAATACCTGATTTCTTTTTTACGTTACCAGGTAGATTATGACAAGCTTCGAATTTTCCAAGCTTAATATCGCCTGAAAAATGGACGCTGCGTATGGCTTCGGCCGAAAAATCCTCGTGAACAAGAATTTTGTTCCAATCGTCTGCAGTACAAGCCTGAAAACCGAGTTGCTCAATTTCGGATGGATTGAGTTTGCGATAAGGAGGTATCATAACGGGAAAGTATTAAAGTGTATTGTCTTCTTGAGAATTATCGTAATGGGAATACAAAAAATCGTTATAGGGGAAGCGGGTAATATGAATTTCTTTCACTTTGTCGTAGAGCATTTGTTTCAGATCATCGATATTCGTACGTTGCGCTGCCGAAATAAAGAGGCAATTGTCCTGCATCTTAGACATCCAGGAAGCCTGTAACGACTGTAAAGTCCTGTTTTCGGGCAATTCAGGACTCAAATCGCTTTCTTCTTTCGGCACAAAGGAATAAGCATCTATTTTGTTGAAAACCAGTATTATTGGTTTATCATGTACGCCCAATTCAGTCAAGGTATTTTCTACTACAACAATCTGTTCTTCGAAACCGGGATGTGAAATATCCACTACATGAATCAATAAATCGGCCTCGCGGACTTCGTCCAGGGTCGATTTAAAAGACTCCACCAGATCGTGAGGTAGTTTGCGGATAAAACCGACGGTATCGCTCAGCAAGAAGGGCAAATTATCGATTATTACCTTACGTACGGTGGTATCGAGGGTGGCAAATAATTTATTCTCTACCAGTAACTCCGTTTTGCTCAAGAGATTCATCAGAGTTGATTTGCCCACATTGGTGTAACCTACCAGAGCAACACGGACCATTTTACCCCGGTTGCTGCGTTGTACCACTTTTTGCTTATCGATTTGCTTAAGCTCTTTTTTTAATTGAGCTATTTTGCTTAGAACTATTCTTCGGTCTGTCTCGATTTGGGTTTCTCCCGGGCCGCGCATTTTCACTCCTCCTCCGCCCCTTTGACGTTCCAGGTGAGTCCATAGGTGGGTAAGGCGAGGCAGAAAATATTGATATTGAGCCAATTCAACCTGTTTTTTAGCGTAAGCGGTCTGCGCATGTTCGGCAAAAATAGTTAAAATCAGACTGGTCCTGTCCAGAACCTTTACTTTTAAAGACTGATCCAGATTTTTTAATTGTTTGGCAGAAAGGTCATCGTCAAAGATGACCATACTGATATCGTTATTTTCGATATAGTCCCTGATCTCAAGCAGTTTTCCGGATCCTATCAAAGTTTTGGGATTAGCCTGGTCCAATCGCTGAAAAAAACGTTTAACGGGCAATGCTCCGGCAGTTTGGGCCAGAAAGGCTAATTCATCCAAAAATTCAGCAGCTTTCTGCTCGTTTTGTTCAGGAGTGACTAAACCGACCAAAACAGTTCTTTCAGACATAGTATCAAGAGAAGAATTCGACTGCATCTATCAATTTTTAACGCACAAAGATAGCTTTAGTGAGTGTAAAAGCAAAAATTTATTTTTGCTTTTACCGAGCGTAGCTATCTTCTCGGACGAAGTCCGAAAAATAGCGTTAATTGAGTGTAAAAGCAAAATTTTATTTTGATTTTACCGAACGTAGCTATCTTCTCGGACACAGTCCGAAAAATAGCGTTAATTGAGTGTAAAAGCAAAATTTTATTTTGATTTTACCGAACGTAGCTATCTTCTCGGACACAGTCCGTAAAAAACAGAAAAGTTTAATAGAAATCCAAGTTTCAAACTATTATCAGACTGCATTAAAAAAAAAGTGCTTCCTTTGCAACAGCATTATAAAACAAAAAATACACTAAAAACTCTTATTGCTATTTTCAAACAACTAAAACATGAAAAAAACTAAATTCAATTCATTATTACGCTTTTTTTCTACAGGAATTTACCTGGTTTTGATGACCTCATTTACACAAAACAGCTTGGCCAATAATGTATCGCATTTCAAACTGGACAATGGTATGCAGGTTTATATCTGGCAGGACAGCAGCCAGACTGACGTACACGGCAGAGTCAGCGTGCACGCGGGCAGCAAGAACGACCCGGAACAATTTACCGGTCTGGCCCACTATCTGGAACACCTTATGTTTAAAGGCACCGATCAAATCGGCACGACCGACTGGGAACAGGAAAAAGCACTATATGAACAAATCATTGCTAAATACGACGAAAAAGCCGCCAGTAGCGACCCGGTACAAAAAGAAACGTTGAATAAGGAGATCAATGAATTGAGCATTAAGGCTTCGGAGTTTAGCCAGACGAATGAGTTTTCGACCCTGGTGGCTACCATGGGAGGAACCGCCATGAACGCAGGAACCTCCTACGATTTAACCACCTATTTCAATGATTTTCCACCCAGCCAGCTGGAGCGTTTTCTTAGCCTATACGCCGAGCGCTTCCGGGCTCCGGTTTTCAGAACCTTTCAATCGGAACTCGAAACCGTCTACGAAGAATACAATCTTTACGAAGACCAACTGGAGCAAAAAGAATTGAATTTTCTACTGAATCATCTCTTTAAGGGACATCCCTACGAGAGGCCGGTAATAGGCTTGTCAGAACACCTCAAAAATCCGCAGATCAGTAAACTGATTGAATTTTACAATGCCTGGTACATACCCGAAAATATGGCCTTGATTCTGGTAGGAAATATTGACCCTGTAACTGCCAGGCCTTTGATCGAAAAAAGCTTTGGAGCCCTGCCCGCCAAAACCAGCTCCTCTCTGCCTGACTATCCCGGATGGAATGTAGAAGGCCGACAGGATTTTAAAGCCAACCTGGCTTACATACCCCGCATTCACATAGGTTTTAAAGGCGCCGGAATGGGAAATCCCGATGCGCTGGTGATCGATCTGTTTATGAATTTGCTGTCCAACAGAAGCAAGACCGGCTACCTGGACAAACTGGTGCTGGACGGAGATCTGATGGGGGCTTCTGCCAGTCATCTGAGCCTCGAAGACCAGGGACGTATCGCAATCACGGCCATCCCTTCGTACGATCCCAATCAGGGCATATTTGCCAGCACCAAATCGGTTGAGAAACTGCTTTTCCAGGAAATTGATCGCATTAAACAAGGCAGCATTGACGCCGCTCTGGTGGATAACATAAAAAAAGCCATGATCCGCAGTTATCTGCTCAATCTGGAAAGCAACAGTGCAAAAGCTGATATTCTGACCGATGCTTTTATTACGGGCAAAACTCTGGAAGAAACCCTGAATTATACCGAAAGACTTAATAAAATTCAAACATCTGACATTCAAAGAATTGCTTCCGATTATTGTAACAATAATTATATGCTCTTCGATATCGGTACCGGAAAAATTCCAGAAGGAGAAAAATTGGAAAAGCCCGACATCAAACCAATTACTCAAAGCTCCCGAAAAAAATCGACTTATGCCCTGGCTTTCGAAGAAATGAACTACGAGAAAAAAGCCCTGCCTGTTAAGGATTTCGAAGAAGTCATTATTAAACCGATCAATACCAAGTCCAAACTGTTTTATACTCAAAACACTGAAAATGAAGTTTTCTCATTAATTCTGAAATACGGAATCGGTACTGAAAAAATGCCCTATCTCGAATACTCTACCGCCCTGATGAATAATGCGGGCATTATGGGCGGGTATTCTCCTCAGGAATTCAAAAATGCCATCACCGAACTGAATGTTACCTGTCGTTATACGGTTGATGAAGATTATCTCTACGTGGTAATGGAAGGCTTCGAAGATAATTTGACAGAATCGCTGGGTTTATTGACTCGTCAGATACTGATGCCTCAACTGGACGAAAAACAATTCCTTAACATTCAGGGCAGCATCTATCAGAGCCGCATGCGCGAAAGCAAAGATCCCAATATAATTGCCGAAGCCCTGGCTGAATATATGATTTATGGCGAGCATTCTGAATACCTGGACAGACCGAGTGTGTACAACATATTCACCGAAATGGGTCTGAGTAAACTCACCGGCGAATTCCAACGGGCAACCGACTATGAAGCAGAAGTGCATTATTGCGGAAAAATGCCTTTCGACGAAGCTTACGATATTCTAAGCCAATACCTGCCCTTAAAAGCCAACGAGAAAGAAAGTACCTCTCCCGAATGGAAAGCCTATCAGGAATATTCACAAAACACCATCTACTTTTTACCCCGAAACGACACTAAACAGGCCAAAATATACTTCTTCGCTCCCGGTAATGTTTACAAACCCGAAAACGATCTTAAATACAAAGCTTTCAACAGGTATTTTGGTACAGGCGGCTTTACCAGTCTGGTATTTGAAGAAATCCGGGAAAAAAATTCCATGGCCTATACTGCCTACGGAGTGTTGAGAACTCCGCCGCTACCCGACAAACAAGTTAGTTTCCAGGGTTATGTGGGCACACAGTCGGACAAGGTGAACGATGCCATCGGCCTGTTTATGAATTTAGTCAACGACATGCCTCTGTATCAGGAAAGAGAAAAGAATCTGAAAGCATATCTGGAGCTGGAACCTTTTAGTACTCAACCCGACTTCAGAAACAGGAGCCAACAATACGAAGTTTGGAAACGCCTTGGTTATACCGCCAATCCCGCTTTACAGCATGAAGCTGAAATTCAGCAGTTCAACCTGCAGCAACTAGTTGAATTCTATCAACAGGAATTGAAAGGCAAACCTATGGCCATTGCCATCGTGGGAGATCCCAAGCTTATAGATCTGAAAGCCCTGGCTGCTTATGGGAAAGTGGTAAAAATTTCTTCTGCTAAACTTTTCTCGAAAGATTAGTACTTTCTTTGAATAAACTTATTCCCGGGAATTGCTTATCTGAGAAGGCTGTTCCCGGGATTCGCTTTTTCCGGCCACAACCAGCACAAACTCGCCCCGGGCTTCGTTTTGGCTGAAATGCTGTACAAGCTCCTCCAGGTTGCCTCGAACTGTTTCTTCGTAGAGTTTACTTATTTCACGGCTTACCGAAGCCCTGCGCTCCGGGCCGCATACTTCGGTCAGTTGTGTCAGGGTTTTGAGCACTCGGTAGGGAGATTCATACAACACAAAAGTGTGGGGCAATTCTGCCAAGTAACGCATACGTGTGAGGCGGCCTTTTTTTTGCGGCAAAAAGCCCTCAAAATGAAAATGTTCCTCAGGCAAGCCCGATACCACCAGAGCGGGAACAAAAGCAGTAGCTCCGGGCAGACATTCCACCGGCAGGCCGGCTTGCAGACATTGCCTTACCAGCAGAAAACCCGGATCTGAGATACCCGGTGTACCGGCATCGGAAACCAAAGCGATATGTTCACCGGCCTGTATGCGTGATACTGCCTGCTCAACTGTTTTATGCTCATTAAACTTATGATGCGACAGCATGGGCGTACCGATGTCGTAATGTTTCAACAATTTGGAAGTGGTACGGGTGTCTTCGGCCAGAATCAGATCGGCTTCCTTTAGTATTCTGAGCGCTCTGAGCGTTATGTCTTCCAGGTTTCCCAGAGGCGTGGGTACCAGGGTCAGTTTTGACATGGCTGCTGTGATTAGCTGGTAAAATGATTATCGAGTAGCGTGCAAAAATCAGTAAAACTCTCCGTTTCACTGTACTGAGAATAATTCTTATGCAGATAGGCTAGCGCTTCATCCATACTCTGGAGGGCATTGATATCCTGCAAGACTTGATCCATTATTTGGGGAGAATTTCCAAAGAGATCGCGCCTAAAGCGGAAACGATCGTTCAGGCTCAGAGCTTTGGATAAATCGGCAAAATGTCTGTTTTCCAATTTCTTTTGCATCGATGCTTTGGAACTGTTCTTTTCAAAACGGTCCACCAGGCATTCAGATTTTGTGGTTTTCGGTTTGGGAATCCTATTCGCAGAAGGCGAAACAAGTTGTTCGGCCGACTCAGTTGCCGGTGCTGAAAGCGAGGTCGCTGAAGCAGATGCCGGCTCAGTTGCAGTTGTTGAAAGCGAAGTCGCTGATACAGATGCCGGCTCAGTTTCAGGTGCTGCTGACGGTATTCTATTCAAATCGACTGCTGCAGAGCTGAGAGTTGGTTCCTCCGCAGGAGTTTCCTTCTCGAAAGCGGGTTCTGCCGAAGCGGCTTCCTTCTTTTTTGAGAACTCCCCTACTTCAGAATTATCCTTTTTTTGAGTCACTGCTTCCGTCTGTGAATGAGGACTTATATCCTTTAGCTCCTCCATCAGACTGTTTATTTTTTCGAGTTTACTCAGCGAGAGCTCCAGCAATTCTTTGGGAAAATTAGGGATCCGGCTTAAACCCGACCACAATAAGTTCAATTCTTTCAGTTCTTGAAATAGCTTTTCCTTGTTCATTTTATTCCGTTATTGTAGATTTTTTTTAATACTTGCTCCATATCACTGCGTATCCGGGCGGCCGGCTGTTTGTGTTGATTGCACAAAATAACCACCACATAGGTTTTCTCTTCCAGCAGCCAATAACCGGCGTATGCCATTACCGATTTCATCGATCCGCTTTTGATGCGCAGGGTTCCGGGCAACTTTTTGCCAAAATTCACCACAGAACCTTCCAATGCAGCCTGAGGCAGGCTGTTGAAAAACGAATCAGCCTGTGGACTTTCCAGGGCCATATACCGCAACACCCTTGCCAGGCTTGCCGCATCTACTCTGTTCAGGGGAGACAAACCCGAGGCATCGTATAATTGCCAGGCGCTGATATCTACTCCTTTTTGCGCCCAGAAACGCTGCAATGCTTCCAGGCCGTCCCGGGCAGAGACCGGAACCTCTGCTCCTGCTACCAGAGCCAGATGCCGCAACAGATATTCCGTATACAAATTATGGCTGTGGTAATTTATAATTTTAATAAGTTCACCCAGGGATTGGGAATAGCTGGTATAAAATACAACCGCCTCATTGACACTCAGCGGATTATTTACGGCGTCAAAGGCCAGTGCCTTGCGGGCAAAACCCGGTTCGTTCTTAGTGCTGACTTTGCCATTAACGCTGATACCTGCTTTTTTTAATTCCTCCTGCAGTCGAAAGGCCAGATAAGCAGGGGGATCGGGAATATCGCCCCTGATAATGAATTCCTCTTTACCGGCAGGCACACTGCCGTACAATACCCGCTCCCAACAGTATGGAATTCCGTAAAAATATGCACTGTCTTTGGAATTATCCTTTGTGACTAAATTATTGATTATCCGCATTTCAGGCAATGCCGGTTTTAGGTAGAGAATTTCAGGCTTAGTACCGGGCAAGCCCGTTTTCAGCCCGAGACGGAACATGTTGTCAAAAACCGCCAGGCCATACACACCGGCCGCGTAATAATTGCCCAGATCTTCCCATAACCAGTAAGGTGAAACAGCTTCTTGGTCAAAAACAGAGGCATCGGCAACGATATCGCCCTCAATATAGTTTATCCCCAACTGTTTCACCGCTTGAACCCAGTCTTGAAGAAAATTTTCAGGTTGTTCTTCGGTATATTCAGATCCCAGCGAAGGATCGCCTCCGCCCAATATATAAAGATCCCCTTTGAGGCTGCCTTTTTCCAGTAATCCTCTATAGGCCAGCTCTGTTTTGAAACGCTTTTCAGGACCCAATATTTCAAGTGCAGCAGCCGTTGTAAGCAGTTTCGCCACCGATGCAGGTATCAAAGCCTGCCCGGGATTCATTTCGGCATACAGCTCACCCGACTGAACTTCCTGAACCACATAAGACAGGCTTGATCCGGGATATTCATCCGCTTTAAGCTGTATTGATTTCTCTGCGCTGAATCCGCAGCCAGCAATACAAAACAGGCACAATAGGCTTAAGATTCTCATTGTTGCCTTTAAAACCTGTAAAACATAACAAAACCGGTTTTGGTAGTAGGATCAAGTAACCAGAGTGTTTGTTTGGTTTCATCCATTTTAATAACCTCCACCTTATAACTGCTTTCTATGCCGCTGATACCTTTGACATCAAGAGTCATCAGACATTGTTTTCCTAATTCCGGTTCCTGGTCAAGGCTCATTTGCAGAATTTTGTTTTGGCTGTCGCTCTGTATTCTGAAATAACAGGCCTGAGCGTTGTCAGCCAATTGATGAAGCTCTGTATTATAGACAAATATAGGATTTTGATCTTGATAAATTCCAAAGAGCTCCTGATTATTAAGATATTCTCTGGCAGCTTTCAGCAAAGGATCTTCCCTCTCACATGCCAGGTAAAGCAGACTTGATATCAGTATTATTGTTGATATGCAAAAAAATCTTTTCATAATTTATTCGACTTTTAATTGCCTGCGAATTATTTCTATGCCTACCGGTGTATTCACTTCGACTTTTAATTCATGTATCCCCTGAGGTAATTCAAGAATAGAACCTGGTATTACTTCATCGTTGAGTTTCCATTCATTCACAGTGGCGTTTTCTGGTAAATTCAGAACATCCAGTAATAATTTATCTCCGGGAGTATAACTTCCGGTAGTGTATATAGCCATGAATTCTGAATTTTTATTTACAGTAGTAACGCTGACAGTATGTTCATCCACTAGTTCCTGCGCAGAATAGGCCCTGATCATAACCTCGATAGTACTTTTAGGATCGAGACCGCCCAATAAAAAGGAGCTTTGAGTAAGTATGGTATCCTGATACACAGAATCTCCGGAGTCTCTCCATGATAATTTCCAGACATCTGCCGGCCCTTCGGCCCAATTCATATAAAATACATGCTGGGCCACACTTACATTAAGACTGGAACTTATTGTAGGATTGACTGTTACAAGGCAGATGGCCGAGCGATTACCTCCGTCAGTTGTTGCAGTTATTGTAGACTGACCAACAGCAAGTGCACTGATTTTACCCAGTCGATCAACCCAGACGACAGAAGAATCTGAACTAGTCCAGTTAATTTTCCAATTACTGGCATTCGCAGGTTTAATATGCCCAAACAAGTATTGGCTTTCTCCTATTTTCATAGTTACCTCAGTGGGATCCAGGCTAAAAGATTCCATTTCGACAAATTGCGAACTACGATATACATCAAAAGAAATCAACCAATTACCTTCGATTTCTGCTTCCTGATACAAAGTTGTCCAACTGGTTCCGTGATCAAGCGATATTAAATTTCCCTTACCTTCCACCCTATTACCACTGCAAATTCCGGCAGGATATCCCTTACTGTAATAATTACTTACTTCATAAGCCAAAATAAGTTCCTTTCCGGGATTTATGACCAGGCTGTCAGCCAATAAGTCCAAACTGTAAAAATTGTTGGCAACCAATTCCTCTGCAGCAATGTTCTGCTGATATATCAAGTTCCCGTCAGAAAAAATGTAAACCACAACATCAGGACTGCCTCCGGCTATGAAAAAAGTCATCTTCCCGATATACATTCCGGTAAATTGACTTAAATCCTCCGCTGTCCAAGAAGCACCCGCCATAAAAGTTTCTCCTTCATTTCCGATTGCTCCGCCATAGCTGAAATTCTGACACCAGGACAAACTTCCCTCAATCTGTTGTTCTGTCTCAGTTATCAGGGTAATAGATATATCGTTACTCCCCTGCATTAATTCAATAATCTGAGAATTATTGACATAAGCCTCTGATTGACATAAAAGTTCATAATAGCCCAGACTTAGATCTACATCAAAAATAAAACGTCCATCACTGCCACTCTGGGTAGTATAAAAAATTTCTGTGGTGCGCATAGCAGACCGTAAACCGCTCACATTATTCACATCAGGTTCTTCGCTGAGTTTTTTCAGATAGAGTATTGCTCCCGAAACAGCCTGGCCTTGCTTGTTGAATACCTGCCCTCCAAAATAAACCTTTTCATCCAATCCCACCCTGAAGCGTACTTCATCACCCTCCAGCCTGATTTCATAGAGTTCTTTACCCATGGGTAAGCCTGACCAGGCTAAGGTTGAAGGACTGGAAGTGCGTGTAAAAGAAGTATACAAATCCGAAGAGCCCGGGAAAAAAGCATAAGCATCGCCCCTGGATTCCGAACCACCGGCTTCTTCCATATCCATACACTGATGTAATGGATATACGTTGATGCTATTATTGTACCAACGCTCCAAAGCCGTTTTTCCGAGCACCATATTATCTGACTTGTCTACGTGATATATCAGTAAACCTTCTCCTTTGATGGGAGTATCCCATTTGTTTTGCTGACGATTTTCCAGCAAAAAGTACTCATTTTCATTTTGGGAATGCATAATATATGCTTCGTTCTGATCAATGGAAGCTAAGGTGTATTCACCGGCTGCTGTTATCGTTGTAGGAGTTATCCAGCCCAAAGACCAACGTTCTTCTGACGTTAAGTAAGGAGGAGTACGACTTTGATTATTGTAGTTACCGGCACTCATTAAACTTAAACCACCCAAGCCCCCAGATCTGCCTCCACTTTCTGTGCCGTCAGTATCGTACATATCCGTCAGACCAAGAGTATGGCCGTATTCGTGACAAGCAGTACCAATGGCAGTCATGGTGGTACCCGATGAACCTTTTAATTCTGAAGAACAGGCATAATAGCCCAGTTTTACCCCATCCAGAGTTGTACTATCCATAAAGGCAACAGACCAGGAATGAGGCCAGATACTGGCTGCAGGTCCTCCTTCGGCTTCGTTGTATCCTGCATAATACACATAAATAATATCTACGAATCCATCATTGTTTCCGTCAAATTCAGAGAAATCAATACCTTCCTGATTGGCCTGCCAGGCAGCTTCTATCACCATGCGTTTTGGATTGCTGTCGTTACCGGAAGTATTGTTGGTTCCGTAATAACTCATTGGTTTTGACAAAGTATAAGGCCCCATCACCACAAATTCAGGATCAAAAACCCCCATGGAATTGTCGCGATAATAATCTCTCACTGAGCCTGTGGCTCCGTTATCGCTGTAACCCAATTCGTTCTTTAAGCGATTAAAATCACTCTGTACTGTAGGTGATATAAAAGCTTTATCCTCAAAAGCTACCAGCAACACCAGTGTTTTGAGCCGGCCTTCGTAGGCTTGGCTGGCGTTGGCCTTGGTTAAATTCCTGCTTGTTTCGAAACGGCTGCTTCTGGTTTGAGCAGCACGTATCAGGTTAATTTCAGGCACCAGGGCTGAACGGGTTGCCACTTGTGTTCCTGCCCTATGATTACTTATATTGAGCTTACCATTATTGTCGAAATCTGCATAATAGTAAAATCCGTCCGATTGTTGGGCAACGATATAGCCATTACGATCGGTGGTATAATTAAAAAACTCATCACCGTGTCGTTGAATTTCTAATTTAGAGCCATCTGGTAAGTCAACCTCTAAAGGGTAAGGATAAGCCATAACCGCCCATAATGCGTTACAATAAAGCAAATACCCTATGAGTAATAAAATATATTTATTGTGCATCTTCATTTTTATAATGCACAAAAATACATATTTATTTTTAATGTTAAGAGCTATGCTTTATGTATGCATTTTGTTACTTAACGTGGATTTTGATGAGCTGCATCAATAAATGGATTATTATCTATTTCGTACAGGGGCAGCAGAAATTGAAACCTTGAATCTCCAGGCAACAACTTAATCAGACAAGTATGATTACTTCCTGAATAATTGCGATCATAACCCAGATTAAGTCGCCTCAGGTCGAAACAACGCCCCAGACCTTCACACCATAATTCCACGCGCCGCTGAAACAAAATTTCGTCCATCA
>CAZAUQ010000021.1:0-10335 GCA_964488495.1 uncultured Bacteroidales bacterium
ACTGGATTGACAGCCTTACATTGAGTAAACCACTTTCGCTTCAATACGAAAAGTCTAAAAAGAAAGATCCATCTAATGTCTGGCAGAAAAAATCTACCCCTAAAACAAGCACAGTATCATCAGATCCCGTAAACCTGATGAGGCTTGAAGGCGGTCTGCTGGTGAAAGAAGGTAAAGTATTGACAGGTCGTCGTCAGGGCATAGTATGGTGGAACGGTAATTTAAGACTGAGATATCTTGCTAAAGCTCAACCACATATCACTCGTTATGTTCCCGGACGTACCGGGTTGGGATTTACTGACGATCTGGAAGAATTGACAGACACCATGCTCAGCCGAAATATTCTGGTTACCGATCACAATTATGGTTTATGGTACGACCGTCGCAGGGACGATCACGAAAGGATCAAGCGCATGGACGGCTATGTCTGGCCTCCCTTTTATGAGTTGCCCTTTGCCCGCAGCGGTGAGGGAACAGCCTGGGACGGTCTGAGTAAATACGATTTGACCAAATGGAATGTCTGGTATTGGAATCGCTTAAAAAAATATGCAGATCTGGCCGACGAAAAAGACTTGGTGTTGTTCCATCAGCATTATTTCCAACACAATATTTTGGAAGCCGGAGCACATTGGGCCGATTTTCCCTGGCGTTCGGCCAACAATGTTAACGAAACAGGCTTTCCCGAGCCGGTGCCCTACGCTGCTGATAAGCGTATTTTTATGGCTGAATTGTTTTACGATGTGCAACAACCGGTACGCAGGGAATTACACCGGAATTACATCCGTAAATGCCTGGACAATTTTGCCGGCAATGGTTCAGTATTGCAATTCATCAGCGAAGAATTCACCGGACCTTTGCACTTTGTGGAATTCTGGCTGGATGTAATCGCCGAATGGGAAGCAGAGACTCAACAAGATGCCATGGTGGTGCTGTGTGTAACTAAAGACGTGCAGGATAAAATTTTGGAGGATTCCAAACGGGCAGCCGTAGTCGATGTTATCGACATTAAATACTGGAAACCTCTCCCCGGTGGAGGTTACAGCACACTCCTGAGCGGCCTGAATCTGGCTCCACGCCAGCAATCCCGTGCCGGTTCCACACTGATACCCGGGAACGGAGGGGCAGCAGATATGCCCGGCAGAGTCTTTGAAACCATTTTAGCACTTAGAGAGGCTTATCCCGACAAAGCTGTCCTTTATTCAGCAGGAGGTATGCCTCAGGAACAATGGGCTGCCTTTATGGCCGGAGCTTCATTGTGTAATTTACCTGCCCGTTTACCCGAACAGTTGCTCAGGGATGCTTCAGAAATGAAGGCAATTGATTCTCAAGACTGGCTTAGAGGCAATCCTAAAGTAGGATATATTGCTTATTCCCGGACCGAAGAAATCAGCCTGGATTTACGGGCTGCCCGCGGAAAGTTTATGGCACAATGGCTGGATTCCCGTAATGGGGAGCCAAAGGGCCAACCTTTTAAAATAAAAGCAGGTTCAGTACATAAGTTTAAACCTGAAGGTATATTGTGGTTGTATAAATAAATGGAGGCTGCTATGAAAAAAGTTTTATTGTTATTATCATTTATTCTCGCAACCGCTGCGGCATATACTCAAAAAGCAAGCCTTCCTCTACCTGTGCAACAAAGAGGAGGTTCATTGATATATAATGCCGACGAAAGAGGAAACAAGGTGCCGGATTATTCATACAGCGGGTATAAGGCCTCTGAAACAGAGATTCCCCTGGTGCCTGTAAAAGCCCTGGTGCCTGTTGTGGAAGGCGATGCCACTGCTTCTATTCAGGCGGCTTTAAATTACGTATCTTCTCTGAAGCCCGACCAAAATGGCTTTAGAGGAGCTGTATTGTTGGAACCCGGTCGTTATGATGTCAGTTCTACGCTCTTTATTAATGCATCAGGCGTGGTTTTAAGAGGAAGCGGACACAGGTTGGGAGGAACTGAAATTGTGGCAAATTACAGAGACAGGACCACTCTTATTCGTTTCAAAGGACTGGACAACAGCAACACAGGAGTTAATTATACCATAGCCGATGAATTGGTACCGGTGGGAGCAATGCAACTCACTTTACCCGGTCATCGCCTGAAAGCCGGAGATCATATACGTATAAGTATACCGGCAAACCGGCCTCAACAGAATACCAACGGACAAAATACACCCCCTGCCCGTATGAGGAATACACCCTCGATGCGATGGGAAAGAGAAATTACAGCCATCGAAGGCGATAAAATTAACCTGGATGCTCCCCTGACTTACGAAATTTCGGCCCGAAGCGGATCGGCCGATGTAAGTTTGTTGGATTGGCCGGGCCGTATCAGACAGGCCGGACTCGAAAATCTGCGGCTGACTTCGGTCTATGATGAAACTAATCCCAAAGACGAAAATCATGCCTGGATAGCCGTGGCTATGGAGAATATCCGCGATGCCTGGGTGAGAAGAGTGGAGTTTCGACATTTTGCAGGTTCGGCAGTTTACATTACAGAGAGTGCTTCCCGCATCACCGTGGAAGATTGTAAATCCCTGGAACCTGTATCCGAAATTGGTGGACAAAGACGTTACAGTTTTTACACTTTGGGCGGGCAATGCCTGTTTCAGCGCATTTGGGCCGAGTATGGCTACCACGATTTTGCTGTAGGAGCAGGGGCACCCGGCCCTAACGCCTTTGTACAGTGTTGGTCTATTTCGCCATTTAATTTCAGCGGTACCATTGATGCCCTGTCCAGCGGAGTTTTGTTTGATATTTGTGCCGTGCATGCGAATGCCTTGCGTTTTTCCAGGCCCGATCCGGCCAACGATGGCAATAGCTACACCACCGCCAATTCTATGTTTTGGAATTCAACGGCAGCTATCATGTCCTGCCCCAAACCGGGCACAGCACAGAACTGGGCTTTTGGAGCCTGGGCTCAGTTCTCCGGTAAAGGCTATTGGTACGAGGCAAACAGCCACGTTTCTCCCTGGAGTTTATATTACGCTCAACTTCGCGACAGAGCCGGAAAAAGAAATGCCGGCGAAGATAAGTTGATCACTTTAACGCGTGAAGGAACAACCTCCGCTGAAGACTCCAGGCGTGAATCCCTGGCTGCCCAAAAGCCTTTGATATTGCTTTCAGACTGGATAGACACCTTGTCTTTGCGTGAGCCCATCAGTCTCAGCTACGACAATAAAGACGGCCAATTGAGCAAAGTATGGCAGCAGGAATCCTACATGAGCAAAAAGATAGAAAAACATCCGGTTCCGGCTCTGCAATTGAAGGAAGGTATCTTGATCCGCGACGGAAGAATACTGACCGGAGGACGTTACAATCCTTCCTGGTGGAGAGGCAGTCTGTTGCCTAAAAATCTACAGGCTCCCCACCTGACACGTTACGCTCTTGAGCCCGAAGGATATAGGGTGGTTGACGATCTGAACGAAATTACCGACAATATGCAAAAATCCGGCACTTTGGTTGTTGATTATAACTACGGATTGTGGTACGACAGACGTAGGGACGATCACGAACGAACCAGCCGTATAGACGGCGAAGTCAGTGCGCCTTTTTATGAATTGCCTTTTGCCCGCAGCGGCCAGGGCAGAGCCTGGGATGGTTTGAGTCAATACGATCTGACCAAATGGAACAACTGGTATTGGAATCGGCTCAGAAGCTATGCCGAGCTGGCAGATCAAAAAGGTTTGGTGCTTTTTTACCAGCAGTATTTTCAGCATAACATCATTGAAGCCGGTGCCCATTGGGCCGATTTTCCCTGGCGCTCTGCCAATAACGTGAACCAGACGGGCTTTCCCGAGCCGGTGCCTTATGCCGGTAACAAGAGAGTGTTTATGGCCGAACATTTTTACGATGTCGATCATCCTGTACGCAGGGAATTGCATCGGAACTACATTCGCAAATGCCTGGATAACTTTGCAGAAAATTCCTCGGTGCTGCAATTCATCAGCGCCGAATTCACTGGCCCCTTGCATTTCGTCGAATTTTGGTTAGATGTCGTTGCCGAGTGGGAAAAGGAAACAGGTCGTAACGCACTGATTGCAATAAGTACTACCAAGGATGTGCAGGACGCGATTTTAAATGACCCTGTCCGCTCAAAACTGGTAGAAGTCATCGATATCCGCTATTGGTATGTGGATGCAAACGGAAAAGTGTTTGCTCCCAAAGGTGGTTTAAATCTTGCTCCACGCCAATTTGAACGTATCGAAAAACCGGCAAAAACGTCAGCGGCCGAAGTTTATACTATGGTAAGCAATTATCGAAAGCAATATCCCCAAAAGGCAATCATTTATTCGGCAGATTCCTATCCTGAATTTGCCTGGGCAGCCTTTATGGCCGGTGCTTCCCTTTGTGCATTACCAAAAGACTTACCCGAAGATTTTCTTAAAGATGCATCCTCGCTCAATCCCCTTACCTCTGCCTGTTGGCTGCTGGGTAAAGCCGGACAGGCTTATATTGCCTATCCGTCGGGTGATGGTATGATAGAAATAGATCTGAGTAAAGAAACCCGGCCTTTCCAGGCACAATGGATAGACGCTGTCAGCGGCCAGCCACTGGGCAAAGCCTTTAGGGTACAGGCCGGCACTTTATTCAAAACTACAGGAAAAGACCTGTTATGGCTTCGCCCGGTAAAATAAAGCAATGTCTATCCCGGTCAAATCCTCTGGAATAAACAAAAAACATAACCAAAAGTAAACTAAATAGTACCTGTTATGAAAAAGTATCTTGTTCCCCTTTTAACCATTCTGCTGTTTACCGCTTGTACCCCAAAAGAGGTAAATATGTTCAGTTCTTTCAACGAACCGGCTACTGACGGCCTGCGGCTTTTATACAGCGAGGATGCCTGTCATTGGGAAGACCTGGGTGGTATCTTTTTAAAACCCGCAGTCGGGAATCAGCAAGTAATGCGTGATCCCTCTATTGTCAGGGCTCCTGACGGTACTTTTCACCTGGTTTGGACTTCATCCTGGAGAGGAGACCTGGGTTTCGGCTATGCTTCGTCCAAAGATTTAATACATTGGTCAGAACAACGCTTCCTGCCGGTTATGGCCTTTGATACTACCACCGTGAATGTATGGGCGCCCGAAATTCATTACGACGAAACGCAGGCTCAGTTTATAATAATATGGGCTTCCTGCATTCCTTATCGTTTTGAACGGGGTATAGAGGAAGAGAACGGCAACTATCGTTTGTATTATGTCACTACCAAAGATTTTGTCGACTTTTCCGAAACCAAATTGTTTTACGATCCCGGTTTCAGCGTGATAGATGCTGTAATCGTTCCCAGGGCAAAAGACGATTATGTTTTGGTGCTCAAAGACAATACCCGTCCGGAACGCAACCTGAAAGTAGCTTTCGGTTCATCCATGACCGGCCCCTTTGGCCCGGCCAGTGAGCCTTTTACCGATATTTTTACCGAAGGACCTTCGGTGGTAAAAATAGCTGAGGGCTGGCTGATCTATTTTGACGCTTATCGAAAGAAAACTTACGAAGCAGTCTTTACAAAGGATTTCATCCATTTTGAAAGCGCGAACGATAAAATCAGCATTCCAGAAGGCCATAAACACGGCACCATATTCAAAGCGGATCAAAAAGTGCTGAATGCCTTGAAAAAAGAAATGGAAAACCGCCAACAAGCTGCATTGAATAACCAATAATATCCCCAACAATGAAAAAATGTTTAATAAGCTCCTTGCTTCTGTTGTCGATACAGTTGGTGTCCTGTGCCCAATCGCTTTCTAAATCAGATCCGATGCAGGACAGGGTGCATTATTCCGGAACGACCATGTCCAATGTGGATTATCACCACGGACAACTGGCTCCGGTCATAGGGGTGCATAATGTGCAGATAATGCGTGCCAACCGGGATATACCCAAAAGCTCAGACGGTTATGGCTGGACATACAACCATGCTCCCATGCTGGCTTACTGGAATAATACTTTCTTTGTGGAATACCTGAGCGATTCCATCAGTGAACATGTTCCTCCCTGTCATACCCTGTTGGTCCGTTCATCGGACGGTATAAACTGGTCCAGGCCCGAAGTGATTTTTCCCAAGTATAAAATACCCGACGGCTTCAAAAAGCCGGGCAGCAACATAGCAGCCAAAGATGCTATTGCCGTGATGCATCAACGGGTAGGCTTTTATGTTTCCTCGCACAACAAACTGCTGGCTTTGGCTTATTATGGTATTGCCCTCTTTCCCAAAGACGATCCCAACGATGGAATGGGTATAGGCCGGGTAGTACGCGAAATAAAGACCGACGGCAGTTACGGACCGATTTATTTTTTGCGCTTTAATCAATCTTTCAACGAAGAAAACAGTCTCTATCCTTTGTACAAGAACAGCACGGATGCCGATTTTGTGGCTGCCTGTGATGAGATTTTGGCCAATCCGCTCTATATGATGCAAATGGTCGAGGAATCCGATCGTAACGATTCTTTGATCCCGCTAAAAAAACAATACAAAGCGTTCTCCTATTATCATTTGCCCGACGGCAGAGTAGTCGGCTTATGGAAACATGCGCTTACTTCGATAAGTGCGGATGGAGGCAAAACCTGGGCAGAACCTGTAGAACGAGCTTTGGGCTTTGTCAACAGCAATGCCAAGATCTGGGGACAGCGCACTTCGGACAGTAAATATGCCACAGTGTACAATCCATCGGAATATCGTTGGCCTTTGGCGGTTTCCACCTCCGAAGACGGACTGGAATACACCGATCTGATGTTGGTGCACGGTGAAATTACGCCTATGCGCTACGGAGGTCAGTATAAATCGTACGGCCCACAGTATGTACGGGGTATTCAGGAAGGCAACGGAACTCCTCCTGACGGAAAAATGTGGCTGACTTACAGCATGAACAAAGAAGATATCTGGGTGGCTTCTGTGCCGGTTCCCATTGGCAGTAAAGCGGCAGAACACGCCAGAGAGGTCTTTGACGAAATGCCCGACGGCCAGGAAACAGCCCTGTGGAATACTTACGATCTGCAATGGGCCAGCACCCGGATTGAAAAAGAGGAAGAAGGACGCAAAAGCCTCACTCTCCGGGATAAAGATCCTTTCGATTATGCCAAAGCCGAAAAGATATTCCCGGCTTCCTCACAATTTACAGTAACTACCGAAATAAAAGCAGGACAAAACGATCACGGCACTTTGCACTTAGAAGTGCAGGATGCCAAAGGTCAGCCCTCTATCCGGATCAGTTTCAACGAAGACGGAAAAATTTACAGCAAGTCAGGCGCCCGCTATTCCAGCCTGGGCAGCTACGAAGCCGGTAAGAGTTATACAATAAAACTCAATATCGATACCAAAATGCGTTATTATACTGTGCAGATCAATTCAGGCCGCGAAGTGGGACGAATCTTTTACGCACCTGCAGCCAGCCTCGAAAGGATAGTGTTCAGAACAGGAGAACCCCGTCTGCATCCTACACCTGAGACTCAGGCCGACCGATACACCGATCTGCCCGGGGCAGATGCTGTTGATCCCGAAGCCTGTTTCCGTATTTATTCATTAGAAACAGCTCCTGTTATTCCCTCTGATACTAACCAATAATTAAGATAAGTTCCAATGAAGAAACAAGTAGTTGCCTGGCTGTTAGCAGGTATTTTTGTGGTGTTTTCTGCCTCCTGTGAGGCGAAAACCAAAACTCCCAAATCGGCCAACATTCTCAAAGCTCAAGACTATAAGCATTACGTTGAGTATTTTAACCGTATGGAAGATGAGCCTATCATTCAGGCTATACCCAATGCAGAATCCTGGGACTGGATGCAATCCAATATTCCCTTATTCAGCTGTCCTCAGGATAATTTCGAGGAGATGTGGTATTTTCGTTGGTGGTCTTTGCGTAAAGGTATACGAGAAACCCCTGTAGGTTATGTAATCAACGAGTTTTTGGTGGAACGTTCCTATGCCGATAAATACAATATGATAGCCTGTGCTATGGGACATCATATTTATGAAACCCGCTGGCTGCGCGATTCCAAATACCTGGATCAATATCTGCATGTGTGGTACAGAGGCAACGAAGGAGCCCCTATGACAAAATTGCGCAAATTCAGCTCATGGACTGCCTATGCTGTATATAACAGGTATTTGGCAGATGGTAATAAAGAATTTATGCTGGATATGTTGCCCGATCTGGAGCAGGATTACAAAAACTGGGAAGGCGATCATCGATTGCCCGACGGCATGTACTGGCAGGCTGATGTGCGAGACGGTATGGAGGAATCTGTCAGCGGGGGCAGGCGCGTCAAAAATGCCCGTCCAACCATCAATAGTTACATGTACGGAAATGCCCGGGCTCTGTCCAAAATGTTCGCTTTGAGCGGAGATGACGCCAAAGCAGCTCTTTATGCTGCTAAAGCCGATACCATCAAAAATCTTGTCCAAACCAATTTATGGCATCCTGAACGAAAATTTTTCGAAACACGTTGGGAAAACGGACAATTGGCTCAGGCTCGCGAAGCGATAGGTTATTTACCCTGGTATTTCAATTTGCCGGAGCAGGGGAAAGAGTACGAAGAAGCTTGGTTGCAGGTCAAAAACCCTGGGGGTTTTCTGGCTCCTTATGGTCTGACTACAGCAGAACGACGTCATCCGGAATTTCGCAGTCGCGGAGTGGGTCAATGCGAATGGGACGGGGCGATCTGGCCTTTTGCCAGCTCACAGACCATGACAGCCATGGCCAATGTGCTCAACAATTACGAACAAAATTACGTCGACAAAGCTACTTACTATGAATTGATGAATCTTTACGTGGAATCTCAGTATCACAGAGGCAGGCCTTATATAGGCGAATACCTCGACGAAGTCACGGGATATTGGTTAAAAGGGGATCAGCTGCGCAGCCGTTATTACAACCATTCCACTTTTGCCGATCTGATAATAACCGGTTTGACGGGTTTGCGACCGAGAGAAGATAATATATTGGAGGTCAATCCACTGATTCCTCAGGAGCAATGGGATTGGTTTTGTTTGGACAATCTGATGTATCATGGGAAAAATATAACTATCCTGTGGGATAAATCCGGAAAAAAATACAATAAAGGTCAGGGCTTTCTACTCTTTTGTAACGGTAAAAAAGTAGCTCATAAACCAAACATCGAAAAAACCACTGTTGATATTTCAATGTACTGACCTAAACTGTTTAGGTTAGTCTGGTGTTGAAAATGAGATGAATAGAATAAGAAAGCAGATGTCATATTAAAAAATAATAAAGCTTTTTAAACCTATTTTGTGTTAAAACGATTTAGTGTTACATTTGTCGACTAAACACTATAAAATTATGGCATTCAAGAAAAAAGTATCTCTGAAAGACATCGCACAAGCCGTTGGTGTATCCTCGGCCTTGGTATCTATGGTGCTTAACGGCAAATCAAAGCAATACGGAATCGGAGAAGAAGCTACCCGTAAAGTATTGGCCAAGGCCAAAGAGCTGAATTATCAACCGAATATCATGGCCAGAGGCCTCAGAAGCGGCAGAAGTCATCTGCTTGGCCTTGTAGTGGCCGATATCTCAAATCCTTTCTTTGCGATTCTTGCACGTGAAATAGAACGTGCAGCCTCCGAAAAAGGGTATACCGTTATTTACGGCAGTTCCGACGAAAAACCCGAACATTTGTCAAAGCTCATGAACACTTTGGCCAATCAAGGAGTAGACGGTATCATTGTTGTTCCCTGCGAAAATTCTGAAGAACTCATTGCTGATTTATATCTCCAAAAGTACGCCATGGTTTTGGTCGACAGGTATTTCCCTAAAATCAACACCTTGTCGGTGTCGCTCGATAATGCCAAAGCATGCAGGGAGGTTACTCAACATCTCTTATCGCAGGGATTCAGGAAAATCAGTTTTGTAACCTATGAATCCAAACTCTTGCATACATCAGAACGAATAAGAGGATATAGTGAAGCAATGCAGGAAGCCGGCCTAAAAAATAATGTTAGTATACTCAAATTACATCAGGAGAATTATCGCGAAATGATGATACAGGTTTTTGAAAAGAATCAAATCAAAAACAAAAACATCGAAGCATTGATTTTCTCTACCAATTCTCTTACCGTTCAGGGTTTATATGTACTCAATCATTTAAAAATCCGTATTCCCGAAGATGTGGCTGTGTTTGGTTTTGACGGAGGAGACGTGTTTGATCTTTATTCTCCGGCCATCAGCTATGTAAGGCAACCGGTTGAAGAAATGGGCAGGAAAGCCGTAAATGTATTAATCGATCTGCTTGAATCAGACGAACCTCAGGAAATAAAAAGATACGTACTAAAGCCTGAGTTGATCATTGCTGAATCTTCCATTAAAAAGAGATAAATGAAGCAACCAAAGAAAGAAAGAA